>NZ_JBXWNG010000001.1:0-628126 GCF_059610245.1 Ruegeria sp. YTSA075 | reverse complement strand
ATCGCGCAGAAAACCAGACAACAACGTCCGACCCTCAACCTCCCCGATCACAGCAGTACCGTTCACGGTCATCGAGACCTGTGTCATGAGTTCCTCCCGGTTTGATTGTTCTCCCTATGAACAAGTTAAGCACGGGAAATACTGTTTGAGAACAAAAAACTTGTCGCGTTTAACGCATCCCCTCTCGCCCAACAGTCACGGTTTAGTGCGGCAGGGCAAGCGATCAAAACACCAAAGCATCACAGTTTACGCTGCGCACGGGGTTGCGGCCGCGTCGGGATTTCCTTGAGCAATCCCCCCACCCCCATGGCAGCGATGTCGGCGCCGGTGGTTTCGATACCGCAGGCCACACGGGACAACACCCAATCGGCACCGTTCAGCGCCGGAGACCGCGCACAGCCCGGCAGCCCGATCACCGGGCGTTCGCCCAAAGCCCCCAGAAACAACAGGTTTCCCGGATCGACCGGCATACCGAACCGATCCACCACCCCTCCGGCCTCACGAATAGCTGATGGCGCCACATCATCCACATCCGATGTAGCCGAGGCGGTCAGGATCATCAGCAGATCACTTTGCATCTGGGAAATTGCCGTAGCAATCCGACCGGTATCATGGGGGACGATCTGCACATCGCTCAGCTCCATTCCCAACAACTCGACGCGGCCTTTTATGGCTGCAATGCCTTTCTCATTGGGCGGACCGCCGGGAATATCGGTCACGATCAGGCCTGCGGTTCGGTGGACCGGTGCAATCAGCCGAACTGCGCCTTGCGCAAAGCTTGCAGCGTATCGAACGTCAGCCTCGGGAACCGCATAGGAGATGATCTTGATCGTCGCGACCATACCCCCATCGCTCATCTGCTGGTGCTGAGGCACAGTGGCGACGGTGATCATCGGGTTGACCCGATTGAATTGTTCCAGCGCTTCGACATCTAGGATCACGATGCCCGGACCATCAGCCAAAAGGTTCACACGCCCGGTAAATGCTTCGGTGATCCGCAGATTGGCGGCTTCTGCATCTGGGACCAAAGCGTGCGCCAAAAGACCAGCCGCCTCGTCCTCATGGCAATCGTCGGGATCCAGTCGCGCGACGGTGACTTCGATCAACCCGGCTTGGGTCAGTTCCGCAATGTGATCAGCTGATAGGGTCAATCCCTTGCGCAGTTTGCGCCCGTTCGCTGATACTGAATGCGCAAGAATCGCTCCTTTAGCCTGATCAACGGGCATTGGGCCAAACTTCATGCCCTGCCCCGCAGAACAGCCGTCATCTGGGCCAGAATGGCCACTGCAATCTCTGATGGATCAGACGCCCCGATATCCAGACCGATAGGGCCATGGATCAGAGCGATCTGTGCGTCGGTGAACCCGGCGGCTTGCATCCGCGCGACCCGTTTCGCATGGGTCCGGGTCGAACCCAGCGCGCCGATATAGAACACATTCGCCTCAAGCGCGGCTTGCAGTGCCGGGTCATCCAGCTTCGGGTCATGGGTCAGCAACACGACGGCGGTACGCGTATCCAATCCCAGCTTGGCAACGGCCTCATCCGGCCAATCCGTGAGAATAGTCTCGCCAGGAAAGCGGGCGTCAGATGCGAAAGCCTCACGCGGGTCGACAATTGCGGGATCATATCCGGCGATCCGAGCCATCGGCACAAGCGCCTGCGCGATGTGAACCGCGCCGACGACGATCAGCCGAAGCGGCGGATTGTGGACGGCAACAAAGGTTTTGCCATCTTCTTCGAAACCCGACCGGTCCATGCGCAAACGGTCGGGATATTTGTTGCGCCGCAGGGACCGGTGGCCGCTGTCGATATTGACCTCATAGGCCAAGGGCTCGCGCGCTGCCCGTGCGGAGACCAGTTCGGCCAGCATGGGTTCGGGCAAAACCTCGCCCACCGGCTCGACCAGAACCCTGATGGTGCCGCCGCAAGCGAGACCGACGGCAAAGGCGTCCTCGTCGCTGACACCAAATTCCAATAGGCGTGCCTCACCCTCGTCGATAGCTTCCAATGCCTCGACAATCACAGCGCCTTCGACGCAGCCACCCGAGACAGAGCCTTCGATCCGGCCATCGCCACCGATGACCAACTGCGCTCCTATGCGACGCGGCGCACTGCCCCAGGTTTCAACGACAGTTGCAAGGGCCGCACCGCGCCCGCTGCGATACCAGTCCAGAGCTGTTTCAGGGCTGTTGTCGAATCTCTGCATCAGAGCCTCCTGCGGTGTATCGGTTCAACATAGTGAGCCATGATACAAAGAAAAGCGTAGGCGGGTTGCTGTGATATCAGATTGATCCTATCCCGCCCGGCTTCTAATCTGTCATCATGCTTGGAATCAAATCCGGCAGACCCCCAAAATTTCAGAACGGAGACACAGAATTGAAACGCATTCTTACACTCGGCGCCGCAATCGGCATGTTGGCTGCAACCACAGCCTCTGCGGATACATATGAACGCTATGGTGAGGTCGAGGGCTGGAAAGTCTTCATCGATAATGAGCGCAAATCCTGCCTGATCGAAGCCATTGATGACGCTGAAAATGTGGTCCAGATGGGACTGACCGAAGATCGCGGCGTTGGCTATGTTGGTGTGTTCACCAAGGCCAAGACAAACATCAAACGCGGCGAGAAAGAAGCCGTGGCAATCCTTCTGGGCGACAACCTGTATCTGGGCGAAGCCACGGGCATGAAGGGCAATATCACCAAGGGCTATTCCGGCGGGTATGTCCTGTCTGATGACCCTCAGTTCGCCGAAGACATCGCGAAGAAGCAGGTGATGATCGTGTTTCCTGAAAAGGAATTCGCCTTCACCGTCGATCTGACAGGCACGTACAAGGCCATGGAAATGGCGCGAGAGTGCAACGCGAAACAACTCGGCTAGACCCTAACCTGAAAGCGCGGACATAAGCCGCGCTTTCTCACCCCCATCATCGGGGTCCGAGATGACTTTGGCCAGATCTTCCAGCGACGCAATCGAATGCCCGGCGCGAAAACTATCAACATGAGGCAACATCGCGGCCACGCCCTGCGCCTTGGGCGCAAACCCATCCCAGCGCAGCAGTGGATTGAGCCAGATCAGGCGGCGCGCAGACAGGTGCAACCGTTCGGTTTCTTTTGCCAACGCTTCTGCGTCACCCCGATCCAGCCCGTCCGAGATCAGCAGAACTACTGCACCCTGCCCCATCACCCGGCGCGACCAGTCGCGGTTGAACGCGTGCAGGCACTCTCCGATCCGTGTGCCGCCTTCCCAATCCTGCGCCTCGCCCCCCGCCGCGGCCAGGGCGGCATCCACGTCACGTTGCTGCAGATGCCGGGTGATATTGGTGAGCCGCGTACCAAAGGTAAAGGCATGCACCTTGGCCCAACCAGCCCCTTTGGCATTCGAAACCGTGTGCAGGAAGTGCAGGATCAGGCGGGAGTACTGGCTCATTGACCCGGAAATGTCGCAAAGCACAACCAGATTGGGCCAGCGAGGCTTGGGTTTCTGGTGTGCAATATCTCGCAGCTCACCCCCCTGTCGCATGGCTGCACGCAAGGTTCTGGCGCGATCTATGCGATGACCCAAGAGGCTGGCTTGCCCTCGACGGCTTGCAATCGGTTTGACCGGAAGGCTAAGACGCGACAGAAGGCGTTTGGCCTGGGCAGTCTCGGCAGTGCTCATCTGTTCAAAATCCAGGCTGCGCAGGCGTTCTTCGGAGGACGCGGTTTGTGACGCATCAATGTCGAGCTCGGTTTCCCCTTCATCGCTGGCGCTTTCAGGCTGGTCGCGCTCAACCCCATCCAGCAACGCCTCTGCCGCCCGTTTTTCGGCCGCGTCCGCTTTGCGTTCTTCCTGCACTCCGCGAATGGCAGGCAGCATCATGGACATCATATGCTCCAGATATCGCGGGTCGCGCCAGTAGAGGCGAAAGACCTGCGCAAAAACGGTGCGATGTTCGGGCCGGTTCACAAAGCAGGCGTGCAGGGTCCAGTAGAAATCCTGCCTTTGGGTAAAACCGGCAGCCTGCACGGCGCGGATCGCATCCACCACCCGCCCGGTCCCGATCGGCAACCCCGCTTTGCGCAAGGCCCGCGCAAAATGCGTGATGTTTTGCGCCAGCTTCGGGTCTTCGGGGATATCGAGCGGGAGTTGTTCAGCCATTACCGTTGATGGGGGCTCTGCCCCCAAACCCCCGAGGTATTTTTGAACAGAAGAAGCATCAGGCGGGTTCGAGATCTGCTTTGGCTTCATCCAGAATGCGTTTCGCCTCGGATCCCTGCAGTTTCTGTATGTCGTCCTGATACTTCAAGATCGCGCCCAGCGTGTCGCCGATCACCTCGGGGCTGAGGTTGATGACGTCCAGAGCCAACAGGCATTTGGCCCAGTCGATCGTCTCGGCCACGCCGGGTTTCTTGAACAGGTCTTCGGTGCGCAGACGCTGAACAAAGGCCACAACCTCGCGGCTAAGGGCCTCAGCGGCTTCGGGCGCGCGGGTGTGTAGAATTTCAATCTCACGATTGAAATCAGGGTAGTCGACCCAGTGATACAGGCATCGGCGCTTCAAGGCGTCATGCACTTCTCGGGTGCGGTTCGAAGTCACGATGACGATGGGTGGTTCGGGAGCCTTGACAGTGCCGAGTTCGGGAATCGTGACCTGAAAATCGCTGAGTGCTTCGAGAAGGAAAGCCTCGAACGGCTCGTCGGTGCGATCCAACTCGTCGATCAGCAAAACCGGCGCGCCGTATTCATCGGGGCGCATGGCTTGAAGAAGGGGCCGTTCGATCAGATACTCATCTGAGAACAGTTCGGTTTGCAGCGCGTTTCGATCTGCACCCCCGGCAGCCTCGGCCGTGCGGATCGCAACCATCTGCGCCGGGAAGTTCCATTCATAGACAGCCGAGGACGCATCCAGCCCCTCGTAACACTGCAGACGGATCAGGCGGCGGTTCAATCCGGCGGCCAGCGCCTTGGCAATCTCGGTCTTGCCAACCCCGGCTTCGCCTTCCAGAAACAGGGGGCGTCCCAGTTTTAGCGATAAGAACACCACAGTCGCCAAAGCACGTCCGCAGACATAACCCTGCTCTCCCAACATGGTCTGAACCGCATCAATCGATTGCATCTTTGACATGGCATCCCTCCGTTCGACCAAAAGGTCACGCTCGGCGCCGGTCGTCAACCCGGCCCGATATGGTCCCTTAGTCGCATTCCAGCCTCTTTCACAGCGGCCCACGCTATGTTAGCCGAGCGTCATGACCGAGAGCATCACGATCCGCCGCCCCGACGACTGGCATTTGCATCTGCGCGATGGCGCGATGCTGAAAGCCGTCCTGCCCGAAACCGCGCGCCATTTTGAGCGTGCGATCATTATGCCCAACTTGGTGCCCCCGGTTGTTACGGGCGCGCTGGCTGCCGCCTATCGGGATCGCATTATGGCCGCGCTGCCCGACAGCATGAGTTTCGAGCCGCTGATGACCCTGTATCTGACCGAAGATACGGACCCGGACGATCTGGCCGCGACCCATGCCAGCGGGTTGGTCAAGGCTGTTAAACTCTACCCGGCGGGCGCAACGACCAACTCGGCCTCGGGCGTGCGAGATTTCGACAAGGTTCGCCCTGTGCTCGAGAAAATGGCCGAAATAGGTCTGCCCCTATGCGTCCATGGTGAGGTCACAGACGCCGAGATCGACATCTTTGACCGTGAGGCGGTGTTCATCGACCGTGTGCTGGACCCGATCCGCAAGGCCACGCCGGGCTTGCGCGTGGTGATGGAGCACATCACAACTCGCGACGGCGTTCAATATGTCAAAGCCAATGACACTGATCTGGGCGCTACGATTACGGCGCATCACCTGATCATCAACCGCAATCACATTCTGGTGGGCGGGATCAAACCGCACTACTACTGCCTTCCGGTTGCCAAACGTGAGGAGCACCGGCTTGAGCTGCTTAAAGCCGCGACCTCTGGTGATCCGCGGTATTTCCTGGGCACCGACAGTGCGCCGCATACGGACGACAACAAAGAAATGGCCTGTGGTTGTGCCGGGTGTTTCA
Organism: Ruegeria sp. YTSA075; assembly: GCF_059610245.1. Taxonomy (NCBI): domain Bacteria; kingdom Pseudomonadati; phylum Pseudomonadota; class Alphaproteobacteria; order Rhodobacterales; family Roseobacteraceae; genus Ruegeria; species Ruegeria sp. YTSA075. Next base: position 622,099 of record NZ_JBXWNG010000001.1, on the reverse strand, counting down.
CCGCGACCAACACAATGTCACTGGTGGCTGAAATGTTCGACCGTGAAGGGGCCATGGACAAGTTGGAAGGGTTTGTCTCGCTGAACGGACCCGCCTTCTATGGCCTGCCGGTGAACGAAGGCACCATCACAATGGCCAAAGGCGACCCGGTAGACTATCCCGAAAAGATCGAAACTGAAGACGGCCCAGTTACGGTGTTCGATCCCGGCTTCCCGTTGCACTGGCGCGTGGTTTAACCCGCCAGTTTTGCAGCCAGATCGCGGGCGCGGCCTCCGGTGCGCAGCATCGACCAGATCGCGTCCGCCTCATCCGCGCCGATCAGCTTGGACGCTTTGGCGCGCACCCGGTCCTCGCGATCCGGCAGAGATATCGGGGTCATCAGGTCATGCGTTGCCTCAAGCCGCGCCCCATCACGGCGCAGCAGGGTCAGCCGGGTTTGCGTCTCGGACAAGGCCTCATCTGCTTCGACCACGATACGGTCCTGCAGCGATTTGACACGCGGGTCAGCGCAGACTTTCTGAGAGTAGCTTCCGGGCAGCGCGGTGTCATAGCCAAGCGCCTGCATGGCGATCACGGCACGGTAAGAAAACTTGGCTTCCAGCCCTGTGGTCGGCGACATCTGGTTACAGACGCTCATCCAACGCGGATGCGTTTTGACCTTGATCTCGGCTACTTCCGGTTCGGCAATATCCAGATTGCGTGCCGCCTCAAGCGCCGCGTGCAGTCCATGACAACAGGCGTGAAACTTGTGGCTGACCGATTCGAACACCCACTCATCTCCGAGCCCGTCCAGAGCTGCGGCGGCGTCGGCAGCCCCGTGATGGGTCGCGCCAAAGCCTAACGGGCCGTCCAATGCATCCGCGCTCGGCACAAACCCCTTGTGGATCAGAAGCGCAGCCTCGACACCCGAGGCAGAGGCCATCCCTGCATTATAGGGTTTGCCCATTGTCCCGAATTGCGCCTTAAGGCCCGCCGCGCGGGTCGCCGTCAGGCCCAGTACTTGCCGCATCTGATCGACGCTGAACCCCAGAATACGGCCAACCGCAACCGCGGCCCCGAAAGCCCCAGCTGTGGCCGTTTGATGAAACCCGGTCTGATAGTGACCACGGCCCAACCACAGCCCAATACGAATTGACGTTTCCATCCCAACTAGGGCTGCTTCGAGAAGATCGACCAGGATACGATCATCCCACTCAGACGCGGCCAACGCTGCAGGCAGGACCGCCACAGACGGATGGCCGATATGGGCAAAATGGGTGTCGTCATAATCCAGCGCATGGGACACCGTACCATTGACCAAAGCCGCAGTACGCAAGGGGGCGCCGCCGCCACCGAACAGATGCGCCTGCACTGCACCCGCCTCGTCCATAGCCATGTCCCGGACGATCGTCGCAACGGGCTCGTTAATACCAGCCCGACCAACGGCGACCCAGTCCAGAACAGAAAGCGATGTGACGATCCGCGCCTGCGCGGTGGTCGTGATCGGGCCTGCGGCAAATGCAGCCAGTGTTGAGGTAAAATCTGACATAAGGCGCAGTCTAGCGCGCGCCAAGCGCGGGTAAAGCCTTAGCTGTAAAGCGCGGCGGCGCGCGCTTCGAAGGCGCGCACGATGCGCTGCATGGCTTCGTTAAAAACAACGCCGATGATGCCTTGCAGGATGGCGTTCTTGAACTCGAAATCCACGTGGAATGAGATATTGCACCCACCTTCGGGCGCGTCCTCGAACTGCCAATCGGATTTCATGTATTTGAACGGGCCATCCAGATATTCGGTATCTATCTTCTTTTGGTCCGGATACAGAGTCACCCGGCTGCCAAACCGTTCGCGGAACACTTTGAACGAGATGACCAGATCGGCCTCCATCACCTCGGCCTCACCCATAGCATAGGTTTTGCGAATACGGGCTGCTGCGCACCAGGGCAGAAACTGCGGATACTGGGCCACATCCGCGACCAGATCATACATCTGTTGCGCGGTGTATGGCAGGTGGCGCGTTTCCGAGTGAATTGGCATGGCATTCAGGCATTAAAAGGTGACATTGGCGCGTCATGTCGTATGTTGCGCGCCAAAGATCAAGGGGGCAGCGATGAGTGACCGCGCATATGTGATAGATGAGATGATCTCGGCCAAGGCCATCGCGGCGCGGATCGAAGAGCTATGTCGGGAAATCTCTGACGAATTTGGCGATACTGACAAGCTGGTTGTGGTTGGCCTGTTGCGCGGTAGTTTCGTGTTCATCGCCGATCTGGTGCGCGAGCTGGACCTGCCGATCGAGGTGGATTTCCTTGAGGCCTCTTCCTACGGTGACTCGATGGAGAGCAGTCGGGAAGTACGCATTCTCAAAGACTTGCGCGGCGCAATTGAAGGGCGCGATGTGCTGGTGGTCGAAGATATCGTCGATACGGGCCACACACTGAACCATGTCACCAAGTTGCTTCAAAGCCGCAAGCCCTCTCGATTGAAGTCCATTGCGTTGCTCGACAAACCCAGTCGCCGCGAAGTGGATTTCCGGTCAGACTGGATTGGCTTTGAAATTCCGGATGAATTCGTCGTGGGCTACGGGATCGATTACGCTCAGCGCAATCGAAACTTGCCGTTTATCGGCAAGGTTCGGTTTACCGAAGGCGAGTAAGTTGCGGGTTCAGCCCAGAATCTGACGGATCGCATTCAGGAAGATACCTGTTCCGACCGGAATCAAGGCATCCGGGAAATCGTAGTCTGGATTGTGGAGTTGCGGGTGATCGCGCCCCGCCCCAAGCCAGAACATCGCCGTTTTCGCACCTTTGCCAAACTGTCCGAAATCTTCGGAAAATCGTTGCGGTTGGTCGGTCAAGTCACAGGTAACGTTTTGTGCCGCGCATGCATGGGATAAAGCATCGACGGCTTCCGCGTGATTGGTGCAAGCCTCAAAGACATCTTCGTAAGTGATCGAGGTGCTAAGCCCTTCGGAACGCGCGATCTTTTGCACCAGCGCTTCGGCGTCTGATACCAGTTTACCCATGCGTTGATCAGATACCGTGCGCAACGTCACCCACAATTCGGCTTGCCCGGGGGCAACGCCAAAGGTTTGCTCTCCCAAACGCGCATGGGTGATGGTCGTGAGCGCGTAGCCCGTGCTCAGGTCGCCACCCGTACCAAGACCCGTGAGCTTGGGAATCAGGGCCGATACCGCACCTGCCGGGGACACCCCATCCTGAGGCGCTGCGGCATGCGAGGTTTTGCCCGTCAACCCAATTCGCATCCCACGCGAGGCGCAATTGGCGGGCCCTTTGCACAGCTGGACAGCACCCAACGCAAGCCCAGGCAAATTGTGCAACGAAAACACATAGTCAGGTGCGATTTTTGCAAAACGCGGATCAGCGCGAAAGGCTTCGGCACCCTGCCCTGTTTCTTCCGCGGGTTGAAAAATCAGGACAACACGTCCGCGCAGTGGGCGTTTCTGTTGCAAGGCCAACGCTACGCCCAGGACCATTATCATATGCCCGTCATGGCCACAGAGGTGCCCGTTACCCGGCACTTGCGAACGATATGGCAGATCCGAAAACTCCTGTATCGGCAACCCATCCAACTCACACCGGATCGCAACGCAAGGACCTGTCTGGTCGCCATCGAAGACAGCGGCAACGCCATGTCCCCCGAGCCCCGTTAGCACCGTGTCCGCGCCCGCATGCCGTAGCTCATCTACCATCCGCGCGGCCGTGGCCTGTTCCTGTCCGGACAATTCGGGCTGTTGGTGTAGTTCGTGGCGCAGCCGCGTCAGCCGCGCCAAATCTTCAGGCGTCACGCCTGCCCCAGCTTCTCTTGCCGGGCGGCGCGCAGGCGGGCGAAATCATCACCGGCATGGTAGGAAGACCGAGTCAGCGGTGTAGCCGAAACCATCAGGAATCCCTTGCCATAGGCCGCCTTTTCATAGGATGCGAACTCTTCGGGTGTTACGAAACGATCCACCGCGTGATGTTTAGGCGTCGGCTGTAGATACTGCCCAATGGTCAGGAAATCGATATCGGCTGCGCGCATGTCATCCATAACCTGGGCAACCTGTTGCTTATCTTCGCCTAACCCAACCATGATGCCGGATTTGGTAAAAATCGACGGGTCCAGTTCTTTGACCCGCTGCAACAGACGCAGAGAATGGAAATACCGCGCACCGGGGCGTACCTCGGGATAGAGACCCGGAACGGTTTCCAGATTGTGGTTGAACACATCCGGTTTCGATTCCACCACAGTCTCCAGAACTTCCGGATCACATTTCAGGAAGTCCGGCGTCAGAATTTCGATGGTCGTCTTGGGCGAGCGATGACGCACCGCGCGAATGGTCTGTGCGAAATGATCGGCACCGCCATCCTTCAGATCATCCCGATCCACAGAGGTGATCACCACGTGGTTCAGACCCAATTTCTCAACCGCATGCGCCACACGGCCCGGTTCGAACACGTCCAGCGCGTCGGGACGGCCGGTGGCGATGTTGCAGAAGGTGCAGCCCCGGGTACAAATCTCACCCATGATCATCATGGTGGCGTGGCCCTGAGACCAGCATTCGCCCACATTGGGGCATCCAGCCTCTTCGCAGACGGTGACCAGATTATTTTCGCGCATGATCCGATGGGTTTCAGCATAGCCTTTACCACCGGGCGCCTTCACACGAATCCATTTGGGTTTTTTCGGCTGCGCGTTATCCGGACGGTGGGCTTTTTCCGGGTGACGTTGTTCTGGAATCTTCAGATCTCGCACGGGCCGCTTTCCTAGCATTGGGTCAACTTTGTGTACCTTTAGCATAGTGCAGTGAAGCCGGTTACGCCAGCGCTGCATAGCCGCTATGCATGTGCATTGCGCAAACGCAGAATACGGTGAAAGTAAACGCAGATTTGAGCTAAGTATTCGCTTTTTAGGGAAGGAGTTAGCGACAATTCGCAAGCGCAGCATTTCTGTGATTGAAGGCTCGGGGCAACTGTTTTAATCCCGGGCCAATTCAATTTGAATCACAGGAGATCCAGCATGAAATCCGGCGCAAAATTGCCTGATGTCACTTTTCACACCCGCGTCCGGGATGAGGCCATCGAAGGCCCCAACCCCTATCGCTGGCAGGATGTCACCACAGGGGATTACTTCGCTGGCAAGCGGGTTATCCTGTTCTCGCTGCCCGGTGCGTTCACGCCGACCTGCTCGACCTACCAGCTGCCAGGTTTCGAGAAGGGCTACGGCGATTTCATCGCCAAGGGCGTCGATGCCATCTACTGCATGTCGGTCAACGACAGCTTTGTGATGAACAAATGGGCGCAGGATCAGGGGCTGGAAAACGTCACGGTCATCCCGGACGGGTCCGGCGAATTCACCCGCAAGATGGGCATGCTGGTCGACAAAGACAATCTTGGCTTTGGCATGCGGTCCTGGCGCTATGCGGCCATCATCAGTGACGGTGTGGTCGAAGCCTGGTTCGAAGAACCCGGCCTGATGGATAATTGCCCCGAAGATCCGTATGGCGTTTCCTCGCCCGAGAACCTGATGAAACATCTGGAACAAGCGGCAGAGCCCGAGCTGGCCTAAGCCAACCCCATCAATGACAATCTGGCCCGCCCCTTGGCGGGCCTTTTATGTTCGGGTGGCCGTCACGATCTGTTCACCCACATCGCGGATCACCTGTTCCAGCCTTTCGGCCCAATCGGCCTTGCCACTTGATGCACGATGGATCAGCCCCACGGTGCGTGCAGGCTGAGGGCTGCCGAACCGCAACAGTCGCAGGCCCGGAACGGCTTCGGATTCCGCACGGGCCGCAAGTTCAGGCATAAGGGTCAAGCCAAACCCCTCGGCCACCAACCGCGACAACGTCGCCAGGGATGAAGCCCCCATATTAATCTGCCCGCTGCCCCGGTCCTGGCCACAGACCTCAAGCGCCTGATCGGTCAGGCAATGCCCGTCTTCCAGCAGCATCAATTGGGCCGATTGCAGATCAAGCGGGCGCAGCATATCCGGGCTGGCCGATACCTTTTCGAGACGTGCAGCACTGCCTGCCAAGAGGAACTGATCCTGAAACAGAGGTGTTTCCCGGAACTCGGTACCACCAACTGGCAAGGCCAGCACAGCCGCATCAATCTCGCCCGCCCTCAGCAAGGCCAACAGACGCTCGGTTCTGGCCTCACGTATCTGCACCCGCAGCGAAACATCGCCCGAACGCAGACCGGCCAGAACGCCAGGCAAAAGATAAGGTGCAATCGTTGGGATGATACCAATGGACAAGGATCTGTGACCACCTGAATGATCACGGGCAAACTGATCCAGCCGATCGGCAGCGCCAAGGATCAGGCGCGCGCGCTCCAGCACATCGCGCCCCAATGGCGTCAGCAGAATATCGCGGGCCTGTCTTTCAAACAGGACACCGCCCATAATTTCTTCCAGCGCCTTGATCTGAACCGATAACGCGGGTTGCGACACATTGCAGACCTGAGCCGCACGACCAAAGTTTCGCTGTTCGGCGACAGCCTGAAAATACTGCAATTGTCTGAGGGTAAAACTCATAACCTTTGCTTATCAAAACCAGACGATTTCGCAAGGGCTGTATATGACCATCATCCGATCATCTGATCCCGGTCTGTCTGATCTTCGTAGTGGCGTTTCAAGCGTTGCAAGGCGATGCGCAAAACGATCTTGCCGGAGCGAGCAGACCAACCCATTCGCTTCTCTGCCGTTTCCAATCCTTCAAGGTAACAGCAACAGCGCAGCGCCACGTCGCTCAACCCCGGCCCCAGATCCGACAACGCCCGCGCAACCCGGTCCCGCGCATCCGAAGACCCGCGCCCGCCATGCGATTCACTGTCAAAACTGCCCCGGCCACCACCCGTCAGGAACCGATCCCAGTTCTGCGCGACCTGAGGTCCAATCTGCGCCAGTTCGAAATCCTCGCGCAGGCGTTCTCCGGCGCTGACAAGGCTCTCGTCCAGAAAGGGCTTGCCATCGCGATCCCGGCGACGCGCCAGCGCGACCAGCGGGCTTTCTGCCGCACAATAGCGAATCCGCCGCGCCCGATTAGTCTGCGTTGTTGCGGCTTTCGCCTGAAACGGCATCTGAGCCTCGGCCATTCCAAATTCATTCTTGGCGCGGGCCTTGTTTTCCGCCTCGGCCACCAGACGGTTCAGCGCCGCGCGCCCTGATGCCGAGATCCGGTAACGCGAGATGCGACCGGGATTGTCGCAGCTGATCCAATCCTGCAACGCAAGCGCCTGTGCAATCTTGCAATCAACAACTGCCGTTCGGGTTGCCGCAGCATCGCCCGTATCCCGAACCACAACCGCCTTATCCATATCCTCGGCCACAGCAAGAACCGATCCGGTTTCACACAGGCGACGCAGGATCCGCATCGCTTCCTGATCAAAATTCTCTGCGTCATCAGACCCCTGACCGGCCCGGTGGTCATCCGAGATTGAGAAATGCGTTTCGGCCAGCGATTGCAGCGCGGCATCCACAAGCGGGTCATCCCGGCGCATTTCAATGCGTCGGATTTGTCGCAGAATAGTTGATGCATGGCATCCCTCGGATCGTGCGATATCTCGTATCGATCGACCGGTCTCGGTATGAGCAAGGTATCTCTGCGCCCCTTCGGGCACCCAAGCCGGAATGGTGAAAGCCATGTAATTTTCCATATTCATTTGCCCTCGTCGACAAAACAGACTGCCACTTTTCGCCCGCGGAATTTGAGTTAACCAAATCTAACTAGAGGTGCTTTCGTTACTCGTTCGTTAACCCCAACGGTCGCTAACCAGATTTGATTCAAAAAGATAAACAGTCGTGAAACCATCGTTCAGAGGGAGCCCGACACAAGCAACACCCGCTTAGGTTGTGTGACAAACAGGCCAAATCAAAACCGCGTAAAGGAACACGGAAGATGCAGGACCTGATGACCATGATCACGACCCTCCGCCGCCCACGACTGCTGACACGGGCGGCAAAACTCGGGGTACAGGATTACAATCGGGACAGACATCTGCAGCGCATTTTGGGCTATGGATCGCTGCCCAGTACGGGCGCGGCCCTTATGCGGCTAATTGATCTTGAACGAGAGATGAACGCGCAACGAAAAGAAGAAGATGCCGCCTACTCATTAGTGCGGCATCTGGATCTTCTGATCGCGCTGTTGGGTGAGGCGCAGCTGTATCAGGGCAGCCGCGCCACGACCCTGAACTGATCAGGTAAATGCATCCGGCATCGAGGCTTTCTTCTCAGCGATGTAAGCCTCAAGCGCTGCGGCTGTGTCCGGGTCCATCTGTGGTTGCTGGTAATTGGCCAGCAGATGTTCGACCCGGCTCGACGCCAGCTGCCGCGTATCGCGCGACCCTTCGTCCTGCCAAGTCTCGAACGGCTTGTAATCCAGCATTTCGGTTTTCCAGAAGGCTTCCTTGAAATTGGCCTGCGTATGCGCGCAACCCAGATAGTGCCCGCCCGGACCAACCTCGCGGATCGCATCCATGGCTTGGGCATTTTCATCATAGGCCACGCCTTTGGCCAGCCCATGCAAAACACCCAACTGGTCGGCATCCATGACAAACTTTTCAAAGTCGGCCACCAGACCGCCTTCAAGCCATCCACACGCATGAAGCATAAAGTTCACACCCGCCATCAAACCCATATTCAGCGAGTTCGCCGTTTCATAGGCCGCCTGCGCATCCGGTAGTTTCGAACCGCAGAACGATCCGGCAGAGCGGTACGGCAGGTTCAGACGGCGAGCCAACTGCCCTGCGCCGTAGGTGATATGCGCGGCTTCTGGGGTGCCGAATGTCGGCGCGCCCGAGTTCATGTCGATCGAGGTCACAAAGGCCCCGAAAATTGCTGGTGCGCCGGGTCGAATGATTTGGCTGTAAGAGATGCCCGCCAGCACTTCTGCCAGAACCTGCGTCAACGTACCCGCAACCGAAACAGGCGCCATAGCGCCACCCACGATGAACGGCGAAATGATGCAAGCCTGGTTGTTCTTGGCATACACCTCCAGCGCGCCCATCATCACGTCATCGAATGTCATCGGTGAGTTGATGTTGGTCAGCGAGGTCATGACCGTGTTGTTCTGAACGAACTCTTTGCCGAACAGAATCTCGCACATCTCAACCGAATCCTGCGCCCGGCTGGGATCGGTGACCGAGCCCATGAACGGCTTGTCCGACAAGGTCATATGCGCCTTGAGCATATCCAGATGCCGCTTGTTCACCGGAATATCAGTAGGCTCGCACACCGTGCCCCCCGAATGGTGCAGCCACTTGGACATATAGGCCAGCTTCACGAACTTGTTGAAGTCATCCATGGTCGCATAGCGGCGGCCACCTTGGGCATCGCGCACAAATGGCGGGCCATAGACCGGCGCCAGAACCAGATTGCGTCCACCAATCGCCACCGATTTCTCGGGGTTGCGGGCGTGTTGGGTGAACTCGCTGGGGGCAGTTTTGATCAGCTCCCGCGCCAACCCGCGCGGGATGCGCACACGTTCGCCATCGATATCCGCACCTACATCGCGCCAGCGTTCCAGCGCGGCCGGATTGTCCACGAAGTTAACGCCAATCTCTTCCAGCACGGTTTCCGCGTTGTGTTCGATGATCTCCAACGCTTCTTCGTTGAGGATCTCGAAATTCGGAATGTTGCGTTCGATATACTTCGCGGTTTCGATACGAACTGCGGTACGCTCGGCCCGGCGGGCAGCGCCACCGCCACCTCTCGCCCTGCGCCGGGTGTTTGCCTCTGCCATGAGAAAATCCCGTCTGATGTGTTTAGATTGACCGTTGTGTTACAGGATTGAGCACCCGCAAGCATATGGATTACGGCGCTCTGGGGGGAAAAGCGACATTGAGGCCATGTCCCAACTGGATGACGCTCCGCTCCGCCGCTGATCGGGCGCTATCGGGCGCCTCTGCCCGCTCAAATTCCGGTTTTGTATCAAATGGCGTCATAGCGCTTGCACATACAAGGCTTGCGACCTAATAGCCGGATATGACCCAAAACACCCATGACCGCCTTCTCATCATCGACTTCGGCAGCCAGGTGACGCAGCTGATTGCACGCCGCCTGCGCGAGCTGAATGTCTATTGCGAAATCCACCCTTATCAGAATGTCACGATGGACGTTGTGCGCAAAATGGCCCCGCGCGCCGTGATTTTCTCGGGTGGTCCCGACAGTGTGACGCGCGATGGATCACCCCGTGCCCCGCAAGAGATTTTCGAATATGGCGTTCCAATTCTGGGCATCTGCTATGGCCAGCAGGTGATGATGCATCAGCTGGGCGGCAAGGTCGAAAGCGGCCACGGTACAGCCGAATTCGGCCGCGCCTTTGTCACCCCCAATGGACGACTGGACATCCTGGACGGCTGGTTTGCCGACGGGGATGAACAGGTCTGGATGAGCCACGGCGACCATGTCAGCGAAATCGCCCCGGGGTTTGAGGTCTATGGCACATCGCCCAACGCACCTTTCGCGATCACAGGCGATCCCAATCGCCATTTCTATGCGGTCCAGTTCCACCCCGAAGTGCATCACACCCCCAAGGGCGCAAAACTCTACGAAAATTTCGTAAAACTGGCCGGCTTCAAGGGCGACTGGACCATGGGGGCCTATCGCGAGGAAATGATCCGCAAGATCCGTGAACAGGTTGGCGAGAAAAAGGTCATCTGCGGCTTGTCCGGCGGCGTCGACAGCTCAGTCGCGGCGATTCTGATCCACGAAGCCATCGGCGATCAGCTAACCTGTGTGTTCGTCGACCACGGTTTGCTGCGCAAGAACGAGGCCGAAGAAGTCGTCGGCATGTTCCGCGACAATTACAATATTCAGTTGATCCACGCCGACGAATCCGAACTGTTTCTGGGCGAGTTGGACGGTCAGTCCGATCCGGAAACCAAGCGTAAGATCATCGGAAAGCTGTTCATCGACGTGTTCCAGAAACATGCCGATACCATCGACGGGGCCGAATTCCTGGCGCAGGGAACTCTGTATCCGGATGTGATCGAATCCGTTTCCTTCTCAGGCGGCCCGTCGGTGACGATCAAATCGCATCATAATGTGGGCGGTCTTCCTGAAAAGATGGGCCTGAAACTGGTTGAACCCTTGCGTGAGCTGTTCAAGGATGAGGTCCGCGCCTTGGGTCGCGAACTGGGTCTGCCCGCCAGCTTTATTGGCCGCCACCCCTTTCCCGGCCCCGGCCTGGCGATCCGCTGCCCGGGTGAGATCACTCGCGAAAAGCTGGAGATCCTGCGCGAGGCCGACGCCATCTACATCGACCAGATCCGCAAACACGGGCTCTACGATGATATCTGGCAGGCCTTTGTTGCCATTCTTCCCGTGCGCACCGTTGGCGTCATGGGCGATGGCCGGACCTATGACTACGCCTGCGCGCTGCGCGCGGTCACCTCAGTCGACGGCATGACAGCGGATTACTATCCGTTCAGCCATGAGTTCCTGGGCGAAACCGCCACGCGGATCATCAACGAGGTGAAGGGTATTAATCGCTGCACCTATGATATCACATCGAAACCGCCTGGAACGATCGAGTGGGAGTGATCCCGGACTCAACGAACGGGAAATCTCACTGAAAACCCCTTTGCAAGTACGGGCAATCTACCCTCCTGAGCGCTGTTTCTTGCGCTCAGGATTGGCTTGCAATCCATTTCCTGATCACTCACCTTATGCGCGGCCTGTCAAGTGTGTATGACCCGGCCAGTTGATGGTTTGTTAGTTTGTCCCGCCCAAGGGTTTGTTTATGGCACTGATCCGAAATAGTTTTTTCATTCTTTTCATGACTATTGTCACTCTGATCGCGCTGGAAGTGATCCTGTTTGCCGCGTTTTCGATCCGTGGCATGGTCAGTGGAAATGAAACCCCCAAAACCTCTGAAAATCCCAATCAGGATGAAGAGACCCGGCAGTTCCAAAACGACGCTCAGAGCTTTCAGGGCTATCCCTATAAGGCTTTTGTGGGATGGCAATCGCCCCAAATCTCAAGCGAGACACTGAATATCGATGAAAATCTGCGGCGTATCACCGTCAATTCGAATCCGCCAACAGACCGCAAGGTGCATTTCTTCGGCGGCTCCACCATGTGGGGGCACAGTGTTTCCGACAAGAATACAATCCCATCTCATTTCAGCAATTTAACGGGAAAAACGGCGATCAACTACGGGGAACAAGCCTATAATTCGCGCCAAAGCCTCAACAGACTTCTCAACACCCTGGACAGCATCCAACCCGGCGACAGCGTGGTGTTTTTTGATGGCGTAAATGACGTCTATCACAACTGCCTCAGCCTGAACTCGCCCGACGGGCATCCGCGCGAAGGGTTTATTAAGGAAAAGCTGAGTGGGAAGTCCAGCGGCATCTGGGGGCTGGTATCATCGACCTCGACCTACCGGTTGGCCCGCCGGATCAGTGAAAAGCTGGGCTCGGGCGATAACAACCAGCGCTTTGCCGATCTGAACCAATGTGATGATCCGGCCTATGCCGAGCGTGTCGCCGATTTCCTCGTCAGCAGCTGGGCTGCAACCGAAGCCATCGTCAATTCACGGGGGGCACGTTTTTCCTGTGTCTTGCAACCAAACCCGTATACCCTGCCCGACCGTCCGTTCAGCCACAACGAAACCTACGCCACGCAGATCCAACAAGTGTACCCGCTGATCCGTGAGAAGGCGCAAGAGCTTGACTGTTTTCAGGATTATTCAGGCATCCTGCAGCAGGATTTCTATATCGATCATTGCTGCCACGTAAACGCACAGGGAAACCTGGAAATCGCCCGGCGTTTTGCAAAGGACCTCAACTAATCCAGCCCTTTCTTACTGCACGGAAAGATTCAGAGTGCCAGAGCGGAAAAAATCCGGTTAGGTCCAGTTGCAAAGCCAAAAATTGCGAAGGACACCGGGTGGATAAGGGCTCAATTCAAATCGGCAAGGCAGCCCTGTGGATGACCGGGGCCATTCTTTCATTCTCGTCAATGGCCGTAGCGGGGCGAGAGCTGAGCCTGCATCACGACACGTTTGAAATCATGATGTATCGCAGCTTTGTGGGCATCGTGGTGGTCGCCCTGGTGCTGAGTGTAACCGGCAAATGGCATCAGGTCACAACCCAGCGACTGGGCCTTCATGCGGTGCGCAATGTGCTGCATTTCACCGGGCAAAATCTGTGGTTCTACGCAGTCGGAGTGATTCCCCTGGCGCAGGTCTTTGCGCTGGAATTCACCCAACCGATCTGGGTAATCCTTCTGTCGCCTCTGTTGTTGAAAGAACGTCTGACTCCACTCAAGATGCTGGCCGCCCTCATCGGCTTCGCCGGTATCCTGATCGTCGCGCGCCCCGGCGCGGCACCGTTGAGCCCAGGGCTGATAACCGCCGCGACATCTGCAATTTTCTTCGCATTTACAACGATTACCACGAAGAAGTTGACGCGCTTTTCCAGTATCGGTTGCATCATGTTCTGGCTGGCGGTGATGCAAGCCGCACTCGGCGCGGCAGCGGCCGGTCTGGATGGTCAGATCGCCCTGCCAAACGCGCAAACCCTACCATTTCTGGTTTTGGTCGGATTGGCCGGATTGCTGGCACATTTCTGCATTACCAATGCCTTATCCATCGCACCCGCAACTGTGGTCGTACCGTTTGACTTTGCCCGCCTGCCCACAATTGCGGTGGTGGGCATGCTGTTGTACCATGAGCCAATTGATCACTGGACCATGCTGGGCGCCGCGGTGATATTTTCGGGCATATTTCTGAACGTTTGGTCTGAAAATCGTAACAGTTTAGCAACAGTCCATAAACCTAGTTGCAATAAGTAACGCTCCGTCACCCGTTGACCTTAGACTAACCGAAAAGAAACTATCGGGCATTATTCAACGGGTCAGAGTCAAACACACTCAGTTTCACTTAATCAGGCTCGCATCGAAAACAAGGGAGGACAGCAATGAAAAAGGCACTACTCGCCACATGCGCGCTGTGCGTAGGGGCATCGGCAGGATATGCAGGCGGTCTGGACCGCAGCGGCCAAGGCATCAATCTTATCTTTGAAGAAGGCTCGGCGGTTCAGTTCCGTCTAGGGTATACGAACCCCAGTGTCACAGGAACTATGCCGGCTATCGCCGGGCCGAACATAGGTCAACCCGTCGATTCCGGTGAAGTCGCGAACGACTTTTTTACACCGCATCTGGGATACAAGACCTCCCTTACGGAAAAACTGGATTTCGCGATCATGTATGATCAGCCATTTGGTGCTGATATCCAGTACGCAGCTGCTTACCCGCTTTCGATCAACCCGGCTAACCCGACAGATCCCCGCGTCTTGCAGGCAACTGCTGACACGGATGCGATTACTGCTTTGCTGCGTTACAAATTCGACGGAGGCTTCAGCGCAATTGGTGGTGTTCGGGCACAGCGGGTGACAGCATCGATTACCGTGCCGCTTGCCGCCGGCTACAACGTGGAAACCGATGCAGACATCGCGTTCGGATACGTTGTTGGTGTGGCTTGGGAAAAGCCCGAGATCGCTGCACGAGTTTCGCTTACCTATAACTCAAAGATTTCACACGATCTTTCTCAGACAGAATCCAGTGCATTGACTGGAGGATTGCCCGTAAACTCTTCGAGTGAAGTTGAAACTCCGCAGTCGATTAATCTGGACTTTCAAACGGGCGTAGCACCAAAGACGCTTCTGTTTGGCTCAATCCGCTGGGTTGACTGGCCACAGCTTGTGTACAACCCACCAAACTACCCACCGACTTCGAACCTTGTTGACTACGATGAGGCCACTTTTACATACTCGCTTGGGCTGGGCTATCAATTCACGAACGAGTTTTCCGGTGCTGTGACGCTGGGCTACGAGTCATCCCAAGGTACTCCTGTATCGAACCTCGGCCCGACCGACGGATTCTGGAGCGTTGGTCTGGGTGGAACTTATTCCTTAGAGAACGCAAAAATTTCCGGTGGTGTTCGTTACACCGACATCGGCGACGCAATAGCTGATGGCGCTGGCCCGAATGCGCGAGGAACGTTCACCGGTAACAGCGCATGGAGCGTAGGCTTCCAGATCACTTACGCGCTGAATTGATCAGGCAGCAAACGAACCTTATTGGACCCCGCCCACCCGGCGGGGTCTTTCTTTTTCGCAAGAACCGGGTCGCGGCGACTGTCATTGAATGACAAGTTAAGGCCATGGAACCTCAAAAACATCTCTCACCCCGAGCTTGGGCCGAACTGCTGTTGCTCGGTCTGATCTGGGGCGCGTCCTTTGTGGCGATCCGCATCGCTCTGGACACTATCCCGGTTATGACTTCGGTTCTGCACCGGACCTTCTGGGCCATGGCCGCGCTATGGTTGATTGTCTGGATCAAAGGCATTGAGATCCCCAAAAGTCCAAAGGTTTGGCTCGCGTTCCTGATCATGGGCCTTTTGAACAACGCCATCCCGTTTTCACTGATGGCCTGGGGGCAGCTTTACATCGACACCGGCCTGACTGCGATATTGAACGCCGCAACCGCAGTCTTCGGCGTATTGGTCGCCGCGCTGTTCTTCAAAGACGAACGGCTTACACCCAACCGGCTGATCGGCGTGGTATTGGGGTTTCTTGGCGTCTCAATTGCCATCGGATTAAAGAGTTTCACCGGTTTCAATCTGCAAAGCCTTGCCCAACTCGCCGTACTGGCGGGCACGGTCTCGTACGCATTCGCCAGCGCGTGGGGCCGTAAACACCTGTCGGGTCTGTCTCCTATCCTCGCGGCTGCTGGAATGCTGACAGGGGCAACCTTGCTGACCCTTCCAATCAGTATCATTCATGACGGGCTGCCCATACTTGCCCTTCCGGCAGTGACATGGGCTGCCATCGGATACTATGCGATCATCGCAACGGCGGCGGCTTATTTGCTCTATTACCGCGTACTTGCCATGGCAGGCAGTGGAAATCTGATGTTGGTAACCCTTGTAATCCCTCCGGTCGCCATCGTTCTCGGCTCGCTTTTGCGGGACGAAGCACTTGGCGCAAACGCCTTTATCGGCTTTGCGATCCTCGCACTGGGCCTGCTGATCTTGAACCGCCCCGGCAAGCGTGATTGACGCGCCCCCTCGCCCGTTCTAGCAAAGGCGAAACAAAGGGACAGCGGATCATGATCTACGGCTCGGCAAAAGACTGGCGCACAGCTGCGCGCAAGAAAGTGCTGTTTTTCGGCATGTCGGGCTTGGGCAAAACCTATGTGTCCAACATCCTGCGCGATTCAGGTGATTGGTTTCACTATTCGATCGATTACCGGATCGGTACGCGTTATATGGGCGAATACATCACCGACAACGCCAAAGCCGAAGCGATGAAAGTGCCCTTTCTGCGCGACCTGCTTCTATCGGATTCCATCTATATCGGCTCGAATATCTCGTTCGAGAATTTGACCCCCGTGGCCGCCTATCTGGGCAAGCCCGGTGACCCGGCCAAGGGCGGGCTTGAGATGCCCGAATACCGTCGCCGTCAGGAGCAATTCCGGCTGGCTGAGATCCACGCCTTGCTGGATACCGAATACTTTATTGATCGCGCTCAGCGTTTGTATAGCTACCCGCACTTCATCTGTGACACCGGCGGGTCGATTTGCGAATGGGTCGATCCGGATGACCCTTCGGATCAGGTAATGAGCGAGCTGTCCAAGCAGACGCTGATGATCTGGCTCAAGGGCGATGAAGAACACACGGCCAAGCTGATACGCCGCTTCGACAAAGCCCCTAAGCCAATGTCTTATCAGCCCGAGTTTCTGGCGCGCAGCTGGTCCGATTATCTGGATCAGCAAGGCTGTTCCGAGGGTGAGGTCGATCCCGATGCCTTCATCCGCTGGACCTATGCCCAGGCGCTGGCCCACCGTCAGCCCAGATACGAGGCGATGGCCAAAAACTGGGGCATCACCGTCACCGCGGCCGAAATCGAACGCGTGCGCGATACATCTGATTTCGATGAGTTGATCGAAGGTGCCCTTGAGGCAAAGGCCAAGAAGGCCTAACTAGCAGTTTCCATTTACTTACCAAAGCTTGAACCGATGCCAATCAAAATACCCTCAGACCTGCCCGCCTATGATGTCCTGACAAAGGAAGGCGTCATGGTCATGGCCGAGGATCAAGCGATGCGACAAGACATCCGCCCCCTGCGCATCGGGCTGCTGAATCTGATGCCCAAGAAAATCCAAACAGAAAATCAGTTTGCACGTCTGATCGGGGCGACACCGCTACAGATCGATCTGTCGCTGATCCGTATGACGGAACACCGCACCAAGAACACGGCTGCCGCGCATATGGCGGAATTCTACCGGCCGTTTCAGGAGGTGAAGGACCAGAAGTTCGACGGCCTGATCATTACGGGTGCCCCGATTGAGCATCTGGAGTTCCCTGACGTCACCTATTGGGACGAAATCAGCGAAGTGTTCGAATGGACGCAAACCAACGTGCATTCCACCTTCGGCGTCTGCTGGGGTGGAATGGCGATGATCAACCATTTCCACGGTGTCAAGAAACACATGCTGGACGCCAAGGCCTTTGGCTGTTTTCGGCACCAGAATTTAAATCCTGCCTCGCCATTTCTGCGTGGGTTTTCAGATGATTGCGTTATTCCTGTCAGCCGTTGGACTGAAATGAAGCAGGCCGAGATCAATGCCGCACCGGGTCTGAACACCCTGTTGGGCAGCGATGCTGTTGGCCCTTGTCTGGTCGAAGATCCGGGGCACCGTGCGCTCTATATCTTTAACCATTTCGAATATGACAGCGATACGCTGAAACAGGAATATGATCGGGACGTGGCCAATAACACGCCAATCAATGTGCCGATCAACTACTACCCGGATGACGATCCTGCACAGACGCCTCAGAACAGGTGGCGCAGCCATGCGCATCTGCTTTATGGCAACTGGATCAACGAAATCTACCAGACAACACCGTTCGATATGGACCAAATTGGCCGCTAAGATACTGATATCATTTGTCATACTCCTGCTGGGCCTCGCCATTTTCACCACTTGGCGCAGCGCTCAGATCGAAGCACGGGCCGAGGCCGCCTTCCCCCCCGAAGGTCGGATACTGGATGTCGATGGGATTGCGGTGCATGCGGTTGTCATGGGCGAAGGGCCGGATGTGGTGTTGATCCATGGCTCCAGCGGCAACACCCGCGATATGACTTTTGCAATGGCTCCGATCCTTGCCCAGAACTATCGTGTGATCGTGTTTGACCGCCCCGGTCTGGGCTATACGGCCAGCTTCAACCCGGATGGGGAAACTATCATCGAACAGGCCGACATCCTGCAAAAGGCCGCCGCGCAGCTTGGGGCAGAGAAACCCATCGTTGCCGGGCAAAGCTATGGTGGATCGGTTTCGCTGGCTTGGGCTGTAACACGGCCCAACGACATCTCGGCCCTTGTTCTGATCGCTCCTGCGGCGATCCCCTGGGAAACGCCATTGGATGGTTTTAATCGCCTTGCCTCAACCCCAACCGGAAATGCCGTCGCCCTGCCGTTGATCACGGCCTTTGTGCCAAACTGGTATGTAGAACAGGCTATGGACCGGGTTTTTGCCCCTCAGGCCGCGCCAGAGGGGTATGCCGCGCATTTCGGGCCAGCACTGACGATGCGCCGCGCGTCGATGCATGCCAATGCCAAGCAACGGGCAAACCTTCTGGACGAAGTGACCGCGCTGCAGCCGCGCTATTCAGAGATTTCTGTTCCGACCGAGATCGTGCATGGAACGGCGGATGACACGGTTGGCCTGGAGTGGCATTCCCACCGTCTGATTGACCAGATACCGGATGCAGAACTGATCGAACTGCCGGGGATCGGCCACATGCCTCAGGTCGTCGCCGCCGATGCGGTCGCCGCGTCCATCAATCGCGCCGCAAAACGTGCGGGTTTGCGTTAAGTGATCAGCTAATCCATAGTAAGTTATGGATTTTATCATGAGGTGAGGCATGGCCCGGTCCGAAAAAGGCTCTATCGAGGCATATTATCACAAGAAAGCCCCCAAGGACGTTCGCGCACTGATCAAGACCGCCGAAAAAGGCGATATCCTAAACCCAACCTACCCTTATGCGCAAAAGATGAAGTCAAAAGACTATGAGGCTCAGATCGATGCGCTACAGATCGAACTGGTCAAAATGCAGTCCTGGGTCAAGGAAACCGGCGAACGGGTCGCGATCATTTTTGAAGGTCGCGATGCGGCAGGCAAAGGCGGCACAATCAAGCGGTTTCGCGAAAATCTGAACCCTCGGGGCGCACGTAACGTGGCATTGTCCAAACCTTCAGATGCTGAGCGCAGCCAATGGTATTTTCAGCGCTACATCCCTCATCTGCCTGCCGCAGGCGAGATCGTTTTTTTTGACCGCAGCTGGTACAATCGCGGGGTGGTTGAGAATGTCTTTGGCTTCTGCACGCAAGAAGAACGGGAACGCTTTTTCCGTCAGGTCATTCCCCTGGAAACCGGTCTGGTTAACGATGGTATTCGACTGTTCAAGTTCTGGCTGAATGTCGGCCGGGCCGAACAGCTTAATCGTTTTCTGGCACGCGAGACCGATCAGTTGAAGCAATGGAAACTCAGCCCGATTGACGTGGCTGGTCTGGACAAGTGGGAGGCGTATTCTGAATCGATCTCCGAGACCCTGACCCGCTCGCATACCGAAAAAAGCCCCTGGACTGTTGTCCGCTCAGACGACAAGAAGCGCGCGCGCATCGCCGCGATCCAAACAGTTCTGCACGCCCTGGACTACGATCAGAAAGACCGCAAAGCCCTGGGCAAAGTGGACCAAAAGATATGCGGCGGGGCCGAGATATGGGAAAACTAAGCATCTGAGCAATATCCAACCAAAATGACAGAAACTGGCCTCAATTCGGCCACGTCATTGCCGCCGACACAGCTCATAATTCACAAAAAAACCAGTATCCAGGCAGGAGCTGATCATGGTTGATGAGATTTACGCGGCCTTCCGTCATCCTTTCGAATTGTTCTTTGACCCAACGCAACGCCTATCGTTTCTGCATATGGCAACTGCCCTGGCCTTTGCGATCTTCGTTTTCTATCGATCCCGCAAAAGCCTGAAAGGCTTGATTAAATGGTTGCTGCCTTGGGATATCCTGACGCATAAATCCGCCAAGGCTGATTATGTGATGTTCTTTGTGAACAAATCCATCATCGCGGCCATCTATGCTTCGGTCCTGATTCAGGTCTCGGTCTGGTATGCCCTGGTCGAAAAAATCATGGGACCTGCTGGCCCAGGCCCGTCCGAGCCATCCTGGACCGTATCCGCCGTCTATACGCTCGTCGCTGTGCTGGCCGTGGATGGGGCGCTCTGGTTTGGGCACTATATCTTCCATAAGGTTCCATTCTTGTGGGAATTCCACAAGGTGCATCACTCTGCCGAAGTGATGACACCGCTAACTGCGACGCGCATGCACCCGCTAGAAGAGATCATCTCTACCTCCATGAGTGGTTTTGCCGTTGGCGTCGTCGTCGCGCTGTTGGATCAGTATTTCGGCACCGGGGCGCGCGCCTTTACGCTGTTTGGTCTGAACATCGTGATCTTTCTGTTCTTCGTGGTCGCGTTCAACCTTCGGCACAGCCATGTCTGGCTTCAATATCCCAACTGGATTCAACATGTCTTTGTCAGCCCCGCCCAGCATCAGATCCACCACTCAAAAGCGCGCAAGCACTGGGACAAGAATATGGGCTTCATCTTTGCCTTTTGGGATTGGGGCGCCGGGACGCTGTATTCGCCTAAAACCAATGAAAATGTCGAATACGGTTTGGGAAATGGTGAAGACGGGACCTGGAACAATGCGATCACGCTGTATTTCCGCCCCTTCAAGAACGCGTATGAGCTGTTCAAAAAAGACCCGCGCGGTGCTTTGACACGCAAACCAGCCAAATCAAAGGCGAAACAAGCGGTTACGCCAGACAACTCGGCCGAAACCAACTAAGGTTGCCGGACCACTTAGGTGATATCCCGCGCGTCAAGCGTTGGACGAACTCTTGCGGATACTCTATCTCTTTAGTTTCAATAACCTATTGAACAAAGAACTCTGAGGCCGGGATGACGAAACGCGGGTACCACCACGGAAACCTGAAGCAAGCCTTGATCGAGGCCGCGTTGTCCCTGATCGAGGAGAAGGGGCCAACGGGCTTTACCCTGTCCGAGGCCGCCAAAACCGCCGGTGTCACCCCTGCTGCCGTCTATCGCCACTATCACGGGCGCGAAGACCTGATTGCCGAGGCGGCAAAACAGGGATTCGAGATGTTCGCGGACCTTATGCAATATGCCTATGATCAGGGGCAGCCTTCGGCTTTGGCCGCGTTCGAGGCCACAGGCCGCGCCTATCTGGCTTTTGCCCGAAAACATCCGGGCCACTATATTGCGATGTTCGAAAGCGGTGTCTCAGTGAACCGCACGCCCGAGCTGTCACTGGCAGCGAACCGCGCCAAATCCGTGTTGGAAAAGGCAGCCGCTGACCTGTCGCAGCATATTCCGCCGGAAAAACGCCCTCCTGCCTCGATGTTCAGTGCACATATCTGGGCCATGAGCCACGGCGTGGTCGAGCTTTATGCCCGCAACACGGGTGCGACATCACCCTTCCCACCTGAGGATCTGCTGGAAAGCGGCATCGGCATCTATCTGCGAGGTTTGGGTCTGGTCCCACAGGACGATTGATTGGTTCAGATGCGACCACTGCCCTGAGGAACACTTAGCCCTGACGTGACATTGATCAAGTCCATGTCACCCATTCCCTTGATCGCAACGCGCCCGATATCCGACACTTGGAACTCGTCAATCAACGCGTATTTCATCTCTTCCGGAGCAACAATATGCATCGGGTTTGCAAAGACCTGTAGACGCGCAGCTGTGTTCACCGCAGGCCCGAACACATCATAAACATATTTCTGAATACCCACGACCGACCCGACAGCCGCGCCCATGCCTAGACCAATCCGGGCCTGCCATTTATGCGGGTGGCTTTCGTTTCGACGCTCAAGATATCGCAGAAAGCGCACTGCACAATGAGCTACATAGGTTGCGTGATCAGGCGTAGCATCCGGCATACCGGAAACAGCCAGATAAGCATCGCCAATCGTCTTGATCCGCTCGCAACCGAACTGTTCGACGATCCGATCAAAGGCCGTGAAGATATCGTTTAATTCGCTGAGTGTGACTGTTGGATCGGTTTTGGCGGCGAAATCGGTGAAGCCGACAAAATCCAGCATCACCACTGAGACCTCTTTGTACAACTGAGGCGTCACAACGCCAAAGGTTTTGAACTCTTCATAGACCGCGCGCGGCATGACGTTCAGCAGCAGACGCTCGACCCTCTCTTTTTCCCGCTCCAGCTCACGGGTATTGCGCTCTACCATGGTCGAGTAGCTATCGATCATGCTTTCAAGCTCACGAATGCGTGTGATGTTCTGGCATTCAACAATCAGCAGTTGGTCTGACAGTTCATTGGTCAACGAAACGGTAACCGCAAAGACCAGCGTCCGGCGCTTAGGTTTGATCTGTAACTCAACAGAGTAGCGTAGTCCGGACTGTTTCACGTCATCCAGTTCACGCAGATCAAGGTCGGGGATAAGGTCCAAGAGCGTCTGTTTCTTTTCGGGAGTGCCGAACCATTCCGAGAAAGGACCGTTGTGAAAGACGAACTTCAGGTCCGACGCCCGAACGATCGCCACGCCAACCCCGATCGCGCGCAGTAGTTGTTCATTGATGGCATGAATGCTCATGCAGCGTGCCGAACCACTATGATCGAACGTTTGTTTTCAATCGCTCCAAGGGCAGTTTGGATATCCTGAGCTGATACACCATGCATTTCCAAAGCTTCACCAAACAGCGCAGCCATTTCGTCAAAATCCGCATGCGTAATATTGAGATGGCTGTGAACCGCCTTGATCCTGTCATCGCTGAATGAAGCCGGGCCACCGATCAAAGAGGATACAAACTTGGTCTGATGATCAATCAATCGAGGCATATCGATATCTTCGAAATAGTCACCGATCTGGTCGGACTCTAACGCCATTTCATAAAATGACATCACCACCCGGCTGATTGTTTTGAAACCACCGTATTTCTCATAAAGCGTCTGTGCCACACGAATACCCGGGTGCTACCTTTGAATAACACCATGAGACTACATCAAATTTACGGTTTTGTTAACGTTTAACGAGTCAAAGCGCCTGCAACCTGTGTATCTGCTAAAAAACGTGACATCGAATTGTGAGTCATCGCTTACTAGGTTCCGTGTGTTTGATCATACGCGGACACAGCCGGTTGCACATGTGCTGATCGCGCTTCATCGCCCGGATCGTAGACCTCGATCAACAAGGGATAGCATGCTGCGGTATCCGATGAATGCTCGGACGAACAATCCCCGCCCGGACAGGCTGACAAACCAACGGTCAGGTCTATTTCGGCATAAAACTCTAGATAATCGCCAGGGCGCACCGGACTGGCCTTCATGAAATACTGCCCGGTCTCATGTGTGAAGCCG
Organism: Ruegeria sp. YTSA075; assembly: GCF_059610245.1. Lineage (NCBI taxonomy): Bacteria > Pseudomonadati > Pseudomonadota > Alphaproteobacteria > Rhodobacterales > Roseobacteraceae > Ruegeria > Ruegeria sp. YTSA075. The sequence continues at coordinate 598,627 of NZ_JBXWNG010000001.1, read as the reverse complement.
GTGCACATGAAAACATTCAGCACGTCATGCACAAGCGGCTCGGCCTCGTGCAAGGGTATATCACGATGCTGGGCCAGTGCGCGTGTCAGGTTCGAATGGCAGCAATAATGGTAGTCCTGACCAGACAGCAGCCGACCAGTATACGGATCGCACCGCGTGCCGATCACGTCATGGACCGAGCCACCGAAGGCATCAAACCCGTACCAATCCAGCGTATCGTCAACTATAGTGGCCATCGGGCGCAGGAAAGGAAAGCTGGACCACATCCGGTCACCCGTCGACAAATGCGTGCCATGCAACGCGCGGGTTTTGCCGGAATAGAACCGCTCCGACAGGTCATGCGTGTTCCACAGGTTCAAATCCCCGACCTGCGACCCTTCGACCGAGGCGATGCGAAAGAAGGCACCGGCGGGCACGTCGATACAGGCAGCATCGCGCGGCGCAGCCGTCACTTCTGCCGATTTACGTGCTGTTTTTCGCAACGTTTCCAACCCACTCAGATTGGGTTGCGCCAGGCTGTCAGGAGGGTAGCAAATGACGGGCTGAATGGCCTGACGCGCCGCGGCATCAATAGGTGCTGCGTGTTTGGGGTTGTCAGATTTCATAGGCTACCTCCGGACCAAGTACCGATTGTTCCTTAGATAGTTAGCTTAGTTTCTTATCAACAACCATGCCAGCAATGAGCTGCTGCAAGAAACACAAGTCCAAACCCACATATCGGCTAAGCGAAGTGTCCTGTCAGTAAGGGGTGATGGCGGAGAGACAGGGATTCGAACCCTGGAGACGGTTTCCCGCCTACACACTTTCCAGGCGTGCGCCTTCGACCACTCGGCCACCTCTCCGTGAGCGGGATAATTGAACCATCGCCGGGGGATTTGCAAGGGGCGAATAGCGCGAAAACTCAACCTTTCGCGGTCGACTTGGAAATCGGGCTACAGCTCATCCCCGTCACCGTCAGACAGGTCCGCCTGGGTCAAATCGGCAGGTTTCGAAGGTGCCTGTCTTGGTTCCACTTCGGGCTTGGCGGCAGGCGATTGCGCCTGCAGCGCCTCGGGATTTCTCAGCCAGAGGTCACGCTGAGCGAACGGAATCTCGATACCCGCTTCGTTGAAGCGTCGGTTGATTTCGTGATTCATGTCGGACTTTACCGACAGCACCCAGTTCACATCCCGAAGGATCGCCCGGATTTCAAAATCCAGCGAATCCGCGCCGAACCCCTGGAACACCACGCTGGGCGCTGGGTTCGCCAGAACCATGGGATGTGCATTGGCAATCTCACCCAGGATCGTTTCAACCTGCTGTGTATCGGTGCCATAGGCGACGCCCACGGGCACGATCACGCGCCCGATGGTATTGCCACGGGTATAGTTGGTGACCACGCCGGAAATCAAATCCGAGTTGGGGACGATCACATCTGTGCGGTCAAAAGTCTCAATCCGCGTCGACCGCACCGAGATATCGCGTACATAGCCCATCATTCCGTTTACATCGATCCAGTCGCCTTTGGATATCGGTCGCTCAACCAACAGGATGATGCCCGAAACGAAGTTCGATACGATCGTCTGCAAGCCGAAACCAATGCCCACAGACAAGGCACCGGCTACAATCGCAAGAGAAGACAGATCAAAGCCAGCAACCATGATCGCCGCCAAAGCCGCCAGGAAAATTCCCACATAGCCGGACCCGGCCACAATTGCATTTTGCCCACCCGGGTCGATACTGGTTTTGGGTAGCAAAGAGTTTCGCAGCCCGCTTTGCAACAGACGCGTCAGCCCGTACCCAATCAGAAACACCGCGACAAAGGTCAGGAAGTTACTGGGCGAAATTGTTATCCCGCCAATGTTAAATCCTTCCAAGAGCCGCGACCAGGCTTCCAACAAATCTGTCTCACGCGCGCCCCAGTAAATCGCCAAAATCGGCAACGCCAGTATCGACAGGGCAAACCCGACCAAAACTGCGAACAAAGAATCCCGTGCAGCATCACCCTGCCCTGTAATCCAGCCATAAACCTGGCTGATAAAACGTTGGATGATGACCAGCGCAGCGATCAGAATAAGTGTCTTAACAGCGGGGAAGACAATGGCCTCGGCCGCGTTGATATAGCCAAAAATCGCCAGGAAAGGCGTTGTGATACCCAGCAAGAAAACTGCGCGGCGCAAAAACTCGATCACTTGGGTGAAACCGGCGCTGCGTACCGTGGTCGCTTGATCGGAACCTTCAGACCGTATGTCATTGGTTCGAATTTGCCGAAGACGCAGCAGCAAAAGCGCAGTGACTACGATGATCGGAAAACTGACGACAGCACGGGTTGCATCAGAGATGTTTTCAATCTGCTCGAATAGCAACGCCAGCTCGTGCAGGATCAGCATGATCGCAAGAAGATCGATATATATGCGCAGTTCGGTGATTCTGGCGGGGGAAATGCGTTTGAACTCATTCGCCGCGCTCATCACGTAGATCTGGCGGCCAATCCAGTCATAAAACAGAATGATCGCAGCCCAGTAGGGAATCTCATCCAACAGCAAAGTGCCACGCAGACCGAGAACATCTGTCATGTCGATTGCTGTCACGGCGGCAACAACCCCGATCCAGGGCAAAACGATCCGCAGCAGAGAAATCACAAAGGTCCACGCACCCGCACCGCGACCGCCGAGATTGCGCAGATAGTCACCACCTTTTTCTGACCAGTATTTGCCAAAAATCAGCAAAACAGCCGACAGTATCAGCAATATGAAAATGCCTAAACCACGATTGGTAACCTGTTCGCGAACAACATCTGTCCGCATATTCTCGACCGTTTCATTGATGAGGCTGCGGAAAGCGTCTTTCACGTCCGCCCAAGCCGGCCCCCAATAGACGGGATTGATCGGTGACGGCCCTTTTTCAAGCAGTTGCTTTTTCTGACGCTCTCGAAGGATCTGATCGATTTCGCTGATCAACCCGTTGGCACGGCTGAATGCTTCTTCGGATATGATCCGCGGAACCCTTAAGCTATTGAGCTGATTTTCAAGATGTTCGCGCAACGCGGCGATGTCTTCGGGTTCCGAGGTATCGCCTTCGGGCTTGGGCCCAAGGGCCTTTAGCTGGCTTTCAAGGGTCTGTATCCGCTCTGTGTTGGCGCCACGTGCCGTGTTAAAATCCTCACGATACCCATTGATCTCGGAACGCAGATTTTCCATTGCGGCGTTCGATGCACGGTTTGCATCAATCACCGCCTCGGCCCGGTCCGCTGTCTTGATCCAGCCCTGATAATACTCACTCTGCCTGTCGGTCAGTTGCGCGCTGGCTGCGCCAACCAACCCGAACAGGCCGAACATCATCAGAACCAGAAACAGGCGGACCTGTTGCAGCATCAGATATCCTCGAACACACCGGGGATTTTGCGGGGCACTTCCGTCATCCAATCAGGCACCGGCAGCTCTTTCTCCCTCAGGAACTCCGGGTTGAACAGTTTCGATTGATAACGCGTGCCGTAGTCACAAAGGATGGTTACGATGGTATGGCCGGGGCCCAGATCCTTGGCCAGACGCACGGCTCCCGCCATGTTGATCGCGGTTGACCCGCCCATAACCAGACCTTCTTCGCGCAGCAGATTGAAGATATAGGGCAGCGCTTCGTTATCGGACATTTGATATGAGAAATCGGGCGTGAACCCTTCGAGGTTCTTGGTAATGCGCACCTGACCGATCCCTTCGGCAATTGAACTGCCTTCGGTCGCGATCTCACCGGTGGTGTAGTAGGAGTACAGCCCCGCGCCCATTGGATCGACCAGACCAATTTTCACGCCTTTGGGTTGCAGCGCCTCGGCCACACCCGCCAGAGTGCCGCCCGATCCGACCGCGCAGACAAAACCGTCCACCTTGCCGTCGGTCTGTTCCCAAATCTCAGGCCCGGTGGTTTCCACATGCGACTGACGGTTGGCGACGTTGTCGAACTGATTGGCCCAGATCGCGCCATTGGGTTCGGTCTTGGCCAGCTCCTCGGCCAGACGGCGCGAGTAGTGGACAAAGTTGTTGGGATTGCGATACGGCGCGGCGGGCACTTGTACCAGTTGCGCACCAGCAAGGCGTAGCATGTCCTTCTTTTCTTCCGATTGGGTTTCCGGGATCACGATCACGGTTTTGAACCCCATGGACGCACCAACCAGCGCAAGACCAATCCCGGTATTGCCCGCGGTACCTTCAACAATCGTGCCACCGGGCTTTAGCTCACCTCGGGCAACCGCATCGCGAATGATATAGAGCGCTGCGCGGTCTTTGACGGACTGACCTGGGTTCATAAATTCGGCCTTGCCGAGGATCTCGCATCCGGTCTCTTCACTGATGCGTTTCAGCCGGATCAGCGGTGTTTTCCCGACTGCGTCGGCAAGGTCTCGTGCAATGCGCATGGCGCCCTCATGTCATTTGGTATCAGGCAAGATTTACAGCCGCGCTGCCGCAACCACAAGCGCGATAGTCACTCGCGCAGCCGGTCCCGGTGGCGGGCCAGCCAATGGGCTAAGGAAAGAAGCGGCAAATCCTTGAAGGCGTGGCTGTCTACAAGGTCGATGAATTCGGAATAAGGCACGATCCGGGTGCGGATATCTTCACCTTCGCTGGCCAAACCGCCTGTATCCGTGGTTTGGGTCAGCTCCCCTAGTCCAACATAGAGATACAGGTACTCGGTCGAGGATCCGCTGGATGAATAGGCCCCGCCGGCAAATTCAAGCGTATCAAAGGTGACCCCGGCCTCCTCCGATGCTTCGCGATGCGCGGCTTGTTCCGGGGTTTCACCCGGATCGATCATGCCCGCGACAGGTTCCCACATCCAGGGTTCTGGGTCTTCGATCAGGAAAATCGGTGTCCGAAACTGTTCGACCAGCAGAACGACATCGCGCACAGGGTCATACGGCAAAACGACCACAGCACTGCCCTGCAACAGGCTGTTGTGGTTCAGAACCGGCCCCATCGAACCGTCATGCTGGCGATGTTGAAGCTGGATTTCCTCCATCCCGAAATAGTCGACATAGGCGCGGCGGTGGCTGTGGACGATCACGTCCTGTGTGATGTCACGCGGATCACCAGTGCGCCGCTGTCGGGCGAACAGCTTGGCCCAGGCACGGGTCTGGATGGCGGGCATGCTGCGGGTCATCTGCCTTGCGTCGACCCTGCCGAAATACGCCATCTCCTCTTCGGCGGCGAGGGCTGTGACGGGCCCCAGTTTTTCGGCCCATGCATCCAATGACCACAGACCTGCGGGAACCCAAGCACCGGGGGCTGGAAAATACACCTGAGCCTCAGTCTGAGCGCCATCTGACAAATCAATGCTCAGCGTTTGCAGATCATAGTCGAAACCGCCTTCGTAGAACGCAAGCCGCGCCAGATCGACCTCGCTTAGGCCGCGCAACAGCAAACCATTGGCCTGTGCGCCGGGCACGGGTTGGATCATCGGGAAGTCCTGCCCCTGAACCGCGTGAACCGCGTGATCTGCAAGGGTCGCCGGTGTGATGCTCAAATCCTCTGCGGATTGGCCCAGGACACGCTCCAGCAGCGGGACATAGCGAAGAGTGCCGTAAAAGAACAAATCTGACACGGAGAAGCTTTCTACTTGGAGTGAAGGGTCAACGCCAGCGACGACTGGCGAATTCGGTTGCAAGCCCTGCCACGACGGATCCAACAACCAATGTGATCAGAATTTCAGGGACCAATAGAAGCTTTCCATAATCCACTCCGATCACAAAGATCGCCTTCACAGCCTCGAACGGGCCATCATAGCGGTTGCGCATGGCCAGGCGGAACATCTCGTAACAGCCCTGCACGAACAGCGCCCAAAACACCAGCGAGGCCACTCCGGTCAGACCATTGTTGATCCCCGCTGTCCATCCACGCCCGGCGCGTTTACCCATGATCTTCCAGCCACAGGCAACGGCCAGCGCGATGTTCACAAGGGTGAAATAGCCATAGTCTTTGCCCTCGTCCCCATTCTCGATGATCATGGTCGACACCAGAAAGGCCACCACCACCAGGCAAAGGGCGGCAACAAGACGTGCGGCTGTGGGCATTGCGTATTCCGTTCCTTAACTTGGCTTTGCTATGGTGATCTGTGTCACATCGCAATTGCCCGTGTCAAAGGCGGCACCGCATGCGGTCAAATAATAATTCCACATGCGGCGGAAACGCTCATCAAACCCCATGTCCGAGATCTGATCCCATTTGGCGTTGAAGGTCTCGTACCAGCGGCGCAAAGTCAGGTCATAACTCTTGCCGAACTCTTTTGAACGTACCAGGTTCAGCCCCGCCAGATCGATTTGCTGACGCAAAACTGTCGGTGACGGCAACATACCGCCCGGAAAGATATATTTCTGAATGAAATCAACGCCATTCTTATAGTAATCCCAGCGATGATCGCCAACGGTTATGATCTGCAGCGTCGCCTGCGCCCCCGGTTTCAACCGCTCGCGCACCGTATCGAAATAGACGGGCCAGTATTTCTGCCCAACGGCCTCGAACATCTCGATCGAGGCGATGCCGTCATATTGCCCGGTTTCGTCTCGGTAATCCTGCAACTTCAGATCAACCATATCGGAAAGCCCAGCGTTTTCCATGCGTTGCTGCGCAAACTTCAACTGTTCTTGGCTAATGGTCAGGCCCGTGACCCTAAGGCCACGCTCTTTCGCGGCGTATTCGGCAAAGCCGCCCCACCCGCAGCCGATCTCAAGCACATGATCACCGGGCTTCACGCCCATTTCGTCAATCAGGCTGGCGTATTTGGCGGTCTGCGCCTTTTCCAAACTCTCTTGCCCGGTTTCGAACAAGGCGCTGGAATAGGTCATCGTATCATCAAGCCACAGCCCATAGAATTCATTCCCCAGATCGTAGTGATACGAGATGTTCTTCTTGGCCTGAGCCCGGTTGTTCCGGTGCAACCAGAACCGCAGACGTTCATAAGCCTGAACAAGGAACTTCCCGGTAAACCCATCATAGACCGTTTCCGAGCCCAGATGCACCAGATCCATGAAAGATCGCAGGTCCGGCGTGCTCCAATGCCCTTCCAGATAGGCGTCCGAAAATCCAAGCTCACCTTCGCGGATCAAACGAGCAAACACATCCAGGTCATGAATCTCGACAGCGGCAATAGGGCCCGGTTTTGCGCCTTCGGTTCGAAACACACGCCCATCAGGCAGTGTGATGTCCAATCGCCCAGACTCCATCTTGCCGAGCATTTTGAAGACTTGGGCAAAATATCTGGGCAGGTTTTTCTGCCCCTCGGTCGATGTCAGGGTCATCCGCTCTCCCCTCTGCGGTGTTTGATGCAGGCTAGGACGGGTTTTTGTTTCTTGCAAGTTTTCAGTTCCTTACTGGTTTTTTCGGCTGTCATACGCAGACAGTGCGCGGGCGCGGCCTTCGGCCATTTCAACAACAGGCGGCGGATAGGATTGCCCGGCGTTCCGCCCCCAGCTTCGGGGGATCGCTTCGAAATATGACAGGGCCGTGGGCGTTGGGTTCGAACGGTCTTCGGCGATCCAGCGATCCAGATATTTGCCTTGTGGATCAAACTTTTCCTGCTGGGTCAGCGGATTGAAGATACGGAAGAACGGCGCGGCATCGGGACCCGATCCGGCCACCCATTGCCACCCCATCGCATTGCAGGCCGGGTCCCAATCGATCAGGCAATCCTGAAACCAGCGCATGCCAATCTTCCAATGAGTCATCAAATGCTTGGTCAGATAGCTTGCGACAATCATCCGGGCGCGGTTGTGCATTCGGCCTGTCACATACATCTCTCGCAGGCCCGCATCGACTACTGGAATACCGGTTTTTGCCTGCTTCCACGCTGTCACTTCAGGACGATCCGCGTCCGTGTTCCACGGAAATGCATCCCATTCAGGCCGCCAGTTTCCGCTGAGCAGATGCGGCGTGTGATACATCAGGTGATAGGCGAACTCGCGCCACACCAGTTGTCTCAAAAAGCTACCAGTACCCCAAACCCCCAACATAGCCGCGCGCTGAACCCTGTGCCATGCGCTTCGTGGCCCGATCTCACCCAGCGACAGATACTCTGACAGGTTTGAGGTCCCGTCGATATCTAGCCGATCCCGGTCGACAGAATAGCGCGCGACACGATCAAGAAACCCGTCCAGATGATCAAATGCGGCGGTTTCGCCTGGCTGGACATAGGGGCGCACGATCTGCGCACCTCGGTTCATGGACCCCGCCAGTTTCCAGTCATTCAAAGTGTCGCTCTGGGGCCAGTGCGACGGGGCGATCAGGCGTGTGACGGCCGCATCAGGCTCTGGCACGTCTCTCCCTTGCACCGCACGCCACATCGGAGTGAACACGCGAAACGGCTGGCCGGTTTTGGTGGCGACGGTCCAGGGTTCGAACAAGAGATGACCTGAGAAGGATTTCGCATATACGCCATCCTCGGTGAGCTTGGCCTTTATATTGGTATCACGTGCGATCGACTCGGGATCGTAGGCGCGCGTCCAGTAAATCTCGGTCGCCCCTGTCTCAGCAATCAACGCGCGCAACTGCGCCAACGCATCGCCGCGCCGAAGGATCAGACGGCTGCCAATCTGTTCTAAGCTTTGGGAAAAGGCATCCAGCCCCAGATCCAAACGCCATTTGGAGGCAGCCCCCAGGGCCTCGGCCGTAGGATCAAGGATATATACCGGCACCACTGGGCGACCTGTTTGAGCAACAGCGGACAGCGCCGGATGATCGGACAGGCGCAAATCCCTGCGAAACCAGATGATGATCGGAGAGTGCTGTGACGACATAGCCAGCCTGTTGTTTTCTTCGCATTACGAAACAGGGCTGGAAGTGGATCACAAAACGCGGTCAAGCGCCTCCAGCAATTGATCAATTTCCTGTTGCGAGGTGTAGTGCGTGAAGCTGACCCTTAGAACACCCGCGACGGGATCAATACCCATCGCCTGTAACGCGCGCACCGCGTAAAAGTCGCTTCCACCCGCCATCACGCCATGTTTTGCCAGTTCTGCGGCAACAGGTTCAGCTTGGCGTCCTAACGCCAGTGCAACCGTTGGTGCGCGGCGCGTTGCATCCGAGGGGCCGATCAGACGCACGGTGTTGCGGGTTTTCACGGCATCCAAAACCGGTTGCAGCAAAGCCTCTTCATGGCCGCGCATCAGGTCGTGGACAAAGGCGCCCTGCCCTGCCGCGCCTTGCTTTGGGCCATCGTGATGCAGACAAAGCTGTTCGATGTAATCGGCCATCCCGGCGCTCGCTGCAATCTGCGCGTGGTCTGGCCCGGCCGGCGTGAACCGTTTGTACAAGACATCGCCGTTGAAATAGTGTGCCTGATTGGGCAACAACTCACCCAGCCCGCGCCGGATGACCATACATCCCTGATGCGGGCCATAGGTTTTATAGGCGGAAAACAAGTAAATATCCGGCCCCAGATCGCCGACATTCGGCAGACCATGCGGTGCATAAGACACACCATCCACGCAGACAAAAGCGCCTGCGGCATGGGCGATTGCGGTGATTTCCGTCACCGGATTGATCTCACCCACCACGTTGGAACAATGCGGAAAACAGACAAGGCGCACCTTCTCATCCAGCAGGTTTTCAAGGTCCTGCGGATCCAGCGCGCCGGTGTCAGGATCAATTTGCCATTCCCGCACCTCGACGCCTGCGTCTGCAAGCCGCCGCCAGGGGCCGGAATTTGCTTCGTGGTCCTGATTGGTGACGACAATCGCCTCACCCGGTTTCAGCCATTGCCGGAAGGCTTGCGCCAGAACATAGGTGTTTTGCGTGGTTGACGGTCCAAAGCTCAACTCATCTGTCTCAACCCCCAGAATGGCGGCGAGCCGGGCGCGTGCCTCGTCCATCTCAGCGCCCGCAAGCTGGCTGGCTGCAAATGGTGCATAGGGCTGCACCTTGCGCTGGGTGTAGAACCGCGTCAGCCGGTCGATGACCGGCTTACAGGTGTAGGAGCCGCCCGCGTTTTCAAAGAAAGCCTTGCCCTGCAAACTGGGCTCAGAGAAGGCCGGGAATTGCGCCCGCACGAAATCAATATCTAACGGTGCCATGATCGGTCCCTCCCCTATGTGCTTTCGATTGGTTGCGCGGCGTCAGCCCTGAACCTTGGTATAGGTCCCCTCACCGGCCAGAATGCCCCGGAACCCACCGGGCTCATCCAGGCCAAACACGATCAACGGCAGGTTATTGTCCCGCGCCAGCGCGATGGCCGAGGCATCCATGACCCGCAGGCGTTTGGCCAGTACATCATCATAGCTGACCGTGTCATAGCGCACGGCATCCGCGTGTTCCTTGGGGTCTTTGTCATAAACACCATCCACCCCGTTCTTACCCATGAATATCGCCTGACAGGCCATCTCATTGGCCCGAAGTGTCGCGGCGGTATCGGTGGTGAAATATGGGTTGCCCGTCCCGGCAGCAAAGATGCAAACCCGTTTCTTTTCCAGATGTCGCACGGCGCGACGACGAATATAAGGTTCACAGACCTCATCCATGCGAATGGCCGAGATCACACGGGTGAACACCCCGATCTCCTCCAAAGCCGATTGCATCCCCAGCGCGTTCATCACGGTGGCCAGCATACCCATGTAGTCGGCTGTGGTCCGCTCCATCCCTTGGGCCGAGCCGCTGAGGCCGCGAAAAATGTTGCCTCCGCCGATCACCATGCAAATCTCAACGCCCAGATCATGGACTGACTTTACCTCTTGCGCGATGCGCTGAACGGTTGGCGGGTGCAGACCGAATCCCTGATCCCCCATCAGCGCCTCGCCAGAGATCTTCAGCATAACGCGGTTATACTTGGGTTTCGCGATGTCGGTGGATGAGGTCAGGCTCATATTGCGCTCCGGGCTGGCACGGGTTTATTTTCCGGCGCAAAATGAAGCAAAACCTCCGCAGGTTCAATGCGGTTGGTCAGGAATAAGACACACCGATATGGCTCAGCACAACCCGGCACAGGTTTGGGGTGATTTACCCCCGATCGAAGACGGCAAACCCGTCCTGATCGCAGGTCCGACTGCATCGGGTAAATCCGAGCTCGCCTTGCGGATCGCAGAGACCTTCGGGGGGGTTATCGTCAATGCGGATGCCAGCCAGGTCTATGACTGCTGGCAGGTCATCTCGGCCAGACCATCGGCACAGGACGAAGCGCGCGCGCCGCACAAGCTGTATGGTCACATCGCCTATGATCAGAGTTATTCCACCGGTCATTGGCTGCGTGAGGTCGTACCGCTGCTGACGGGCACTGAGCGCCCGATCATTGTTGGCGGAACCGGGCTTTACTTTACAGCCCTGACCGAAGGCATGGCCGAAATCCCGGCCACTCCGCCCGAGGTTCGACAAGAGGCGGATCAACTACCCCTGTCAGACCTGATCACTGGCGTAGATACCGTCACTTTGGCCGGGCTCGACATCAACAACCGCGCACGCGTCCAACGCGCGTGGGAGGTTCAGCGTGCCACCGGGCGCAGCTTGAACGCCTGGCAGGCAGACACCCCGCCGCCGGTCTTGCAGATCGAGGATTGTACCCCTCTGGTCTTTGACGTCGACAAAGCGTGGCTGCTGAACCGGATCGTCCGCCGGTTTGATCAGATGCTGGAACACGGTGCTTTGGACGAAGTGGCAGCCATGCGCGAGCGCTATGATCCCGCGCTGCCTGCTTTCAAGGCCATCGGCGTGCCCGAGCTGATGTCGTTTTTGGACCACCAGATGACCCTGGATCAGGCGCGCGAGCGCGCCACCATCTCGACCAGGCAATTCGCAAAACGACAGCGCACCTGGTTTCGGGCCCGGATGAAGAACTGGAATCGCCTATATATCTCAAAGTGATATCAACCAATCCTAGGGTGGCTGTTCATTTGATCAGAATCGGTGCCAATCTTCGAAGCGCTCTGGCCCGAGCGTCAGCAAATATCGGCTTTGGCAGCAGCCAGAACACGCTCGAATCCGATTATTAACAAGACAACCACTTCTGCCTGTTACCGAAAACAGCCCTTTACGAAGGGCAAAGGATGTCGTTTTTTTACCTTGGATGACGAATTCGAACATTGACGCTACTTTCATTCTGGTGCCGAATACACCCATGGGGAGACACAGAATCCGAATAAAGAGACCCATAGATTTACCCAACGGCGCAAAATGCGCCGCGTAATCTGATTCATCACATCCAAAAAAACTGTAACTCAGGGAGAAGAGTTAATGGCAAATCAATCAACTACCGGAGCAAATGTTCACTGGGCGGCCGAGATGCACGCTCAGGAATGCCGCGACGGTAAACTCAGCCGCCGCGAGTTCATGGCGCGTGCCACCGCGCTGGGTGTTGCCGTACCCACAGCCTATGGCATGATCGGCCTGCAAACACCTGCGGCGGCACAGGAGCCACAACGCGGCGGCACTATCCGTTATCAGATGGAAGTACGCGCCCTGAAGGATCCGCGTACATACGACTGGACTCAGATCGCCACCTTCACAGCAGGCTGGCTGGAATATCTGGTCGAATACAACAATGATGGCTCCTTCAAACCCATGCTGCTGGAAAGCTGGGAAGCCAATGACGACGCAACCGAATACACTCTGAATGTTCGCAAAGGCGTCAAGTGGAACAACGGGGATGACTTCACCGCCGAAGACGTGGCGCGCAACATCACCGCCTGGTGTGATGCAACGGTCGAAGGCAACTCGATGGCCGCACGGATGGCCTCGCTGGCAAATGCGGAAACGCAAAAGGCAGCCGATGGCGCAATCACCGTTGTCGACAGCCACACAGTTAAGCTGAAATGTAACGCCCCGGACATCACCATCATTCCGGGCATGGCCGACTATCCAGCCGCCATCGTGCACAGCAGCTTTGACGCCAATGACATGCTGAGCAACCCTGTCGGAACCGGATTTATGCTGCCGGAAAGCCACGAAGTGGGCGTGAAAGGCGTTCTGGTTCGCAACGAAGGCCATGACTGGTGGGGTTATGAAGCCGGCAAAGGCGGCTACATCGACCGGATCGAGTTCATCGACTACGGCACCGACCCGGCCGCCTTCCTGGCCGCGTATGAGGCCGAAGAGATCGACATGAACTGGGAATCGGTTGGGGAATTCGTTGATATCTTCGACGGTATCGGCCTGGTTCGTTCGGAAATTCCGTCGGGCTTTACTATCGTTATCCGCCCCAACCAGTTGGCCGAAGATGGCAATGGCAACAAGATCTACGGTGACAAGCGGGTCCGTCAGGCGCTTGCGATGGCCGTGGACAACGAGGTTTGCCTGGAACTGGGTATGTCCGGATACGGTATCCCAGCCGACAACTGCCATGTGGGCCCGATGCACCCCGAGCATGACTCGGCCGTGACCCGTATTCCTTACGATCCGGCAGGTGCCAAGGCGCTGATGGACGAAGCGGGCATGGGTGATTTCGAGCACGAGGTTCAATCCATCGACGACGACTGGCGCCGGAACACTACCGCTGCTGTTGTCGCTCAGCTGAACGATGCGGGCATCAAGGCCAAGCATACCGTTTTGCCGGGATCGACCTTCTGGAACGACTGGACCAAATATGCGTTCTCGTCGACCAACTGGAACCACCGCCCGTTGGGTACACAGGTTCTGGCGCTGGCCTACAAATCAGGTGTTGCCTGGAATGAATCGGGCTTTGCGAATGAGGAGTTCGATACGCTGCTGGCCGAGGCAAACTCGATCGCGGATGTCGACAGACGTCGTGAGGTGATGGCCAAACTGCAGGCGATCATGATCGACGAAGGTGTGACCATACAACCTTACTGGCGGACGGCGATGCGCCACCACCGCGACAATATGGTGGGCGTTGAAAAGCACATCGCGGACCTGCCTCAGATCTACAAGTTCGGCCTCTTGTCCTGAGCCAACGCTAAACACAAGGCCGCGCCACATTGGCGCGGCCTTTTCGTCCTGACTGCGGCGACCATAAAAACAGCTACGCGTGAAGCCAAACGGCAATCACGCCAGCCTACCAACAGGGGCTAACATGGGACTATTTATCCTAAGACGCGTGGGCATCATGCTTTTGACTGCATTGTGCCTGACGTTCTTGGTCTTCTTTCTGACGAACCTCTATCCAAATCTCGAAAAGCTCGCGAAAACGCAGGGCAATTTCCGCATGTCGGATGAGCAGGTTGAGAGCTTTTTGGAAAAAGGCGGCTATCTGCAATCCACGCCGATCAAATACGGTGAATGGTTGGGGGTTTTGCCTTCGTACCGGCATACGAATGAGGACGGCACTGTTCAGGGCCGATGCATTCTGCCCGGGAAAACCGCCGAAGAGTCGCCTAATTTCTGCGGTATCCTGCAAGGATATTGGGGATATTCGACGGTCTTCAAAGATGAGGTTTCAGCCGTTGTTGGTAGCCGCCTGGCTTTGACGGGTCGGTTGATGTTCTGGGTGATGCTGCTGATGGTCCCGTCCGCGCTGATCCTGGGTATCCTGGCGGGGATGAAGGAAGGATCGGCCACGGACCGGACACTTTCGACCTTTGCCATCACCACCACAGCGACACCGGAATATGTGTCGGGCGTGATCTTCATCGCCATCTTCACCTCATCCGCTGTTGGATTGAAATGGTTCAAGGGCACGGCCACGCAAGCGATGGAAAACCCGACCTTTGAGAACTTCTTCCTGCCGGTGCTGACCATTGCGCTTTACGGTATGGGCTATATCGCCCGCATGACCCGCGCCTCGATGACCGAGGTGATGACGGCGCAATACATCCGCACCGCGCGCCTGAAGGGTGTTTCGTTCCCGAACATCGTCATGAAACACGCGCTGCGCAACGCGCTGATCGCACCCTTCACCGTTATCATGCTGCAGTTCCCATGGCTGCTGAATGGTGTCGTGATCGTCGAGACCTTGTTCAACTACAAAGGCTTTGGCTGGGCGCTGGTGCAAGCGGCAGGCAACAATGACATCCAGCTGTTGCTGGCAATCTCGGTCGTGTCGGTCTTTGTGGTGCTGATAACGCAGCTGATCTCGGATATCGGCTATGTCTACCTCAACCCACGCATCCGCATTTCATAAGGAGGGATAGGATATGGAACCACTAACCTGGACCGGCTCTATCGCCTTCCTGAACCCGCTATTGGCCCTGGCTTTGGGGCTGATGATCTTGTCAATCGTGGTCTGGATGCTGGCCAGCATCGTGCTGCCAGAGGATCAGATGACCGTGAACCCCGATGGTACGCTGACCTCAAGTTCGGGCTTGAGAAACCTGATCGGCGCGTCGTTGCGCTATAGCTTCCTCGCCAGTGTCGGGATCGCAGTTGCCTATATCGTGCTCGGCATTGTGATGGGCACGGGCGCAGGCATCATCGGCGCCATGTCTCAGCAATTTCTACCTGTCTGGCTTTCGCTGATCCTGCTTTACGCTATGTCGATCGCCTTCAAACGCAAGCTGGGTCTTTATGGCAAGCTGTTCGACAGCCCCATTGGCATGATTGGCTTTGGCTTGGTCATGTTCTGGGTCTTTACCGGGATATTCGGGGCCGTCGACATGATCGTCACCCATGATCCGCTGGCACAGTTATCGGGTATGAAAAACAAGGTGCCGGGTACTCCGCTCTCCAGCATCGAGGATGGCCAATACGCCTGGTACCTGCTGGGCGGCGACAATCTGGCGCGCGACGTCTTTAGCCGGATGGTCAAAGGTGCCTGGATCGTGGTGCAGATTGCACCGCTGGCAACGATGTTTGCCTTCATGGTTGGTATCACCCTGGGCCTGCCTGCGGGGTATTACGGCGGTCGGCTGGATACTCTGCTGTCGTTCTTGGCGAACTTGATCCTAGCCTTCCCGGTGATCCTGCTGTTCTACCTGCTGGTCACGCCCGAGATCGTGGCAACAGGTGTTCCGAACTATATGGCAGCCGTCTTGTTCATCTTCCCGATCATCTTCCTGGGTGTTCTGTTGAATTCGCGCTACTACACGCGTCCGAATTTCCGCACACCTCTTCTGATCGGTGTTTTGGGTGTGGCCTTGTGGTTGTATCTGTCGCTGATTTCGACCGGCGGTCATATCATCAATACGGATAGCTATCGCATCTGGGGTCTGCCCACCTATCTGGACCTGTTCGATATTCCGGGCGGCATTCTCGTGGTGTTCGTGTCAGTGGTCTTTGTGAACTCTCCGACCGTATTCCGGATCGTTCGGGGCCTGGCGCTGGATATCAAGACCCGCGACTATGTGGCGGCGGCGCAAACCCGTGGCGAGGGTCCTTGGTACATCATGCTGTGGGAAATCCTGCCCAACGCGCGTGGTCCGCTGATCGTCGATTTCTGTCTGCGGATCGGGTACACCACCATCCTTCTGGGAACCTTGGGTTTCTTCGGGCTGGGTCTGCCACCGGAAAGCCCGGATTGGGGCTCGACGATCAATGAGGGGCGCAAGCTTTTGTCGATCTATCTGCACCCTGCCCTTCCGCCTGCGCTGGCGCTGTTGTCGCTGGTTCTGGGTCTGAACCTGTTGGCGGACGGCCTGCGCGAAGAAAGTCTGAAGGACTGATGTGACTGTGGCCGGGGGGCCAGCCCCCCGGACCCCCCGGGATATTTATAGCCAGATGAAGGGGATCCCCCGGACTCTCGCGAGGAGAAACACAGATGAATAAATTGGCGGACTATGATGGGCCTATCCTAGAAATCGACAAGCTTTCGATTTCGTTCTTCACCCGTCTGCGCGAAATACCTGCCGTTATGGATTTCTCGGTCAGCGTACAGCCCGGCGAGGCTGTGGGGCTGGTGGGTGAATCCGGTTGTGGGAAATCGACGGTCGCGCTTGGCGTTATGCAGGATCTTGGCAAGAACGGGCGGATTGTTGGCGGCGCGATCAAGTTCAAAGGTCGCGATTTGGCAGAGATGTCAACAGAAGAGCTGCGCGATATTCGCGGCAATGAGATCGCGATGATCTACCAGGAGCCGATGGCCAGCCTGAACCCGGCAATGAAGATCGGCCGGCAGTTGATGGAAGTGCCGATGATCCATGAGGGGGTAAGCCAGGAGGAGGCTTATTCCCGCGCGCTGGAAGTTGTGACGGATGTGCGCCTGCCCGACCCCGAGCGGATGCTGAATTCTTTCCCGCATCAGTTGTCCGGCGGTCAGCAGCAACGGATCGTGATCGCCATGGCGCTGATGTCGAAACCGGCGCTTTTGATCCTCGATGAGCCGACCACTGCGCTGGACGTGACGGTCGAGGCCGCTGTGGTGGAACTGGTCAAGGATCTGGGTAAAAAATATGGCACTTCGATGCTGTTTATTTCGCACAACCTTGGTCTGGTGCTTGAGACTTGCGACCGACTGTGTGTGATGTATTCGGGCGAGGCGGTCGAGCGCGGCTCGATCAAGGATGTGTTCGACGAGATGCAGCATCCTTATACTCAGGCGTTGTTTCGGTCGATCCCGCTGCCCGGTGCGGACAAGAATGCGCGCCCGCTGGTGGCCATTCCGGGGAACTTCCCGCTGCCGCATGAACGCCCGCCAGGCTGTAACTTTGGCCCGCGCTGCGACTATTTCGAAGAAGGCCGCTGTGACGCGCAGAACATCCCGATGGAAGCGGTGCCTGGCAATGATCGTCACCACACGCGCTGCCTGAAGTTCAAAGAGATCGATTGGAACGCGCCGCTTACCTTGGCGGATCAGAAGGAAAAAGGTGAAATCGGCCGAGTCGTTCTCAAGATGGACAACCTCAAGAAATACTATGAGGTGGCCGCAAATGCCTTGTTCGGAGGCGGTGAAACAAAGGTTGTGAAAGCCAACGAGACGCTGAGTTTCGAGGCACATGAATCCGAGACGCTCGCCATTGTTGGTGAATCCGGTTGTGGCAAGTCGACCTTCGCCAAGGTTCTGATGGGGCTGGAGACGGCGACAGACGGGCAAATCCTGCTGGACAATCGCAACATCGAAGACGTGCCCATCGAAGAGCGCGACGCCAAAACCGTCGGCGAAGTGCAAATGGTATTCCAGAACCCGTTTGACACGCTGAACCCCTCGATGACCGTGGGCCGTCAGATCATTCGGGCTCTGGAGATCTTCGGGGTCGGCAATTCAGAGGCCGAGCGCAAGAAGCGTATGCTGGAGTTGTTGGATCTGGTGAAACTGCCCCGCGCCTTTGCGGACCGGATGCCCCGGCAATTGTCAGGGGGGCAAAAACAGCGTGTCGGTATCGCCCGGGCCTTTGCCGGCGATGCGCGGATTGTGGTGGCGGACGAGCCGGTCTCGGCGCTGGACGTGTCGGTGCAGGCTGCCGTGACCGACCTGCTGATGGAGATTCAGCGCGAGCACAAAACCACATTGCTGTTCATCAGCCATGACCTGTCGATTGTGCGCTATCTCAGCGACCGGGTGATGGTGATGTATCTGGGTCATGTGGTTGAGTTGGGGACGACCGATCAGGTCTTCTCGCCCCCGTATCACCCCTATACCGAGGCCTTGCTGAGCGCGGTTCCGATTGCGGATACATCCGTCGAGAAAACGCATATCGTTCTTGAAGGGGATATTCCGTCAGCGATGAACCCGCCGCCGGGCTGTCCGTTCCAGACGCGCTGCCGCTGGAAATCCGAAGTGCCGGACGGCCGCTGTGAATCGGATGTTCCACCAGTCAGAACACTGGCCGAGGGCCACCAGGTGAAATGCCACTTGGCAGAGGATATTCTGGCGCGCATGGAGCCGGTGATCAAAATCGCCGCAGAGTAAACCACTGATCAGATTTAGAAAGGGCCGGTCATTAACCGGCCCTTTCTGTTGGCGCCGCGGTTTATGGGGAGACAGGCGGCGCGCATTGGTATGCGTGAATGACAGAAGCCTTCCGACGTAACCTCAGCCGGTCATGACGTTGTTCCCGAAATGCATGAACTCCTGACTCATTCCGGCAATTTCACCAGCTTCAAGCCGGAGGCTGGCGCTGTCGAGCATCTTGTAACTCGGCTGTCCTTTGACCCATTCATCGGCGGATTGCAGGGTGGTCAGCGTGTAAGACGTGACCTCGTTCAGGTAGTGGGTCGGTATGATGACCTTGGGCTTGAGCTTGGACACGATGTCATTGCCCTGATCAAAGCTGAGAATGTGTTCTGAACCATCCACTGGCAGCGTCAGAACATCGACCTGTCCTATGGCATCCCAGAACTCCTGCGGCGGGTTATGGCGGTTGTCGCCCCAGATTAACGTACGGATGCCGCCGGTTTCGACCAGATAGACCACCATATCCATATGGCCGACATTGTTCGGCGGGCAAGCTTCCACCCCAAATTCGGCGAGCGCGTTCGTCCAGTCGTACCAACCAGGCGCAACACAGGCGTGCTTATCGGCAAATCCCGTGATCTTGACGTCGGCAAACTCGAAATTGCCCACCATCCGGTCCAACACCATGATCGAGCTTGGGCGCTCAATCGCATCATGGTCAAAATGCGCATGGGTCGACAGCGTGATATCCACAGGGATTTGCGGGAATTCATTACGGAACCAAAGTCCCCAAGCACCAGACGGATCATCGCGCCATGGATCAAACAAAACAGTTGCCCCATTAGGTGAAGTGATTTTGATTGCACAATGACCGTAGTAATCGATGCCTACGGCCCCGGTGCTGGCCTGGCCGGTTGACCCTTGAAGATCAATCACATGATTGTTGTTACCCGGTTGCAGCCAGGCCTGTGATTGCGCCTCTGCTGGTTTTGCGCCAAGAACTGAAGCCGTTGCGCCGACGCCCGCAGCGCCCGCTGCCATAAAGAAAGACCGGCGCGACAACCCCGGTGCCAGATGATCCCTGTCTCCTTTCAGGAGTGTTGGTTTCAGATCTTTGCGATCCATTTTGATGTACCTCTCTGTTGATCGTGTGCAGTTCGTCCGCACCTCTCGGCAAAGGGTAACAAGTCAAAGCATATGGGCTCAGACCGGAAAATTAGGGGTGAAATATGGGGGCGATCCCCATATTGGAATATCACGAAATCGAGAGCAGATGGCTGCGCAGGTTCTTGTCGCGCCCTTCAAGGCCCAGTTTGCGACGGATGTTGTTGCGGTGAAAATCGATGGTCGACGTTTCCCGCGACAGCGCTTTGGCGATGTCTTTGGTTGTTTTTCCGAACATCACCATCTGTGCAATTTCAATCTCGGTCGGAGTCATTACCGCGAAGGCATCCGTGAGTTTGTCAGAGAGTGACGACGTAATCTCGTTCAGGTTTTTCTCAGCCAACTCAAGATAAACATACTGTGCGTCGTCCCCTGGTAGCTGAGCACGAACCTTGTCCAGATATGGCAATACGCGGCTGCGCACCTGATCGACAATTTCGTGATCACGGCTTTTTCGATCATCATCCAAACTGGACAACAAAACCCGCAAGGCAGTGTTCGTTTCTTGCAACTCGCGGGTGCGGTCCGAGACACGGGATTCGAGCTGCGCCAGTGTCTCGTTCAGTTTTTCTTCCAAGGCGCGACGCAGGTAAACCTCTTGCAACAAGGCCAAATCCGACTCGACCATACGCGCAAACTGCGTCAGACCTTCGCGGAACAATAAGGCGCGCCTGTTGTGCTTGCGGTCCAAAACACAGATTGTGCCGAACACCGATCCATCCGGCCATTTCAACGGCAAACCGACGTAAAATGTCATACCGTGTTCAAGGTCGTCATTGTCTGCCCAGACCGGATCACAGGCGGCATCCTTGACCACCAGTTCTCCGTCGCGTTGAAGAACGCCGTGACAATAGAGCTTCGGATTGAGCTGAAAACTCATACCCACCGGATACGGGTTCTCTGGATGATCCGATGTGATCAGAACTGCATGATCTGGCGCATCAGTTTTCATGATCAGACTTGCCGGTACATCCGCCAGCTCTGCAACCAGGTCCACAAGCTGTTGCCAGTTGGCCAGTGTTTCCTTGGGAATCTGTGGGTGATCAACAGGCATGAGGGCTCTAACCAATTGCTGGACGATACCCTTTCAGGCTAGTTGGACCAACGATGAAAGATCAAGAATAGGCCGCTCTGCGCCGCAGCATCGGGGCCTAACCGCCCCAGATCACTTTCACATAGTTCTGGGTTTCCTTGTACGGAGGGATACCCCCGTGCTTTTCAACCGCTTTGGGTCCCGCATTGTAGGCAGCAAGAGCCAGAGGCCAGGATTTGAACTTGCGATACTGCCAGGACAAATACCGCGCGCCGCCTTCCAGGTTCTGTTTGGGGTCATGCGGATTCACGCCCAAAAGCTCTGCCGTTTGTGGCATCAGCTGCGCCAGACCCAACGCCCCTTTGTGCGATTTGGCGTGCGGATTCCAGCCGCTTTCCTGTTGCACCAGCCGCAAGAACAGCTCTTCCGGGATGCTATGCAAACGGGCCGCTTGCCGCGCCATGGTCAGATATTGACCCCGATAGCTACCGGTATAGCGTTTGGCGAAGCTGCTTTGCGAAGCTTTCGGTTTCAAACGCTCGGATCCGCGATATTGCGTCGCAGCGCGGCCATCCAACACTTTGGATTGCTTGAGGAAAATATCCATCCGGCTTTTGGTCGACAAGGTATCCGCCTGCGCAGCCCCTGACAGCAACAAAACGCCCAGAACCGTTAACCCAACACACACAGAACGCATCAAAGCCTATCCCGTCGCTCAAAAATCAGTCGGATTATATGTATTCCAGTCAAAAATGAAAGCTTGGTTAAGGCCAGGGCGGGAATTCTTGCCGAACGATGTTGTGATCAATCATGTTTTAACCATGACGCAGGCGATATAGGATCGCAAGGATATCCGGCGCCAGATTCGGCGCACTCAGATCAATACAGCACGGGGAAATACATGGCGGGTTCAGTCAACAAGGTCATTTTGGTCGGCAATCTTGGCCGCGATCCCGAGGTTCGGACATTCCAAAATGGCGGAAAGGTCTGCAATTTGCGCATTGCAACCTCGGAGACGTGGAAAGACCGAAATACGGGTGAACGCCGTGAACGGACTGAATGGCACTCGGTTGCTATTTTCAACGAAGGTCTGGTGCGCGTGGCCGAGCAATACCTGCGCAAGGGCTCAAAAGTCTATCTTGAGGGTCAGTTGCAAACCCGCAAGTGGCAGGATCAATCGGGCCAAGATCGTTATTCGACCGAGGTCGTTCTTCAAGGCTTCGGCTCTACACTCGTCATGCTTGATGCGCGCGGCGAAGGCGGCGGTGGAGGCCAGTCGGGCGGCTATGGCGGCGGTCAAGCCGGAGGCGGCTATGGCGATCCCTATGGCGGCCAATCCAATGCCCCGGCATCCGGCGGAATCGACGACGACGAGATTCCGTTCTAAGCGAAACGGAGACAACATATGACATGGTCCTTCTCCCTCGGCCGGTTACTCGGGTCCGAACTCAGGGTCCATGTCACCTTCTTCCTTCTGCTCGCCTGGGTTGGGTTTGCGGCCTATTCAAGCGGCGGCTGGCCAGCGGCCGTCGACAATCTGCTGTTTGTGCTGACCCTGTTTGCCTGCGTCGTGGCGCATGAGTTCGGCCACGCCCTGATGGCCCGGCGCTTTGGCATCAAAACCCCTGACATCACCCTGTTGCCCATCGGGGGCCTGGCCCGGCTGGAGCGCATGCCAGAGAAACCGATGCAAGAGGTCTTAGTGGCCCTTGCGGGCCCCGCCGTGAACATCGCCATCTGGCTTGTACTGGTTCTGCTTGGCGCGGGGATGTCGCTAGGGTCGGTAACCGATCTGGATTCGGCCAGTTTCGGGCTGTTGCAGCGGCTTGCCTATGTCAATTTGCTGTTGGCCGCGTTCAACATGATCCCAGCCTTTCCAATGGACGGGGGGCGTGTCTTTCGCGCCCTGCTCTGTCTGCGGATGGATCGCAGTAGCGCGACGCGCATCGCTGCGGTCAGCGGTCAGATTGTCGCGGTCGGATTCGGATTCTGGGGGCTGAGTTCAGGCAATCCCGTTCTGGTTCTGATCGCAGTCTTTGTGTTCATAGCAGCCAACTCCGAAAATCAGGACGTCGCGCTCAGATCAGTGGCACGTCGGGTTCTGGCGCGCGACGCGATGATCACCGCGTTTCGCTCTCTGTCGCCTCAGGATACGCTAAGCACGACCGCCGAGGCCGTAATCCACACGACCCAGCACGAGTTCCCGGTTCTCGGGCCCAACGGTGCCCTGCTGGGTTTTGTCACACGGGATCGGCTGTTTGCAGCCCTGGCCGGGAATCATCCGAGATCCGACCCGGCAACTTCGATCATGGAGACAGATATCCCCCAGGTCGCACTGACCACAGGGCTGGAAACGGTGTTGGGCGAGTTGCATAAAGGCGCACCCGCCGTCGCTGTGATGAGCCAAACAGGCAATATGATCGGCTATATCACGCGCGAGAACATTGCCGAGTTGATGATCATAGGTGGACGCTGAGTAGCGTTTCAACGCGCTGCCAACGCATCCTGCAACACCGACAACACCGCATCGCGCGGTACGTCCGAGGTGACAAAAGCCTGGCCAATCCCATGCGCCAGGATAAAACGCAGTTGACCATCAATCACTTTTTTATCCTGCGCCATCAGGTCGACCAGAGCCTCGGCATCCGGAAGCTCTCCGGCGATATCGGACAGGTCGGTTTTCATCCCCATGGCCTTGAGATGTGCCCGAACACGGCTTGGATCTTCCTGCGAACACAGACCGAGACGGGATGACAATTCAAAGGCCAGTGCGCAACCGATGGCAACGCCTTCGCCGTGCAGCAAACGGTCGGAATAGCCTGTCGCGGCCTCCAGCGCATGGCAGAAGGTATGGCCGAGGTTCAGCAACGCCCGGTCGCCCTGCTCTGTCTCGTCCCGCGCGACGATGTCTGCCTTCATCTGTACCGAGCGTGTCACCGCATGGACCCGCGCGACCATGTCACCGGTCGAAACATCGGCGCCGTTAGCCTCAAGCCAGTTAAAAAACACCGCATCGCCCAGCAGGCCGTACTTGACGACCTCACCATATCCGGACAGGAAATCCCGCTGTGTCATGGTTCCCAGAACCGAGGTGTCGGCCAAAACAAGCGATGGCTGATGGAAGGCCCCGATCAGATTCTTGCCTTGCGGCGCGTTGATCCCGGTTTTGCCGCCCACCGAACTGTCGACCTGCGCCAGCAGAGAGGTTGGGATTTGCAAAAACCGCACCCCACGGCGCAACACGGCTGCGGCAAAGCCCGCCAGGTCTCCGATGACGCCGCCGCCTAAGGCGACAACCACATCACGGCGTTCTACTTTTTCGGCCAGCAACCATTCAACTGCGCGTTCAAAATGCGGCCAGCTTTTGGTTCCCTCTCCGGCCGGTAAAGCCAGAGATGACATCTCAATCCCAGCGGTCGCCAACCCATCGCGCAGAGCGTCCAGATGCAAGTCTGCCACGTTTTCGTCGGTCAGAACCGCCACTTTGCGGCGATGCAGCAAAGGCGCGATCCGTGCGCCCGACTGCGCCAGCAGATCAGGGCCAATCTCGACATCATATGCGCGTTCGCCCAGCGCTACATGTACGGTTTGATGCATTTATTTTCGTTCCAAAACATCCGGGCGGGCCAACAAGGCCTCGACCACGCGGTCCACCATATTGTCGATCGAGGTTTCGCCATCCGAGTCCGCGATCAGATCGGCCTTGGCATAAACCGGCACGCGATCCTCGTACAGGGCCTTGAGCGTGGTGTATGGATCGGCAGTGCGCAGCAAGGGGCGCGTATCCTTGTGACGCACCCGGTTCCATAGCACAGTCAGATCCGCGCGCAGCCACACCGCCGCGCCACGTTCACGGATCATGCTGCGATTCTCGGCAGACATAAATGCGCCACCGCCGGTGGAGAGTATCCCCCGCTCCTCATCCAGCAAACGACCAATGACCTGAGTTTCCTTCTGGCGAAAGAACGGCTCTCCATCGCGTTCGAATATCTCGGGGATGGTCATATTGGCCGCCGATTCGATCTCGGCATCGCTATCTAGGAACGGAACACCCAGCCGCAGGGCCAAGGCCCGGCCCACAGCCGTCTTTCCGGCCCCCATCATGCCAACAAGCACAACCGTTTTGTGCAGATCATAAGATGATCCGTCATCCGCAAGTCGCGTGTTATGCTTAATTTCGCTCATTTCATCGTGAATGACGTGATCTTGGAAAAAATGCCAGTTATAACTTGGTCAAAATCAAAAATTGAGGCAGCGTGACGCCATGGGCCGTCTGATCAAGTTCCTGATATATCTAATTTGCCTGTGTTTCATCGGGTTGGTGGGCTATGCCTATATCGGCCCGTTCTTTGGGGCCGATTTCTCGGCCCCGCAAAGTGAAATCCGTGAACCGGTCACGCTGGATGTCGACTAAGCACATTGCGGTGGCAGTGCTGCTGGCCGGGGCCGCGCACGCGCAGGAACCGCTGTCGGCCATCGAATGGCTGACCGAGCCCCCAGAAAACCTGCCAGGCACAGTCCTGCTGGAACCGCCGGTGACCCAGAACGGCATTCAGCCCGAGGTCGAGGTGACGCCGCTTGAGGCATTGTCTCAGCCGCTGGGCCTTGTGTCATCCTCGGTCACCGGCCTGCCGGTCGACCTGTGGCAGGGCAGCGATCCCGCGCGTCTGGCAGAACTGATCACGCGTGTTCCGGTCAAGACCAACCCGGCCATGCAGCGCCTGCTGTTTACGCTTCTGCTGTCGGAATCCCGTGCGCCAGCTGGGCCAGGTGCTGAGGAAGCCCTTTTGCTGGCCCGGCTGGATCGTTTGATACAGCTTGGCGCCGCTGATCCCGCGCAGTCGCTTGTTCAACTGGCCGGCCCTACTGACACGATGGCGCGATTTCAGCGTTGGTTCGATGCCACGCTGTTGACCGGGGATGAGGATCGCAGCTGCACTGCTCTGATCGCGCAGCCACATCTGTCCTCTGACTATGCGGCGCAGATCTTCTGCAAGGCCCGCCGGGGGGATTGGGCGTCGGCTGCTCTGACGCTTGAGGCCGCACATGCGCTGAGCCTGCTGCCGCCAGAGGAATTGGACCTTCTAGACCGGTTTCTCAGTCCCGAACTCTATGAAGACGCGGCTTATCTTCCCCAACCGGACGACCCGAACCCACTGACCTTTCGCCTGTTCGAAGCGATTGGAGAGCGGTTGCCTTCGGCCCCGCTGCCCCGCGCCTTTGCCAATGCGGACCTGCGCGATGTGGCGGGCTGGAAAGCTCAAATCGAAGCTGCCGAACGCCTGACCCGGATCGGCGCGCTGACACCGAACCAATTGCTTGGGCTATATACCGAGCGTGAGCCCGCCGCTTCGGGTGCCGTCTGGGATCGGGTTGCTGCGATCCAGCGTTTCGAAAGCGCTCTGAAAACCGGCAATGCCGAGGCAATCGGCAAGACCCTGCCCCGCGTCTGGGACCAGATGCGCAGCGTCGGGCTGGAGGTCCCGTTTGCAGATCTGTTCGCTGATCAATTGGCAAGGGTGACCTTGCCGGTGCCCGCGACAGACGCGCTGCGGTGGCGCATTCTGATGCTGTCCGAGCTTTATGAACAGGCCGCAATGTCCCCGCCGGACACGTCTACCGAGACGCAGTTCCTGACCGCCCTTGCACAAGGCGATCCGGGGCGTGCAATTTCTCCATCACCCCTGGCGGATGCGGTGGCGCAGGGGTTTCAATGGGCCGCTCCGGTGCCGCCGGATATTGACGCTTTGCTGGATCAGGGCCAATTGGGTGAGGCGCTGCTGGAAGCCATGCAGATGTTCGCACATGGCGCACGCGGGAACCTTGTGGACCTGTCAGCCGCCATTGCGGCCTTTCGGCGTGTGGGTCTGGAGGACACGGCAAGACGCGCCGCTCTGACCCTGCTGATCCTGCAACGGTGACCCAGATGAGCGCGCCAGCCTCGCATGACTTGTGGATTTCTACCTTTCTACAGGCGCAAGCAGCCGAACTCGGGGCAGCGACCAACACGTTGTTGGCCTATGGGCGCGACCTGAAGGATTTTGCCGCATGGCTGGAGTATCGGAAGATTGCACTAGGTGACGCAGACCGCGACCAGATCGAAGCCTATCTGATCGATTGTGACGCCCAAGGCTTATCGAAATCCACGCGCGCGCGCCGTCTGTCAGCGATCAAACAACTCTTTCGATTTGCCTTTGAAGAAGGATGGAAAGACGCCAACCCCGCGATTCAGATCAAAGGCCCAGGCCGATCCAAGAGGCTGCCAAAAACGCTCGACGTCCCCGAAGTGGATCGCCTGCTTGAGGCCGCACGGACAACCGGGCGCAGCGCATCTGACCGGATCCGGAACACCTGCCTGATGGAGTTGCTGTACGCCACCGGCATGCGCGTGACCGAACTGGTTTCGCTGCCCGTTTCCTCGGCGCGGGGCGACCCACGCATGCTACTGGTTCTGGGCAAAGGCGGTAAAGAGCGCATGGTGCCCCTGTCCCCGCCCGCCCGCGATGCGCTGGCTGCCTGGCTGATTCAGCGCGATGAGGCCGAAGAGAAAGCACTTGAGAAAGGCGGGCAGAAATCACGGTTCCTGTTCCCCTCGCGCGGAAAATCGGGGCACCTGACGCGGCACCGCTTCTTTCTTCTGGTCAAGGACCTGGCGGTTGCTGGCGGCGTTTCCCCTGCAAAGGTCACGCCGCACACGTTGCGCCATGCCTTTGCCACGCATCTTCTGGCAAATGGGGCTGACCTGCGTTCGATCCAGACGCTGCTAGGCCATGCCGATGTCGCCACGACCGAGATTTACACCCATGTTCTGGACGAAAGACTGGCCGAACTGGTGTTAGAGCATCACCCGCTGGCCAAAGACCCGCAAGATCAGGGCTAAACCCTTGATCCATAGGGGCAGCACCCCCATAACGAGTGCAGATACACGAACAACCAAGGACCGATGGAACCCACATCCTCTCTGATCGACGGCGCATTCTGGTTTACCACAGGCGCCATCTTGCTTTTGCTTTTCCTGTCAGGCTTCTTTTCCGGCTCGGAAACCGCGCTCACGGCCTCATCCCGCGGAAAGCTGCGCGCACAGGCTGACAAAGGCTCTCGCGGAGCGAAAAAAGCGCTGGAAATCACCGAAGATAATGAACGTCTGATCGGATCGGTTCTGCTGGGCAACAATCTGGTGAACATTCTGGCGGCCTCGCTCGCCACGGCCCTTTTCACACGGCTGTTCGGCGAAAGCGGCGTGGCGCTGGCAACGCTGGTCATGACCCTGCTGGTTCTGATCTTTGCCGAGGTTCTGCCCAAGACCTATGCTATCACCAACTCGGAAAAAGCGGCCTCGGCGGTCGCACCGATCATTGGCGTTGTTGTGACCGTCTTCTCGCCCATCGTCGCCGCTGTACGGCTGTTGGTGCGAGGGGTTCTGCGCCTGTTCGGTGTGCGGATTGACCCCGACAGCAACATCCTCGCCGTTCGGGAAGAGATCGCAGGTGCGCTGCAGCTGGGCCATTCTGAAGGCGTGGTTGAAAAGGAAGATCGGGACCGCATTCTGGGCGCGCTCGACCTGGGCGACCGAACGGTGGAAGAGATCATGCTCCACCGTTCGAACATCGAGATGATCGATGCAGATGCCGCACCCGAAGCGATCCTGAAGCAATGTCTGGAAAGCCAGCATACCCGCCTGCCCGTCTTTCGCGACGAGCCTGAAAACATCGTGGGAGTCGTCCATGCCAAAGACCTGTTCCGCGCCATGTATGCACAGGTTGGCGGTACCGATGGCGATGCGGATCGTTTGAAATCCTTTGATATCGCCAAGGTCGCCAATGCCCCCTATTTCGTTCCGGAAACCACCACGCTGGATGACCAGATGCGTGAGTTTCTGCGGATGCACAGCCACTTCGCACTGGTCGTCGATGAATACGGATCACTGCGCGGGTTGATCACGCTTGAAGACATCCTCGAAGAAATCGTGGGCGAGATCGCCGATGAATTCGACATCGAAGAAGACGTGCCTGTGACCCGGTCCGAGGATGGGCAATACCTTGTCGAAGGGGCGATGACGATCCGCGACGCGAACCGCGCGCTGGATTGGTCCCTGCCCGACGACGAGGCCAACACCCTGGCCGGGCTGGTTATACATGAGGCACAGATGATCCCCGTTGTGGGTCAGGTCTTCTCATTCCACGGCTTCCGGTTCGAGGTGACATCGCGTGAAGGAAACCGGATCACTGGACTGAAAGTCAGACCTCTTCCAGCGCTTTGACGTATCGACACCGGGCGCATTGTTGAAAAACTGTGCGCCCTGAGCGACAAAATTTGTCGCAATTCCACATGCACAGGAACGCTCTCGGATCAGACTGAGCGCAATTCTGACGGAGGTATTCATGAAACTTCAAACCCGTGTGGCCGTGATTGGCGGTGGCGTTGTTGGCTGTTCGGTATTGTACCACCTGACCAAGCTGGGCTGGTCAGACGTGATGCTGCTGGAACGGTCCGAGCTGACAAGCGGTTCAACATGGCACGCGGCGGGTGGGTTTCACACACTGAACGGCGACACCAACATGGCTGCGCTGCAGGGCTATACGATCCGCCTGTACAAAGAACTGGAAGAGATCACCGGCATGTCCTGCGGGTTGCACCATGTGGGCGGGGTGACGCTGGCCGACAATCAGGATCGGTTCGACATGCTGCTGGCTGAACGCGCCAAGCATCGGTTCATGGGGCTAGAAACCGAAATCGTCGGCCCGGACGAGATCAGGAAGATCGCTCCGATCACCAACACTGATGGTATCCTAGGCGCGCTTTACGACCCGCTGGATGGACATCTTGACCCATCGGGGACCACCCATGCCTATGCCAAGGCCGCCCGAATGGGCGGCGCCACGATCGAGACCCATTGCATGGTGCGCGAGACCAACCAGCGCCCCGACGGCACCTGGGACGTGGTCACCGACAAGGGCACGATTCACGCCGAGCATATCGTCAACGCTGGTGGCCTCTGGGCGCGTGAGGTCGGCGCGATGGCGGGCGTTTATTTCCCGCTGCACCCGATGGAACATCAATATCTGGTCACGGACTCCATTCCCCAGATCGAGGCGATCGTTGACGCCGGTGGCGAGCATCCGCACGTCATGGACCCTGCTGGCGAGAGCTACCTGCGGCAGGAAGGGCGTGGCCTGTGCATCGGGTTCTACGAACAACCCTGCAAGCCTTGGGCCGTGGACGGAACTCCGTGGGAGTTCGGCCATGAACTGCTGCCCGACGACTATGACAAGATCACCGACAGTATCGAGTTCGCCTATAACCGCTTCCCTGTTCTGGCCGAGGCCGGGGTGAAATCAGTCATCCATGGACCGTTCACCTTTGCACCCGACGGGAACCCTTTGGTCGGGCCGGTGCCGGGCATGCGCAACTATTGGTCGGCCTGCGGGGTTATGGCCGGGTTCAGCCAGGGTGGCGGCGTTGGCCTGACGCTGGCTCAGTGGATGATCGAAGGCGAACCGGAACGCGATGTCTTCGCCATGGACGTGGCCCGGTTCGGCGATTGGATCAGCTCCGGCTATACCCGTCCCAAGGTGATTGAGAACTATCAAAAACGGTTCAGCGTCGCCTACCCGAACGAAGAACTCCCTGCCGCGCGCCCCAACCGGACTACGCCGATGTATGACATTTTCAGCGAACTGGGCGCGGTCTGGGGTCAGCAATATGGGCTGGAGGTGCCGAACTACTTCGCGCAAGGCGATGAACCGGGTTTCGAGACGCCCTCTTTCCGCCGCTCGGACGCGTTTGACGCCACTGGGCGCGAGGTCCGCGCTGTCCGCAACGGTGTGGGTATCAACGAGGTCCACAATTTCGGTAAATACCGGATCGCGGGGCTGCAGGCACGCGATTGGCTGGATCGGATTATGGCCGGGCGGATTCCGCAACCAGGGCGCTTGTCACTGACGCCGATGTTGTCGCACAAGGGCAAACTGATCGGCGATTTCACGGTTTCCTGCCTGAATGAGACCGAGTTCCGCCTGACCGCCTCATACGGCAGTCAGGCCTTTCACATGCGTTGGTTCCAGCAAAACGCCAGCGAAGGCGTTGTAATTGAAAACATCAGCGACCAGCTCAACGGCTTCCAGATCGCTGGCCCGAAGGCCGCGCAGGTCCTGTCGGCCTGCACGCGCGAGGATATCTCGGACCTCAGGTTCATGGATGTGCGCCGGATGACGATCGGCATGACCGACTGCATCGTGCAACGGGTCAGCTATACTGGCGATTTGGGCTATGAGATCTACTGCGACCCAATGGCGCAAAGGCAGCTGTGGTCGAGTCTTTGGCAGGCTGGGCAGCCGTTTGGCATAACGCCCTTTGGCATGCGGGCCATGATGTCCCTGAGGCTGGATAAATTCTTTGGCTCGTGGATGCGGGAGTTCTCGCCCGATTACACTGCGGCTGAAACCGGGTTGGATCGTTTTATCTCATTTTCGAAAAACGCAGACTTCATAGGTCGCGCTGCTGCCGAGGCTGATCGCGCGACCGGTGTGACACGCAAACTTGTGGCCTTCGAAGTCGATGCGGCAGATGCGGACGTCAACGCCTATGAGCCAATCTGGCTGGACGGAACTGTTGTTGGGTTCTGCACCTCGGGCGGCTACTCTCACCATGCGCAAAAGTCCATTTCCTTGGGATTCCTGCCAACCGACCGTGCGCAGGATGGGCTGGAGGTTGAAATCGAAATCCTGGGGGATATGCGCAAGGCCCGTGTGATCTCTACCCCGCTGTTTGATGCGGATGGCGCGCGCATGAGGGGATGACTTACCGCCCTTGGGGCGGCATGTTGATCACATGACACAGATACCGATCCTGCTTCTGGCCGCCGGGCAATCCAGCCGTATGCGCGGTGCCGACAAGCTGATGCAAGAGATTGACGGCATTCCGTTGCTACGACGCTCCGCTCTGACGGCACTGAAGGCTGGCCCGGTCATCGTCGCGCTACCACCACGGCCTCATCCGCGACACAAGGCATTATCGGGGCTTGATGTACTTATTGCGTCAATCCCCGACGCCGCCGAAGGTATGAATGCCAGCCTGCGGGGCGCTTTGGCCCATGTCAGCCCCGATGCGCCTGCGACCATGATTATGCTCGCAGACCTGCCGGACCTGACGCCTGACGATCTGAAGGCAGTGCTGCGCGCTCGTCATCAGAACCCAAACCACCTGATCTGGCGAGGTGCCGCCCAAAGCGGCAAACCCGGTCATCCAGTTCTGTTCGACCAAAGCCTTTTTGCCACCTTATCGCAGTTGACCGGAGATACTGGTGCGCAATCCGTCATACGTTCGAATAGCGCGCGCCTGTGTTTGGTGCCCCTTCCCGGTCGAAACGCGCTGTATGACCTGGATACACCTGAAGACTGGGTGAACTGGCGAAAACTTCAGGACAGCAATACCCTGCCCCACAAATAGCTGCGACCCGATTGTTGCCAACCGGGTCGCGTACCCAATAAAGGACTACCACTTTCTTCAATCTCAAATGCGCGACCTAAAGCCTAACGGGCTGGTCGACTATGCTGCGAAACCTAAACAAGACCCCCTCGTTAACATGCAACATACACTACCTGAGATTGAGATCACCGTCGGCACCCCCTAGTGCTTTCGGCTCCCCCTCACTTGGGTATCTTCATATACCCTTATCCAATCGCTCGAAACAACATAAAATTGGGCAGAACAGACCAGTTCAGGACCACCCCCTTGGTTTTTGAGCAACATCCTGCTTTCAGCAACTTTACCTATAGTTGTACCCAACCCTGCAGCATCCGGAAGAACAACTGATTAAGAGCACGCATAACTGACCCAACGGCAAGAAAATGAGCCGGTTAACAGGACAGTCTTCGTATCGGGAATTTCGGGACTCAACCCCAAGACGATCTTCAGCATTCAGGACTTCAAGTGACCCCCATTGTTCCTGAAAGAAAGGCAAAGCAATGAATTTGATTGTTTGACGCCGATTTCGGCAACAATTCTCTGATTCTTGAGGCAGACATCGGAGATCCAACGAATCTCCGGGCCGGAATGCTCAGCACTCAACTCGTCTTTTGTGGCAAAATTAAGTTTTCTTAATGGAACCATCAGGTAGCACACAGATTATCGGCATATCTCCGGCCTTAACGCGCGGCTGAAATCGCGTAACAGACACAGGAGACTTAAATGAGCATTCGTAAATCCTCGCTTCTACTGCCGCAGAAAACCGGCTGGATCGGCGCAAGCGCATTGGGCGCGGCATTGCTTGCATCAACAGCCCTGCCCGCTTTGGCGGACGAAGCACTGGCTGATCTTGTCGAAACCGTATCCCCATCGGTCGTGACGATCATTGCCGAGCAGGACCCAACTGGAAATGCCACGTCGCGCCAGGATTTTGACCTCGATGCCCATCCATTCGGCGAGTTTTTCAAACGCTTCGGTGGGCCCGAAGGCTTCCAAGCACCACAGCGCGGCCCAGCACAGGGTTTGGGATCAGGTTTTGTGCTGGATGAGGCCGGGTACATCATCACAAATCACCATGTTGTCGACAATGCCACAACCGTAACCGTGCGCCTGAACGATGACCGGAGTTTTGAGGCCGAAGTGATCGGCACCGACCCGCTGACCGATATTGCCGTTTTGAAGATTGATGCGGGCGAAGCGCTGCAAGCCGTCGAACTGGGCAACAGCGATATCATCCGTGTGGGTGAAGATGTCGTAGCCATCGGCAACCCGTTCGGGCTCAGCTCGACCGTGACAACCGGGATTGTGTCCGCCAAGGGCCGCAACATATCGCAAGGGCCATATGCTGAGTTCATTCAGACGGATGCCGCAATCAACAAAGGCAATTCCGGTGGCCCCCTGTTCAACATGGAAGGCGAAGTGGTGGGCGTAAACTCGGCCATCTATTCGCCAAGTGGCGGGTCTGTCGGACTTGGTTTCGCCGTGACGTCGAACATCGTTGAACATATCGCAGCCGACCTGCGCGACGATGGTCAGGTCAGCCGTGGTTGGCTGGGTGTTTCGATCCAGAATGTCAGCCCGGAACTCGCAGCTGCCCTGGGCATCGACCAATCGACCGGCGCGCTGGTTTCAGATGTTGTGGCCGGCAGCCCGGCAGAAGGCGTCCTGCAGCAAGGTGACGTTATCCTGAGGTTCAACGATGAAGCCGTTGATACCAGTAGCGATCTGCCGCTTTTGGTCGGCACCACCAAGGTGGGCACTGAAAGCACGCTGACCGTGCTACGTAATGGGGATACGCAAGAACTTCAGTTGACCATCGGCCAGCATCAGTCGGCATCGGCCGAGGCGGATATTCCGGTCGATCCCGAGGTCTCGGGCACCCAACTGGGCGTGACCGTCGCGCCGCTGACCGATACCGCACGGGCCGAAATGGGCGTTGCCCAAGGCGTTGATGGCGTGGTGGTGACCGATCTGCTGCCCGACAGCCCTGCGGCCAAGGCTGGCCTGCAACGCGGCGATGTTATCGTAAAACTGGGCAGCCAAGACACGCTGACACCCGACGCGCTCAAGGCAGCTTTGGACAGCGAGAAAACCGACCCGGCACTGGTGCTGATCAATCGCGGCGGCAACCAGATTTTCGTTGCGGTCGAGATCGCCTGATCCCAAACCCGCGCACGCCACATGATGGGGATATTTGGCGTGCGCCTCCCGGCCGGATTGATTTGTCCGCGATCCGCCGGGCGTGCCGGGTGCGCGAGGCTGCACCCGGCACAGAGTTGTTGATGCAGCCCCGTCAAAACCATGTGCTTTGTACGGAAATTGTGTTTAAATTTCGATAGAAAGGAACCCGATCATGAGCCGACGCCTTCTGATTGTCGAAGATGACGAAGACACACGGGACTTCATCGCCAAGGGCTTTGGCGAAGAAGGATATGTGGTCGAGGTTGCCGCTGATGGCCGCGAGGGTCTGTATCACGCCACTGATGGTGGATTCGACGCCGTCGTGCTGGACCGGATGCTGCCTGGGTTGGACGGGCTATCCCTGATCAAATCCATGCGCGCAGCCGGTTTGAAGACACCGGTGCTGATGCTGACCGCGATGAGTGCGGTGGATGAACGTGTGAAGGGGCTCAATTCGGGCGCGGATGACTATCTGGTCAAACCCTTCTCGTTTCAGGAACTGCATGCGCGGATCGAGGCGCTTTTGCGCCGTCCGCAGGAATCAGAAGAAACGCCAACCCTGACCTGCAAAGACCTTGAAATGGATTTGCTGACTCGCAAAGTCACGCGCGACGGGCATGAGATCACTCTGACCCCGCGCGAGTTCCAGATTCTGGAGTTCTTCCTACGCCGCAAGAACCGCGTGGTGTCACGCACCATGCTGCTGGAAGGCGTTTGGGACTATCACTTCGACCCGAACACCAATGTTGTTGACGTCCATATCTCGAAACTGCGCCGCCAGTTGGATGAGGGCGGAGAGGCACCGTTGATTGAAACCGTCAGAGGTTCAGGCTACATGATGTCTGATGGATAACCTTCGGCTTTCCCTGAATAATTCCCGAACACGGCTCGTTCTGGCCAGTATGGTGCTCAGCATATTTTTGACGGCAACCGTACTGGCACTGGTCTATTTTACAGCCAATCGCAGCATTGAATCCGAAACCCGTTCGGTTGTTTCGGCGGAACTGACAGGGCTGGCCGATGAATATGAACGCCGCGGGTTGATCGGTTTGATCACAGCCATCGAACGCCGCCTTCCCAGTGCCTCAGAACGCGACGCGCTGTACCTTCTGACGGATCGGTTTGGCAACAAGCTGGTTGGAAACCTCAAGCAATGGCCCGAGCATATTACGGCTGGCAGTGGCTGGGTGGAACTGGAACTGCGCCGCGCTGACAACGACCAACTTGTTCCCGTCTCAGCCGCCTCGATCCGCCTGCCCGGCCAAGAGCGTCTGATCGTCGGGCGAGATGCTGTTGCGCGTCAGCAATTTGATCGGGTTCTGCTGCGATCCGTGGCGCTGGCCCTTGTCATCGCGATGGTTCTGAGCGTGCTCACCGGATGGCTGTTCACCCGGTTGGTTTTTTCCCGCCTGTCAGACATCGCCAGCACGGCAGAAAACATCGTTTCGGGCGATCTGTCCCGGCGTATGCCCTTGCGCGGCACCGGGGATGAGTTCGATCAGGTAGCCGGTACGCTAAACAATATGCTTGATCGGATCGAAGAACTGATCAGCAACCTGCGCACAACGTCGAACTCGATTGCCCATGATCTGCGATCCCCCCTGTCGCGTCTAAAACAACGGGTCGAGGCGCTGTCTGACCCGGGCAAAAGCGAGCAGGAGCGCGAGGCTGATATCGCCCGCGCCACTTTGGAAATCGACCACGTTTTGCGCATGCTCGGGCAGTTGACCGAAATTTCACGCGCAGAGGCCGGGCTGGGCCGCGAACAGTTTGAGCAGGTGGATTTGCAGCACCTCGTTGGTGATGTGATTGAACTTTATGATCCGGTTGCCGCCGATCAGAAAATCCAGCTCAAGGTCCAAGGAGGGGCTGCA
Source organism: Ruegeria sp. YTSA075 (assembly GCF_059610245.1). Taxonomy (NCBI): domain Bacteria; kingdom Pseudomonadati; phylum Pseudomonadota; class Alphaproteobacteria; order Rhodobacterales; family Roseobacteraceae; genus Ruegeria; species Ruegeria sp. YTSA075. The sequence goes on along the minus strand of NZ_JBXWNG010000001.1, from coordinate 562,243 downwards.
CCGGTTCAGGGCCACCGACCCTTGCTGTCACAAGCGCTGTCGAACCTGTTGGAAAACGCAATGCGATACGCGCCCGAGGACACAACCATTACCATCACAATTGGTGAGGACGATCAGTTTGCTCATCTGAGTGTGCGTGACCAGGGGCCAGGCGTTCCGCCCGAAGACCTGCCCCGCCTGCAGTTGCCTTTTGTCACGCTCGATCCCGCCCGGACCGAGCGCAATGCCGGGCTTGGCCTGGCGCTGGTTGCTGCGATCACGCATATGCATGGGGGGCAGTTCGCGGCCCGCAACTGCGATCCGGGCCTTGAGGTCACGCTGAACCTGTCGCGCCAAGCCTAATCAGGCGCCCCATCAATGGCCAGGTTCTTGTTTTTATAGCGTTTATCTTCGGTCACATCGGCACCAAACCACGCGGGCGGGGTGAAACCAAGTGCCTCGGATTCGCTGGAAAACTCCACTTCGACCAGCCGCAATGGTGCCAAAGCGCCTTGAAAGATATCCAGCTCGAACACCCTCCCATCCGGCAGACTGCCGGTGTAGCGTTCCTTTTCAACCCGCCGCCCGTCGGTCTCGGGCCAGAAGGTTTCGAACTGTTCGGCGGACATCTCAGCCTCACGTTCCACCCGAACCAACCCACCTGCACCTTTGAGCGTCAGGAAATACTGGTCATTCTTCTGCCGCAGGCGCAGTTCAGTCGAATCCTCGGGCGCGGTCAGATAACCCTGACGCACCACAGCCTTTTGCGCGCCGTCTAGTTCAGGCAGACTGTTGACCAGAAACTTACGTTCGATTTCCTTGCTCATTTGGTCGAAACCACCCCGTTTTCCAATTCGTTATAAAGCGCCTGATAGGCTGACCCTGCAGCACCGCGCGGGGAGTAGGTAACCACCGGCGCACGATGTTGGCCCATCTTCTCGATATCTGCCGCGAAGGGAATGCTGCTGCTCATAAAGCGCTTGCGATAGGCTTTGCGCATCGTCTCCATCGTGTGCTGATGTAACGTTTTGCGCTGCTGCACCATCGAAAAGAACGCTTTCAGCTTCTTTTTCGGCAGTTTGTGTTCGTCGAAGAACCCGACCAACTGCTCAAAGGTCCGCTCGGACAACGTTGTCGGGATCACCGGCACAACGATCTGGTCTGCGGCCTTAAAGATGTTCTCGGACAAGGTCGAAAAGTTGGGCGGACAGTCCAGAATGATGACATCATAGTCACTGCCCGCAGCCATCAGCGCCTTCTTCAAGCGCGACCGGCTGTTCCGCATCCGTGACAGAAACACATCAAAATCACGATAGGTCAGGTTCGCGGGCAGAATATCCAGCCCTTCGAAGTCGCTGGCCCGGATTGCACCGGTAAACCGTTTTACATCCTCAAAAAACCGCGCATCCGTCAGCTTTTTCGAAGGTTTCACACGGAAATAGAACCCCGAGGCCCCCTGCGGATCGAGATCACACAGCAAGACCAGCTTGCCCGCCGCTGCATAGGCGTGGGCCAGATTGACCGAAGTGGCGGTTTTTCCAACACCGCCTTTGTTGCTGTAACAGGCAATGATCTTCATTCCTCACTCCTTGGACTGATGAAACAGGTGGCGAAACAGGTGGCGCGTTTCAGGGGCATCGAATTGTTGGAAATTAGCGATGACACGGTCACGCTCGGCCCGTTGCCGTTGGTCCAGAACAGCGATCAGCCCTCCAACCGCCAGACCGATCTGAGCATCAACGCGCCCCTGGGCGTTGGATTGGTGCGCAGCGAACTGTTGCAACGCCTCTTGCTGGACCGAATAATCATTGAACAGACCCAGATTATCCTGAAGCTTTTTCAAGGGCTTGAGGATGGATTTGAAGTCTTTCGCATCAAACAAGGGCGAAAAGAACTCCATCAAGTAACGCAATTTCTTGCAGTCGATCCGCAGATCATGCACCACCTCATCCGGCGTTTCAGGCGTGATGCTGCGCGCAATCTTGCAGACCTTGCGATAGCGCTTCCAGATCAGGGCGCAAGCATAGTCATAGGCGCCGCGCTGCGCGTTTGACCCCGGTTGCAGGCCCTCGGTGCTGCTGAACAACGCGACCAGTTCTGCCATCTGGCTTTGATACGCCTTACTGCGCAGCCTGCGGGCAAGCCGGGACAGCTCCTGCATGCGCTCCTTCTGAAATTGCCCGAACATGGCATCCAATCCGGGATGAAGTGTATCGGGTACCAGATTATAATATATATCTTTTTCCAGAAGATAGACATCCAGATCCCGTACCCGGCCCGTCGGGTCCATCAGGTCCGAGAATGTCCTTTTCAGCACGGCTGTCTGATCCTCGGAAAAGGTCCCTTTGAACAGGCTGATCACGGATCGTATCCGGCGCATTGAGACACGGTAATCATGCAGGAATTCGGTGTCGATATCGGCAATGGTACCGCTTTCATTTTGTTGCGCAACCTGCAGAAAAGTATGAATAATATCGGCAGCAACTTGAATGGAAGGTTCCGATCTTCCCAAGATAATTTCAGGCTTTGCCCGATATGGGGCCTCACCCGGTTCCAAGGCTTGAACAATCGCAGACAGATCCGCTTTGTCTGACCCGGCCGCTAACATCGCGTCGCAAGCCCTTTGGTAGGCCTTGTCATACCCGCGCAAAGGACTGAGGCGAATAATCGTCGCCTGCCCGTTTGCCGTCGACAATCGTGTGACACGACCACGCACCTGTGTTTTCTCGAGATCATCCAGAACGGCAAGGCTGCCCTCCTCGACCTCGCCCGAGGCAATTGCCATCAGCGCGCGCAGTTTCGGAAATCCTTTCAAAGCGTCGCGCAGCGGGCCGTCTGGCAGGTCTTGTACAAAACGCCCTTGGCCCTTGCATCTTTGGCTCAAACGCGTGCCTTGGCTATCCAGCAGGTGCAATGACCCGCCGAACTCCAGCAACATCCGACCCGACGCGCGGATCGACTGGTCATGACAATCCAGAAGAACAAATGGTCTGGAGGCCCATTCCGGATCATATCGCAGGTTCAGCCCGACAAACTCAGATGGATCAAATCCACCGCGCAGGACAAACAGCACCTCAGATTCAACACTCATGCGCCGCCCTTTCGAGGGGTGCCAAGGTAGTCATTAACCAATGTCTCCACGATTTTCTGCACGCTTGTGTCTTCTTCAATCGCGCGTATCTTCAGCGCCTTCAGGGTTTTTTCGTCCAACCGGAGCGAGGTGTTCTTTTTCCCTTTCTCCGCCTTTTGGCCTGAGCCTTTGGTTTTGGCCATCTCACCCTCCATGACAGCATGACGTCATGAAACCTTGAACTCAACCGAAACGCAAGCAAAAACCGGAACGCAGTATTGTTGGGGTGACAGCTCAAGATAGGAGGTTTAAACCAAACTCATGCCCGATCCTGTGTCCTCGATCAGAAATCTTGGCCCCGCCTTCGAAGAAGCTTGCGCCCGTGCGGGGATACACTCTGCGCAGGAGCTACGTGAACTCGGCGCGGATGAGGCCTATACCCGGTTGTTGCAGGCAGGAACCAAGGCACATTTCATCGGGTACTATGTGTTGGTCATGGGCCTTCAGGGCCGCCCTTGGAACGATTGCAAAGGCGATGAGAAAAAGAAGCTGCGCCAAAGGTTTGACGCGATCAAAGCCTGTGCCAAACCCGCAGCGGAAAGCCAGTTGATCTCAGACCTAAACGCGATCGGGGTGCGCGTGTCCGCAAGTGATCTGAAACAGGTTTGAACGAAAAAGGCCGCCCCAAACGGAGCGGCCCGAAATCAGCACGAAACAGTGGCTTAGCCGACCAGTTCGATACCCGAGAAGAAATATGCGATCTCAACCGCAGCGGTTTCCGGCGCGTCCGAACCATGGACCGAATTTTCGCCAACCGATTCAGCGAACTCGGCGCGGATGGTGCCGGGGGCTGCGTCTGCAGGGTTGGTTGCGCCCATGACTTCACGGTTCTTGGCAATGGCGCCTTCGCCTTCCAGAACCTGAACAACAACCGGCGCCGAGCACATAAATTCGCACAGTTCGTCATAGAACGGGCGTTCGGCATGCACTTCGTAGAACTTGCCCGCTTGTGCCTTGGTCATGTGAATGCGTTTTTGCGCCACGATGCGCAGGCCGGCTTCTTCGAACTTGGCGTTGATCTTGCCAGTCAGGTTGCGGCGGGTTGCATCGGGTTTGATGATCGAAAATGTGCGTTCCAGTGCCATATCGGCCTCTCCTTACAATGTGGCGCGGGGCCCGCGCCGAAATCCATCGCGCGCCGCCTAACACGGTATGTGGCTCATGAAAAGTGTTATGATGACCCTGAGCTCAGTTCGTATCGGGCAAAGGGTCGATCCGGTCCAGCCTGCGTACGTAGAGTACGGCCAGAAGACCCGCAAAGCTACTGACGCTCATCATGCCAAGTACCAGAAAGGGGCCGTTTTCCGGACTAACAAGCCCCCCGGTCATCATCGTCAGGATCGAACCCAATGCGACGATCATTGCACCGGAAAGCCCCGCCGCGCTGCCCGCCAGCTTTGGCCTGACCGACATAACCCCGGCCGAGGCATTTGCATTGGTCAGCCCGTTGCCGAATCCAACGCAAATGGCAGAGCCGAAAAACACCCAAACCGATCCCCAGCCTGCCAGAAACAGCATCAAACCGACGAAGGGCCCGGTTGAGGCCACGATCCGACCTGCCAGGATCATGGTCGTCAGCTGGGTATGCCTGGCGATACGGCCAGTGATGAAGTTACCGACCATGAAGCCGCCTGTAATGATCCCGATCCCAAGGCCCAGCATCGCGGGGCTTAGATCAAACCAAGCGGCTGCCACCAGGGGGGCTCCGGTTATGAAGCTATAGAAGCCACCGATCGAAAAGGCCGCGCATAGGGAATAGCCCCAGAACCGGCGGGCACGAAACAGATGGGGGTATTCGCGCAATTGCGCTGCGAAGGTGGCAGACCGGTTGGTATTCGTCTCTCCCATATCCAGCCACAGCAAGGCGAACACCCCTGCCCCGAACACCGCGTATAGGACAAAGCCCGCGCGCCAGCCGAACAGCATGTCCAAGGCTCCGCCCAGCATCGGCCCCAGCATGGGGGCCAAGGCCATGGCCATTGCCACATACCCAAGCTTGCTGGCGGCTTCATTCGGAGCATATCTGTCGCGGATCGATGCGCTGGACAGAACCGGCCCTGCCACCACAGCGGCCTGTAGCATCCGGAAACCAAGAAAGACCCAGATCGTCTCAGCCAGCACACAGCCAAGTGAAGCGACTGCAAATACACCCGTTCCGATCAGCAAAATGGGCCGACGACCAAACCGGTCCGACAAAGGGCCAAGGATCAGTTGCAGACAGGCTGAAATCGCCAGATAACCGGCCACCGAAAGGTTCACCAACGCATAGTCAACCTGAAAATCCTCGGCCATCCGGGCCAATGACGGCAGGAACATGTTCAGCGACAGCACCGACAGCGCTGTTGCAAATATCAGTGTCGCCAAAGATGGGGGCGTCCGGGTCGCGCGCATGGGTCGAAACCAACTAAAATCCAACCGGACCAGCGCTAGCACATCGCTCTTGGTTTGAACATGCCAAGCCGCTGGCGGCGGCATCACGGCTCTGCTAAGAGCGCGTCATGTTACGGATCGAAGACATCACCTATGCCGTTGAAGGCCGACCCTTGTTCGAAGGAGCCAGCGCAACCATCCCCGACGGCCACAAGGTTGGTCTGGTAGGTCGCAATGGCACCGGCAAGACCACTCTGTTTCGCCTGATCCGAGGGGAGCTGGCGCTGGAATCCGGCGCTATCTCAGTCCCCAAACGGGCGCGAATTGGTGGGGTGGCGCAAGAAGTGCCGTCGTCCGATGTATCCCTGATCAACACCGTTCTGGCGGCTGACACGGAACGCAGCACGCTAATGGCTGAGGCTGAAATCGCCACGGACCCTGCCCGTATTGCCGATATCCAGACTCGTCTGGCCGATATTGATGCCTGGTCGGCGGAGGCCCGGGCGGCGTCGATCCTCAAGGGACTTGGCTTTGATGACGAAGACCAGTTGAAACCCTGTTCCGATTTCTCGGGCGGTTGGCGAATGCGTGTTGCCTTGGCGGCGGTGCTGTTTTCGCAGCCCGATCTGCTGCTTTTGGACGAGCCAACCAACTATCTGGATCTGGAAGGCGCGCTGTGGCTGGAAAGTTATCTGGCAAAGTATCCGCATACGGTGATCGTCATCAGCCATGACCGCGGGTTGCTGAACCGCGCTGTGGGCTCGATCCTGCATCTGGAAGACCGCAAGCTCACCTACTACGCGGTGCCCTATGACAAATTCGCGGAACGCCGGGCGGAACGTCTGGCACAGGCGGAATCTGAGAATACAAAGGCAAAGGCCCGCATCGCCCATCTGCAAAGCTTTGTAGATCGCTTCCGGTACAAGGCGTCAAAGGCCGTACAGGCCCAATCGCGCCTGAAGATGATCGAACGCATCCAGCTGGTCTCAACCCCGCAAGAGGCTGCCCTACGTGCGTTTTCATTCCCCGAACCCGAAGAGCTATCGCCGCCGATCATCCAGATCGAAGGCGGTGTCACAGGCTATGGAGAGACCGAGGTTCTGCGCCGCTTGAACCTGCGCATTGATCAGGATGATCGCATCGCGCTGCTGGGCAAGAACGGTCAGGGTAAATCGACACTTTCCAAACTGCTGTCAGACCGCCTGCCCCTGATGGCAGGCAAGATGACCCGGTCCAACAAGCTGCGCATCGGCTATTTCGCGCAGCATCAGGTTGATGAGCTTTATGTGGACGAAACGCCCTTGGACCATCTGCGCCGTCTGCGTCCGGATGAGGCTCCGGGCAAGTGGCGCTCGCGGCTGGCAGGCTTTGGACTGAATGCCGATCAAGCGGACACAGAAGTCGGGCGTTTGTCGGGCGGTCAGAAAGCCCGCCTGTCACTCCTGATCGCCACCATCGACGCCCCTCATATGCTGATCCTGGATGAGCCGACCAACCATCTGGACATCGAAAGCCGCGAGGCGTTGGTTGAGGCGCTGACAGCCTATTCCGGCGCGGTTGTTCTGGTCAGCCACGACATGCATCTGCTGTCACTGGTGGCAGACCGGCTGTGGCTGGTCTCGGACGGCACAGTCAAACATTTTGATCAAGACCTCGAAGCCTATCGCGCGATGCTTCTGGCCCGAGATAAGCCGGTGAAGCAAAAGCCTCAGACGGCGAAACCCAAACGCCCCTCACGCGATACCATGCTGGCCCTGCGCGCCGATCTGCGCAAATGCGAAGATCGGATCGAGAAGCTGACGGATATGCACGATAAACTCTCGGCCAAACTGGCGGACCCAGGCTTATACGAGGATGACAGGATCGATGATCTGGAAACCTGGAACCGCAAATTCGCCGAGGTGACAGAGGCCATGCAAAAAGCCGAGGCGCTGTGGGTCGCCGCCGCCGAAAAACTGGAACAGGCGGAGAGTGCCGCATGATTGACGCCGCCTTCTTCATCACCGCCTTCACCACCTTGTTCGTCGTGATCGACCCGTTCGGCACGGCACCCATATTTGTCGCGATGACACAGGATATGGACGCGCGCGCCCGGCGGCGCACGGCCTATCGCACCTGTCTGGTCGCAACCGGCATTCTGATTGCCTTCGCGGCCTTTGGTGAGGCGGTTCTGGGCTTTGTCGGCATCTCGATGGAAGCGTTCAAGGTTGCCGGTGGCGCACTTTTGTTCCTGACCGCACTGGACATGCTGTTCGAACGCCGCACCAAACGACGCGAGGATCGGGCTGAGGAAGAGGAACACAACGACCCGTCGGTCTTTCCACTCGCCATCCCTCTGGTCGCCGGGCCGGGATCGATTGCGACGATTATTCTGTTGTCCGGACAGCATCCGGGCCTTCAGGGAATTGCAGCGGCAGTGGCCGTGATGCTGGCTGTCATGGCCGTGGTTCTGTTGTTCTTTCTGGCAGGGGGCCTGATCGCGCGTATACTGGGTAAAACGGGCCTGAATGTGCTGACCCGGCTGCTTGGCATGCTGCTGGCTGCCCTGTCGGTTCAGTTCATTCTGGATGGCCTCAAGGCCTTTGGTTTTGCGTCGTAAATCCCCATATAGAGTGCGGAGTAAACTGTAAGGGCAACGGCATGAATGGCGACGATATCGGGCGTTTGGTGTATCTGGTCGTGCTCGGCGCGGCCATAGTGCTGTGGTTTGTCGCCCAGAACCGTCAATCCCTGAACAAGACCCTGCAACAGGTCATGGCCTGGGTGTTTATCTTCGTGGGTGTCATTGCGGTCGTTGGCCTGTGGGAGGATATCCAATCCTCGGTCAGCCCTGCCCCGCAAATGGCTGTTACTGGCGATATGATCGAGGTGCCGCGCGCCCAGGACGGGCACTATTACCTGCCGGTTATCGTAAATGGTGAACCCATTGTGTTCCTTGTGGATACCGGGGCCAGCCAAATCGTGCTCAGCGCGCAGGATGCGGAACGTGTGGGTATTAATCCTGATCAGCTGAATTATTTCGGCCGTGCAATCACGGCGAATGGAGAGGTTCGGACAGCTCCGGTACGGCTGGACAGTTTCGAACTGGGTCCGATTGCGGATCGCAATGTCTCGGCCTGGATCAACGAAGGAGAGCTGCACCAGTCGCTGTTGGGTATGGATTACCTGCACCGGTTTTCCAATATCCAGTTCACCGATGGCCGGATGATCCTGTCCCGTTAGACGCGTTCGCAGCTTGAGAACAAAGTGAGAACATGATATGCGCATATCATGTCTGCTCAGCTTCTTGGTGCCAAGCCCGCGCGTGCCGCGCCGGGGGTCAAACTTCATGATGAGGTCACCCTGCAACAGGGCCGCGTGCACGAAGCCTGCGGCCCCGCCCGGCGCAGTTTCGCCATGTGGCTGGCGGGGCAGACCCAAGGACCGGTCTTGTGGATTTATCCCGCATGGGAGCTGGGCCAGCTGAACCCTCACGGAATGGTCGATTTTGCTGACCCCGGAAGGTTCCTCTTTGCCCGCCCCAAACGGGCTGAGGACCTGCTGTGGTGCATGGAAGAAGCCCTGCGCAGCCGTGCCGTTCCGCTGGTCATCAGCGATTTGCCCGGCGCGCCGGGCCTGACACCGGTGCGACGGCTGCATCTGGCAGCGGAACAGGGTGATATAGGGCAGCCCCCGCTGGGCCTGTTGCTGACCCCCGGCGATGGTGGTGCGCAAGGGGTCGAAACGCGCTGGCACATGGCCGCCGCACATCGGGATGAGGCAAACCGCTGGACCCTGACCCGTCGTCGCGCCCGCGCCCTGCCCCCGGCCAGTTGGCACGCCACGCTGGCCGCCCCACCCGCCAGGATGCATCTGCAACCTGCGAGAAGCGGCGAAGAGCGCTCACGCAAGATGTGATTGGCCGGGCCAAAGCCATCGCCCTGGCTGTTTCCAACGGATAAACGCGCAAACCGATTGTTGCAGGCAAACCACCGACAGCAGTTGTTTTGAGTTCAGGCCGAATAAGATAGCAAGTTCGCGTGTTAACCAATCATTACGTCCTGCGTACTAGCGTCAGGGCAGCAAACATCAACACAGGGCGGATCTGACCACATCCGACAAAGCAGCGCAGGCGAGAGGGATCGACATGACCAGAATGACCAGACGCAGTTTTGTAGCTGGATTGGCCATATGGCCCAGCCTGGGGGCGGCCCAATCCGTCATGATCCCCTATGCGCTTGCGCAAAAGGGCACATCGGTGGGGTTCACCTTTGATCTGTCCGGGGTGGCGCAATCGGGCACCATGCCGATCCAATCTGCCAACATTCAGCTGGATACAAAACGCCTGCAGAACAGCAAGGTCGACGTCATCCTGAATGTAGCGGCCGCACGAACGCGTTTGCCTTTTGCGCGCGGGCCCATGCTGGGCGAAAGTGTGCTGAATGCTGATGCGCATCCAACCATTCGCTTTACCTCGACCAAAATCCAGCTTGGCCCGGGTGGGCGCCTTTCGGATGGGGCTGCGATCAAAGGCGATCTGACCGTGCGTGGCATTACCCGGCCAGTGACCCTTGATGCAGCGCTCTACCGTGCACCCGGAAGCGCTGCGGATGACCTCAGCGCCCTGTCGATCCAGTTGACCGGCGCGCTGGATCGTCATGCATACGGGGCCTCTGGCTATCCTGATCTGGTCGACAACACAGTGGGCCTGGACATCCGGGCGCAGATCACACGCCTGAACTAATCTGCAAATTCGCAAAAAACGACACCAAGGCGTCGATTAGGCGCGCGCAAAAGACCAGAGACAGGTAGAGCGTGGTCTCATTATGCGCACGATCATTTCCTTTGCCGCCCTCTTCCTGTCCGTCATTCTGTTGCAGCTATCGACAGGCGGTGTTGGACCACTCGATGCGATCTCGGGCATCACGCTGAGTTTCACGACCGAGCAGATCGGTCTGCTGGGATCGGCACATTTCATCGGCTTCTTTATCGGTTGCTGGTGGGCCCCGCGCCTGATGGGCAGCGTCGGACATTCGCGCGCCTTTGCCGTGTGCACGGCCCTGGGCGCGATGGGTCTGATCGGGCATACCCTGACCGAAAACCCCTATATCTGGGCCGCATTACGAATTGCCTCGGGCACCTGCGTGGCCGGGTGCTACACAGTGATCGAGGCCTGGCTGAACGCCAAGGTCACCAATGAAACGCGCGGGCGGGCGATGGGCACCTATCGTATCGCGGATCTGGGGGCCTCGCTCAGCGCGCAGTTGATCATCGCGGTTTTGCCGCCTGCATCTTATGTATCATATAACCTGTTGGCGATCCTGTGTTGTGCATCGCTGCTGCCCTTGACGTTAACGCGGGCCAGCCAGCCTCAAACCCCAAACGCCCCGCGCCTGAGGCCCAAACTGGCCTGGGCCTGTTCACCGCTGGCCGTTGCTGGCGTCATCGTTTCGGCACTGAGCTCTGCGTCCTTCCGGATGGTCGGCCCGGTCTATGGGCAAGAGGTGGGTTTGAGCTTGGATCAGATCGCGTTCTTCCTCGCATCCTTCGTTTTGGGCGGGGCGCTAGCCCAGTACCCGTTGGGCTGGCTGGCCGACAAATACGACCGACGCTGGGTTCTGATCTGGCTTTCCGCCGCCGCCGTACTCAGCTGCGGGGTCACCATGGCCGCCAGCGGGGCGGGAACACTGGGCGTGATGCTGGCCGCCGGGTTCTTTGGGCTGACAACCTTCCCGATCTTCTCGCTGTCATCCGCCCATGCCAATGATTTTGCCACCACCGAACAACGGGTCGAACTGTCTGCAGCTCTGATGTTCTGGTACGCGCTGGGTGCAATTGCGTCGCCCTATGTGTCTTCAACATTGATCGAACAATTTGGCCCTGGCGCCTTGTTTGCCTTTGTGGCTGTTGGCCATCTGGGTCTGATCGGGTTTGGTCTGGCCCGCATGCGGTCACGCCCGACACCGGATGCGCGCACCAACTACGTCTATGCCCCGCGCACATCCTTTACCATCGGGCGACTATTGAAACGATCGCGCGAAGATTAAAAAGGGCCGGGATAATCCCGGCCCTTTCGTCGCTCACTGCTGGGTCGCAGGTGGTTCGTCTTCGGCCACGTCGGGCTCAGGCGTTGCCTCAAGCGCACCATTCACCACGCCGCCAACTCCGTTTTCCATCGACAGACCCAGTTCTTCGCCCAATTTCTTGAGCGCGGGCATCTGCACCGCCATGCCCATGATCGAATCGAGCGCCTGGTTCACCACCGGCTTGTCGCTGTTGGCGGCCCCACCAATCGCGCCCGCACCGATACCACCAACCTGATGGATCTTGATCGAGTCGATCTTTTCCGCAGGCTTGACCATCTCGGAGATGATCGACGGCATGGTTTCGATACGCGCCATGTCGACCTTCATGCGGATTTGCGCAGCGGACAAGGCATTGTCAGCCTCAACAATCGCGCGCTTACCTTCCGCCTCGGCCAGCATGTCGTTCTTCTTGGCCTCGGCCCGGATGTTCAGCGCATCCGCTTCGGCCTGCGCCTCTTCGCGGCGGGCTTCGGCACGGTCGGCGGCGGCCTCTTTCTCGGCCTGCGCAGACAGACGGATCGCGGTGGCCTGACGTTCTGCCTCGCGCGTGGCTTCGATCAGAACGATCTGCTTCTGACGCTCAGCCTCGGCCACCTCGCGTGCGGTTGCCACGGCTTCGGTCGCCTTGGTCGCCTCGGCCCGAGCCAGATCAGCCGATGCACGCGCGCGGCTTTCCTCTTCGGATTTCTGCGCGATGATGATCTGGCGCTCCTGTTCAGCCACTTCGATCTCACGCTCTTTGGCGATCTCCGCATCGCGGATCTTGCGCTCGCGTTCGATCTCGGCCGAGCGGATGGCTTCTTCCCGCGCGATCCGGGCGCGTTCGGTTTCCCGTACCGAGTCTTCGGTCCGCGCCGCAATCTCGGCCTCTTGCGCCACGCGCAGGGTTTCGACCGCTTGCGTCTGCTCGATCCGCGCCTGTTCTTCATCCTTTTCGATCAACAGCTTCTGCCGCTGGGCTTCCATCGCGGCACGGCGCACTTCAACCTCAGCCTCAGCATCAATCTGCGCGCGCTCTTTCTTTGAGGTCGCAATCACCTCGGCCAGCTTGCGCATACCCACCGCGTTAAAGGCGTTGTTTTCATCCAGCGCCTCAAACGGCGTCTGGTCCAGCGCAGTCAGCGAGACGGATTCGAGCGACAAACCGTTTTTCAACAGGTCTTCGGACACTGCGTTCTGCACCTCTTGTACAAAATCGGCGCGGTTTTCATGCAGCCCGTCCATGGTCATCTGCGCCGCCACAGCGCGCAGACCATCGATCAGTTTACCTTCGATCATCTCGCGCAGTTGTTCGACATCAAAGGTCCGGTCGCCCAAGGTCTGGGCCGCGCGTGCGATCCCTTCTTCGGTGGCCATAACCGAGACGTAGAACTCGACACCCACATCAACCCGCATGCGATCCTTGGTGATCAAAGCAGCCTCACCACTGCGTTGCACTTCAAGGCGCAGGGTTTTCATATTGACCGGGCTGACCTCGTGCAACAAGGGCACGATGATGACGCCACCATCCATAATGACCTTCTTGCCGCCTGCCCCGGTTTTAACCAGGCTGACTTCGCGGGTTGCGCGCTTGTAAAGTCGGCCCAGCACCAGGCCGATAAACAGGACGACCGCCAAAATGGTCGCAACTGTAGTGATCAGGAAAGTAAGTTCCATGCAAAATCCTCCGATTTGGGGTTAAATATTTGTTAGTTCGAAAGGCCGACCAGAACGAACCGGTCTTGCCGTCGGTCGCGCAGCACAAGCACTTCGGTGCCCTGCTCCAGTGCGTCGCTGTCTTGCAGTGGTTCAGCCCGCAGATGGTGGGTATTGCCAAAGCGGTCCATGACCCGAACCTCGGCCGGGCGTCCACGTGTCGCCGTGCCCTGGCTGATCACGCCACGGCGACGGGCCAGCATTCGCTCTGACATTGCCTCGGTCTCGGTCTTGGGCAGAAGGCGGGCAAAGACACCGCCGAAACCACGGGCGAACCACAGACCAAATGCGCCGGCAGGCAGCGCCGCAATCGTTGCCGGCAAGGCAAATCCAAACCCTTCCAGCAGGGCGATTTGCAACCCAAAGCCACTGAGGCCGAATCCAGCCAGCGCCACGACCAGCCAGATCATGACCGGTACTTTTCCGACGCCAAGCCATGAGAACGGGCCTGTTGAGACGAGGCCGGGTGCCTCCGCCTCGACCTCAGCCAGTTCGAAATCGCCCAGATCGACATCCGCATCAATGTCCAGACCGAAATCAGCAAGGTCCACATCGGGGCCATCGACCACATCAAGATCAAACTCACCCTCGCCGACCAACAGGCTGCCACCCAGAGCCAGGGCCAAAAGTTCCAGCGTCAGGAGGCCGAACAGAAGCGCGAGCGAAAAGGTGAAGGGCGCAAATGCACCCTCGAGAAGAAAGTTGAACATATGGTTTTAGCCCTCGTTATTGTATACCTTAGTATACATTTAAAATGGGAAGTGACTGTCGATTTTCAAGTGTTTGTGAACAATAATTACATCCTATAGGTATTACGCCGCCGTAACAGGCAACAATCCCTGCCCCTACGTCACGTGAAAAAATCTGCTCTTCGCGCGTTTCTTGCCGTCAGTTTCAAACCCGGGCTTTTGCTGCCCGGTTACTTAAGGTAGACGGGCGCGCAGACAGACAGGTGGAAACGCAACATGGCCCGGATTCTAATTACCTCGGCGATCCCATACATCAACGGGATCAAACACCTCGGCAACCTGATCGGCTCGCAATTGCCTGCCGATCTTTACGCACGTTACCAGCGCGGCCGGGGGAATGAGGTCATGTTCCTGTGCGCCACCGATGAACACGGCACCCCTGCTGAGCTGGCTGCCGCCAAAGCAGGCAAGCCGGTGGCTGAATATTGCGCCGATATGTATGCGGCGCAGGCCGATATCGCAAAGCGCTTTGGGCTGAGCTTTGATCACTTTGGCCGGTCTTCCAGCGAGCAGAACAAGGCGCTGACCCAGCATTTCGCAGGCAAGCTGGATGATGCGGGGCTGATCCGTGAAGTCAGCGAGAAACAGGTCTATTCCAATGCCGACGGGCGCTTTCTGCCTGACCGGTATATCGAAGGCACCTGCCCCAATTGCGGCTACGACCGAGCGCGCGGCGATCAGTGCGAGAACTGCACTAAACAGCTGGATCCGACCGACCTGATTGAGCCGCGCTCGGCCATTTCGGGTTCGACCGATCTGGAGGTGCGTGAAACCAAGCACCTGTATCTGCGCCAATCGGCAATGAAGGATCAGTTGGATGCCTGGATCGACAGCAAGGCCGACTGGCCAATCCTAACGACATCCATTGCCAAGAAATGGCTGCATGACGGCGACGGCCTGCAGGACCGCGGCATCACCCGCGATCTGGACTGGGGCGTTCCAGTCAAGAAAGGCGATCAGGACTGGCCGGGGATGGAGGGCAAGGTCTTTTACGTCTGGTTCGACGCGCCGATCGAATACATCGCTTGCGCCAAGGAATGGGCCGATGCGAATGGCAAGACGGATGCTGATTGGCAGCGCTGGTGGCGCACTGACAAGGGCGCGGATGACGTGCGTTACGTACAGTTCATGGGCAAGGACAACGTCCCCTTCCACACGTTATCCTTCCCGGCCACCATTCTGGGTTCGGGCGAGCCGTGGAAGATGGTCGACCACCTGAAATCGTTCAACTATCTGAACTATGACGGTGGTCAGTTCTCGACCTCTCAGGGTCGCGGCGTGTTTATGGACCAAGCGCTGGAGATCCTGCCAGCCGATTACTGGCGCTGGTGGCTGCTGAGCCACGCACCGGAAAGCAGTGACAGTGAGTTCACGTGGGAGAACTTCCAGCAATCGGTGAACAAGGACCTTGCTGACGTCCTGGGCAACTTCGTCAGCCGGATCACCAAGTTCTGCCGTTCGAAATTCGGTGAAACCGTGCCTGAAGGCGGACGTTTTGGAGAACGCGAGACTGCGCTGATCGAAGACATCTCCAAGCGTATCCGCACCTATGAAACCCATATGGAAGCGATGGAGGTCCGCAAATCGGCGCAGGAATTGCGCGCGATCTGGGTCGCAGGCAATGAATATCTGCAAGCCGCAGCCCCGTGGTCGACCTTCAAGGAAGACCCGGAACAGGCCGCCGCACAGGTGCGTCTGGGCCTGAACTTGATCCGTCTCTATGCCGTGCTCAGCGCACCGTTCATCCCAGACGCCTCAGCACGGATGCTGAGTGCGATGAACACTCTGAATACAAGCTGGCCCGACAGTGCCGATGACGCGCTGAACGCCCTGCCCGCCGGGCACGCGTTTACGGTTCCGGACGTATTGTTCGCAAAGATCACAGATGAGCAACGCGAAGACTGGCAAACCCGCTTTGCCGGAACGCGCGACTGATAGGCAGGCTGTTTTGGTCTGACAACTGATCAGAGGCGAAGGTTCCAACCTTCGCCTTTTTCGTTCTCTGCGCTCTGATTATCCGCAGGTTCAGCACCCAAATCTACATCTGTTGCACATCTAAGTTGGCCTGCAATCAGAACAATTTCTGGCCCACTCCAACATATGGCACGATTCAAGACGCTTGAGATATGTCTCTAAACGAGCCATCCTGACCCAGACATCAATCGACTCGCCATGGCCGTGCGCCATTACGCAAATTCCTTTTGAACGAGGCGTCCGCCATGCCCCTTGCATTGAAGAACTCTATCCTCCGCTATCAGGGTCCGGCTTTGGCCATCGCTGCCCTGGCCAGTCTGGGCGTCAGTTATACTGCGCTGGCCCAGGATCAAAGCGAGGCGCCAGCCCCCAAAGTATCCATCGCGGCGGCTTATACGCAAGAAATCACAGATGAGGCGGCGTTCATCGGACGGGCCGAAGCGATCAACAAGGTCGATATCGTGGCGCGTGTGAACGGGTTTCTGGAAAGCCAGAATGTCGAAGACGGCGCGCTTGTCACCAAGGATGAGCTGCTGTTTACAATCGAGCCCGACCTGTATCAGGCCACGCTTGAGGCCCGCAAAGCCGACCTGAACCGGGCCCAGGCCAATCTGGAACTGGCTAAGATTGACCTTGATCGTAAGGAAGAGCTGTTCAAACGCGACGCCACGCCCGAATCCGAACGCGATACGGCCCGCGCAAATGAACTGGTCGCCGAGGCAGAGGTTAAAGCTGCCAATGCCGCGATCCAGCAAGCCGAACTTGACCTGAGCTATACGCAAATCCACGCCCCGTTTGACGGGCGGATCGGGCGAGTGACAACCAGCGTTGGCGATGTGGTTGGCCCCTCGAACCCGGCATTGGTCAATCTGGTCAGCGAAGCCCCAATCTATGTGAATTTCTCGCTGAACGAAAAGCAGTTCACCTCGATCCTTGAGCAGTTTAACGAAAACGCCGCTTCGCTTGCGGAAAGCGGTAAAAGCCCGAATGTCCATGTGACCCTGCCGAACGGCACGGAACTGGATGAGACAGGCGAGATCGTCTTTGTTGATAACCGCATCGATCCGCTGACCGGTGCGATCACCATGCGCGCCCAGTTCGACAATGCCAAACGTCTGATCCTTGATGGCGCTTTCTTGACTGTTCACATCGAGGCGTTGGAGCCCACACTACAAGTACTGATCCCGCAGGCCGCCCTGCAACGCGACCAGCGCGGTGAATTTGTTCTGGTCGTCAATGACAAACAAATGGTCGAACAGCGCTATATCACTACGGGCGATACGGTCGATACGGCGATCATCGTGCTGGATGGATTGCGTGAAGGCGAAAGCGTGATCGTCGAAGGTTTGCAAAGGGTTCGCCCGGGCGTCGCGGTTGACGCGGTTGTGGCCTCAGAGCAGCCGGGAGAATAACACATGTTCTCGGCCCTTTTCATCAGCCGGCCCAAGCTGGCGCTTGTCATTTCGCTTGTCCTGACAATCATGGGCGGCATCGGCTACATGGTCCTGCCAGTCGCTCAGTTCCCGGATATCACGCCACCTGTGGTCAGTGTGACTGCCACCTACACTGGCGCAAATGCCGAAACGGTGGAAAACACCGTTGCCGCCCCGATTGAGGCACAGGTGAACGGTGTTGACGACATGATTTACATGACGTCAACCTCATCCGACAACGGCTCTTATTCGCTGAATGTCACCTTCGAAGTCGGTACGGATCCTGACATCGCGTCGGTCAACGTGCAAAACCGGGTGTCGCAGGCCACATCCTCTCTGCCCACCGAAGTCACTTCCTCTGGCGTGGTCACTCAGAAGTCTTCGACCAATATGCTGATGCTGGTCACGCTGACCTCGCCGGATGGCACATATGACAGTGTGTTTCTGTCGAACTATGCGTCAATCAACTTGCGCGATGCGCTGGCGCGGGTTCAGGGGGTCGGCAAAGCTGATGTTCTGACCAATCTGGAATATGCGATGCGCATCTGGATGGACCCGGACAAGATGGCTGCCCTGTCCATCACACCTGGTGACGTGATCAGCGCGATTCAGGAACAGAATATCGAAGTCTCTGCCGGTTCGATCGGCGCACCGCCAGTGCCGGAGGGGCAAACCTTTCAGTACACGATCAAATCCAAGGGTCGTTTGACTTCGGCCGCCGAATTCGGGGAAATTGTGATCCGTACAGGCGATGCCGGTTCAATCGTGCGGGTTCGCGACATTGCACGCGTTGAACTTGGCGCACAGTTCTATTCAGCCTCGGGGTATTTCCAAGCGGTTCCTGCAACGGTCATCGGCATCTATCAGGCACCGGGGGCAAACGCCCTGGCCGTATCCGATCGGGTTCAGGCCGAGTTGGAACGGCTATCACGCTCTTTCCCGGCGGATGTGGAATATGCCGTCCCCTTTAACACCACCGACTTTGTCGAAGCCTCGCTGAACGATGTAGTTTCAACCCTGATCCTGACTTTCATCCTTGTGATCTCGGTGGTGTTTGTCTTCCTCGGCAGTTGGCGGGCGACCATCATTCCGGCCGTCGCCATCCCTGTGTCATTGATCGGCACCTTCGCCTTCCTGCTGGTTTTTGGCATGTCACTGAACACGATCTCGCTGTTCGCTTTGGTGCTGGCCATCGGGATCGTGGTGGATGATGCCATCGTGGTCGTGGAAAACGTCGAACGGATCATCGCTGACGAGGGCCTTCCGCCTGCAGAAGCCACACGCAAAGCCATGGGCCAGATCACCGGTCCGGTCATCGCAACCACACTGGTTCTGTTGGCCGTATTTGTGCCCGTGACCTTCATGCCCGGCATCTCAGGCCAGCTGTATTCGCAATTTGCGGTGACCATTTCGACCGCTGTTGTGATCTCATCCATCAACGCGCTGACCTTGTCACCGGCGTTATGCGGGTTGGTTCTGCGGGCCCGCTCCGGCCCTCCCAAAGGTGTGCTGGCCCTGTTCGAACGGTTCATTGGAACGGTAAGGAACGGCTATGTCTCGATCGTGCGCAAGCTGCTGATCCTGCCGGTCGTTGCGCTGGGTGTGATCGTAGCACTTGCGATGGGAACCGGAACGATCATGTCCAACACCTCCAGCGGGTTTATCCCACTTGAGGACAACGGCTATCTGTTCGTTGATGTTCAATTGCCGGATGCGGCCACGCTGGAGCGGACGGAAACGGTGACCGCGCGTCTGGACGATCAGATACGCGAAATACCCGGTGTTGCCAGCACGGTTCTGGTGAACGGCTTTTCCCTGCTGAACGGCACCATCACCAACGGTGCCGCGATTTTCGTCAACCTGGACAACTGGGATGACCGTCAAGCGGATGATCTGAGTGCTGATGCCATTCTCGCCAAGATATTGGCCATTGCGAATGGTGAATCCGCGGCTTCGGTCCTGGCGTTCAATCCACCACCCATTCAGGGTCTCGGCATGTCCGCCGGGGTTGAGATGGAGGTGCAGCAAACCGGAGGTGGCACACCGCAGGATCTGGCCTCGGCCGTGGGGTCCTTTGTCTACGCTGCAAATCAGCGGCCAGAAATCGGCCAAGCCTACACGACCTTCCGCGCCAATGTCCCGCAGTTGTTTGTCGATCTGGATCGGGAAAAAGCCAAGACCCTGCAGGTTTCAGTGGCTGAGATTTTCCAGACCATGCAGGCGCAGCTGGGGTCGTATTACGTGAACGATTTCAACCTGTTTGGTCGGGTCTATCGGGTGATGATTCAGGCGGATGGGACCTATCGGGACAATGTCGAGGATATCTCGAACCTCTATGTTCGTTCTCAACAAGGCGAGATGGTGCCTCTGGGCACGTTGATCGATGTTGAGAACGTATTGGGCCCGGTTCTGCTGAAACGACATAACCTGTTCCGCTCGGCCACAGTCACGGCGGTGCCTGCCCCAGGGCTATCTAGTGGCGACGCGATCAGTGTGATGACCGAGGAATCCGCCACAGCCCTGCCCCCCGGCTATGCCTTCGAATGGACGGGGACGGCACAGCAGCAATTGGCCTCGGGCAGTCTGGTGATCATCATCCTTGGGCTGGCGATCCTGTTTGGCTACCTGTTCCTTGTTGGCCAGTATGAGAGTTGGTCGATGCCCGTGTCGATCCTACTGTCGGTGATCGTTGCCCTTTTCGGGGCGGTGGCCGCCGTGGCCATCGTGGGCAGCGACATCAACCTCTATACCCAGATCGGGATGATCATGTTGGTGGGTCTGGCCTCGAAGAACGGGATTCTGATCGTGGAATTCGCCATGGAGCAGCGCGCCAAAGGCCTGTCGATCAAGGACGCCGCAGCCGAAGCCGCCTATCAGCGTTTCCGTGCCGTGATGATGACAGCGCTGTCCTTCCTGCTTGGAGTTGTACCGCTGCTGGCGGCCAACGGGGCTGGTGCCGCAAGCCAGAAGGCCATCGGTGTGGCCGTGTTCGGCGGCATGCTGGCGGCCACCCTGGTTGGCGTGATCCTTGTGCCGGTGCTTTATGCCCTGATGCAGAGCCTGCGCGAATGGCTGAAAGGTAGCAAAGGCGATCCTGATCCGGCAACCGAGACCAGCTGAGATCAACTGTCATGAAACATGATAAAGCCCCTTGCTGGTCACGGGGCTTTTTTGCTGCGACGCTATGCGGCACTGGCCTCTGCCCGGTTGCGTCGTCGCACAGTAACCTCGCGGATTACGGCCTGCGCTTCTGGTGGTGGGGCCTGCTCAATCCGGCGATAGTCACTACCGTCGATTTGTCGTGTCAGCAACCCGCAGGAGATCATAGTGCGCCGCAACGTCGCCGGGTCATCGAACAGGTGCTCTTGCACAAGCCGTTCATTGACCTCCGTCTCGGTCAGGCTGATCCCGGCGGGAACGCTGGCCCATAAGGCCCACAGGGCAAGGGTCTGCACAGCACGTCTGGACGGCCATCGTTTCAGGCACCCTGCGGCGTCGAACTGAAACAACGCCCGCTCGACCGTCCGCATGTCCAGCGGCCCTGCATCAGGTCGTGTTTCGATACGCCGCTTGGCCGCGTTGGCGGCCCGCATATGCTGCAGGTTCTGAAACCCGGCCGCGCGGGCCAGCATGTTCATCAGGCTGAGATGAGTTGGGCTGGCCTCGCCCAATTGTTGGTTCAAGGCACGCGCGAACCCGGTCAGGTCATCCACGTGCAAAGGGATAGGAGTTTTGGTCATCATGCATCCATATCGGGCGTTTCATACGCTCGTCGGTCGCTGACTTAACGAAACAACGCCCCTAGGGATTGCGATGTCGTTTCAATCTGAATGGCAGGTTTAGCTCTCCCACAGGAGCAGCGACGCCTCGGTGTCTGCCGACCGTGCCCAAGGGCTAACATGCTCTGCCCCGGCAGCCAAGCCTTCGATGATCTATGCCTGCAGGCGCTGCGCCATCCACTGATCGATCCGTTCGATCTGCTCTGGCTTCAGCCGCAGACCCAGCTTGTTACGCCGCCAGACCACATCCTCGGCCCTGCGTGCGTATTCCTTGTCCATGAGCCAGGCAACCTCGCGCGCGGTGAGTGTTGCGCCGAAATCTTCGCCGAGATCGGCTGCCTCGGACGCATCACCCAAGACCTCTTGCGCTTCGGTCCCGTAGGCACGGATCAGACGCGCCGCCCAAGGCACAGACAAAAACGGATAGTCGGCGACCAGACTGTCTCTGAGCATCTGCAGGCCATCAACGGGGAAATCCCCGCCGGGAAGTGCCACACCCGCCGTCCAGGGGCCCGGCAAATCCGGGAAATGCTCGCCCACCTTCTCCAGCGCGCTTTCAGCCAGACGGCGATAGGTGGTGATCTTGCCGCCGAACACGTTCAGCACCGGCGCACCGCCGATTGCGTTCACTTTCAGCGTATAATCCCGCGTTGCCGCCGTCGCGCTGCTGGCCCCATCGTCATAGAGCGGACGCACGCCGGAATAGGTCCAGACGATATCGTCCTTGGTAACCGGCTGTGCGAAGTAACTCGTAGCAAAGGCGCAGAGATAATCCTTCTCAGCCTCGGTACAGAACGGGTGTTCGGATGGGTCCGCGTGGTCCTGATCGGTGGTGCCAATCAGGGTGAAATCCTGCTCATACGGAATGGCAAAGATGATGCGCCCATCTTCGCCTTGAAAGAAATAGCACTTGTCATGGTCGTACAGCTTGCGCGTCACGATATGGCTGCCGCGCACCAACCGCACACCTTCGCGCGAATTCACATGGATTTTGGACTGAATGATATCACCAACCCATGGGCCACCTGCATTAATCAGCATCCTAGCGCGGATCACGCGCGTTTCATCACTGTCGCGATCCCTGACCGTAACTTCCCAAAGATCGTCAACCCTGTGGGCGGATATCACCTCAGTCCCAACCATGATCTGCGCCCCGCGCGCCTCGGCATCACGGGCGTTCAACACGACCAACCGCGCGTCTTCGATCCAGCAATCGGAATACTCGTAGGCGGTTTCGAACTTTTTCTGCAATGGCGCGCCTTCGGGTGCGCTGTGCAGGTTCAGCGATCTGGTCCCCGGCAATATCTTACGCCCACCGAGATTATCATACAGGAACAACCCCAAACGGATCAGCCAGGCCGGGCGCCGTCCGCGCATCCACGGCATGACTGTGCTGAGCAGCTTTGAGGTCGGCGTTTCGGAATCGAAGCGCATGTCCTTGTGGTACGGCAGCACAAAGCGCATCGGCCAACTGATATGCGGCATTGCGCGCAGCAGCGTCTCGCGTTCGATCAGCGCCTCGCGCACCAGTCGGATTTCGAAATACTCCAGATAGCGCAGGCCCCCATGAAACAGTTTGGTCGAGGCTGACGACGTGGCCGAGGCCAGATCGTTCATCTCGGCCAAGGTCACCGACAACCCACGCCCGGCGGCGTCACGCGCGATACCGCAGCCGTTGATCCCGCCACCGATGATAAACAGGTCTGCGATGTGATCGTTTGTCGACGTCATGGCCAGTGATTCCCACTACAATCCGGTTGCCTGCATTAATCAGAGCACCCTTCGCGTGATCAAGCTTTATGTTCGTTTATTTTCGTTTTGCAACACAGCTATGAATTTCACGCAGGGAAACTTGCCAAATCGACGTGAAAGAACATAAACGAAGATACCAGAACCACATGGAAATGCCGATGTCCCTGTCCTTTCGCCAAGCCGATATTCTTGAGATCGCCAGCACCGAAGGGCGCGTTACAGTCGATGGGTTGGCCGAACGGTTCGGAGTCACCGTTCAAACCATCCGGCGCGACCTGTCCGAACTGGCCGAAGCCGGCAAGCTGGATCGGGTACACGGTGGCGCGGTTCTTCGGTCGAGCCTGGCCAATATCGGATACGAGGATCGCCGCACCCTGAATGCCGACGCGAAAACCCTGATGGCGCAAGCTTGTGCACAGGATATCCCCGATGGCGCATCGGTTTTCCTGAACATCGGCACATCGACCGAAGCCGTTGCCCGCCAGTTGCTGACCCATAAGAACCTGATGGTTGTGACCAACAATATGAATGTCGCCAATATTCTGGTCGACAACCCTGATTGCGAAATCGTGGTGGCGGGCGGCATGCTGCGCCGCGCGGACGGGGGGCTGATCGGCAACCTGACCGTGTCAACCATACGCCAGTTCAAGTTCGACTACGCGGTGATTGGATGTTCCGCACTGGATGTAGATGGCGATCTGCTGGATTTCGACTTTCAAGAAGTTCATGTCAGCCAAACCATCATCGCACAGGCGCGGCGCAGCTATCTTGTGGCGGATCATTCGAAATTCCAGCGCTCTGCCCCGGCCCGGATCACCTCTATGGCAGAGATGGACACCATCTATACGGATAAACCGCTGCCTGTGTCCCTGGTGCAGAATTGTGGTACATGGGAAACTAGGGTTCGTATCTGCGACGCGCAGGGAACTGCGGCGTAAATCCACCATAAATGGATTGACGACCCTCCACCTAGACCGGAGGATAGAAGCACCATCCAAAACAGGAGGCACGAGCATGGGACTATTGGGGCAGCCGCTTGGCTACTACGACTATCTGACCTTCGTGGCATTGATTCTACTCCTGGCCGCTGTGATGGCGTTGTTCCTATTCATCATGGGGTTGCCCGGTCGGATTGCGATCAAACGCAACCACCCACATGCCGAAGCGGTCAAAATCATGGGCTGGATGGGATTTCTGGCGGTTGTGCCCTGGGTCCATGCCTTCATGTGGGCGTTTCATGATGGTGTGACCGTCGACATTCGCCGGGGCCCAGACGAAGAAAAGGACGCCATCCGCAAAGATATCGAACGTCTAGGCGGAACGGTGAAAGAAGAATATCAGGCCGCGTCCGACGAGACGCAGAAAAGCTAAGGCCAAAGGAAACACTCGGACATGTTCGTCGCCCTCGGCATTACGCTGTTCTACATCATTTTCGTCTGGTTCATCTTCTTCAAGATGGAGTGGCTGAAGTTCAACATCGCCTGGGGCATTGTCTCGTTCTGGGTGGGTGCGCACTTGCTGCTGATTTTCCTCGTCGCATTGCGGTTCTTTCAGCCCTTCTCGGTCGACAGCCACGTGGTGCGATCCACCATTCAGATCGTCCCGAAGCTGACGCAACCCACCATCCTGACCGAAGTTCTGGTTGAACCGAACACAACTGTGACAAAGGGCGATCCGCTCTATCGCTTTGATGACACTGTGTTTTCACTGGCTGTAGACAATGCACAGGCGCAATTGGTCGCGGCGCAGCAAAATGCCAAAATCCTGGAACAGGACGTAATTGCCAAAACCGAAGCGGTCGAGCGGGCAAATGCACAGCTGGACTATGCGCTGACCGAACAAGCCCGGTACGAAAACCTGGTTCCTGCAGGTGGCGCCCGACAAGATGAGCTCGACCGCTGGAACGAACAGGTGGCTGAGGATTCAGCAGCCGTCAAACAAGCCGAAGCAAACCTGCAAAAGGCCGTTCTGGCGCAGGACTCCCAGATCGACGGGGTAAACACAGGGATCCTACAAGCGCAGGCGCAATTGGCCGAAGCCAAATATTTCCTTGATAATACAACGATCTACGCACCGGAAAACGGTATGATCGTCTCACAACAGGCCCGTCCCGGTCTGGTCGTTGGCGATATCCGTCTGGGCGCGATTGCCAGCTTCGTGACCGAAGATAACCCCTATCTTCTGGCAACGTTCCGCCAGCAGAACCTGAAATTCGTTGAGGTTGGGCAAGAGGTTGAGGTCGCGCTGGACCTCTATCCCGGTGAAATCCTGCCCGGTAAGGTCGAGGCGATCTGGTGGGCCACGCGTCAGGGTCAGTATCTGCCATCGGGCCGCCTGCCCGGCTTTGAGCTGCCAAAGCTTCCCGGTCGGATCGCGGTGCAGATCACGGTCGAGATGCCCGAAGAGCATATCCTGCCAGCGGGCGGCCACGCTGCCGTTGCCATCTATACTGGTCAGGGCAAGAGCTTTGAGTTCCTGAGGCGCATCAACATACGCCTCTATTCCTTCGCCAACTTCATCCGACCGCTGGACATTTGAGGACACAGATCATGAAACGGGCCAAACCCTTTCGCCATTTGATGGGAACGGCCCTGTGCGCGGCGATGTTGGCCGCTTGCGCTCCGCTGGGCCCCGATTTCGTACGCCCTAACTCGCCTGTCGTGAAGGAATGGATCGAGGTCAACAATCCCAGTGCCGGACAAAGCGGCCTGACTGCGCGCAGCGCACCGGTTGTGAAGTGGTGGGAGACGTTCAATGACCCCACCCTGAACAAACTTGTGGCCGAAGCCTATGCCCAGAACCTGAGTTTGCAAGTTGCAGGGGCGCGCGTATTGCAAGCGCGGGCGCAGCTGGGGATCGCCTTTGGTGAGCTTTATCCGCAATCGCAGGCGCTTGGCGGATCCCTGCAAAGGCGCCAGATCAGTGACAATCTTGGCCCGATTGCAGATATCAACCGGATCATCCCTTTGGATACCGAGTTTTCAACCTCGCAAGTGGGCTTTGATGCCCAATGGGAACTGGACGTCTGGGGGGCACAACGTCGCGGCGTACAAGCGGCACGGTCGAACCTCGCCTTGCAGGTGGCGAATTACGATGACGCATTGGTCACGCTAACGGGTGACGTCGCCGCGCTCTATGTGAATATTCGTGCTTTGCAGGAGTCCCTTAGCGTCGCCCGAGAGAACATCAAACTACAGCAGGAATCGGCGGATTTGACGCAATTGCGGTTCAACAACGGCGTTACCACCGAACTGGACGTTCAGGAATCGACCGCCCTGCTAAACAACACCAAAGCGCTGGTGCCCGAGCTAGAGAGCGATCTGCAACAGACCAAGAATGCGCTGGCCGTATTGCTGGGCGCGACACCTTCGCGGATGACCAGCCTTCTGGGCAATTCCGGTCGCATCCCATCGGCGCGTTCCAATGTCGCCGTGGGCGTTCCGGCCGAGTTGCTGCGCCGTCGCCCTGATGTTCGCGCCGCCGAGCTGGCCGCCGCCACCCAATCGGCGCAGGTGGGTATCGCCATGGCAGACCTCTATCCACAGTTTGTCTTGTCGGGCTCAATCGGATTGCAAGCATCGGGCGGGCGCGATCTGTTCAGTTCGAACAGCACAACGGGTCTGGCCAGCGCGGGCGTTGTCTGGAACGTGCTGAACTATGGGCGTGTCAAGAACAACGTGCGCGCGCAGGATGCGGCTTATCAGGCGCTGATCGCAAACTACCAGAACACCGTTCTAACGGCCTATTCCGAGGTGGAAAGCGCCATGGTCGCCTATGCGCAGGCGCGTAAGCAGGTCGGGTTCTATCAGCAAAGCGTCGAGGCCTCGCGCAAGGCTGCAGAGATCGCGATCAGCCAATATCGTGACGGGATCGCCAGCTATTCTCGCATTCTGAACACCCAGACTGCGCTGCTGCGTTCTCAGGCCAATCTGATCGAGGCGCGGCAAGAGGTGTCCAGCAATCTGGTCGCTGTCTACAAGGGTCTGGGCGGCGGCTGGCAAATCCGCCAAAACCGGGAATTCCTGCCCGAAACGGTTCTGGCCGAGATGGCATATCGCACCGATTGGGGTGATCTTTTGCAACAGGCCCCGACTGGCGCCAGCCTGAACTAACCTTTACTTCGTCAACCCGCGCAAACCGCCCGAGATCAGGATGTTCACCTCATAAAGGATGCGTGGCGCAGAGAACCCACCGGGGCTGGCCAAGTAATTTGGGCTCCATTCCGGGTCAAACTTTTGTTTGAACGCCCGCAGCCCTTCGAAGTGATAAAACTGCTCTCCGTGTTCATATACAAACCCGCCAATCCGGTTCCAGATCGAGGCGAGTTGGCGGTTCTCGATCCCCGAAAACGGCGCCGCGCCGAGTGAAAACCAGTGGAACCCCTGCTCGGACCCCCAGACCATCATCTCGGCAAAGAGCGCATCCATGACAAAGCTGGGGCTGTCGGGCTCGTACCGCATCAGGTCCAGCGAGAGTTCGGATTTATTGCCCCCCTGAAACAGATTGGCAAAGGCCTTGATCTGCCCGGTCTCTCCGTTTCTCAGCACGGCATGATCAAAATAGGACAGATAAGTGTCATCGAACCCGCCAAGCGCAAACCCCTTCTCAGCCCCCGCTTTTTGCGCCAGCCAATCATCCGAGATTTTGCGAAGTTCTGGCAATAGCGGCGCAAGCTTCTCTTTCGGGATGACCTCAAACACATAGCCTTCCCGCTCAGCCCGATTCTTGGCCTGCCGGAACCGCTTGCGGGACTTGCCGTCCAGCGAGAATTCCTGAAGCGGAACGCGGGCAACCTCACCGATTTTTAGAATCGATAGGCCCAGATCGAGGAAGGTCGGCAGGTATTTGGTCGAGACGCTGTAAAAGGCGCATAGCTTTCCCTCCCGATCAGCCATTTCGCGCAGTTGCCAGATCAGTTGCTGCCCGGCTTTTTCGTCCCCCACGGGTTCACCCTTGGAAATGATGGCGTTGCCCGTATCGGCATAGGCGATAAACGCTGTCTCGTCCGGCGCAATCAGGAACTGTTTGTCTCCAGTCAATGAAATCTGGGACTCCGTGTCTTCGCTCTGCATCACCAGCCGTTCCACGACCTCGGGGATTTCAACGCGCTCTGGCACCGGAATCTCGCGCCCGAACAGCGAGGTGACCGCAACAATGCCCACAATCACCGCTACTATAAGGCTGGAGCGCAAGAAGCGTGAGGCATCGCCGTTCCAAGCAAATTCCCACCACAACGCATTTTGGTATTCGACATGGGAATAGGCAAAAAGGCCGATCCAGAAGATCACCGCCAGCAGAACGACTACGCTGATCAGCCACGGGATATTCAGCCGGAAGATCGACGCCCCGCTGACCCGGTAAAACGCCCCGCGGAACAGTGCCAGAACCGCGATTGTGCCCAACATACTAACGGCTTCGTGTGTATCCAATCCCTTAGCAAGCGACGCTGCAAACCCTGCCACCATCAGCAACATGGCCACGACCCAAGCCCGGTAGAGTTTGCGGAACAGGCCCCTAGAGACCAATAACAGCAATACGCCGACGGCACTGCCCACAAGATGCGAGGCTTCGATGAACGACAAAGGCAAGACATCGCGCAAGACGCTGAGGTTTTGCGAATTTGATGGTAACGCGCCAGAAACCAGCAAAATCACACCAGCAATCGCTGTCACACCCGCCGCCACCATCGGAACAATCGGGCGGATCGCCCGATAGACCCAGCTGGCTGCGCCACCAATCCTCTGGCGCTGCGTCAAGGCCGAGGCGACGGCGATCGACAGACTGGCGATAGCGAAAGGCAGAAAGGTATAGACAACGCGATACAACAGCAGCGCAGCGATCACATCCGACCGACCCGACGCCCCTAATCCCGCAATTACTGTAGCCTCGAATACGCCGATCCCGCCAGGCGCATGGCTTAGAATGCCAGCCGCAATAGCCGCCACAAAGATCGCAAAGAAATAGGGGTAACCTACACCCAGATCGTCCGGCATCAGCACATAAAGTACCATGGATGCGCCAAACAGGTCGCCCATCGCCGCCAGTGTCAACAGGCTGGCCAGTTTCCCGCCAGGCAGATCAAACTCGAACCCCGCGAATGAAAAGCGGCGCCCACCGGTGGCCAGCCAGATAAAAACCGCCACCAATCCGGCCAGTAAAATCAGACCAATAGCCGTCTCAATCGTTTCACTGACGGGCAGAACTTTGGATATCCCGTCCGGGTGCAATGTCAAAAGCACCCCCAGGATCAAAGTCAGCCCCATCCAGAACGCAACCCAAGACGTGGCGATCACCCCTGCGACCCGAGCCAGATCCAAACCCAGTGAGGCGTAAATACGATACCGGATAGCGGTACCTGTGATGTATGAAAATCCTAAACAGTTCGAAACCGCATAACCACAGGCCCCGGCCATGCCCGCAACTGGCAACGGTACCTCGCCGTCTGCAACACTTTGGACGGCAAAGACATCATAAAAGGATAGCGATAAAAAGCTGACGGCCGTCCAGCACAGCGCGATAAAAAACACGGTCCAAGGGGTAGCTGCGATATCAGATTGCACATCCGCCCATTTCACATGGGACGAAAGGTCATGCAGCACTGTCAAAGCGACCAACGTGATCACAACTGGAATGGCAATCCGCACCCACGGCTTTTCCAGAAGGCCTGTCAGCTTTTCGGCCCATTGCAGGGCTTTGGGCTCAACGCCTTGGTCTTGTGCGGTCATGGCTCTGGCCCCTGCCTGTAGATCACCCGTGGCGGAACTGTGTCACAATTTCCTTCCCGGTCAAAGCACTAGGGCAATTAAGACTGGAAATCACAACCGCCCCTTGCGCGTTGACAGCAGCAGGTTGGTCTCGGACCGGGTGATCCCCTCCATCCGTCTGATCTGAAACAGAACTTCGTCCAGCTCAACCAGCGTTTCAGTGCCAATCTCGGCAATCAGATCCCAACTGCCATTGGTCGAATGCACGGCACGCACCTGACGCATGGCACCGATACGCGCCATGGTTCGTTCGGTACCGCGCCCTTCGATCTCCAGCATCATCAGGCCCCGCACCGGACTTTGTGCCTCGTCCTGCCGGGTCAACACGGTGAACCCGACAATCTCGCCGGACTGCTTCAATCGCTGCATCCGACTGCGCACGGTCGTGCGGGTCACGCCCAATGTTTCCGCAAGTTCCGACAGAGATGCGCGCGCATCTCGATGCAAAGCACTGATCAGCCGTGTATCCAGTTCGTCCATTGAACCTTTCCGTTTCGGATTTTCAAAGCCCATTTTGAACAATTTGCGGGCTTCCAGCAAGATATATCGAACGGCTAAATGAATCTATGGAAAGCAAACACATTATTTTGGTCGGGGCCCCGATGGATTCGGGCAAACGACGACAGGGATGCCGGATGGGCCCCAATGCCCTTCGCGTCGCAGGCCTGGATCAGGCGCTCGCCGATCTGGGACATAACGTAGCGGATTGGGGCGATGTGGACCCGGATCAGGTGGATCTGGCACCGCATTCCCATCTGTTCTCACTTCCCGAATGCGTGGGCTGGACCCGCGCGCTCAGCCGTACTGCCGAACAGGCGGCGTCTGAGGGTACGCCCATTTTTATGGGCGGCGATCATGCCCTGTCGATGGGCAGCGTTGCGGGCATGGCCGCGCACGCGAAACAGATGAACCGCCCCCTGTTTGTGCTTTGGCTTGACGCGCACAGCGACTTTCACACGCCGCAAAGCACAGACAGCGGAAACCTTCATGGCACCCCCGTGGCCTATTTCACGGGGCAGCACGGTTTCGAGGCTTTCCCTGCGCTGCCTGCCACCATCCCCACAGATCGCGTTGGGATGATCGGTCTGCGTTCAGTCGATCCGGCAGAGCGCGCCGTCCTGGAACAGAAAAGCGCGATGCTGGCTGATATGCGCAGCATCGACGAACATGGAATCAAAGCGCCATTGATGGCCTTTCTGGATCGTGTCCGCGCCGAAAACGGACTGCTGCATGTTTCACTGGATGTAGATTTCCTGGATCCGGCCATCGCGCCTGCCGTCGGTACAACCGTCCCCGGAGGCGCGACTGAGCGCGAGGCCCATCTGGCCATGGAGTTGCTGCACGAAAGCGGATTGCTCTGCTCGCTGGATCTGGTTGAGTTGAACCCGTTTCTTGATGAACGCGGACGCACCGCGAAACTGATCGTCGATCTGGCCGCCTCATTGATGGGACGCCGGATCTTTGACCGCCCCACCCGGAGCTTCTGATGACCGCACCCTCTGACAAGGCCCTTGTTCCTTTTGTATCCGTCGACAACATGATGCGGCTGGTCCACCATATCGGTGTCGAACAGATGATCAACAGGATCGCAGCTCAGATCGAGGCTGATTTCAAACGGTGGGAAAGCTTCGACAAGACCCCTCGCATCCCGGCCCATTCCCCACATGGTGTGATCGAATTGATGCCCACCTCGGATGGCGAAGCTTACGGGTTTAAATATGTCAACGGCCACCCAAAGAACACCTCCGAGGGTCTTCAGACCGTCACCGCCTTTGGCTTGCTGGCAGATGTCTACACAGGCTACCCCACCCTGCTGACCGAGATGACCATGCTGACGGCCCTGCGTACTGCAGCAACGTCAGCCTTGGTCGGTCAGTATCTGGCCCCGAAGAACGCAACAACAATGGCAATGATCGGCAATGGCGCGCAGTCAGAATTCCAGTGCCTGGCCTTCAAAACCATGTGCGGGATCGACACAGTACGCCTCTATGACATCGACCCGAACGCCACCGCCAAATGCGCCGCCAACCTGCAAGGCAAGGGCCTAAACGTCATCGCCAGCAAAACCGCTGAAGAGGCCATTGAAGGCGCGCAGATCATATCAACCTGCACCGCTGACAAGAAATATGCCACCATCCTGACCGACAACATGGTCGGCCCCGGCGTGCACATAAACGCCATCGGCGGTGACTGCCCGGGCAAGACCGAGCTGCACCGCGATATCCTGTTGCGGTCCGAGATCTTCGTGGAATACCCCGAGCAGACAAGGATCGAAGGTGAGATTCAAGCGCTTGAAGATGATCACCCGGTGACCGAGATGTGGCAGGTGATGACGGGACAAGCCGAGGGACGCAAAGACAATCGCCAGATTACCCTGTTCGATAGCGTGGGCTTTGCCATCGAAGATTTCTCGGCCCTGCGTGTCGTCAAAAACGTGGTTGCCGATACAGCGTTTTATGAGCCACTCGATATGTTGGCAGACCCGGACGATCCTCGCGATCTGTTTGGAATGTTGATGCGGGCAAAGTAACACCCGCGCCGATCCTTTAGTGACCGTGAAGGAGGAGGCTCTGCCCCCGCCGCCCTTCGGGCGCCTCCCCCGGGATATTTTTGGCCAGATGAAGTAATGGATCATTAACCAAAACCACCCAGTATGGAGAGGCGGTACAGGCAGGGATGCCGATGACCGCGCCAGGTGAAGCTCTCTGGGCGGAGGTTCAGAGGGTGGATCCCTGCTTCATCTGGCCAAAAATATCCCGGAGCGCGAGGCAGAGCCTCGCTGCCCCTACCCCGCCAAGGATGGCAAGTAGAGGACAATGCCCGGGAAAGCCACAAGCAGCGCAATTGTCAACGCGTCGGCGATGAAAAACGGTGTCACACCTTTGAATACATCCTGAACGCTCAGGTCAGGCCGCACACCGGCGACGACGAAACAGTTCAGACCAATAGGTGGTGTGATCAGACAGAACTCGGCCATTTTGACGACCAGAATACCGAACCAGATCGCGCACATCGGACCGGACATGCCAAAGGCGCTGTCTGCGGCGCTGACGGTTTCGCCACCGTTCAGGGCCATCACCGCCGGATAGACAACCGGAAGGGTCAGCAAGAGCATCCCGATGGCATCCATGAACATACCCAGCACGGCATAGGCCAGCAGGATGCAGATCAGAATCAGCATCGGGGACATTTCGAGCGACGTGATCCAATCTGAGAACGCACCCGGCAAATCCGCGAAGCCCAGAAAACGCACATAGATCAAGACGCCCCAGATGATCGAAAAGATCATCGCCGTCAGTTTGGCGGTTTCCAACAGGGCAGATTTGAACTCCGGCCAGCGCATGCCGTGGAACAGGGCGAAACAAAAAACGATGAATGCGCCGATTGCGCCGCCTTCGGTAGGGGTGCCCCAGGCTTTGTCGCCAAAAGGGTTATAGACAAAGCAGATGATAATCAGGATCACGGCCACGATCGGAAGGGCTCCGGGCAGTGCGGCGAAGCGTTGTTTCCAACTGAAGCCCGTGACCGGCGGGCCTACGGATTTGAACACAACTGCAATGCCGACGATCAGCAGACCATAGACAAGCGCTGAAAACGCCCCGGGTATGAACCCCGCCAGTAGCAGTTTTCCGACGTCCTGTTCAACAATGATGGCGTAGATCACAAGAATCGCTGATGGAGGGATGAGTGACGCCAAAGTGCCACCCGCCGCCACCACACCTGCGGCAAAGCGTTTGTTATAGCCAACGCTCAGCATCTCTGGGATCGCAATGCGGGCAAACACGGCAGATGTGGCTACTGAAGCGCCAGACACCGCGGCGAAACCTGCAGTGGCAAAGATGGTCGAAACGGCCAGCCCGCCCGGCACCCAGGCGATCCAGCGTTTGGCCGCTTCAAACAAGGCACGGGTGAGACCAGCGTAGTAGGCCAAATAGCCGATCAGGATGAAGGTCGGAATCAGGCTGAGCGTATGGGCCGCCACCTTGGAATGTGGCACCTGCCCGGCTGTTTTCACGGCCACCGTGACGGCCTTGCCAAAACGATCCGGGTCGTAGCCGAACTTGGCCCAGAAAATCCAAACCAGTCCGAACAACCCGGCCAGACCCGCAGCAAAGGCCACGCGCATACCGGTTACAACAAGAAGCAGCAGGAAGCCTGTGACCCAAAGGCCGATCTCAATCGTATCCATGTGCTAGCCCTGCCCGTCGAATTGTTCAGCCTCGGCAGCGGCTTGCGCGGCAGCATCCTGGATCAATGGCACGGCAACCGGCGTTTCGAGCCCCAGAAAAAGGGCCCGCCCATATCCCCAGGCTTGCAGGACCAGCCGCAAACACAGCACAGAAAACGCCGCAGGCGCCAACAATTTCGCAGGCCAAAGCGGGATGCCGATGTCGATTGAACTGTCACGGCTCCACAGCGGAGCGCCGAAATCGAAGGACCGGTCGAAATGTGACCAGCTGCCCCAGACCAGAGCCAGCATCAGGACAAGGATAAGGACGATCGAAACAAGTTCAAACAGCCACAAGGCCCGCCCATGCAGGCGAGAGATCACGATATCCATCCGAATATGCCCACCGTCGCGCTGCACATATGAAATGCCAAGAAACGCGATCAGCGGCATGGCCTGTTCGATCCAGTCCACATAGCCGGGCAGCGGCGCATTAAAGGTGTTCCGACCACTGACCGAAACAACGGCCAGAACCATCAGGCTGAACACGGCGAATCCGCTTATCAGCGCCATGAAACGCTCTAGCATCAGCAAACGCTGATCCAGCTGGCTGAGGCGGCTGCCATCTTCCAGCACCGTGGCTTGACCTGCCATTCCGGTGATCCTTTGTAGTGAAGCTATTCGGGCACCCGGTAAGGGTGCCCGAAAATAGGATTAGTTCCCGCCGCGCTGTTGCTGCAACGTGGCTTGAACAAGATCATAGAGTTCTTGCGCCGGCAGGCCCTGGGCAGACATATCCGCGATCCACTGTTCTCGGATCGGGTCAGCCGCCTTTGTGCGGAACTCTTCGATGACCGCGTCGTCAATCATCACTTTCTGAACGCCTTTTTCGGACAGAACGCTATCCCATTGCTCCAGCAGACCGCCGTAATTCGCCAGATAATGCGCAATTGCTTCGTCAATCGAACTGTCGAGCGCTTCGCGATGCTCGGGCGACAATGCCTCATATGCGTCGATGTTCACAACAACCGGGCAATTCACCGTGCCGGGGTTCAGATTTGCGGTCCACCAATCGGCCTCATTGATCGTGCCGAAGGACAGATGCGCGTGTTGGGCAAAGGCCACGGTGTCGACAACACCGGATTCCATCGCGTTGTAGGCTTCGGTAGCGGGAACTGATGTCGGAACCCCGCCGACAGCCTCGAATGCCTGACCCAGACCGCCGGTGGCGCGGACGCGCATGCCTTCGAAATCGGCCAGTTGATCGCGTGGATCACCGGTACCCACAAGATTGTATTGCGGCATGGGCGACGTCATCAGAATACGTGCATTCCACTGCGCCATTTCGTCGGCCACAGCTGGATGGTCATAGACCGCATGGCTGACAGCGACTTCTTCTTCCAGATTGTTCACGCCCAGGAAAGGCAGTTCCAGCACAGTAATCGCGCGGTTCTTGTCGCGATGATAACCTGCGCAAAACTGCGCGACTTCAAAAGCGCCAATCTCGATCCCGTCTAGGTTTTCGCGCGGTTTGGACAGGCCGCCATAGCTGACATTGATGGTGAACTCGCCACCGGTTTTTTCGCTCACCAGTTCGGAGAGTTTTTCAACATGCTCGGTAAAGGCACGGCGCTTGCCCCAGACCGACGCATTCCACTCCGTTGCGACGGCTTCGGTGACAAAGGCAATCCCAAGGACGGTGACAGCCGCACCGCTCAAATACTTTTTCATTCTGATGTCTCCCTTACATGCACCTCCTCCCGAGGCGCTTGGGAAAAAGTTAGCGCCAACCCCCGCCTCTGCCAACCCCGCAGAGGTGCCAATGGATACGCGCAGGTCATGTTCACACCATGGATCAGGCCTTGGCCCAGTCTGACTTTGAGACGAAACGACGAAAGGGATGATTTCGACGATGGCAGGCAGCATTACAGCTTATGCGTTGATTATCATTACTTTTCCGATATATTTTAAAATTTATTTACAAAAATATACTTGAGAAAGAAATTTTTTGACAAACAAATGCAGGGATTACCGCAATTTATTTATTTATTTTCAGAACGCAGCAATACTGCGCTCGGGGAGGAATGGGATCGACATTACCCGTTCGGCGGGCAAAGAAGATCCAGAACAATCCAGTCCAGAGGGAGGAGCCTCAAAAATGACTACCGCTGCCCAGGCAGATGCCAAGACATATGCGCCGTCCGCAGATACCATCGCCCGCGCGCATGTTGATGCCGCCAAGTATGACGCGATGTATGCAGCTTCGATCAGTGACCCTGACGCATTCTGGGCCGAGCAAGGCAAGCGCGTCGACTGGATCAAACCCTTCTCTCAGGTCAAAGACGTCAACTACGATCTCGGCTCGGTCAAGATCAACTGGTTCGCTGATGGTACGCTGAACGTATCCGCCAACTGCTTAGACCGCCATCTTGAGACACGCGGAGATCAGACGGCGATCATTTGGGAACCCGATGATCCAAATGATCCCGCCCAGCACATCACCTATGCCGAGTTGCACCGCCGCACGTGCCGGATGGCGAACATTCTGGAAACGCTGGGTGTGCGCAAAGGTGACCGGGTTGTGATTTATCTGCCGATGATCCCCGAGGCGGCCTATGCGATGCTGGCCTGCGCACGGATCGGCGCGATCCATTCTATTGTTTTTGCAGGATTTTCACCGGACGCCTTAGCTGCACGCGTCAATGGGTGTGACGCCAAGGTTGTCATCACCGCTGACGAAGCCCCGCGCGGGGGCCGTAAAACGCCGCTGAAATCCAACGCTGATGCGGCCCTGCTGCACTGCAAGGACACGGTGAAATGCCTCGTCGTCAAGCGCACAGGCGGTCAGACCACGTGGATTGACGGGCGCGACTGCGACTACAACGAAATGGCGCTGGAGGCAGATGACTATTGCGCACCTGCTGAGATGAGCGCCGAGGATCCGCTGTTCATCCTCTACACCTCTGGCTCAACGGGTCAGCCCAAAGGCGTTGTTCATACGACCGGGGGCTATCTGGTCTACGCGGCCATGACGCATGAGATCACCTTTGACTACCACGATGGCGATATCTACTGGTGCACCGCGGATGTGGGCTGGGTCACGGGCCACAGCTATATCGTCTATGGACCGTTAGCCAATGGGGCGACCACGCTGATGTTCGAAGGCGTGCCAAACTATCCGGATGCCAGCCGCTTCTGGCAGGTGTGTGAGAAACACAAGGTCAATCAGTTCTATACAGCCCCGACCGCTATCCGTGCGCTGATGGGCCAAGGCACTGAGTTCGTCGAGAATTGCGATCTTAGCGACTTGCGCACATTGGGGACCGTAGGTGAGCCGATCAACCCTGAAGCCTGGAACTGGTACAATGAGGTTGTCGGCAAGGGCAAATGCCCAATCGTGGATACATGGTGGCAGACCGAAACCGGTGGCCACCTGATGACCCCCCTGCCCGGTGCACACGCGATGAAGCCAGGTTCGGCCATGAAACCCTTCTTTGGCATTCAGCCCGTGGTTCTGGACCCGCAATCCGGGGTGGAGATCGAGGGCAACGGCGTCGAAGGCGTTCTGTGTATCAAAGACAGCTGGCCCGGCCAGATGCGCACCGTTTGGGGCGATCATGAACGGTTCGAAAAGACCTACTTCTCGGACTATAAAGGCTACTACTTCACCGGTGACGGCTGCCGTCGAGACGAAGACGGTGACTACTGGATCACCGGTCGCGTTGACGATGTGATCAATGTCTCGGGCCACCGCATGGGCACTGCCGAAGTCGAAAGCGCGTTGGTGGCGCACGCCGCCGTGGCTGAGGCCGCCGTAGTGGGCTATCCCCATGAAATCAAAGGGCAAGGTATCTATTGCTACGTCACTTTGATGAATGATCGTGAGCCTTCGGATGAGCTGTTGAAAGAGCTGCGCACTTGGGTTCGGACCGAGATCGGGC
The DNA here is from genome assembly GCF_059610245.1 of Ruegeria sp. YTSA075. Classification (NCBI taxonomy): domain Bacteria; kingdom Pseudomonadati; phylum Pseudomonadota; class Alphaproteobacteria; order Rhodobacterales; family Roseobacteraceae; genus Ruegeria; species Ruegeria sp. YTSA075. The sequence goes on along the minus strand of NZ_JBXWNG010000001.1, from coordinate 524,444 downwards.
CGATTGCCAGCCCGGATGTCATTCAGTGGGCCCCCGGCCTGCCAAAGACCCGTTCGGGAAAGATCATGCGCCGCATCCTGCGCAAGATCGCCGAAAACGACTTTGGCAGCCTGGGTGATACCTCTACCCTGGCCGATCCGTCAGTGGTTGAAGACCTAATCGAAAACAGGGCCAACACCTAGGCCCTGACCTAAGACCACCTCATCGCCCGCTCTGGAGGATCTTGCGGGCGATGAGACACACGAATGGGAGGAGATAGGCCGCAAGGCTTTGATCCTGAAACCGAATACTTCGATTGAACCGCCTTGGCGGAACAGCGGAGTTTTGCCGAACGTCTAAGAGCGTTTGGCACAACCAAGAAGCGGCGCATCGCACTGGAGGAGTTGTGCAGCGTCGCCCAAGAGGGAAGCGAAGGAGGACACCGCATGGCGGATCATTCATCAAACTCCGCGCAGGCTGCCGATGCCGATAAGGGCTATTGGCAGGCCAACCTGCGCCTCATCTACATCAGCCTCGTTATCTGGGCGCTGGTGTCGTTTGGATTCGGCATCCTGCTGCGTCCGCTTCTGTCGGGGATCGCCATCGGCGGCACCGATCTGGGCTTTTGGTTCGCTCAGCAAGGATCAATCCTGGTCTTTCTGGTGCTGATCTTCAACTACGCCTGGCGCATGAACAAGCTGGACGCTGAATACGGCGTGGACGAGGAGTAAGCGAGCAATGGATCAGTTTACCATCAACCTGCTGTTTGTTGGCGCATCCTTCGCGCTCTACATCGGCATCGCGATCTGGGCCCGTGCTGGGTCCACATCTGAATTCTACGCCGCCGGTCGCGGCGTTCACCCGGTCACCAATGGTATGGCGACAGCGGCAGACTGGATGTCTGCGGCCTCGTTCATCTCGATGGCGGGCCTGATTGCCTTTACCGGCTATGACAACTCGACCTTCCTGATGGGTTGGACCGGTGGCTACGTGCTGCTGGCTCTGCTGCTTGCCCCCTACCTGCGTAAGTTCGGCAAGTACACCGTCTCGGAATTCATTGGCGACCGGTTCTACAGCCAAACCGCACGTGTCGTTGCGGTTGTCTGTCTGATCGTTGCGTCGGTGACTTACGTGATTGGTCAGATGACCGGCGTAGGCGTGGCCTTTGGTCGCTTCCTTGAGGTCGACAACACCACAGGCCTGCTGATCGGTGCCGCAGTTGTGTTTGCATACGCGGTGTTTGGTGGGATGAAAGGCGTGACCTACACTCAGGTCGCTCAGTACTGCGTGCTGATCACCGCCTACACCATCCCGGCCATCTTCATCTCGCTGCAGCTGACAGGCACGCCGATCCCGGCCCTGGGTCTGTTTGGCGACACCGCAAGCGGTGAGCCGCTACTGACCAAGCTGGATGCGATCGTGACCGAGCTGGGCTTTAACGAATACACAGCCCACCACTCGAACACGCTGAACATGGTACTGTTCACGCTGTCGCTGATGATCGGTACTGCTGGTCTGCCGCACGTGATCATGCGCTTCTTCACTGTGCCGAAAGTGTCTGACGCCCGTTGGTCCGCTGGCTGGACGCTGGTGTTCATCGCTCTGCTGTATCTGACCGCCCCTGCGGTTGGTGCCATGGCGCGTCTGAACATCAGTGAAATGATGTGGCCCAATGGCGGCATCGAAGGTGGTGCTGTGAGTGTCGAACAGATCGACAATGACCAGCAATATGACTGGATGGCCACGTGGCAGAAAACCGGTCTGCTGGACTGGGAGGACAAGAACGGCGACGGGAAAATCCAGTACTACAACGACAAATCCGAAGCGATGCAGGCCATTGCGGAAGAAAAAGGCTGGGTTGGTAACGAGCTGACCAAGTTCAACCGCGACATCCTGGTTCTGGCGAACCCGGAAATTGCCAACCTGCCGGGTTGGGTTGTGGGTCTGGTCGCTGCCGGTGGCCTGGCTGCGGCGCTGTCCACAGCTGCGGGTCTGTTGTTGGCGATTTCGTCAGCGGTGTCCCACGACCTTGTCAAAGGGGCGATCAACCCGTCGATCTCTGAAAAGGGCGAGCTTCTGGCGGCGCGGATTGCCATGGCTGTGGCCATCGTGGTCGCAACATGGCTGGGTCTAAACCCACCGGGCTTTGCGGCGCAAACCGTGGCCCTGGCCTTTGGTCTGGCGGCAGCCTCGATCTTCCCGGCGCTGATGATGGGGATCTTCTCGACCCGCATCAACAACACCGGCGCGGTCGCTGGCATGATGGCTGGCCTGGTTGTGACCTTGGTCTACATCTTCCTGCACAAAGGCTGGCTGTTCATTCCGGGTACCAACTCGTTCACCGATGCTGACCCGCTGCTGGGTCCGATCAAGTCGACCTCGTTCGGCGCTATCGGTGCAATGATCAACTTCGGCGTTGCTTACGTCGTTGCCGGTATGACCAAAGAGACTCCGCAGGAGATCGTTGAATTGGTCGAAAGCGTTCGCATTCCCCGTGGTGCTGGCGCAGCTCAGAATAAATGAGCATGATGCGGTGCATGGATAACCTCTATGTGCCGCGTCTTTCGACTTACTGTTCCCGCCCGGCATTCCACCGGGCGGGATTTTTGCTTGGAGATTATTGAGCGTTCTGATGACCCTGTCCCAATCGCAGATCACCCGGTTTCTGAAATCCGTCCATCCCTATGACGCTTTGGCCGAGGACGTGCTGGAAGATATTGCGCGCCGGGCGGACATTCAGGATGTGGACGCGGATGCGCAGCTTTATGATCTGGGGCACACCCTGCCCGGCGTGTTTCTAATCTACGAAGGGCTGGTTGAGATCACGGATGAAAACGGTGCCGTTGTCTCGCAACTCGGATTGCGCAATTCCTTTGGCGAACGGGGCTTGCTGCGCAATGGCAAAGCCGCGACACGTGCAACCGCGCAACGCGCATCCATCCTGATCATCCTGCCGCCCGATCTGGTACAGGATCTGGTCACCTCGCATGAGATCGTATCCCGGTTTTTCAACCGGACCCGCGGGGATCGTTCCGGCCCGCAGAGCCTGGCCACCAGTGCCATCGACGTTCTGATGGCCCGTGATCCCGCGACCTGCCTACCCGATACCCCCGTCCCCGAGGCCGCGCGCCTGATGCGCGACAAGAAGATTTCATCCCTTTGCGTGACAGATGCCGAGGCGTTGTTGGGGATCGCAACCCTGCGCGATATCTCAGGCAAATACGTGGCGGATGCACTGCCCCCAGACACTCCGATTTCGGAGATCATGACCTCAAACCCCATTACGCTTTCCCCCACGGACATCGGGTCTGATGTGCTGCATATCATGATGGAGCGTGGGATCGGTCATATTCCCATTTGTAATGCGGGTCAGTTGGTCGGAATTGTGACGCAAACCGACCTGACCCATTATCAAGCGGTGAACTCGGCTGAGTTGGTGCGCAGAATTGCCCATGCCGGTTCCCCCGCTGAAATGGCAACCGTTACGGCCGAGATACCGCAATTGCTGGTCCAGCTTGTGGCCGCAGGAAACCGGCACGAGATCGTGACGCGTCTGATTACCGATATCGCTGATACCGCCACACGACGCTTGCTCGCGCTGGCCGAGGATAAACTAGGCGCACCGCCTGTTCCATATCTGTGGCTGGCCTGTGGCTCGCAAGGTCGGCAGGAACAGACAGGCGTATCCGATCAGGACAATTGCCTGATGCTGGACGACAGTGTCACCGACGACGACATGCCTTACTTTCAATCTCTGGCCAAATTCGTCTCGGACGGGTTGGATGTCTGCGGGTATTTCTATTGCCCCGGCGACATGATGGCGACCAATCCGCGTTGGTGCCAGCCTCTGCGGGTCTGGCGCGAGTATTTCAGCGGCTGGATCGCTAAACCCAACCCTGAGGCGCAGATGCTGGCCTCAGTCATGTTTGACCTGCGTCCCATCGGCGGCACGTTTGATCTGTTTGCCGATCTTCAGGCAAATACGCTGAAAGCGGCCAGTTCGAATTCGATCTTTGTGGCCCACATGATCGCAAACTCGCTGAAGCACACCCCACCTTTGGGGCTGTTTCGCGGGTTTGCCACTGTTCGGTCAGGAGAACATCGCAACACATTGGATCTAAAACATAATGGCGTGGTGCCTGTGGTTGATCTGGGCCGCATCTACGCCCTGCAAGGGCAGTTGACCGAAGCCAATACCCGCGCGCGGCTGAAAGCGGCTGAGGCGGCTGGCGTGCTCAGCCCCTCGGGTGCACGGGACCTTTTGGATGCCTATGACCTGATCGCTGAAACCCGCCTGGAACATCAGGTTCGAAGGGTCAAATCAGGCACGGGCCCGGATAATTACCTGCCCCCCTCGGATCTATCGGATTTCGAGCGCAGCCATCTGCGCGACGCCTTTGTGGTGATTAAGACAATGCAATCTGCGGTTGGTCATGGCAAAGGGATGCTGGGCTAGGATCTGTTGACGCTCTGGTACAGCAAATGAATTGAAGAAGGGGCCGTCTGCGCCCCGAAAGTGGAGGAAACAGATGTTTCTGGAATTGATCGGCACAATATTCGCAGGCTTCGCCTTTGCCGGGGTCGTGATGGTGCTGAACAAGGTAACCGGTGGCCTGTTGCCCCGATGGGCAACCCCAGTTGCGGCAGGTCTGGGTATGATCGGGATGACCATTGCCAGCGAGTATTCGTGGTATGACCGCACCCGCGACACGCTGCCTGACAGTCTGACGGTGATTCAAGAGGTTGAAAGCCGCGCAATCTACCGCCCATGGACCTATGCGGTGCCCTTTGTCGATCGCTTTGCCGCCATCGACACGGTCTCGCTGCGGACCAATGATCAAGTGCCGGATCAACGCCTGGTCGACCTGTATTTCTTTGGCCGCTGGGCGCCGCGTTCGATGGTTCCTGTTGCGGTTGACTGCGCTCAGAACCGGCGCGCCAATCTGGCCGATGGGGCCGAGTTCGGGGCTGACGGACAACTGGTAAACGCCGATTGGTTCACAGCTGGTAGCAGTGACCCAATCATTGAGGCCACCTGCGGAGTGTAATCATGCTGACCCGCCTCAGCCTTCGACTTAGGATTTTCCTGTTCTTCTGTTTGCTTGCCTTAGGCGGGCTCTTGGTGACGGCTTTGGCTTTGGGGCTCAGCTATACCCGCGCAGGCCAGCCAGAACTTCTGGATGCATTCGTTTTCTCTGGACTTCTGATCGGGTTTGGCCTGCTGGCACTGGTCGCAGGGATTTGGCTGCTGTTTGACGACAATATCGCAAAACCGATTGAGCGCATTTCGGCACAGCTTCGCGCCCGTGCCCATGCCGGCGTTAGCACGGACATGGATATGCAGGCCGCGCGCTACCTTGGCGATCTGGCCCCCGCAGCCGCGGGGCTTGCCGATCAATTGTCGGATAAGACGTTGAATATAGCCGAGGCTGTGGCGACCGAAACCGCTGCTTTGGCCACGGAAAAAGAACGCCTGACCGCTTTGCTCACCGAAATTCCGGTGGCCATGCTGCTGGCAAGTCCGACGCACAAGATCGTACTTTATGATGCGCAGGCGGCTGAGGTTCTGGCCCAGATTGCGCATCCGCGCCTGAATGCTTCTCTGTTTGAGTATCTCAAATCAGACTCGCTGGAGGCCGCGTTTAAACGCCTGACAAAAACCGGGCTGGATGTGGATTGCACCTTGCACAGCGTCGACGACAAGCAAAGCTATCAGGCGCGGATGAAACCCTTGGGTGATGCGCCGGGATATATGCTTATCTTCGACGATAGCGCGGCCCGCATTGCACCGGATTCGGCACGCCCGCTGGTCTATGATTTCGATCTGCTGACAAGCGCGGCAGAGGAAGCATTTGAAACCCGGAACCTGACGGATTTGTGCTTTGTCGTATTCGATACGGAAACAACCGGCCTGCTGCCCCACAAGGATGAGATCGTTCAAATCGGCGCGGTGCGCGTCATCAAGGGTCGGATCGTTGCGGGTGAACAGCTGGATATGCTGGTCGATCCGGGCATTCCAATCCCAGCGGCTTCGACCAAAGTGCACAAGGTCAGCGACCACATGGTTCAGGGCGCACCAGATATTGGTCAGGCGGGGCGGATACTCCACCAATTCGCGCAGGATGCGGTGATCGTCGCCCATAACGCTCCGTTTGACATGGCTTTTCTTCGCCGTCATGCGCAGCGTATGGGCGTTGAATGGGACCACCCCATTCTGGATACCGTCCTGATGTCAGCAGTTCTGTTTGGCGCCAGTGAGACGCACACGCTGGACGCCCTATGCGAAAGGCTGGACATCACCATTCCTGACGCTTTGCGTCATACGGCATTGGGGGATGCGGTGGCGACGGCAGATGCATTGGTCAAGATGCTGCCGATGCTTGAGGCGCGCGGGATGACCACCTTCGGCGCGGTAATTTCAGAGACCCGCAAACATGGACGGCTGCTGGAAGATTTGAACTGAGTTCGAGACAGCGCTCTAACAATCGATTCTTGGGCGCGTGTATTTCTTAGGCCCCCTATCGTCCGATTATGATATCGGCACACAAACCGCCCAATCGCTCGCTTTGAGCCAGCCGCAGAACGCCGCCATGTGCCCGCGCCACATCCGCAACAATTGCCAAACCCAGCCCGACTCCGCTGCCTTGATTCTGGTTGCGGGCCGGATCAAGGCGCGAGAACGGCTTTACCGCCTCGGTACGTCGATCCGCGGGAATGCCCGGCCCATCGTCTTCAACCCGGATTCGCAAGGATTTTGGGGTGATCGACAGGCTCACATCGGCACGGCTGCCATAGCGCACCGCGTTGCTGATCAGGTTCTCAACCGCCCGCCTCATGGCCATCGGACGCAGCATGACGGTGCCCTGCCCGTCGACCTCGACCAATACGGCCGCATGGCCCGCCCGTTTGGCATCTTCAACGATCTGGTGCACAAGGATTTCGATGTCGACCTCTTCCGGCGCACCTTCGGCTGCCCCGCGCGAGAAGTCCAGAAAGGCATCCAACAGAGACTGCATCTCGGTCACGTCCTGCTGCATCGGTGCGGCCTCATCTTCAGGCAGCATCGACAAGCCCAGCTTTAGCCGGGTCAAAGGCGTTCGCAGATCATGGCTGACACCAGAAAGCATCATTGTTCGCTGTTCGATCTGCCGTTCGATCCGGGCGCGCATGTCCAGAAAGGCGTTGCCTGCTGCGCGCACCTCAATCGCTCCGCCGGGCGTGTAGTCAACCACCCGCCCCCGCCCAAAGGCCTCGGCAGCCTTGGACAGCCGCGTGATCGGACGCAGCTGATTGCGCATATAAAGAAACGATATCGAAGTCATCACGATGGCGAAAAACACCATTGTCACGATCAACTGGTGCGGGGCCGTAGGCGCAAGCCGCCTGCGGTCGAACACAAGTTCCAGTGTGCCCAAGGGCGTGTCCATGTAGAGCCGCACGTCCGGTCCATTGGGTAAAGCCACCGCCTCAAGATCAGGCAGCAGAGCATACAAATCCGCCTCAATCTGCGGGGCGATGAAATCATACCAGCGCCCGGTGCCGATATCCGGCGCTTCGTTGAGATCGAGGAACCGAACGCTCATCTCAAGCGCGGCCAGATCGGGGCGCACAGCAGCCAGTGCCTGTTGCTGGGTCTCAACGCCCTCCATCGCACCGGTCACCAGATTGACCTCGCGCGCAGCAGCACGGACCATTTGCGCTGTCACGTCCTCAAGATGTCGCTGCAGGAAAGCATTTCCAACAACCAGCAGCAGGACAATCACCGGCAAAACCAGAATCAACGCCGCCCGGGCGTAAAGGCTGCGCGGCAGATAGGGTTTGAGCCATTGCGAAGACATGCGCTAAACCTAGCGGGCTGCCCGGGCAAGAGGAAGAGGACAGAATGCAGGCGCCAGATGATTTCGACCCACCCGTCGGGCTTGCGATGGAATTGCAACCGGGACTAAGGCGCATTCTGGCCCCCAATCCGTCACCCATGACTTATCGTGGGACCAATACCTATCTACTGGGCACACGGGATCTAGCAGTTATCGACCCCGGCCCTGCGTCCGAGGCACATCTGCAGGCCATTCTGGACGCACTAGAGCCCCGTCAAAAGATCAGCCATATTTTCGTGACCCACAGCCATTTGGATCATTCGCCGCTGGCTGCACCATTGGCCGCTCGAACGGGCGCGCAAATCCACGCGTTTGGAGGACCGGAGGCCGGGCGCAGCGCGGTCATGTCCCAGTTGGCGCAAAACGGCCTGGCTGGTGGTGGCGAGGGGATTGATCAAACGTTTCGCCCGGATGTTGAAATCGCGGATGGTGAGTTGATCGAAGGCGACGACTGGCAACTTGAGGTGATCCATACACCAGGGCATCTGGGCAATCATATCGCGATGGCCTGGGGTCAGACCTGTTTTACCGCAGATCACGTGATGGGTTGGGCCAGTTCGCTGGTCTCTCCTCCGGATGGAGATCTGACGGATTTCATGTCCGCCTGCTATCGCCTGCAAGAACGCAGTTGGTCTGTGTTTCATGCCGGTCACGGCGCACCTATCACCGACCCGACCGGGCGATTGGCGTGGTTGATTCAACACAGGCTCGGCCGCGAGGCGCAAATCCTGACGGCGCTGGAAGACCGCCCCGGCACCGCCCGGCAATTGGCCCAGCGCATCTACACGGAAACACCCAAAGCGCTGCTGCCCGCAGCAGAGCGGAATGTCTTTGCTCATCTGGTTGACCTGGTTGGAAAATCCAATGCAACGCACGAAGGAGTACTATCGGCCGAGGCCGTCTTTTACCGGCAGGCATAGGCGCAAAGTTTTTTCCCAAAACGCGCGCTTCCCCACTGGACGGCAAAAATCGGGGTTGGTATATGGCGCAAACCGTTCCGGCGTAGCTCAGCGGTAGAGCAGTTGACTGTTAATCAATTTGTCGTAGGTTCGATCCCTACCGCCGGAGCCAAAGATTTCAAGGACTTAGCGGTTGCCCGCTAGGTCCTTTTTCTTTGCGAGTACCGGGTCAGTACCGCAAACCATGCCATTTGATCCCGGTCTTGTCGCTCGTCGGCGACCAAAAGGACTATCGCGAGTCTCTGTTTGGTTGCCGCGTTTCTATATCGCCAGATCGCCAGACGTACAAAACGCCGATTGGGTGTCTATGACTTGCCTAACTCAAACGCCGTTCGGCGGTCATTTTAAGGAAGCGTCAAAAGGCGGATAATACGAACCAACCGATCCGCTGGTATTTGCATAGGCTCAACTTTGAAGATTGCCATACGGCCAACAAGAACCGGCTTCTTCAGAAACTCTTCGGTCGCCTGCAGACGTGGCCGATCACCGTAGTCATCAATTAAAAGTGTCACTGGTCGGGTGATATTGAAAGCCGTTGCCAAGGCGCAGCCAACGCGAAATCTACCATCGACAAGCACGACGTCCGGGTGCTTAAACCCTTCGCTTTGCCAAACTGACAAAGGGTATCGGGGGTATCGTCCTGATTTGTCCTGATTTACCGGGAAGCCCCACTTCTTTGTATCACCTATATCCACCCAAGAGATGTTAACTTCGCTGCCAGTGCTAGGAGGGTTCTCACGAAACCAACGCCGCATTTTACGCGCCCAAATTCGATCACTCTCGACACTAAAAACCGTTTTGTCTTTCATCTCGGCAGCCAGAACGGTGGAACCACCAGACCCGTATTCAAGAATGACAGAGGCGGCCTCATAATGCTCGCGCAGAACGTTCTGCGCCTCTTCAGGCATTGTAAGAACAGGTTTTTCTAGTACGGATGTCTTCAACACACTCTCCAGGTCCAAAGTGCAGTTTCCCCCAACCTTTGTCGAAGGTCGCGATGAATACCAAATGTAATCCAGCGATACCACTTATCTTCTCATCCACACGACCAAGTGGCAACGACATCTCATGTCATAACATTTCTTCGACCTAGCTTGGCTGCGTCGGAGGCAGAATACTAAAGAAGAACAGCGCCCAAATCACAATTTACGCATTAAACCGCTCTTGATTTCCATTTGGCTCAAGGTCGTTGGTTTCGGTTTAGCAAGCCCCTCAAAAGGTCTCACGAGCGCCCGCTTTCTTTTTTGGAAAAAACTTACAACTCACTCTGGACGGGGCGAAATCTGGTTGCTATACGGCGCGAACCGTTCCGGCGTAGCTCAGCGGTAGAGCAGTTGACTGTTAATCAATTGGTCGTAGGTTCGATCCCTACCGCCGGAGCCATTCTTCCCCAGTATCGCAGGATCAGTCGGTCATGGCTGTTTCGAAATCGGCACGCAGGTTCCGTTTCAGCACTTTACCCGTGGCGTTCAGGGGCAAAGCCTCAACAAAAACAACTTTATCCGGGATTTGCCATTTCGCGATCTTGCCCTCGAAGAAAGCCAGCAATTCCTCTTCACTGGGGTCCTGCCCCTCGGCCTTGACCGCCACCAGCAAGGGCCGTTCATCCCATTTTGGATGCGGGACACCCACAACAGCGGCGGTGGCAAGCTTGGGATGAGCCACGGCGATGTTTTCCAGCTCGACCGAGCTGATCCATTCGCCGCCTGATTTGATGATGTCCTTGGACCTGTCTCGAATCGTCATGTACCCATCCGGGTCCAGTGTTGCCACATCTCCGGTGGCAAACCAGCCATTCTGCAACAGCGTCTGATCCTGCATCAGGAAGTAGCTGTCCAACACCCATGGGCCACGTACCAGCAGATCGCCCTGGGTGACACCATCATGAGGCAGTTCCTTTCCATCATCATCGACGATTTTCAGCTCAACCCCGTAAGGCGGTCGCCCCTGACTTTCGCGCAGCTTATGTTGTTGATCGATTGGCAGATCCCGGTGTTTGGCCATCGGTGTATTTGCCGTGCCCAGAGGGCTCATCTCGCTCATGCCCCAGGCGTGAACCGTATCGACACCGTAAGTGTCGCGGAAGGTTTCGATCATCGACGGTGGACAGGCCGCACCACCAATCACGGTGCGTTCCAGACTGGTCAATTCGCTGCCAGATTGAGCTGCCTGCGCCAGCAATCCCTGCCAAATCGTCGGGACCCCCATGGCTAGTGTCACGCCATAGGTGTCGATCAGTTTGACCAGAGACGCGCCATCCAAGCCCGGCCCCGGCAGAACCATTCTGGATCCTGACATCGCGCAGGCATAGGGAGAGCCCCAGGCATTGACATGGAACATCGGTACAACCGGCATCACCACATCCATGGCGGAATAGCCGATCACGTCCCGTGTGTTCGATCCAAAGCTATGCAGCACGGTTGACCGGTGCGAATACAGAACCCCCTTTGGGTTACCTGTGGTGCCCGAGGTATAGCAAAGGCTGGACGCCGTGTTTTCGTCAAAGCTGGGCCAGGCATAGTCTGCATCGCCGGTTTCGATCAGTTCGTCATAGAACGCGACCCCATCAATCTGGGCCAGCGCTTCGTCATTGCGCGGCCCCATCAGGACAAAATGGCGAACCTCTGTCAGCGATGGCTTTAGTGCAGCAACCAATGGAATGAAGGTGGCATCAAAGAACAGAACCCGGTCTTGCGCGTGGTTGATGATATAGGTCAGTTGCTCGGGAAACAGGCGCGGGTTGACCGTGTGGCACACATATCCGGCGCCCGAGGTTCCGTAGTAGATCTCAAGATGGCGGCGGTTGTTCCAAGCCAGCGTACCGATCCGGTCCTGTGGCTCAAGGCCCAGCTTGCCCAGCGCCGAGGCCAGTTTACGCGCATTGGTGGCGACCTCAGACCAACTGGTCTGCGTCACCGTTCCATCCGTTTCAACCGAGTGTATCTCGGTCTGACCGTGATAGCGTTCGGCGTGTTCGATCAGCGACGAGATCAGCAAAGGCTGCGTCATCATCTGTCCCAGCATGGACATCCTCCCCATTTCTCGGCTTAGCCTTTTGCGGCCATGGCCGTGTCATCGACACCTAGGGGCGATGCCCCATGGGTCAATTCCGTTCTCCTCAGAAGGAACCCTGCCAAGCATTTAATTGTCTTACAATATCAGAATGCTGCCTGCCCTAAGGGCAAGCCACTAGATTTTGCGCTAGTCTCGGTGTTTCAACGCGTAAGCAACCAACGCCGCAGTCGAGCCATCCTTGCCTGTGGCGCTTTCCTCACCATCTACAATGGGACCCAGAGAGGTGGCCAGTTCTTTGCCCAGCTCTACACCCCATTGATCGAAGGAGTTAATGCCCAGCAGAACGCCTTCGACAAAGACGCGATGTTCATAGAGCGCAATGATCTGCCCCAGCACAAAGGGTGTCAGTTTCGGATAGATCAAGGTGGTCGACGGCCGATTGCCTCCAAACACACGGTGGCGGGCCTGACGGTCCAGTTCTTCCCCTTCAAAGCCTTTCTCGGCCATCAGCGCGCGCGCTTCCTCCAGCGACCGCCCGCGCATCAGCGCCTCGGACTGGGCCAGACAATTGGCCAGCAACAGGCGGTGATGATGGGCCAGTTCCGGTTCGTGCCCTTCTGCAGCCACCATGAACTCACAGGGGATGACATCCGTGCCCTGATGGATCAGTTGGTAGAACGCGTGCTGACCATTGGTGCCGGGTTCGCCCCAGACAACCGGGCCCGAAGGTATGCTCAGCGACGTGCCATCCATCGCCACGGATTTCCCGTTCGATTCCATCTCAAGCTGTTGGAAATAGGCTGGAAGGCGCAGCAGGCGCTGATCATAGGGCAGAACGGCGCGGCTCGCATAGCCCAGAACCTGACGGTGCCAAATGCCGACAAGAGCCAGCATGACAGGCATGTTCTCGGCCCAGTCGGCTGATCGGAAATGCACATCCATTGCCTGCCCGCCTCGTAAGAACGCATCAAACGCGTTCGTGCCCACGGCGATCATCACCGGCAGCCCGACAGGGCCCCAAACCGAATAGCGCCCGCCGACCCAATCGGCAAAGCCAAAGACGCGGTCCGCCGGGATGCCAAACTCCTGCGTCTTGTCCAAGGCGCTGGACACGGCTGCAAACTGTTTGGCCGGGTCGCCCCCGCCATCGCTCATCCATGCCCGCGCGGTGCGTGCGTTGGTCATGGTCTCAATGGTCGTAAAGGTCTTGGAGGCGACGATGATCAACGTCCGCGTCGGATCAAGCTGCCGCAGCGTATCCGCGATATGCGCCCCATCCACATTCGAGACATAATGGACGCGCGGTCCGTCATGATAGGGCGACAGAGCATGGGTCGCCATCACCGGCCCTAGATCGGACCCGCCGATCCCGATATTCACCACATCCGTAAAGCTACCGCCTATCCCGGCAATGGCACCTCCGCGAATTTCTTCGGCAAAGACACGCATGCGCTGCAAGATTGCCAGTACATCAGGCATGACGTCCTGACCATCGACCTGCACAGCGTCGCCATCCAGATTTCGCAAAGCGGTGTGCAGAACAGCGCGCCCTTCGGTTTCGTTGATCTTTTCGCCCGCAAACATGGCACCGCGCCGCTCGGCCAGGTTGGCGTCGTGGCACAGTCGGATCAGGCCGTCACGCGTATCAGCATCGATGCGGGTCTTCGAGTAGTCAAAAACCATATCTCCCGCTGAGGCCGAGAAATTTTGCGCCCTGTCCGGGTCTGCCGCAAACAAATCCACGATGCGGTCGGTCTGCGCAGTGGCCAGCGCTTTGAGATTGTTCAGGTCCATCACACTCACTCCGCCCAATGTACGGTCATACCACTCAGCACCGCCGCGATTGGCGCCTCTTCCGGTGGTAGCGCCATGGCACGCTCCAATGCATCGCGCTTGGCCGCCCCGAAGATGATCAGGTGTTTTGACAAGGCCCCGTCCAGAACCGGGCCCGTCAATGTAATACGCGGCTCGGGCTGAACCTGTGTGCGGGCCACGGCGAGCGTGGGGGCATGGCTGTCGAGGGCCGCCTCCAGCCCCTCCATCCCCGGAAACAGGGATGCCGTGTGCATGTCTTCCCCCATGCCCAGTACCAGAACGGACAGCGGCAGAACCGGCGCGATCAGAGATTCGATTTCCGGCAAGGCATCCTCGGGTTCAGCTCCCGAAACATAAAGCGGGACGTATGTTGCGCCCGATGCACGATTGGTCAGCAATCGCTGGCGGATCAGGCGTTGATTTGAACGCTCACTGTCAGCGGGAACGCAACGTTCATCGGTGGGCATGACCCGCACACGTTCCCATTCCAGATCAGCCGCGCAGAGAACATCGAACACCGGGCCCGGAGTTGTCCCCCCCGGAACCGCCAGCGCGATGGTTTCATTGTGCAACAACGCGGCTTCAAGCTCTCCGGCCAGCATATTTGCGACATCAATGGCCAACATATCCCGATCGGCATAATCTTGAATCATCATGGCTTTATTCCTTGCCAGCGGCGACCATCACGTTTCATCAGCAGCTCGGCGTCGCCGGGGCCTGTGCTGCCGCTGTCATAGGGTTTGGGCACATCACCGCGCGCCTGCCAGCCGGCGATGACCGGGTCGGTCCAGGCCCATGCGGCCTCGACCTCATCCCCGCGCATGAACAGGGTTTGGTTGCCACGGATCACATCCATCACCAGACGCTCATAAGCATCAGGGGGATCCTGGTTTTCAGGCCCCAGCGCATCGGCAAAACTCATATCCAGCGGCACGTCGATCAGGCGCATACCGCCCGGCCCTGGTTCCTTGATCGTCACTTTCAGCGTGATGCCTTCATTCGGCTGCAACCGGATCGACAGGGCATTTGCGTGCCGTCCAGCAGCCTCACCAAAGATCGAATGCGGCGCATCTTTGAACTGAACGTTGATGACCGAAGATCGCGCGACCAGCCGTTTGCCTGTCCGCAGGTAGAACGGAGTGCCCGCCCACCGCCAATTGCTGACATGCGCTTTTAAAGCGATATAGCTTTCGGTGGTTGAACGTGGGTTGTCCACAACCTCTCGATAGCCCGGCCCACCCTCGCCCGCTGCAAACTGACCACGCACGATGTGATGCGGCTCGACCGGATCAAGCGCGCGAATGACTTTCAGCTTTTCATCGCGCACCGCGTCGGGGTCGAACTTGGCAGGCGGTTCCATGGCAATCAAACAGAGCAGTTGCATCAGATGATTCTGCACCATATCGCGCATGGCACCCGCACGTTCGTAATACTCCTCGCGCCCATCTACACCGACCGTTTCGGCAACGGTGATCTGGATGTGGTCAACGTATTGACTGTTCCAGAGCGGCTCGAACAGCATATTGCCAAAGCGCACGGCCATCAGGTTCTGGACCGTTTCTTTGCCCAGATAGTGATCGATCCGGTAAATCTGTCCTTCGTCAAAATGCGCTGCCAAGGTTGCATTCAGGCCGCGGGCACTGTCGAGATCATGGCCAAACGGTTTCTCGACCACGATACGCGTCTGGTCTGACACCATACCATGCGACCGGATCTGCTCGGCCAGAGGCCCAAAAAGGCGTGGACCAACCGAGAAATAGAACGCCCGTATGCGGTCCTTGGTCAGCCGTCCAGCCAGATCTAACCATCCGTGCCCGGACATTGCATCCAACACGACATAGTCGATCCGTTGCAGGAACCCACTCAGCGCTTCGATGTTTTGGGCCCGTCTCGGCGCGTCTCGTCGCAACGAGTCAGCCACGATATCTCTGAAATCAATTGGAGACAGATCGGATCGCGCAGCACCAATAATCTGTGCGTCTTCTGGCCATTGACCTGCACAAAACCGGCGAAACAGGGCTGGCAAAATCTTGCGCTGCGCCAAATCACCAGTAGCGCCGAAAATGACCAGATCAAATGGGTCAACAGGTATGACACGAGAAACCATGGCTTGTCCTTATCCTGCCCCCATCGACATGTCCAATGTTAGCGCAATCATTTTCGTGCCTTTTAGCGGAAAAACTCTCGTTCATCAAAACTCTGTCAGAACGCCACCAGACCCTTACCATCAGGACAACAAACAGATAAATCAGTCAAACGACTTCAAAGGACCGGATGCGGGAATGAAAGACAACGCCCCTCAGCTTGCCAATATCGGCAAGTTTCAAGACAGATTGGTGACGGCAGACGGGCAAACCCGCGCGTCAGTTGCCCTGACAAACCCGCAGACCCTGTGGTTCAATACCGGTACGCTGTGCAATATCGAATGCGCGAACTGCTATATCGAAAGCAGCCCAACCAATGATGCGCTGGTCTATATCACGGCTGCCGAAGTCACCGACTATCTGGATCAGATTAAACAGCGCAACTGGCCTGTTAAAGAGATTGCGTTCACCGGCGGTGAGCCCTTCATGAACCCCGAGATGATCGAGATCACCCGCGCCGCACTGGACCGTGGGTACGAGGTCTTGATTCTGACCAATGCGATGCTGCCCATGATGCGACGCAAGATGCGCGAAGGTCTGCTAAAGCTTCATCGCGATTTTAATGACCAACTGACCTTACGCATTTCAGTCGATCACTATCGGCCTGAACTACATGACGAAGAACGCGGCAAAGGCAGCTTTGCCAAAACGTTGACAGGGATGGAATGGCTGCGCGATCACGGCTTTAACATGGCCGTGGCAGGGCGCACCGTCTGGGGTGACAGCGATGCCGACAGCCGCGCAGGCTATGCCGCGTTTTTCGACGCGCACGGATTTGATATCGATGCAAACAACCCCGCGCAGACCGTTCTGTTCCCGGAAATGGACGAAACAGCTGAGGTTCCGGAAATCACCACCGCCTGCTGGGGCATTCTGAACAAATCCCCCGACGCGGTCATGTGTGCCAGCGCGCGCATGGTAGTGAAACGCAAAGGCGCCGCGCGTCCGGCCGTTCTGGCCTGCACCTTGCTGCCCTACTCACCTGAGTTCGAACTTGGCGAAACACTGGCCGAGGCCGAGGCAGATGTGCATTTGAATCACCCCCACTGCGCAAAGTTCTGCGTCTTGGGCGGGGCCAGCTGTTCGGGCTAGTTCACCCGAAACTCTCCAACCATATTGCGCCATTCCCCGGGTGCAATCATCTTGCGATGTGTGAATTTGACCGAATGCAGCGGCCCATCAATCTCCCGCTGCCAGAAGTCTATGAATTCAAACAGTTTGGGGTGGTCGGGAGCAAGATCGTATTCCTGCCAGATAAAGGTATTCAATACGTGGATGTAGTCGGGCATGTGATAGAAAAACTCTGCCGTCGTCAGCCCATATCCTTTCAGCATCAATTCTGTTTCGCGCTGCTCCATTCAGACCTCCGGTTTCATGAAAGGTCTCTTCAGCATAACACGCAAAGGGGCTAATTCTTGATTAACAATGTGTTACGCGAGTGTTACTGGTGTTTTTTTGCATTCGGAATTGTTGCTTGCTTGCACCTTATATGCTGTGTCTGATAGGGTGAATCCACAAGATATAGACCCAGAACAATAAACGGGCAGTTTACGTGAGCGATACGCCAGAAATTCCTGAAAACATGGACGAAAACCCGCCTGAGCGCCCTGTCTATGACGGCCCGACGGTCTCCATCGAATCCGAGATGCGCACATCCTACCTGGACTATGCCATGTCGGTCATCGTCTCCCGCGCGATCCCCGATCTGCGTGATGGATTGAAACCGGTGCACCGCCGCATCCTGTATGCGATGCACGAAACCGGCAATACCCACGACAAATCCTATCGCAAATCGGCCCGTCCTGTGGGCGATGTGATGGGTAAATACCACCCGCACGGTGACAGCGCGATCTATGACGCGTTGGTGCGGATGGCGCAGGATTTCTCGATGTCACTGCCCTTGCTGGATGGACAGGGCAACTTTGGTTCGATGGACGGCGATAACCCGGCGGCCATGCGCTATACCGAGGTACGCATGGACAAGCCCGCAGCATCCCTGCTGGCCGATATCGAAAAAGAGACGGTTGATTTTCAGGATAACTATGACGGTAAGGACCGGGAACCAACGGTCCTGCCCGCGCGTTTCCCGAATATGCTGGTCAATGGCGCTGGCGGCATTGCCGTGGGTATGGCAACCAACATCCCACCGCATAACTTGGGCGAAGTGGTCGACGCCACATTGGCGCTGATCGACGATCCCGATCTGACATCCGAACAACTGATCGAATACGTTCCGGGCCCCGATTTCCCGACCGGTGGCGTCATGCTGGGCCGGTCCGGCGCACGCAAGGCGTATCTTGAGGGTCGCGGCAGCGTCATCATCCGCGCCAAGACGCGCACGGAAGAAATCCGTAAGGATCGTTACGCCATCATCGTGGATGAGATTCCCTATCAGGTGAACAAAGCCTCGATGATCGAAAAGATTGCTGAAGCAGTGCGCGAAAAGCGCATCGAAGGTGTCGCTCATGTACAGGATGAATCCGACCGCAACGGCGTGCGCGTGGTCGTTGAACTGAAGCGTGACGCGACGCCTGAGGTGGTGCTGAACCAGCTTTATCGCTTCTCGCCAATGCAGACGTCCTTTGGCTGCAACATGCTGGCCCTGAATGGTGGCCGGCCCGAGCAACTGACCCTGCGGCGGTTCCTGACATCCTTCATCGACTTCCGCGAGGATGTCGTCGCCCGCCGCACCGCATACGATCTGCGTAAAGCGCGCGAGCGTAGCCATATCCTGTGCGGTTTGGCCGTGGCCGTCTCGAATGTGGACGAAGTGGTTGCAACCATCCGGTCGTCTGCCGACGCCGCCGAAGCGCGCGAAAAGCTGATGACCCGCCGTTGGCCCGCATCCGAGATCGAAGGCTACCTGCGCCTGATCGATGACCCTCTGTCCAAGATGAACGACGATGGCACCTATAACCTGACCGAGGTTCAGGCCCGCGCCATCCTGGAACTGCGCCTGCAGCGCCTGACCCAACTGGGCGTCAAAGAGGTCACCGACGAACTGGAGGAACTGGCTGCCAAGATCAAGGAATACCTGGATATTCTGTCCTCACGGGAACGGATCATGTCGATCATCGGCGACGAGCTGCGCAGCGTGCGCGAACAATTCGCCGTTCCGCGCCGTACCGAGATCGTCGACTGGTCCGGCGACATGGAAGACGAGGACCTGATCGAACGCGAGGACATGGTCGTGACGGTCACCTCGGGCGGCTACATCAAGCGCACGCCGCTGGCCGATTTCCGCGCACAAAAGCGTGGCGGCAAGGGCCTGTCGGGTATGCAGACCAAGGAAGAGGATGTGGTCACCAACCTCTTCGTGGCGAACACGCATACTCAACTGCTGTTCTTCACCACCGATGGGATGGTCTACAAGCTCAAGACCTGGCGCCTTCCACAATCCAGCCGGACTGGCAAGGGCAAAGCGATTGTCAACATTCTGCCGATCCCAACCGGGGTTTCCATTGCGGCGATCATGCCCGTCGATGTCCCGGATGAGGAATGGGAAAACCTTCAGATCGTCTTCGCCACCAGCGCCGGTGACGTGCGCCGCAACGCGCTGAGTGATTTCACCAATGTCAAACGCAACGGCAAGATCGCCATGGATCTGCCCGAAGATGTCGAACTGGTGAATGCGCGCATCTGCTCCGAAGATGATGATGTTATGCTGGTCACCAATTCAGGCCGCGCGATCCGGTTCCAGACCACCGATGTGCGCGTCTTCAAAGGCCGAAAATCGACCGGTGTGCGCGGCATTAAGCTATCCAATGGTGATCGGGTTGTTTCGATGTCCGTGATCCGTCATTTCGAGGCCACGTCGGACGAACGCGCCGCCTATCTCAAGATGCGCCGCCTGATGGCCGGTGTGACGGATGAGACCGAAAGCGATGAAGACGAAGGCAACGCTGACAGCGTGTTGCCCCAGGAACGCTATGCCGAGATGTCGGCCGCTGAAAACCTGATCCTGACCATCACCACCGGGGGCGCGGGTAAGCTGAGCTCCAGCCATGACTATCCGGTGCGTGGACGCGGCGGCATGGGAGTCGCCGCGATGGATAAGGCGATGCGGGGCGGTGAACTTGTCGCCTCCTTCCCGGTTGAGATCGATGATCAGATCATGCTGGCCACCTCCAAGGGCCAATCAATCCGGGTGCCGGTTGATGGTATTTCCTTCCGTTCGCGCAGCGCAGGTGGCGTGCGTGTGTTCAATACCGGCAAGGGTGAAGAGGTCGTTTCCGTCGCCTGGATCGCTGATCAGGGGGATGAAGAAGTCGAGGAATAACCCTCACATTCCACAACAGAACTGAAACAAAACGTCCGCAATGCGGGCGTTTTGTCGTTTTGGATCACGTTATTGACACTGACGCGATCCATGAACTTGCTCGAAACCCTGCTGCTGCTTAACTTTTTCCTATGTGGTCCTTCGCACATATCCGCCCCGCCTATAGCCGAGCCGAGCGTTTGAGTGACGGGGTGGTCCATATTCTGGGCATATGCGCCGCAGTCATCGGCGTGCCGCTGTTGATCACCATGACCGTGCTTTACCGGTACGACCCGGCGGCGGTTGTTGGCGTTTCGATCTATGGCGTGACACTGATCCTGATGCTCAGCTTGTCCGCTTTGTACAACATGATCGAGAGCGATGATTGGGCCGAGCTTTTGCGCCGCCTTGATCATTCGGGGATTTATATAAAGATTGCAGGCACCTATACGCCGTTCCTATTGTTATCAGGCACACAGGCAACGGGGCTTTTGCTGGGGCTATGGTCCTCGGCCACCTTGGGGTCGGTTCTCAAGATGCTCGACCCAAACCGCTTTCGCTGGTTCGGCCTGGCGCTGTATCTGATGATGGGATGGGCCGCAGTTTGGGCCGGGCAATCCATGCTGGCAGAGCTTGCGCCCAGCGTTCTGGTGCTGATGATCGCCGGAGGGCTGGTGTATACTGCAGGCGTCGCGTTCTACCTGTCTGACTGGATGGCCTATCACAACACGATCTGGCATGTGTTTGTACTGGTGGGCAGTGTCTTGTTTTTCGCCGCCGTCGCCGCGCGGATTCAGTTGCTGCCTGCCCTCTAGCGCACGTGGTTTGCCATCAACAACTCCTCGACCGCCCAAAGCCGATCCTGCCCCCAGAGGCTTTGCCCATCGACGCAAAAGCTGGGAACACCCCACAGGCCAACCTCTTGCAGGCGGTGCTGGTTTGCCTCCACCCGGCTTCGCCAATCCTGCGCATTTAGCAAGGGTCGCGCGATGTTCCACTCCAGACCTGCGCTGGTCACGATCCGCTCCATGCCTCTATCGGTCGCGGCATCCACGCCCTGCGACCAGGCGGAGCGCATGAAGGCCGAACAATATGGCACCAATTTGCATTGATCTTCTGCATAGTCGAACAGCGCATAGCCTCGTTCGACTCCGGCGCCCAACGGATCACAAATCCGGCCAAAAGGGATGCCCAGGCGCCGTGCCTCGCGGGTGCAATCGTTTAGAATGTAGCGCGATTTGGCCTTGGGAACCGGCAATCCACGCATTAGCATGGGCAGCACTGGCTTTAACGTCAGTCGGGCGTTGTGCCGCTTGGCAAGATCAACGACGCGGTCGAAAGCCAGATAGGAATACGGGCTGCGGAACGAGAAGAAGAACTCCAGTTCTTTTTCTCCGCCGGTAAACGCGTGCGCCGAGAGATCAGGAACCGAAATGATCGGAGTCCCTTGACCCAATCCGGCCTGCTGCAACCGCTGTTCCAGATAATGCAGGCGGTCGATCCCCCAATACCATTCGCCGCCATAGAAGAACGTACCGCCCAAATAATGCCCCTTTGACGCCAAGGCTCGATCCCCCGCAGCCATCGCGTGGGAAGGGTCCACGTCCGGTTCATCCGGCAGCGCGCGACCGGTCCAGAGAGAAACAGATGCATCCCTCAATCGAGCAGCCCAATCCTGGGTGCCAAACGCGGCTGCGAACAGACGGTTGGCCTTTCGTATCCTTTCGATGGAGGGCTTCACTGGCGCATTCAACCCCTGTTTCAACGCCAATCGGATCGCATCGACCATTGCGTTTTTCTGATGGGCTTCGGGTTCGGGCACGGCCTCTGATGCTGGGCCCGAGATAAGATGCGGACATAGCGTAACCCCATACCGTGCGTGAAAAGCGGGCAGCACTTGCGCGGTCAGCGCACAATAAGGATCAGCGGCATCGTGGAAATAATGCACCACATGATCTGCACCACGCAGGCGACGGCGCAAATCATGCACCCCTCGGCAGGCATTCATGAATTGATCACTTGTGATGGCCGCTGCCAGATAGGATTTCAGATTTGTTTTCAAGGACAAACGGCTCTCCGTCGGGTATGGTGCCGCCTACTCTACCGATCCAGAGATCAAACGCCACGTTGCCGCACAACAACGTGACGGCAACCTGTCAAAGACCGTAGAGCGCCCCGAATTTCTGCTCCAGATAGTCCAGCAACGGACCCGGCCCCGGTTCGATCCCGCTGGCCTGCCGAATGATCTCGCGCGGCGCATAGAGACCGCCGTGACGCTGAACCGTTTCGCGCAGCCATCCGGTTGCCTGCGATGTATCACCTTCGGCCAGTTGGGCCTCCAGTTCGGGCACCGCCTTCCGCAAGGCTTGATAGAGGCACCCGGCATAGACATTGCCCAAGGAATAAGTTGGGAAATAGCCAAACAGGCCCACCGACCAATGCACATCCTGCAAACATCCGTTCGAAGGCTTGTCTACCGCATAGCCAAAATCAGCCTTGAAGCGGTCATTCCACGCGGCCTCAAGATCGCTAACCTGCAAATCCCCCGCCATCAGCGCGCGTTCCAGATCAAAGCGCAGCATGATGTGAAGGTTGTACTGCACCTCATCCGCCTCGGTCCGGATATAGCCGTTATGGACGCGGTTGACGGTGGCATAGAACGCATCAGCGTCGGCAATGCCAAAGTCACCAAACGCGTCTTTCATCTGCCCAAACAGCCATCCGGTGAAGGCGCGCGACCGGCCCAACTGGTTCTCATAAATCCGGCTTTGGCTTTCATGCACGCCCATCGACACGCCCTGACCCAGCGGCGTCAGCAGATAGTCGCGATCAATCCCTTGTTCATAGGCCGCGTGGCCGACTTCGTGAATGGTTGAATAGAAGCAATTGAACGGGTCGGTTTCGCTGGTGCGGGTGGTGATCCGCACATCCAGCCCGCTGCCCGAGCTGAACGGGTGCACCGCCTTGTCCACACGGCCATTGTTCAGGTCATACCCAAAGGCAACCGCCAGCTTTTGGGTAAGCTGCATCTGAATGCGTTCATCGAAGTGACCGCTCAGTTCTGCGGGCTGTGGGCGTGCAAGCACTGCAGCGCGCAGAGCCACCAGGCGTGGGCGCATTTCATCAAAGATCGCCGCAATCTGGGTGCCGGTTGTGTAGGGCTCGTAGTCCTCGACCATGGCGTCATAGACGTCACGGCCCTGCGCCAGCGCCTCGCCTTCTTGCCGCTTCAGCGCGACCACCTCTTCGAGCACCGGAAGGAAGGCCGAGACATCTTCGTCCGCCCGCGCCTGCGCCCATTTCCCCTGAGCTGCCGAGGTCACCCGGGCAATTGCAGTTGCCAGATCGGCCGGTACTTTGACCGCCCGTTCATAAGCCCGGCGGATCTCGCGCAGCTGCGCCTTGCCTGCCTCATCCTGCGGGGCGGCCTGGTCCAACCAATCCGACACGCGCGGGTCAGACCGGCGGGCATGCAGCACAGCCTCGATCGCGGCCATTTCTTCGGCCCGTTGCGGGGCGGCTCCACGTGGCATCATAGTTTCCTGATCCCACCCCAGCCGCCCTGCGATCTGAGCTAAGGCCGAGGTTTCACGTTGAAAGGCCATCAGGTCATTGAATGCAGTCATGGGATCAAACTCCGCGCACTGAAGTTGCAATTGGATAGGCCGTCAGGAAGCGCGCGCGCAGGATCAGCGTCCAGACGACAACGGCCATGAACTGGTGGAAAATGGCGATTTGCCACGGGGCCGCGTAAACGACCGTGACGATGCCGACCACCACCTGCAGCGACAGGGCCGCAAAGGCTGCGTTGAAGGCGAAACGGGTCTGCGGATGGGCGCTGCCCTGCCCCCGACGCCAGACGATGATGGCGAAGATGAACAGGAGATACCCCGCGCAACGGTGGATGAACTGCACCAGACCGGGGCTTTCGAAGAAGTTGCGCCACATCGGTTCCAGCATAGTCGCATCTGGCGGCAATAGCTGCCCACCGATCAGAGGCCAGTCGGTGTACGACCGTCCAGCGTCGATCCCAGCGACCAGCGCACCGATGAGGATCTGCAAAAAGGCAAAATGCAACAAGCCAGTCGAGAGCGAGAACAGTTTCGCCTCTTTCGCGCGGCGGGCCTGCATCAGGTCGCGTTCCTCGCGGCCGAGTTCAAAGATGTACCACGCAAGGAACCCGAGGATCACGAAGGCCAAGCCGAGATGGGTGGCCAGACGATAGCTGGCAACGGCCGTCATCCCCTCGCCCTGCGTCACGCCCGAGGCAACCATCCACCAGCCGACGGCCCCCTGAACGCCGCCCAAGGCACCCGGGATCAACAGTTTACCCGTCCAACCCGTAGGGATCTTGCGCGCAATCAGGAAGCCAAAGAAACCGATCGCCCAGACCAGCCCGATCACACGGCCCAACTGACGATGGCCCCATTCCCACCAGTAGATGAATTTGAAATCATCCAGCTGCATCCACTGGTTCTGAATGCGCCACTGGTCGATTTCTTTGTACTTGTCGAATTCCGATTGCCAGTCGGCCTCGGTCATCGGAGGGATGGCCCCGGTGATCGGACGCCATTCAGTGATCGACAGCCCGCTATCGGTCAGCCGGGTCAGGCCGCCCACGGCGATCATCACAACGACCAGAGCGAACAGGATCATCAGCCACGCCCGGATCGCCTTGCGCGCCCCGCCACGGCCCTTGTCAATCATACCGGGTTGAACGGCTTGTTGTTTTTCGGTGTCTGAGACGTCTTCGAAGATGCTGCGCTTGGCGCTCATGCTGTCCTCATATGTCCTGGATTTCGTCGCAAGCTAGGGCCACTGAGGGGCAAGGTCCAGCCTTACCCTTTGTCTTTCCAACGGACCATCTGACGCATGACACCGTGCAACATCTGCACATCTGCCCGCGTCATCCGCATTCTCGACCACAGGTTGCGCAAATTGGTCTTCATACCCTCGGCCTTTTCCGGTGGATAGAAGAAACCTGCCTCTTCCAACCGGTCTTCATAGTGTTCAACCAATTTCTCGACCTCGATACCGGTCGCCCAATCGCCCTTGCCCAGATCGGTGGCTTCATGCACCACATCACCGGTCTGACGCAACCACTCATAGGCGGTCAGCAAGACGCATTGCCCAAGGTTGAGCGAAGCATACTCTGGGTTAACAGGCACCGAGATGATGGCGTTGGCCTTGGCGATATCTTCATTCTCGAGCCCCGCGCGTTCGGGGCCAAACAGAACCGCGACCTTTTCACCTGCAGCAACTTTTTCAGCGGCGAGCTGCATGGCACGTTCCGGGCTATAGACAGGCTTGGTCAGCCCGCGTTGCCGTGCGGTGGTGGCAAAAACAAAGGTGGTGTCGGACAGCGAACCTGCCAGATCATCAAACAATTGCGCCTCATCCAGAAGTCGACCGGCACCGCTGGACATCGCCACCGCCTTTGGGTTCGGCCACCCGTCCCGAGGGGCCACGATCCGCATCCGATCCAGCCCGAAATTCCACATCGCCCGCGCAGCGGCCCCGATGTTTTCACCCATCTGCGGGCGCACAAGCACAAAAGAAGGCTGGGATGGGTCGCTGGGCATGGTTATCTCCGAAAAACTCAGCTTGCTCTAGTCGCCGCATAAACGAAGGGCAAGCCGCCCCATGCTTCTTCTGTTCCCAAATACCTCCGCCGGAGGCAAAAAAGTTTGCTTCCCAACGGCAATCCGCTAAACCGCGCTGGAACTGAATACCGAAGGACGCGCCCCCATGAATACTACCGCGGACACCCCCGAGCAGCCGCAGATTTACCTGATCACGCCGCCGACCATCACGCTCAGCACGTATCCGGACCAATTGGCGCGGGTGTTGGACCGGGCCGAGATCGCGTGCATTCGCCTCGCTCTGGCCGGAAATGACGAGGATACCATTGCCCGCGCAGCCGATGCCTGCCGCGAGGTGGCCCATACGCGCGACGTGGCGATTGTGATCTCCAACCATGTTCTGATGGCACAGCGGTTGGGGCTGGATGGTGTGCATCTGGATGATGGGGCAAGGTCGGTGCGCGCCGCGCGCAAGGAACTGGGTACCGACGCAATTGTTGGCAGTTTCTGCGGGGCCTCCAGCCATGACGGCATGAGCGCAGGTGAGGCAGGCGTCGACTATGTCGCCTTTGGCCCGGTGGGCGCGTCTTCCCTGGGTGACGGCACATTGGCGGAAAAGGACCTGTTTCAATGGTGGTCCGAAATGATCGAAGTTCCGGTTGTGGCCGAGGGCGGCCTGACGCCCGACCTGATCCGCGACCTGTCCCCCTGCACAGATTTCTTTGGCATTGGTGACGAGATCTGGTCTGCCGAAGACCCGATGGTGGCGCTGAACACTCTGCTTGAGAGTATGACTAGCTAAACAACCAAGGCTCGATCATCCAATAGACGCCCAGACCGACAATCAGGATCGAGCCCAGAACCGAGATGCGGCCGCGAAAGCGATGGGATCCGCCCGCAATCACGGTCACAACACCCAACGCGGTCGCAGCAGCTGCTGACAGAACCGCCAGATAGCCAATCACATACCCCAAAAGTGCGGGCGGCAGATGGTCCGGCGGCGCGCCGATCGCACTCAGCGATTGGCTTAGGGCATTGCCTAACAGCAGGCCGATGGCAAACACCGCCAACAGGCGAAACACATGAACACCGCGTAGGATCAGATTCCAAAGCGCCAGCACCACAACCGCCGCCGTCAACGATATCGACGCGACAAAGGACGACAGCACCAACGCTCCGAATGCCGACAACGCCAACCCAAAGATCGCACCGAGGGACAAGAAGACCAATTGCAGGACCAGCGACCTTGGGGACAGCGACAAGAAGACCAAAGCCAGAGCCAGCGCAAATACACGCATTCCGTCCGTTACGATCTGCTCTGCTCCTTTGACCAGGAACACCAGCATCGTTTGTTGTCCGCTCAGCGCCGCGCCGCCTTGCAGCGGGATCAGCGGGCTGGTCTCTCCGGCCATCAGGTAGCCGGTATAGGGTGCCTCGACACGCTGCTGTTTGATCACAACGGGGCCGTGACCGGCAGGCCAGGTCAGCCGCAGCGCCGATGCCCCCTCGGGCAAGGAGGCCGTCAGCAGAAGCTTTGAGAGACGGGGCTCGTCGGGGTCCCCAACCACCGGGATGCGCACGCCTTCATAGGAAAGGCGAACCGGCCCTTCGACCTCAACCTGCAACGAGGCCGCCCAGTCATTGACAAAGCCCCGCACCTCGGCCTCCAACTCGGATGAGACCAGCCGGCGGAGTTCGCGGTAGCGCGCATTGCCCGCGACATCCGGTTGCGCTTCGGGGTCCAGCCCGGCCAGAAACATCTCGGCATTCAGGCTGATCTCGATCAGCAGGCTATCCGCTTTGGTCCAGAACTCGACAATGCTCGGCGGATGCGTTTGCGCCCTGAGCGGCGCAGCAATTAAGATCAAAACGACCGGCAAAATCAGGATTAGGCGGAACAAACCGCTCATGCGTGATACTCTGCTTTTGAAATCAAATCAGAAACCATATGCCGCGAGTTTCCCGCCGAACGCATCGGATCGCAAGCCCGAACAGTTGAGCGCGCAGCTTTATCTGCGCGCGCCCTCTTGCACGCCCTCCGGTGCTGCGGCATGACAACAGCATGACTCAGAACAGCGAAATCCTGTGTATCGGTTCAGTTCTATGGGACGTGATCGGACGATCTGCCAGCGCCATGCGGCAAGGATCGGACGTGCCCGGCCGGATCACGCGTCTTCCTGGTGGCGTCGCGATGAACATCGCCATGACATTGGTGCGCTTTGGCATGACACCGACTCTGCTGACCGCGATTGGGCGCGATCCCGAAGGTGACGAGTTGGTCAATGCCTGCGCACGGCTGGGCATGGTGACCGAATACATCTACCGCTCTCAGGATCTACCCACTGACCGCTACATGGCGGTCGAAGGGGCGAATGGTTTGATTGCCGCCATTGCCGATGCGCATTCTCTTGAGGCTGCCGGGGCCAAAATCCTGCGCCCGTTGATGCAGGGTCCTCTGGGATACGAAAACACACCCTTTGAAGGCCCGATAGCGCTGGACGGGAACCTGACGCTGAACCTGCTGGAAGAAATCGCGCAAAGCCCAGCCTTTGCCAAGGCGGATCTGCGGGTGGCCCCTGCCTCACCCGGCAAGGCCGAACGGCTGCTGCCTTTCCTGAAACACGCCCGCGCGACGCTATATGTCAATCTGGAAGAGGCCGGCCTGCTCTGCCAGCGCGAGTTCACCGATTCCGAATCCGCCGCCAAAGGCCTGTTGGATCGCGGTGCGCTGCGGGTCCTGGTCACCGATGGTGGTAATTCCGCGACCGTGGGATCAGCAACAGGCGTTTTGACCCAGACACCCCCATCCGTACTAGTGACCCGCGTCACCGGCGCGGGTGACACTTTCATGGCGGCGCATATCGCCTCGGAATCAAATGGGGCCGATGAACAAACGGCCCTCACCCGCGCATTGAACGCCGCCGCAACCTATGTTTCCGGAGAAACTCCCCTGTGATCAACATCCACTATTCCATTGAGGTCCGCGCTGCCAAAGACGCAGGTCAGCCCATCGTCGCACTCGAAAGCACCATCATCACCCATGGCATGCCCTACCCCCAGAACATCGAGGTTGCGGCGCAGGTAGAACAGGACATCCGCGATGCCGGGGCGGTTCCAGCTACGATGGCAGTGATCGAAGGCGTGCTGCATGTGGGTCTTGAACCTGATCAGTTACAGTCCTTGGGCCAAGCGCAAGGCGTCGCCAAGCTTTCGCGCGCGGATATGGCAGCCTGCATCGCAACCGGTGGTACCGGTGCCACCACCGTCGCAGCAACGATGATCGCGGCGCATTGCGCAGGGATCGAGGTCTTTGCGACCGGCGGGATCGGCGGCGTTCACCAAGGGGCCGAAACCTCATTCGATATCTCCGCCGATCTGCACGAGCTTGGGCAAACCCCTGTGACCGTCGTGGCCGCCGGGGCCAAAGCCATCCTTGATCTGGCCAAGACACTCGAAGTGCTCGAGACATTGGGTGTGCCCGTCATCGCCCATGGTCAAGACGAGTTCCCGGCCTTCTGGTCGGCCAAATCCCCCTATGCTGCGCCCCTGCGGATAGACAGCGCCGAGGCCATTGCGAAGGCCCATGCCACGCGCCGCGCTCTGGGTCTGCCCGGCGGTCAATTGGTCGCCAATCCGATCCCCGACACCGATCAAATCCCTGCCAAAGAACTGGCCCCGATCATAGCCGAGGCGCAGTCTGATGCGGATGCCCACCGCATCACCGGAAAGGCCGTCACACCCTATCTGCTGCAACGGATTTTCGAAAAGACCCAAGGCCGTTCGCTAACGGCAAATATCGCATTGGTCCGTAACAATGCGCGACTGGCTGCGAATATTGCTAAAGCACTGGCAAACAGCGCGTAATTCTGCCCTATTGCACCGGCCCGCCGGACTGCTTAACTAGTCCGGCAAGCCACTCGGATCCGCAATGAATACACCGTTTGACGAAAAGCCCCATCGCCGCCCCGGCCTGTTCGCGCGCTTGCGTGCGTCATTCCTGACGGGGATCGTCGTGATTGCGCCGGTCTGGCTGACCGTTTGGCTGATCTGGTCCGTCGTGGGCTGGATCGACAGCGCGGTGCTGCCTTTGGTGCCTCAACAGTTCCAGCCCGAACAATATGTAGGCATCAACCTGCGCGGCGTCGGCGTCATTATCTTCCTGATCTTCACCATTCTGGTCGGTTGGATCGCCAAGGGCATCCTTGGCCGTTCGTTGATCTCATTCGCCGAAGGCCTGGTAAACCGCATGCCCATCGTGCGGTCGATCTATTCCGGGATCAAACAAATCTCGGAAACCGTGTTTGCCCAGACAGAGCGGTCTTTTGAAAAAGCCTGTCTTGTTCAATACCCACGCCGCGGCATCTGGGCCATCGGGTTCGTGTCGACCACAGCCAAGGGCGAAGTCAATATCAGAGCCGAAACCGGCGACGACCTGCTGAGCGTTTTCATCCCGACAACGCCAAACCCGACCTCGGGCTTCTTGCTGTTCTTTCCGTCGGAAGACGTCATCCTGTTGGATATGAGCATCGAGGATGCTGCCAAACTGGTGATCTCGGCGGGTCTGGTCTATCCAAACGAAAAAGACCCGACCCAACCGCCCGAGTGATCAGCCGAACATCGCGGGCAGATCAACGGTGCTGTTCTGCCCCAGATCATTCTTGTGCCGCGACAGGAACCCATCCGCCGCATCCCGACCTGCCTGTTTGAGCTTATGTAGGATTACCGGATTCGGCACCGTCTTGGTGGCAACGGACAGGCTGTTCATCAGATCGTTATCCGCGATCATGTGCACCAACACGCGGCTCATCTCGCCCGCTTTCAGCTTGCCTTCTTTCAGCAACCGCTGAACAAAACTGATCGCCCGCAACTCGCGAAACAGGGATGAGTTAAAGCTGATCTCGTTGATCCGGTTCTGAATCTGTTGCGGCGTAACCGGCAATTCATCCCGTTCCAGCGGGTTGATGTTCACAATCACAACATCATCCGGCAGGTCATCACCGAACAAAGGATACAAGGCCGGGTTACCCGTGTATCCGCCATCCCAATAGGCTTCGGTCCGCTCGGTCTCAGGGTCATAAATCTCCACCGCCTTGAACAAGGTCGGCAAACAGGCCGAGGCCAGAATGGCATCCGTTGATATCTCACCGCCCGTGAACACACGGATCTTGCCGCTGCGCACACAGGTCGCACAGACAAACAGGCGAGGCCCCTGGTCGGCGCAGACTTCTTCAAAATTGAACCGGTCAACAACGGGCTCAAGCGGGTTTGTATAGAAGGGCCCATAGGCATAAGGCGACACCATCCGCGACCAGGCCTCACCCACCGAATAGGGCAGCGAGTATTCCATAGCCTGCGCAATGCTCGACGGCTCCAATCCGCGAAACCAGTTGGTCAGGCGCATGTCACCCACAGCGCCCATCTGTCTCCACAACTCATCCAATCGCGCCCGCGCGCCGTCGCGGCCTGCATGCACCATCCCCGATTTGAACGCCGCCCCGTTCAACGCCCCGGCCGATGTTCCGGTGATCGCCGCAACCTCGATATCCTCTTCATCCAGAATTCGGTCAAGAACACCCCAAGTGAAGGCCCCATGCGCCCCACCGCCCTGCAATGCCAGATTGATCTGTTTCACGATCGCGCCCCTTCTTCTGTTCGAAAATACCTCGGGGGTATGGGGGCAGAGCCCCCATGGAAACTACAGCGCCGTCCAGCCGCCATCTACGGAAATGGTCGTGCCTGTGATCTGCGCCGCCGCATCCGAACACAGGAACTGCACGGTGCCACCCAGTTGCTCGACTGTCGCAAACTCTTTGGATGGTTGCCGCTCCAACATGACGTTCTTGATCACATCCTCGCGGCTCATGTTGTATTCCTTCATCGTGTCTGGGATTTGCGCCTCAACCAGCGGTGTCAGCACATAGCCCGGACAAACCGCATTGCAGGTGATCGGCTCCTGCGCGGTCTCCAGAGCAACCGATTTGGTCATCCCGACAACGCCGTGCTTTGCCGCGACATAGGCCGCTTTATAAGGCGATGCGGTCAGACCATGGGCCGACGCAATATTGACGACCCGGCCCCATCCTGCCGCACGCATCACCGGCAATGCTGCCGCCGTAGTGTGAAAGGCCGAGTTCATGTTGATCGCGATAATCGCATCCCATTTCTCGACTGGAAACTGATCAATGGGCGAGACGTGCTGAATACCCGCGTTGTTCACCAGAATATCGCAAGCCCCCGCCTGCGCGATCAGAGCCCGGCATTCATCGCCCTTCGACATGTCGGCCTTGATGTAGCGCGCCTTGGTTCCCGTTTCTTTTGCGATCTCCGCGGCCAGCGCATGATCCTCATCCCGATCCGTGAAGGAATTCAAAACCACATCTGCCCCGGCTTTGGCCAGTTCGCGCGCAATGCCCAAACCGATCCCCGAATTCGATCCCGTGATGATCGCTGTTTTTCCCGACAGGCTCATAACCATTCTCCACTGACCTCTGTTCAAACGCAGCATGCCATGCTGCACCTGCAAAGAAAACGGGGAAAGACGCCGATAAAGTCTCGCGCTGATACAGCTTGCCGCAGCCAAAAAAAACGCCCGCACGAAGCGGGCGTTAAGTTATTGAGGCAGGTTTCATACAGGCAAGAAACCTATCGAGCAGTGAGACCTTTATAAGCAATTCCATGCCTTCATCCAAGCTAAAAGTTTGAAAATAAGAAAAATCATCGGTACGATGATACCCAACAAAATAAGGCCAGAGCAGGATTGTTTCCAAAATGAGCCCGGATTTTCTACGCCCTCTACGTTCACTCGCAGCGGGAATCGCCTGCATTTTGGCCGCCCCTTTGGCCCAGGCAGATTCGTCACATGGCATAGCTATGTATGGCGATCCGGCTTTACCACCGGATTTTGTGTCTCTGCCCTATGCCAACCTAGATGCGCCCAAAGGTGGCAAGGTCGTTTTTGGGAATACGGGCGGCTATAACAGTTTGAACCCCTTTGTGCAAAAAGGCACCTCGCCCTGGCAGTTGCGATTCTGGACCCATGAAAGCCTGATGGGCCGGTCCTGGGACGAACCTTTCACTCTTTACGGGCTGTTAGCCGAATCGGTTGAGACGGCACCAGACCGGTCCTGGGTCGAATTCACGCTGCGGGAAGAGGCTGCGTTTTCCGACGGAACACCGGTCACGGTCGAAGATGTGATCTGGTCGTTCCAGACATTGGGCACCGAAGGTCATCTGCGCTATCGCGGGCTGTGGTCCAAGATC
The DNA here is from genome assembly GCF_059610245.1 of Ruegeria sp. YTSA075. Lineage (NCBI taxonomy): Bacteria > Pseudomonadati > Pseudomonadota > Alphaproteobacteria > Rhodobacterales > Roseobacteraceae > Ruegeria > Ruegeria sp. YTSA075. The sequence goes on along the minus strand of NZ_JBXWNG010000001.1, from coordinate 491,555 downwards.
GACAGTATCGAAGCAACCGGCCCACGCACGGTCCGGATTTCGTTCAATGAACCCGATCGCGAATTGGCCCTGATCGCCGGGCTGCGCCCCATCCTGCAAAAGGCCCAGTGGGAGGGCAAGAGCTTTGCCGACGCCCCACTGCAAGACATCCCAATCGGTACAGGCCCTTATGTCATCGACGATTATGAGGCGGGCCGATACGTCAACCTGCGCCGAAATCCCGACTATTGGGGCGCGGACATCCCGTTCCGCCGCGGTACAATGAATCTTGATGAGATGCGGATCGAGTTCTACGGCGATGCCACGGTTTTGTTTGAGGCCTTCAAGGCCGGAGAGCTATCCGCTGTGCGTGAATTCAATGCGGACAAATGGGATAACCAGTATGCTTTCCCTGCCATCCAGCGCGGCGATGTGATCAAAACCGAAATCCCACATGGTAAGCCCTCGGGCATGACCGGGCTGGTCATGAACACCCGCAAAGCCCCGTTCGACGATTGGCGCGTGCGCGAGGCGCTGACACTGGCCTTCAACTTCGAATTTATCAACGACACGATCACGGGCGGTGCGCAGCCCCGAATTACCTCATATTTCTCGAGCTCCGCTTTGGCGATGCAGCCCGGACCCGCCACCGGCAAAGTACAATCACTGCTGGAACCGTTTAACAAGGTCCTGACCCCCGGCACTCTCGAGGGCTATGTATTGCCCCAAGGCGACGGATCAGCCCGCAATCGCAGCAATATCCGCGAAGCAACCAAGCTGCTGGCCGAGGCCGGATGGACCATTCAGGGTGGTGTTTTACAGAACCAGAATGGTGAGCCCTTCCGGATCGGCGTTTTGCTGCAACAGGGCGATACCGAGATGCAAACAGCGGTCGAGATCTATGCCCGCGCGTTGGAGCGGTTAGGCATTCAGGTCCTCACTGAACAGGTGGATAATGCGCAATATACGGGCCGCATCGCCGAATTAGATTTTGACATGACCCCGTTCCGCCGTGCGCTGTCACTGTCTCCGGGTAATGAACAGCGCCTGTATTGGGGCAGCGAAAACGCCGATACACCGGGAACGCGGAACCTTATGGGCGTTGCCTCACCGGCTGTGGATGGGATGATCGATGCGATGCTGGCCTCAGAGTCTCGCGAGGATTTTGTAGCAGCAACCCGCGCGCTGGACCGGGTCCTGACAGCAGGTCGGTATGTCATTCCGATCTGGAATTTCGATGTTGGGCGTATCGCGCATATCCGGGAACTGAAATTCCCTGAAACGCTGCCGATCTACGGCGACGGGCCGCAATACATGCCAGAGATTTGGTGGTACGAAGGTTAAGCCCCTTTGCGCTGCGCGAAAGCCTGACAAAGCGAATGGCCTGTTGAACAGAACACCGGATGCGAGGCTCAGATCGCGCCTTGACCCATTTGCTATTCTACTTCGGCAAAAATCAGCACAGGGCAACATACGCCCTATGTTTAGTAGTGTAACCTAGCAGGATCGGCAAAATGCGTGACAAATGTCCAAATTTGGTAGGTTTCCGATCATAGTCATCAATTCACTTTACTCATCATATTCTATTGATATAGCCTGAGTGTAGGGAAACATGCGATCAGCAGAGAAATAGCACTTTTATATCAGATACCTAAACCGGCAGGACGTCGCCCCTGACCTCGCTTAACAGGACCGGCTACCACTCACTCACGAACTCAGGTCCAAAGGCCCGTTGCGGACAACCCGCAGCGGGTTTTTCTTTGGCAAACACCCCGCACAGCACCTGCGACATTTTGTCATGTCTCACGTTCCTGTAACAGCTTCGTACCCTACCCGTGGGGGAGAGCAGACCAGGTCGGATCACGGGAGGCTCGCACATGTTGAACTGGGCAGAACTTACGAAAGAGCTGGGCGCCACCTATGCCCGCGCAAAACGGCGTTTTCCAAACCTGAGAGATCAGGATATGGACCGCGTCTGGAACAATCGGGAACAGTTCGAGGCCTACCTGGCAGAACGCCATCATCTGACGGTGAACGAAGCCCATGAAGAGGTCGAGGATTTCCTGTTCACCGAACGCCTGAACCACGAACTGGCGCATGCGGCCCTAGCTAAGTGACGTCACCCACAGGATCGTGGCATCTTCGTCGCTGACCGACACGACATTGTGCCCCATGCTGCCATCATAATAGGCACTGTCCCCCCGGCGCATTTCGACGGGTTCGTAGAATTCAGTATACAAGCGCACGACCCCGGTCAGCACATACAGGAATTCTTCGCCATCATGGCGCACCCATCCGTCAAACTCGTCCATTGACCGCGCACGCACCCGCGCGCGATAGGGCAACATCTGCTTTTTCGTCAGCGTCTCAGCCAGCAACTCGTGTTCGTAGGTTGTGGTGGCGTGGGCCGTCCCATCGCCCACCCGGGTCACTGCCATGCGCCCGATCACCTGATCACGCTGTGGTGGGGTGAACAGCTGCGGCACCGAAATCTCCAACCCGATGGCCAGCTTTTTCAACGCATCATAAGTGGGCGACATCTGCCCGTTTTCGATCTTGCTGAGGGTCGAGCGCGCCAACCCGGCCTGCGTGGCGGCCTGTTCCAGCGTCCAGTTTCGTGCCTTGCGCAGTTCGCGGACACGCACGCCAAGGTCCAGAGGTTCAACCTCTGCCTCAACACCGGATTCGCGGGCAATGCGGATTAGGGACTTGGGATCTTGCGTGCTCATGGCCTTTCTATAGGACCAGCCAGCCCAGCTTGCAACGCAGCAGACGCCGCGTTAGCCAGACAGCATGTTATCGATCTTTGATCAGGGGTCACCCGCGCCCTGCCCTGCGCCGTTCAATCTGGCCGCCCATGTGCTGCGCCATGCGGATCGCTTGCCGGACAAAACCGCCCTGTCGGTTCTGGGCGCAAACAACACGGATGATTGGAGTTACAGCCGGTTGAAACGCGCCGTTCTGGGAACGGGCGCCGGCCTGTTGCAGGCTGGTCTGATCCCCGGAGACATCGCGTTGATGCGGTTGGGAAACACCGTCGATTTCCCCATCGCATATCTTGGTGCGATCGCGGTGGGGATCGTGCCGGTACCAACCTCGTCGCAACTGACCGAACCGGAAACGGCCCGCATCATCGCCGATCTTTCCCCTGCTGCAATCCTGCGCGACCCATCGGTGGCTTGCGCCGCGCATCCGCATCAGATTGACCTATCGGCGCTGAAGACAATGCGCGACCTGCCCGCCGCCGAATTTGAATTGGGTGACCCCGAGCGGCTGGCCTATGTGGTCTATACGTCGGGCACCTCGGGCAAACCGCGCGCCGTGGCCCACGCCCACCGTGCCATATGGGCGCGACAGATGATGGTGGATGGCTGGTATGGGCTGACACAGAAGGATCGGCTGTGCCACGCCGGTGCGTTCAACTGGACTTACACGCTGGGCACAGGTTTGATGGATCCATGGACCATTGGCGCGACTGCTCTGATCCCGGAACCCGGCACCGATTTATCGGATTTACCCGGGTTACTAAAGCGCAGCCGGGCCTCGATCTTTGCCGCCGCGCCCGGCGTTTTCCGAAAGATGCTGCAAGGTTCTGAACAGATCGATCTGCCCAATCTGCGTCATGGGCTTTGCGCCGGAGAAAAGCTGTCTCCGCAGCTACATACGCGCTGGCAGTCCGCCACCGGCACTGAGCTCTATGAGGCCTATGGAATGTCGGAATGCTCGACCTTCATCTCGTCCAGTCCGACGCACCCCGCACGTGGTGAAGCGCTGGGACAGCCACAACCCGGTCGCCGCGTTGCGATCCTTGGGCCGGATGGTCCCGTACCACAGGGACAAGACGGCACCATTGCCATCCATCGATCTGACCCAGGCCTGATGCTGACCTATCTCAACGCACCGGATGAGGTTACCGACCGGATGCAGGGCGACTGGTTCCTGACCGGCGATCAGGGGGCCATGGCCGTGGATGGACAGATCACCTATCTGGGGCGCGATGATGACATGATGAACGCAGGCGGCTACCGCGTCTCACCAGTTGAGGTTGAATCCGCCCTGTCCAACTATCCCGGCATCACACAGGTCGGGGCCGCAGCGGTTGAAGTCAAACCGGACACATTTGTGATAGCGGCCTTTTACACTGGCCCCCAAAGGCTGGACGAGGACGCTTTGTACGCCTATGTCCAAACCAATCTGGCGCGTTACAAACAGCCGCGCGCCTTCGTTCACCTTCCCGAGTTGCCGACCGGCGGCAACGGCAAACTCTTGCGCCGCGCATTGCCGGCCTATTTCAAGGCGACCACCGAATGACCCAGACCGTCAAGCTCGATATCCTTTCCGATCCGATCTGCCCGTGGTGCTACATCGGAAAAACCCATCTGGACAAGGCATTGGCCAAAGTCCCGGAACATCCTTTTGTCATCGAATGGCACCCGTTCCAGCTGAACCCCGATATGCCGGATGCAGGCATGGATCGGCGCGAATATCTGGAACGTAAGTTCGGCGGCAAGGACGGTGCGGTACGCGCCTATGCACCCGTGGTTGAGCATGCGGAAAATGCGGGCCTCAAGATCGATTTTGAGGGGATGAAGCGCACCCCAAACACGCTCGACGCACATCGCCTGATCCACTGGGCCGGGATCGAAGGCAAGCAAAACGCCGTCGTGGATGCTCTGTTCGACGCGTATTTCGTTCAGGCCCGCGATATCGGCGACCCGGAGGTTCTGTCTGACATTGCCGACAGCGCGGGTATGGATGCAGCGGTGGTGCTGAAACTGCTGAAATCAGACGCCGACCGCGAAGATATCCGCAACCGCGACACACATTCACGTGAAATGGGTGTCAGTTCGGTTCCGACCTTTATCGTTGCCAATCAACACGCCGTTCCAGGTGCTCAACCCCCTGAAATGTGGGAGAAAGTGATTGGCGAAATCATGTCTCAACTTGAGGCTTCATCTGCATAGAAGCACAGAGCCATGTGCAAAATTCCGGTCTGGCGCAACCTGGTCTGCCGTGATAGCGCGAACAGATAAGGAGCGCCCATGGCCAATCGCATGTCCCGAGGGGAATTCATTGCGCTGATCGCAATGATGTTCTCGACCATCGCCTTTTCAATCGATTCGATGCTGCCCGCCCTGCCCGAGATCGGCGCGCAGCTCAGCCCCGATGATATCAACCGCGCGCAGTTGATCCTGACCTCTTTTGTTTTAGGCATGGGCATCGGAACCTTCTTCACTGGCCCCCTGTCAGATGCGTTCGGGCGTAAGCCAGTGATCTATGGTGGCGTCGCGCTGTATATCGTGGCCTCTGCCGTAGCTTGGGCCAGTTCTTCGCTCGAGATGGTTCTGGCAGCCCGCGTGGCGCAGGGCCTTGGTGCCGCAGGTCCGCGCGTTGTGGCAATGGCGATCATTCGCGATCTGTATTCCGGTCGGATCATGGCTCGGATCATCTCGATCGCCATGATGATCTTCACGCTGGTGCCTGCTGTCGCACCCATGCTGGGCGCAGGCGTTATCGCCCTGTTCGGCTGGCGCAGCATCTTTGCCCTGTTCATTCTGTTCGCCGTGATCGTGTGCATCTGGATGGGCACCCGCCTGCCCGAGTCGCTGGCGAAAGAAAACCGCCGCCCGTTCCGCCTGCCGCTGATGGTTGCCGCCACGAAAGAGATGTTTGCCCACCCTACTGTGCGCCTCTCGATCCTGGTGCAGACCCTCTGCATGGGCATCTTGTTCACTATGTTGACCATGGTGCAGCCTGTTTATGACGTGATCCATGATCGCGCGGACAGCTTTCCGTTCTGGTTTGGGTTTGTGGCTTTGATCTCAGGTTCTGCCAGTTTGCTGAACGCCGCGTTGGTGGTGCGTATTGGAATGCGCCGCATGGTGACATGGGCACTTGGGGGGCAAATCCTGATCACGGCGCTTGTGATCGTACTCAGCGCAATCCCCATGTCACCCAATGCGTCCTTCGCGTTATTTGTGGCATGGCAAACAACTGTTTTCTTCATGGCCGGTGTGACCATGGGCAATCTCAACGCCATCGCGATGGAGCCGATGGGCCATATCGCGGGCATGGCCGCTTCGGTGATCGGATCGGTCGCCACCGTGTTGGCCGCCGCCATTGCCGCCCCGATCGGGTTGCTGTTCGACGGCTCGATTACCCCTTTGACCATTGGCATTCTGACCATGTGTATCACGGCCTTTGGCCTGATGGTTCACATGGGTCGGATCGAAAACAGATTTCCACCTGACCCTGTGCAGACAGGTTAAATCGCGTTACCCTGCTTCCGAATTCGGGGGAGGTTCTGCAATGAGCTATGATTACGATCTGGGCAGCCATACCTGCCCTGTGACCACATCCTCGACCGAAGCGCAGAAATGGTTCGACCGTGGTCTGATCTGGACCTATGGCTACAATCACACTGAAGCTGTGGCTTGTTTCGAAAAGGCTGTCACGCAGGATCCCAGTTGCGCCATGGCCCATTGGGGCGTCGCCTACGCCGCCGGACCGAACTACAACCTGCCCTGGGATGTGCAGGACGACCGGGGGCGGCAAAAGGCGCTGGCGCAGGCTTACGATGCGACACAGCAGGCCTTGGCGTTGCTGGATGGATGCACCCAGTTCGAAAAGGCACTGATCCAGGCCCTGCCCGCACGCTACCCGCGACGCGATCCGATTGAGGATATGCATCCTTGGGATATCGACTTCGCCGATGCGATGCGCGCGGCCTTTGCGGGCCAGCCCGGACATCTGGACCTGCGCACGATCTATGTTGAATCCCTGCTGAACCTCACACCGTGGAAAATGTGGAACCTGAGCACCGGAAAGCCTGCCGAAGGGGCTGCCACGCTTGAGGCGCAGGACGCGTTGGAATGGGCGATGGAAAATGACCCAGCCGCCATGTCCCATCCCGGCCTGCTGCACCTCTATGTCCATCTGATGGAAATGTCGCCGACCCCGGAAAAGGCTCTGAAAGCAGGCGATGTGTTGCGCACATTGGTGCCAGACGCCGGACATCTGGTGCATATGCCCACTCATATCGACGTGCTCTGCGGGCACTATCAGAACGTGGTGCACTGGAACCAAGAGGCCTCGGTTGCGGACCTGAAGTATTACGAGCGCGAGGGTGCGTTCAATATCTACACCGGTTACCGTCAACACAACTATCACTTCGCCATCTATGGCGCGCTGTTTCTGGGTCAGATCGAACCCGCGCTGCGCGCCAATCAGAGGCTATGGGACACCACCCCCGAAGAAATGCTGCGCATCGAAAGCCCGCCCATGGCGGATTTCTTCGAAAGTTACATGTCGATGGGCCCTCATATCCTGATCCGATTTGGCCGCTGGGAAGAGGCCAAGGCACTGGAGTTGCCCGAAGACCCCGACCTGTACCGCACGCTGACCGCAACCACCCACTATGCCCGCGCCATCGCCCATGCCGCGACCGGCGATGTTGCGCTGGCCGAGGCCGAGGAGCAGCTGTTCCTCAGCGCCAAAGCCTGCGTGCCCGAGACGCGGCTGATGCACAACAATCGCGTCATCGATCTGCTTGAAATCGCGTCGGAAATGCTGCGTGGCGAGATCGAGTATCGCAAGGGTAATTTCGAAATGGCATTCGACCATCTACGCCGCTCGGTCGAGCTGGACGACTCGCTGCCCTATGATGAGCCCTGGGGCTGGATGCAGCCCACGCGCCACGCCCTTGGCGCCTTGTTGTTCGAACAGGGCCATGTGACCGAGGCCGAGGCGATCTATCGCGAGGATCTTGGGTTGGGCGGCGACCTCAGCCGCGCCTCAATCCACCCGGACAATGTGTGGAGCTTGAAAGGGCTTCATGATTGCCTGAAGGCGCGCAGGGAGACGGCGGAGATCAAACAGATCAAACAACGGCTTGACCTTGCGCTGGCGCGTGCCGACGGTGCGGTCGGCGCGTCTTGTTTCTGCGCCCAAGCCGCAATGAGGGCGGCCGAATGAAATCACTGACACTCGCGCTGGCTGTGCTGACCTACGCACCAGCCTGGGCCGACCGTCAAAGCTTTCCCCCAGTGGATCAAGCAGGAATTGACCCAACGCTCGCCGCGTTCCGGGACGATCTTCTGACCAAAATCGCCGCCCGCGACACCGAGGCCGTGATCGCGGCCGCCTGCCCGGATATCTATGTCAGCCACGGCACCGAAAGCGGCCCCGAAGCATTTCGCGAAAGCCTGACGTTGCCGCCCGAAACATTGGATGAGGAATACCGGGATCAGGCCGATGATATGCGCACGGAATACTGGTTCGCGCTAGAAAACACCCTGTCCCAACCCGGCTATTTCGACGATCAGGGTGAGTTCTGGATGCCGCATCAATGGCAGATCACCCTGCCCGCCACACTGGACCCGTTTCTGGCCTATTTTGTAACCGGAGACCGGGTCACCCTGCGTCGTTCACCGGCGCGCAGCGGGGCCATCGTGGATTTCATTAGCCACGAGGTCGTCCTGATCCCCGACTATCAGGATGGGGCCGAATACCAGCTGGTCCGCCTGACTGATGGCACATTCGGCTACATGCACAGCGATTTTCTGTGGTCCATGGTCGGCTACCGCGCCGCATTTGTGAAATCCGACGCAGGCAACTGGCAGCTTTGCACCTTTGTGACCGGCGACTAGGCTTTCGCCTTTTTCTTCTGGGCCATCAGCTTTTCCGCCAAATCACGGGCAATGGCAAAGGCCCCTTTGATCTTGTCGCTGTCCTTCTTCCAGTCGCGCCGCACCACGATCTTGTTGTCCTTGACCTTGGCCAGGCCGCGCTGGTTCTGGATGAACTCAACCAACCCTTCGGGTGAGGCGTATTTGTCATTGTGGAACTGGATGGTTGCGCCTTTTGGTCCGCCATCCAGCTTCGCAATCCCGGCCCGTTTGCACATCGCCTTGATGCGCACGACCAACATCAGCGTGTTCACTTCTTTCGGCAATGAGCCGAACCGGTCGATCAGTTCAGCGGCAAAGCCTTCCAGTTCTACCTTGGTCGACAGTGAGGACAGACGGCGATAAAGGCCTAACCGCACATCCAGATCGGGCACGTAATCCTCGGGGATCAATACCGGCACGCCCAGATTGATCTGCGGGGCCCATTGGTCGTCGGCATCCGACAGCCCCTCCATCTCACCCGCTTTGATCTTGGCGATCGCTTCTTCCAGCATAGACTGGTAGAGTTCATAGCCCACGTCGCGCATCTGGCCGGATTGTTCTTCGCCCAACAGGTTGCCAGCCCCGCGAATGTCGAGGTCCTGAGAGGCCAGAGTGAAACCAGCCCCTAGCGTATCCAGAGAGCCTAGAACCCGCAGGCGTTTTTCGGCGGTAGCAGTCAGTTTCTGGCGCGGCTTGGTGGTCAGATAGGCATAGGCGCGGGTTTTCGACCGCCCCACCCGGCCGCGAATTTGATAAAGCTGCGCAAGGCCGAACATATCGGCTCGGTGCACGACCATCGTGTTGGCGGTCGGAATGTCGAGCCCGCTTTCCACAATCGTGGTGGCCAGAAGCACGTCGTATTTGCCGTCATAAAACGCGTTCATCCGGTCGTCGAGTTCACCTGCCGCCATCTGCCCATGAGCGACGACGTAAGTCAGCTCTGGCAATTGCTCCTTTAGAAACTCTTCGATCTCCGGCAGGTCCGAGATGCGCGGCACCACGTAGAAGCTTTGCCCGCCGCGATAGTGCTCACGCAGCAGCGCCTCGCGGACCGTCACTGCGTCAAACTCGCTGACATAGGTGCGGATGGCCAGCCGGTCGATCGGAGGGGTTCCGATGATCGAAAGGTCCCGCACACCGGTCAGGGACAATTGCAGTGTTCGTGGGATCGGCGTGGCGGTCAGGGTCAGGACGTGGATGTCGCTGCGCAGCTGTTTTAGACGTTCCTTGTGCCCCACACCGAAATGCTGTTCTTCGTCAATGATCAGCAGGCCCAGATTGTTGAACCGAATACCCTTGGCCAGCAACGCATGGGTGCCGATCACGATATCAACCGTGCCGCGCGCCAGCCCGTCGCGGGTTTGCTGCGCCTCTTTAGCCGAGACGAAACGCGACAGCTGCCGCACCTCCAGCGGGAAGCCCCGGAACCGTTCCTTGAAACTGGCCGCGTGCTGACGGGCCAGCAACGTGGTTGGCGCAATCACCGCAACCTGTACGCCTGACATGGCGGCGACAAAGGCCGCGCGCATGGCAACCTCGGTCTTGCCGAAACCCACATCGCCACAGATCAGACGATCCATCGGCGCACCCGAGTGCATATCCTCCATCACTTCGGAAATCGCACGCAGCTGATCGTCAGTTTCCTGATATGGGAACCGCGCGCTGAATTCGTCCCACGCATGGGGCGGCGGGTCCATGACGGGCGCTTTGCGCAGGGCGCGTTCGGCCGCGATACGGATCAACTTGTCCGCCATCTCGCGAATGCGCTCTTTCAGCTTGGCTTTTTTAGCCTGCCATGCGCCGCCGCCCAGACGATCCAGCAGCCCTTCGTCATGGCCGTATTTCGACAGCAGCTCGATGTTTTCGACCGGCAGATACAGCTTGGACTGTTCGGCATACTCCAGCAGCAGGCATTCATGGGCCGCGCCCGCTGCGGTGACGACCTCCATCCCCAAATATCGCCCAATGCCGTGGTCCACATGCACCACCAGATCACCGGGAGACAGCGACTGGGTCTCGGTCAGGAAGTTCTCGGCCTTGCGGCGTTTCTTGGGTTGGCGGATCAGACGGTCGCCCAGCACGTCCTGTTCGGCGATCACCGTCAGGTCTGGCGCCTCGAACCCATGTTCCAGCGCCCAGACAGCCAGGTGCAGACCCCGTTTGCCGACACGGGTGCCATCGGTGACAGGGATCGCCTCGGCCAGACCTTCATCCTCGATCAACCCGGTCAGACGTTCACGCGCACCCTCGGAATAAGACGCGATCAGCACCGGGCCCTTGGACAGCTTGTCGGAGATGTGACTGGCCAGAGCCCCAAATAGGCTGATGCTTTCCTGCTGGCGTTCCGGGGCAAAGTTGCGCCCAATCCGACCGCCTGCGTCGATCACCCCCGGCCCGCTGGCCTGTGGCAGCGGGCTGAACTGCATCACCCGACGGTCGCCCACCGCCTTCTCCCACGCCATATCATCGAGATAGAGCAAACCGGGCGGTGTTGGTTTGTAGACAGTATCCATGCGCGAGCGATTTTCCAGCGCCAGACGCCGGGTTTCATACTGATCGGCAATCGAGTCCCAACGGGCCAGCCGCGCGGGTGTGACCTGATCGTCCAGCAAAATGGTTGCTCCAGGCAGGTAGGCGAACAAGGTCTCAAGCTTTTCGTGGAAAAAAGGCAACCAATGTTCGACACCCTGGTGTTTACGACCTGCACTGACGGCCTCGTAGAGCGGATCATCCGTTCCAGCGGCACCGAACTCGATACGATAATTCTGGCGGAATCGGGTGATCGCTGCCTCGTCTAGAATGACCTCGGAAACGGGGGCGAGTTCCACCACCTCCAGCTTCTCGGTCGTGCGCTGCGAGACCGGATCAAATCGGCGCGCGCCGTCCAGAACATCGCCGAACAGGTCCAGCCGGACAGGGCCGGATTCTCCCGGCGGAAAAATGTCGATGATGCCGCCACGTATGGCGTAATCACCGGGCTCCATCACTGTTGGGCTTTGAGTGAACCCCATGCGCACCAGGAACTGGCGCAGTGCATTTTCGTCTACGCGGTGGTTCACACGCGCCGTGAACGCGGCCTCGCGCAACACTTCCCGCGCCGGCACGCGTTGGGTCGCTGCATTCAACGTGGTCAGCAATACGAACCGATCCGGCATCTGGTGCACCAAAGCCGCCAGGGTCGCCACCCGCGCCGCCGCAATATCGGCATTGGGCGACACCCGGTCATAGGGCAGACAATCCCAGCCAGGGAATACAAAGACCGGCATGTCGGGCGCAAAAAAGGCCAATGCGGCGCGCATCGCCTCCATTCGTTTGTCGTCCCGCGCTACGTGACATACTGGCCCACCCAAACGCGCGATCTCGTTCAGGACAAGCTGCGCATCATACCCTTCCGGGGCGCCGCCGACTGTCACGTGGTTCGGAGCCTTCATCGTCTTGCCTTTCAGATTACGCTATCCCAGAACGCCAATCGAGAGGTTCTGATACATGCCCCAGAGCGAAGTGACCAGTATCGAGATCATGCCGATGATTTGCGTGTACAAGCGACAACGCGACAAGTTTTTGGCGACCCTATCCATTGTAAGTTCATGCTGTCTTAAGCGACGGGCGTGAAAGATGTTAATCACCGTGACGATGGCCATTGGAAACATCAACAGAAACAGGGCCTGTGCAAACTCGACCCCATAGTAAAAGCCCATCGTCGCCATGCCGGTAAAGACAAAGCAGACCAACGCCAACATAATAACCCCGGACATTTCAAGGAAATATAGCAAACGATTGGTATTGATCCGCACGATGTCCAGCAGATCAACCTCAACCTGCCCCCCCACACGACGCGCACGAACGACCAGATCGTAAGGGACCCCCATTACCCAATGGCTGGCCGTCGACCACATGACGGCAAGGACGATCCAGAACCACAGATTCGAAAAGCTGCGCATGTCGATGAGTTCGAAGATCGAGGTGTACCAGTCCAAACCCAGCCCTTTATTCAAAATCCTCAGGGGGTTCTATCGCAGCGGCGCGTTCATTGGTACCCTTGAGCCCTTGGCGAATTCATGCCACCCAATGCGGCAATGTTCAAGGAGGACGCGCCATGAAACCGACCATCGCCCCCTACCCTTTGACCCGCTTTCGCCGGGCCCGCCAATCCGGTGCGATCCGGGCACTGGTGCGCGAAAGCACATTAACCACAGATGATCTGATCTGGCCCGTCTTTGTACGTGATGGTGAAGGGATCGAGGAACCTGTCCCATCGATGCCGGGCGTTGTGCGCCGTTCTGTCGATCTGATCACGAAGGCCGCAGTTGAGGCGCAGGCGTTTGGTATCCCCGCGATTTGCATTTTCCCTTACACGGACGCGGCACTGAAAACCGAAGACTGCGCCGAGGCCTGGAATCCTGACAACCTGTCGAACCGGGCCATCCGCGCAATCAAAGCAGCGGCGCCGGACATGGCAATCATGACCGATGTGGCGCTGGATCCTTACAACATCAACGGCCATGACGGCTATGTGGTGGATGGCGAGATCATGAATGATCAGACCATTGAGGCGCTGGTCAAGATGACTCTGGCACAAGCCGAAGCCGGGGCCGATATCATCGGACCGTCAGACATGATGGATGGCCGGATCGGCGCGATGCGTTCGGCGCTGGAAGGCGCAGGCCATCATAACGTGATGATCCTCAGCTACGCCGCAAAATATGCAAGCGCCTTTTATGGCCCCTTCCGCGATGCGGTGGGCGCGTCCGGCGCGCTGACCGGTGACAAGAAGACCTATCAGATGGATCCGGCGAATTCGAACGAAGCGATGCGTCTGATCGAACGCGATCTGACCGAAGGGGCCGATATGGTGATGATCAAGCCCGGTATGCCCTATCTGGATATCTGCCGCCGCGTGAAGGACACGTTCGGCGCGCCCACCTATGCCTATCAGGTCTCGGGCGAATACGCGATGATCCAGGCCGCGGCGCAAAACGGCTGGATCGATGGCGACAAGGTGATGCTGGAAAGCTTGCTGGCGTTCAAACGCGCCGGATGTGATGGCATCCTAACCTATTTCGCCCCGCAAGTCGCGCGCATCATGCAGGGCTAAAACCCTTGTTTGTCGCGGTATTTCGCCGATCTCCGCTGAGCAGACCAAAGCTTTCCCGTGACATGGCGCGGCAATCGGCGTATTCTTGCACATAAGATCGGGATCACCCGACATATCAGGCACATAATACAAGAGACAGGAAACATGAGCAGTTCCCAATCCCCCCGACTGAGCCGTCGCGGCTTTGCCTTTGGCATGGCCGGGCTGACCGTAACCGCCGCTTGCGGAAACGGTGTCGGCAACGCGAACGCAGCCACGATTGATGCGCGCGTCGATGCAACCCTGACCGAAATGTACAGCCGTTACCCCAACACGGTTGAAATTGCCAGCAAAGCCAATGGCTTACTGGTCATGCCATTGATCACCGAAGCCGGGTTTGTCTTTGGCGGTGGATATGGTCGCGGCGCATTGCGCATCAATGATGCAACGGTCGATTACTACTCGGCCGTCAAAGGCACGGCGGGTCTGCAGATCGGGGCCCAGCAATACGCCCATGTGCTGTTCTTCATGACCGAAGACGCGCTGAATGATTTCCGCCGCTCCAGCGGTTGGACCGCCGGGGCCGATGTGGGCTATGTGGTCAGTGATCAGGGTGAATCCTTGTCAACCGACACCACAACGCTGCGTTCACCGGTTCTGGCCGCCGTCTTCGGGCAGGCTGGTCTGCAAATCGGTGCCACAGTTGAAGGCACCAAATACACCCGCATTATTCCCTGAACCAGTTGCACCACCCCCCTTGGCTAACCCCGTCGTGGTATTTGCGGCGGGGTTTGTCTTTGTCCGGGTTTGGCGCAAGTTCCCCCCGCGTTCCTCTTTTGATTAGGGGCCCCATCCTTTAGTCTTTGCGCAAACAGAAACTGAACGGGTATGTGGGGCAACTATGGGTCTTGTTTTTCGCTGGCTGGTGCGTATCACCTCAGGCCTGATCCTGCTGGTGCTTGCAGCGATTGGTTTGATCTATTATCTGGCCAGCCAGTCCCTGCCCGATTACGATCAAACCCTTGAAGTAAAAGGGGTATCCGCCCCTATTGAGATCATTCGAGACACCGCCAACGTCCCCCATATTCTGGGGGAAACAGACCCGGATGTGTTCTTTGGTCTGGGCTTTGCCCACGCGCAGGACCGCCTGTGGCAGATGACGGTGATGCGCCGCACCGCACAGGGCCGTCTGTCCGAGATCTTCGGGGCCCGTACCGTGCCTATCGACAAACTGCTGCGCCGCCTTGATCTCTATGGATTGGCTCATCGTTCATTCGATGCGCAGGACGACTATACCAAAGCCGCGTTGCGCGCTTATGCGGCTGGCGTCAATGCCCGTCTAAGCCAGATCAACGAAGACGCGCTTGGTCGCGGCGCGCCCGAGATGTTTCTGTTCAACGCTCCGGTATCTCCCTGGCAACCGGGCGACAGCATCGCTGTGATCAAGCTTATGGGACTACAGCTTTCCGGCCACCTGCAGGATGAGGTTCTGCGCGCCCGCACCTCTTTGATGTTGAACGACCCTGCGCGCCTGGCCGACATATTGCCGGACGTTCCCGGCGCCGGGATCGCGGCCCTGCCGGAATATGCCGACCTATTCCCAGGTCTTCCCCGATACGCTGCGGGGACAGATATGCCTGATACGCCCCTATCACCCTTCCCGAAACGCGGGCTGGCTGGGGCCTCAAACGCCTGGGGTGCTGCGCCCGCGCGTTCGGCCAGCGGTGGCACCTTGCTGGCCAATGACCCGCATTTGGGGTTCACCGCACCCGGCATTTGGTATCTGGCGCGTCTTGGGCTGGAAAACGGTGGCGTGATCGGCGCGACGATCCCTGGAATTCCCGCCGTCATGAGCGGACGCAGTGATCGGCTGGGCTGGGGGCTGACCTCGTCCTATCTGGACGATCAGGACCTGCACATCGAGCAATTGAACCCGGATAACCCCGAAGAATATCTGACGCCCGACGGGTACAAGGAATTCCGCACACGCCCGTCGATCATTGAGATCAAGGACGAGGCGCCCATTACCCTGACACTGCGTTGGACCGAGAACGGTCCCGTGCTGCCCGGCAGCCACTACGATCTTGAAACCGTGACACCACCGGGTCATGTCGTTTCCTTGTCGTGGACGGCGCTGAGCCCCAACGACACTTCGATGACCGCGTCGATGGGTCTGATGAACGCAAACTCGGTCTCAGAGGCCATCGAAACCGCCGAACTGTTCATCTCACCTTCACAAAACCTGTCGCTGGTCGACACGGACACCATTGGCATGAAGCTGATCGGCGCAATGCCCCAGCGCGATCTGCGCAATCAAAGCAAGGGTCGCATCCCAACCCCTGGCTGGATCGAGGCCAACCGATGGCAAGGCCGCCTGCCTTACGCCAATAACCCGGAATTTGTGTCTCCGGTCGGGGGGCTGCTGGGCAATACCAACAATAAGATCATCGACCGCCCCTTTCCCAACCATGTCTCCTACGAATGGGGCGATACGCAGCGCGTCCATCGTTGGGAACGCCTGATGCAATCGCGCGAGGTACACACCCGCGACAGTTTTATCGAGGCACAACTGGACACGGTCAGCTTCACCGCACGGTCGCTGCTGCCACTGATTGGGGCTGATTTGTGGTTTACCGGCGAATCCGCGCCCGAGGGCACACCGGAACGTCAGCGCCAAATCGCCCTGTCCCTGCTGGCCGACTGGAATGGTGAGATGAATGAACATCTGCCCGAGCCACTGATCTATGCAGCCTGGCTGCGCGCCCTGCAAATCCGTTTGATCGCGGATGAGCTTGGCCCACTGGCCAGCGAATACAAACATGTCGAACCTTTGTTCATTGAACGGGTGTACCGCGATATCGATGGCGCCTCGGTCTGGTGTGATGTGCGCCAAAGTGCGCCGGTTGAAACCTGCACGGACATGGCGCGGCTGGCGCTGGACGATGCGTTGATCTGGATCTCCGAAAACTACGGGCGCGCGCTGGAAACCTTGCGTTGGGGCGATGCCCATCAGGCCACCCATGACCACCCCGTTTTGGGAGAAGTGCCCGTGCTGCGCTATTTCGTAAACATCCGCCAATCGACCAGCGGAGGGGACAACACACTGCTGCGCGGTCGCACCTCGGGCGAAGGGCCCAATCCGTTCCAGAACGTGCACGGCGCAGGCTATCGCGGCGTCTATGACTTCGCCGATCCCGACAGTTCGGTCTTCATCACGTCCACCGGGCAGTCTGGGCATTTCCTGTCACGCTACTACGATGATCAGGCACAGCTGTGGCGACGCGGTGAGTACATCCCGATGTCGCTGGATATCGATCTGGCGCGTGCGGCCGCCGTTGGTGTGACCAACCTGATCCCGCAATAATCCGCCCATTCGGCGACTCCCCGCCCCGTTTGGTGGGGCGTCATGGAATGGTTGACCAATTTCGCCTACCATCCTGGCACCGATCTACTGGGATCAAGGGGGCAATCATGGCCAGCATTCGGGACGTCCTGAACAACCTCGCGCGCGACTATGCCATCGCCTGGAGTTCCGGCGACGCTGCAGCCGTTGCAGCCTATTTCGCGGCGGATTGCCAGATGGTGATAAACGGTGCTGCACCTTTGGAAGGCCGCGATGCGATTGCTGCTATGGCGCGAGACCTGTTTGCGGAGATCCCTGATCTGGACCTGAGATGCGATATGCTGCGATGGGCCGGGCCCCGGGCCCTATTCGTCTGGACGCTGGAAGGCAAACATACCGAGACCGGCAATGCTGTCGTGACCCGCGGATGGGAGGAATGGGAACTGGAGCCAAGCTACAAGATCAGGTCCTCAAACTGGTGGTTTGATCTGGCAGAGTATCAAAGGCAAGTTGGTCGGGACGAGACTTAGAGCCCCGCGTATTGCGCGGCCTGCTTCTCGGTCCACAAGACGGTGATTTCAAACCCATCCTCGGTCTGTTCCTCTGATCGAACCACATCCTGACGGAACAGCCAGGCGCGTTTGTCGCCCTCAGAGAAGCCCAGAAACAGCGTGATCTGATGGCGCACACCTTGCAGTTTACGCGCAATCTCGGCCAGCAGCGGGTCGACCCCGTCGCCGGTCACAGCCGAGATCGCAAAGATCATTGGGTCACGCTCGGCCCGAGCCAGTGTCGCCTCTTTCTCGTCAGCCTCCAACAGGTCGGTCTTGTTCCAAACCTCGAGCATTGGGCGTTCATCATCTACACCAAGTGCGGTCAGAATCGCTTGCACATCTTCGGCCTGCGCTTGCGAGTCTTCATGGCTGATATCGCGCACATGGACGATCAGATCGGCGCCCAGAACTTCTTCCAGCGTGGCGCGGAAGGCTGCAACCAGTTCGGTTGGCAGGTTCGAGATAAAACCCACCGTGTCTGACAGGATCACCTCGGGCCCATCCGGCAGAACAACACGCCGCATGGTCGGGTCCAGCGTGGCGAACAGCATGTCCTTGGCCATCACCTCAGCCCCGGTCAGACGGTTGAACAACGTTGATTTCCCGGCGTTGGTATACCCAACAAGCGCCACGATCGGATAAGGCACCTTGGCGCGCGCGGCCCGATGCAACGTGCGCGTCTTGACCACCTTTTGCAGTTGCCGACGCAAACGAACCAGTTGTTCGTCAATGGCGCGGCGGTCGGCCTCGATCTGGGTCTCACCCGGGCCACCGACGAAACCAAGACCGCCTCGCTGTCGTTCCAGATGGGTCCAGGCGCGTACCAGACGCGTGCGTTGATAGCTGAGCGCTGCCATCTCGACCTGCAACACCCCTTCACGGGTGCGGGCGCGGTCGCTGAAGATCTCCAGGATCAAACCGGTCCGATCAAGGATCTTGACCTTCCACGCCTTTTCCAGATTGCGCTGCTGTACAGGTGTCACGGGACCATCGATCAGAACCAACTCGATCTCGGCATCATGCAGACGCTCGGCCAGTTCTTCGATCTTTCCGCTGCCGAACAGCAATCCGGGTTGGGCCCGCTGAAGGCGCACAACCTCGCACCCGATCACATCCAGATCGGGCAATGCGGCGGCCAGTGCCACCGCCTCTTCCAGCGCTGGTTCGGGAACGCGGCGCTGTTCATCTGATTTGATTTCAGGATGCAGCACCCAAGCCCGGGTGTGCGCCCTTTCATGTTCCATCAAGAGGCGTCTTCGCCCTCATACAGGCTGATCGGCTGCGATGGCATGATCGTCGAAATTGCATGTTTGTATACCAGCTGCGACTGTCCGTCGCGGCGCAACAATACGCAGAAATTGTCGAACCAAGTGATCACACCCTGCAATTTTACACCATTGATCAGGAAAATCGTGACCGGGACCTTTGCTTTCCGTACATTGTTCAGGAACGCGTCCTGAAGATTCTGTCTGTCCGAAGCCATATTTTATTAACTCGCCGTTGTTCTTGCTACGCGCTGCGGACCAACGCGCTCCCTCCGGGGGAGTATGGAGTGCTGCGCACAGATATTCCAGATGAAAAATCAGGCAGTAACGCCAGACCTTCGTATTGGCTCAATCCCGCCACAGCGACGGGGTGATCAAGGCAATGATAGCCAAAGCCTCCAACCGGCCAATTACCATTGCCGCGCACAGGGTCAGTTTCGCCCCCGCCGACAAGTCAATCAGGCGGATCGGCACGTCGGTTGCAAGCTCGATCAACGGCCCGGTCGTGCTCAGCGCGGCCACGCTGAGAACCATGGCCTGTTCAAACCCCGCCCCCATCGCAGCCAGCAACAGGTTGAACACCGCCAGCGTCAGGGCAAACAACATCAGGAAGATCCACGCGATAAAGGCACCGTCACTCTGGATGCGTCGGTTACCGCCATCGGCGCCGCTGACCGATGAGGGATGGATCAGGCGGTCAATCTCGCGCGCTCCGTTCAAGTAGAGGGCAAACACCCGCAGCAGTTTGACCCCACCGGCCGTAGTGGCCACGCCACCGCCGACCAGCGCAAGCCCCATCAGGATCAAGCCCGGCGTGCCAAGACCCGAGATTTGCTGAGCATCATTCCAGTTGGCGCTTTCGAACCCGGCGGTTGTCAGGAAGGACAAACCTGTGAACAACATGCCCCAGATCACTTGAAGGGCTTGCAAAGGCTGCATCTGGCCCCCAATCTCGCTCACACCGGCCCAAACGCGGACAAATAGCAAAACGGCAACCCCAAGCACGATCATCAGGCCAATCCTGAATTCGGGGTCTTTGTCTAACCGTGAAAAACCGCTCGTGGCTGTGTCTGCCGAAAAGGTCAGTCGGGACAAGGCGAAGAACAGGAACAGAAACAGGATCGCCTCACCCGTAAAGCCCGCCTGCGCCCCCTCAAGCCCCCCTACGGGGGATATGCCAGACGTCGCCATGATCGACATCGCATGACAGATCGCGGTCAGGCCTTGCTCTCCGGCAATCAGCAACAACACGCAGATCACCGCCGTCAATCCAGCATAAACAGGCGTCAACGTACGGGTTACTCGGATCACGCGACCACGCGGGTCGATCCTTTCGCTTTGTGCGACGCCAGAGACGGGGCGCCCCGGCTGCCCCTTGGCCGTGACCTCGAACCCGCCCAGCGACAAAGGCGCAAGGATCGCGGCCGCCGAAATCCACATCAGCAGGCCACCCATCCAGCCGACAAAGGCGCGCCAAAGATGTAAGGGAGCACTCAGGCGATTAGGGTCGGGAAACAAATCCGCCCCGGTTGTGGTCATCGCACTCACCATGTCGAAATAGGCGTTCAGAAAGGAGGTATTGCCCAGCGCGTCATGAAACGGGATGGCCAGGAAAATCGGCAGGACTGTAAAACACCCCAGCAAAACCGCCAACTGCCCCAATGTTCCACGCCGCGGAATCCGGTTTGATGAGGCCAGCGCAATTGTGGAAACCAGAAACAGGCCCAGAATGCCGGAATACAAGAACGACCGCGACGTATCGTGGTCATCCAGCACCAATGCGTAGATCGCCGGAATCCACATTGTGATCGAAACACAGCCCCATATCAGCAAGAACAGCGGTATTCGCCGCAAAACACCGATCTGTTGTGGTCTCGCGCGCGCCATCAGAAGAAATCGATCGAGACCTGCATCAGCCGTTCCACCTCGGGCACATCCTTGGCCATGGCAAAGATGGCAACCACATCCTTTTCGTCGATCCGCAGACTGCCAGTGGGGCGTAGCAGTTCATCGCCTTTGCGAATTGCCCCAACCAGAACGCCTTCAGGGAAATCGATATCGCGCAGTTTCTGCCCGGCCATGGGCGAGGTCGACAGGACCTCGGCCTCGATCACCTCGGCCTCGGCATCGCCGATGGAATAGACCTGCCGCACGCGACCATGGCGAATATGGCGCAGGATCGAACTGACCGTTGTCGCGCGCGGGTTGATATAGGCGTCAATACCCAGCGGCCCCATCAACGCCACCATCGACGGATCGTTGATCAGCGCAATCGCCAAAGCGCAGCCCTCGGCCTTGGCGCGTACAGCCGCCAGCATGTTGGTGCGATCATCATCCGTGACGGCCAGCATCGCATCTGCGCGGTCAATCCCCGCCTCTCTTAGCAGGTTCGAATCCAGCCCGTCACCATGCAAAACAATCGTCCGCTCCAGCGCCTCGGCGGCCTTTTCGGCACAGTGACGATCACGTTCAATGATCTTCGCCCGCACGCGACCTTCACGCTCTTCCAGAGCATGCGCGACTTCCAGACCAACATTACCCCCACCAACGATCACCACTCGGTCCTGGCGTTTCTGCGACTTGCCAAACACCTCCATCGTGCGGTCCACATCATTCACGCTGGCAAAGACATAGCATTCGTCGCCGACAAACAGCTGATCCTCGGATTCCGGAGCGAACAAGGTACCCTCGCGCCGAATGCCCACCACCACAGAGCTGAGGGTCGAGAACAGATCCGTCAGTTGGCGCAGGGGCGTGTTGACAATCGGGCAATCCTCTTCGATGCGGATGCCCAACAGCTGTGCCTTGCCATCCATAAACATCTCGGTGTCAAAGGCCGACGGCGCCGATAGGCGACGCATGGCGGCGGCGGCCACCTCGCGTTCGGGACTGATCACAACATCAATGGGCAGATGATCGCGGCGATAGAGGTCGGAATGGATCGCTTCGAGATAGGATTTCGAACGCAACCGCGCGATCTTGCGCTGGATGGCAAAGACCGAATGCGCCATCTGGCAGGTGACCATATTCACCTCATCCGAGTGGGTCGCGGCGATGATCATATCGGCATCACGGGCCCCTGCCCGGTCCAAAACGTCGGGATAGCTGGCGAAACCTGCTATACCCTGAACATCCAGTGTCTCGGTCGCGCGGCGCACCAGATCAGGATTGTTATCCACCACGGTCACGTCGTTCAATTCGCCGGAAAGATGCCGTGCGATCTGCCAGCCAACCTGACCCGCACCGCAAATGATGACCTTCATGTTTCTGGCCCTTCTGCCTGAAATCTTTGAATGACAGATGCCCCCGATACGGTCAATTGAATTGTCATCCCCACCTGTGTGGGGCAAGATAAGCACATGAAAACGCTTGGTCCCCTTCTCATTTCACTGATGGCGCTGTCCGCCTGTGGACCGCTGTCACTGTATTATCAAGAAGGTGAGAGCGTCTCGCGCATGCAGACCGAGACCACGCAATGTCAAGTTCAGGCACTCAAGGACGCGCCGGTTGCAAATCAGGTCCGGCAAGGGCCGCCAACCTATTGGCCGGGCAGAACATATTGCGATGGGCGTGGGTCCTGCTATCGCTCGCCCGGCTGGTGGGAACCCGGTCAGATCTATACGGTCGATGTGAACAAGAACCTGCGCAACAAGGTCGAGGCACAATGTATGGCCCAAAAAGGCTATCGCCCGGTCAGCCTGCCACCCTGCAAACGGGCTGTGAAATCAGGTGTCCCCGTGCAGCGCACCACGACATTGCCGCCTCTGACCACGCAATCCTGTTTCGTCAAATTCGATGACGGCTCATTCCAGATCATTTCGCCCGGTCAGTCAGGCTGAATCCCTGTTAGCGGCACGCCTGCGGGCCAGCGCCCAATGCGCCAGGATGGCAAGTGCGTAAATAGCGATGACGCTGATCAGCATCCCAGCCTCATCGACCCGCCACAGAACCGCCAACAGAACCGGCGTACCCAGCAAATTGCCAGCATTGCCCATCTGCGCCATCGCGCCGTAGCCGAGCGCCTGAGTTTCAGCGGATTGGTTCAGAATCGGCACGGCCGCAAAGCTGCCGCCCTGCACGAGGCCCAACACCGCAAACAGTGCGACACAGATCAAACCCAGCGGCAGACCAGCAAAAACGCCCAAGATAGACAGGATCGCAAGCGCAAACCCCAGATTAACCACCGCAACGCCTGACATCACGTTGAGCAAGACCGGCACCGCCACCAAGCTCAGCGCAATCCCGGCCAGCGGCATCAGACCCGCAACAGTCGCGCTGATGTCATCCGGCAAGCGCCCCGGCAGGATCGCCAGCAGCGAGACGAACGTCAGGGTGTAAAAAAACCAGCCTATTGCCGGGGCCGATACGAATGGCGAGCGGTAGGTGCGCAGATGCACTGCCCACAGTTCTCGCCAATGCCACGGAGCGGGTTCGGCTGTCTGTATGACCTTCAGTCGAAGGATCGGGATCAATGCCGCGATGGCGATCATCAGGATGCCATGCAACGCAAAGTAGACGGACAGGCCATAGATTTCGACCAAGGGCAGCCCAAGCCAGGCATTCAGGGCAAAGGCCACGCCGAAGAACGTGCTCCACAAAACCATGGCCATATTGCGCGCTTTGCCGGTTGTGATCTGTGCAATCAAGGTTGGTGCAGCCACAACAATAGCCAGATGGGACAATCCCTCGACAAATCGGCTGGCGAGCATGATCTGAAAGCCCGGCCCGGTCGCCTGATAGATAGAAAGTGCACCACCAAGCACAAGGCCAAACATCAACAGTTTGATTGGCCCCAGACGACCCACGATTGACCCGGATACGGCGCCAAGAACAGCACCAAGCAGGCTGATGATCGACAGCAGCCAACCCATGGTTTCGGCGTGATCGGGGTAGAGTTGCAATACCTCGGGAAATGGCACAGCAATCTTGGCAAACTGCGTCGCGGCACCCAGCCCCGCCAGCCAAAGTAAGAGAACCTGAAACAGTTGCGTCATAAGGCGCTTCTACAGCGCCCGGTCAGGTCGGGGAACGCATAAATTATGCGGCCTGGCGCCGGGCGCCGCTGACCAGTCGCACCGGTGTTCCATCCGACAGATAAAGGCGCTCCCAAATGATCTCTCCGGCACTGATGCGAATGCGATCATGCACAGCTTCAGAAGTCAGAAAGGACTTTGGCATGGGTGTGTGGGCATCCCACCACCCTTCCCGGTCCAACTCGGCCTCGGCCTGTTGAATTTCCTCGGTAGCAAACTGCCAAAGAGATACGCCCAACAGTGCATTCTGGCTGGTTTTCCAGTCCCTTGCCCGGCTGGCGGAATAGGCAAGGCATCTATGGCTGGCCTCCTCGACCAGATGAAGGCAATCCGATGAGGTCTCAACCAGTCGTCGCAGGGCGCTGTCATCTGCGCGTGCCGGTCCGAACGCGGCGAAGACCGCCTGCTGCGTATCTGGTGGCGGGGTTTGTCCGCCCCGCTCCCAACGTGAAACAGTTGCCTGATCGACCTGCAACAACTCGGCCAGATGAGATTGCTTGTAACCGATGGATTGACGCAGGCGTTTCAGGCGCTTGCCGAAACCCGGATAGGCGCAAGACCTCAGGCTGATACCACCCGGTTTTGACGGAACTGTATGCATCGCCCCCTGCCTTATGAGACCTGCAGATTACTCTGCCGGTTCCGGCTCATCTATTTGCGCCACCCGCGCCCCGGATTTGTTCGAGGTTACAACACCCAGCGATTTCAGCTTGCGATGCAGCGCGCTGCGCTCCATCCCGACAAAGCTGGCGGTGCGGCTGATATTGCCACCAAAGCGGTTGATCTGGGTCAGCAGGTATTCCCGCTCGAACGCCTCACGCGCTTCGCGCAGCGGCAGGGTCGCGAGAGCACCCGACAGAACGACGCGGCCCGATTCTTCGGCCTTGTCCTCATCGCTTGGCAGCTCGCGCGCCTCAATCGGGCCGGTCCCATCACCAAGGATCAGCACGCGTTCGATCAGGTTCTTCAACTGGCGCACATTGCCGGGCCAAGTCATGGTTTGCAGCAGGGCCACAGCCTCTTCCGACAGCTCGCGCATCGGCAAGCCTTGGGTTTCGTTGCACATTTCGATGAAATGCTGGGCCAGAACAGGGATATCCTCGCGCCGGTCTTCCAGCGATGGCACGTCCACTGGCACAACGTTCAGACGGTGATACAGCTCTTCCCGGAACCGTTCGGCTGCGATCTCTTCGTCTAGATCCTTGTTGGTGGATGATATGACGCGCAAGTCCACCCGCACCTTGTCGCTGCCACCCACGCGCTGGAACTGTTGATCCACCAGCACCCGCAGGATTTTCGACTGCGTACCCAGAGGCATATCGGCAACCTCGTCAAAATAGACCACACCGCCATGGGCCTCTTCCAGCAACCCTGGTTCGACCCCGCGTTCTGAGGATTCTCGGCCAAACAGAACCTCTTCGACCCGCTCTGGCTCGATCCCGGCGCAATTGACGGTCACAAAAGGCGCGTTGGCACGGTTTGAATGCGCGTGAATATACCGAGCGGCAATTTCCTTGCCTGATCCTGCTGGACCGCTCAGCATCACGCGCCCATTCGATTTTGTGACCTTGTCCAACTGGCCCTGCATTGCCCGGAACGAGGCGGATTTGCCGATCATATCCGAGCTGCTGACTTCTTTGCGCTTGAGCGAGGCATTCTCACGGCGCAGGCGAGAGGTCTCCATCGCGCGGCGGATCACCACCATCAACTGATCAATGTTAAAGGGCTTCTCGATAAAGTCATACGCGCCCTGCTTGATCGCGGCGACCGCGATCTCGATATTGCCGTGACCGGAAATGATCACCACCGGCACATCCGGGTTGTCGCGCTTCACCGTCTTCAGGATATCGATCCCGTCCATACGGCTGTCTTTCAGCCAGATATCCAGGATCAACAACCCTGGCGGCTCGGAATTGATCGACGACATGCACTCATCCGAGTTTGCCGCCAGCCGGGTGGAATAGCCTTCGTCCTCCAGAATGTCGGACACCAGTTCGCGAATATCGCGTTCGTCATCTACGATCAGAATGTCGCTCATCTTTGGCCTGCTTTCAGTTTGTTGGTTTTAATCGCCTGTTTTTGTGGCGCTGAATTTGGTGGGAGGGACGCCCCCGGTAAACGGATCACCGCCATTGCGCCGAAATGGTCCTGTCCGTCGAATACGGGCGCGTCTTCCAAGGTCAGCGCTCCGCCATGTTCTTCGATGATCTTCTTGACGATGGGCAGGCCCAGCCCGGTCCCTTCGTCGCGTGTGGTTACATAAGGTTCGAACAAGCGCGCGCGATCTTCGGGAAGGCCAATACCATTGTCGGCAATGGTGATGATCGTGCCCGCATCATCCGTGGAAACGGCCACTTTTATCTGTGGCTTCAGGTTCTCGGGCGCGCCTTTTTCTTTCAAGGTTCCAATGGCCTCGCCCGCATTCTTGATCAGATTTGTCAACGCCTGGTTCAGCATGGTTGCATCCAAATCAGCCGTGATCGACTGTTCCGGCAAATCCGCATCGATTTGCACATCTGGCTGACCCGCCTGCTGCAGCAAAACGGCCTCACGCACCAACGCAACCACATCCTCCTGTCGCCGCTCTGGTTCCGGCATCCGTGCAAATTTTGAGAACTCATCGACAATGCGCCGCAGGTCATTGGTTTGCCGGACAATCACATCGGTCATTGACTCGAGCGTGTCGCAATCTGCCTCATCCAGTTTGGATGAGAATTTGCGTTTAATCCGTTCGGCACTTAGTTGAATCGGTGTCAGCGGGTTCTTGATCTCATGCGCGATGCGCCGGGCCACATCACCCCAGGCGGCCATACGCTGGGCGCTGACCAGATCGGTGACATCGTCAAAGGCCACCACGTAACCCTCAAGCGTGCCATCCTCACCCCGACGCGTGGCCATGCGCACAAGCAGGTTTTCCAACTGCCCTTTGCGGGTCACCTTGATCTCGCCCTGTACGGCCTCCTGCCCGCCCTCTTTCAGGCTTTCAAACAGCGGCAGGAATTCGGGCACTGCGATACCGATCGACAGATGTTGTTCGCCCCGCGACCAGTCCAGCAAACGCTCGGCCGAGCGGTTCACGAAGGTTATACCGCCGTCGGGGTCAACACCCACAACGCCCGATGTGACCGAACTCAGCACGGAATCAAACAGTCGGCGGCGGCTTTCAATCTGGCGCGTGTTTTCCAGCAGCGTATCGCGCTGGCCTTTAAGCTGCCGGGTCATTTGGTTGAAATACCGGCCCAGCATCGCGATTTCGTCGTCGCTGGCCTCTTCAATGACCTGTACGCTCAGATCGCCGGCACCGACGCGTTGCGCGGCTGTGGTCAGACGACCGACAGGGCGCGACAGGCGTTCGGCAAACCACATGCCCAGAGACATCGCGGCAAGGATAAGGATCAAGGCAAACCCCAGATACAGAAGGCCAAAGTTAAACAGGACCCTGCCGCGTTCACTTTCAAGCTGCTGGTAGAACTGCGCCGTTTCCTTGGTATCGTCCAGCAGCGTCAGTAGCTGACCATCAACCTCGCGGCTGACATAGAGGTATCGGTCCAGATAGGCCTGCAGCGGAACAAGCGCGCGGAATTCGTTGTTCTCCCAATCGGCGATGATCAACAGGCCGGTATCAGCCGCTTCGACCATCTGCTCGGGCGTGGGTTCTTCGTAGCTGAACAGGTAGGATCGATCCCCGCGTGACCGGATTTCGCCGCTGCCATCAATCACGTAAGCCTCGCGCAGACCCCGTTGAATTTGCGCCTGCCCCTGCGCCAGAACCTCGCGCAGTTCCGCGTCCGAGATATAGAAATCGCGGGCCCGCGCGTTGTCCAGAAACAGCGCCAGAACGGCTGCATCCTGGGTCAAACCCTGCCGGTGTTCCAGCTCATACGCCTCAGCTGCAGTCAGCGATGACCCGACGACCTGACGCACACGGTCTGAAAACCAGCCCTCAAGACCGATATTCACGGTCAGACCCGCAAAGATGGCAACCGTGACCGTGGGCACCAATGCCAAGAGTGTGAAAGCACCGATCAGACGCAAATGTAGGCGAGACCCCGCCGATTTCGCGCGTCTGGCTGCGATCAGAGAGCCTAGCTGGCTGAGCACTAGAGCCGCCACTACAAGGACGTAAACAAGGTCGGCAAGCAGAATCAGACGCAGGGTCGGCGCGGTCGCGCCCAGGTCAAATGGACCAATGACCAGATAGGTCGCAAGCGCCAGCACTGGGCCTAGAAGAACCAGCCCCAAGGTGCCGAAATTGCGCAGTTTTCGGGATTTTCGCCATCGACTAATTGATGGGATAATCCCGCTCTGTGCTCGGGTTGCCACCGTCTGCCCTCATCCTGATGTGTCGCTTCCGCGACTGACCGCCATATGTCGTGGTCGTTTCCCCGGAGATACCCGGATGCCACGGTTTGTGTGGCGATATTACATCAGTTTGCGACGGCGTGTCACCTGAATATCGAGGTCAGTAATCTTTTTCCGCAGCGTATTTCGGTTTATCCCAAGCAAATCAGCGCATTTTGCTTGATTACCGCCTGTTGCCTCCAGCGCAATTTCAATCAGCGGGGCCTCTACCTCGCGCAAAATACGCTGATACAGGCCCGGAGGCGGCAGCATGTTGCCGTGCAGATCAAAGTAACGCCGCAGATGCCGTTCCACCGAGGTGGACAGCTTCTCGCGCTCGCCCCCACTCAGCACAGGTTCGGCCTCGGGCTGGCTGCCCAGCACCATCTCGACCTCGGCTTTTGAGATTTCATCAGCGCGGCTGGTCAGGCTAAGACGACGGACCGCGTTCTCCAACTGCCGCACATTGCCGGGCCAGGAGTAGCGACGGATCAATTCAACCGCATCCGGGCTGAGCCAGCGTTTGGTGCCGCTATCACGCTCTTCGCGTGCCAGAAAATGCTCGGCCAGCAAGGTGATATCATCCACACGCTCGCGCAGCGCTGGTACATGGATCGTCGCCCCGCACAGGCGGTAATACAGATCCTGCCGGATACGACCGCCCTCCATGCCTTCGGCCAGATCCGACTGGCTGGTGGCCATGAAACGCGGCACGTGATCGCCTGGCGTGTCCATCATGCGCACGATGCGGGCCTGAAGCTCATCATCCAGATCGGCGATCTCATCAATCAACAGCGTACCTCCTCGCACGCGCGCCATGACGCGGGCGGGCCCCTCCAAATCACGCAGATCTGCAGCTGTGGCGGTTACAAACGGCAATGTACGACGGTCTGAGAAATCGTGAATTGCCCGTGCGATCAGAGACTTACCAGTGCCACTTTCACCAGAAATCATGACCGATAGATCGGTATTCATCACCCGTGCGACTAATCGATACAGTGACTGCATGACGGATGTGCGCCCGACCAGAGGCAACTCATCCGGGCGTTCATTCGCTTCTGCCTCGGGTTCTGATTGCAGGCGCTGCTTTTGTTCCAGGGCGCGTGCGGTGCGTTTCATCAAATCGGGCAAATCGAAGGGTTTGGGCAAATAGTCATAGGCATCCGCCTCAGCCGCCTGGATGGCGGTCATGATGGTATTCTGGGCCGAAATCACAATCACCGGCAAACCGGGGCGGTCTTGTGCGATTTTCGGCAGCATTTCCAAACCGTTCCCGTCCGGCATGACCACGTCCGAAATCACCACATCCCCCTTGCCTTCGCCCACCCAGCGCATCAGCGTGGTCAGCGAAGAGGTGGCATGCACTTTGCATCCGGCTCGGGTCAGTGCCTGAGTCAGAACTGTGCGGATCGTGCGATCGTCATCTGCAACCAGAACGGTGCCATCCATCAGGTGCTCTCCTTCGTTATGCTCTCTGCCGGCGCGCGGCGCAGTGACAGTTTGAAAACGGTGCGTCCCGGAACGGAATCAGCCGAGATCCAGCCGCGATGGTCCGAGATGATCTTGCTGACCAGCGCCAGCCCTAAACCCGTTCCATTTTCCTTGCCCGAGACAAACGGGTCGAAAATGTCGCTGCGAATGTCCTCGGGCAGTCCGGGGCCATCATCGATGATCTCAATCTGCAACGGCAGCGAATGACCCGAGCCGTCACTACGACGCAAGCGGAACGAATGCTCGAAATAGGTGCGCAGGCGAATCGTGCCGCCATTCGGGCCAGCGGCCTCGGACGCGTTTTTCAACAGATTCAGAACCACTTGCAGGATTTGATCCGGGTCACCATAGGCCAGCGGCAGCGATGGATCGTAATCCTCGATAATGGTCATGTCCGCACCGAACCCCAGCAAGGCCGAACGGCGGGCGCGGTCCAGTACATCGTGAATGTTGACCGGTTTGAAATCTGGTTGCTGCAGGTTTCCGAATTGTTCAACCTGCTCCAACAGCTTCACGATGCGGCGGCTTTCGGCCACGATAAGATCTGTGAGTTCAAGGTCTTGCGCTGAGATATTCATGCTAAGGAGCTGCGCCGCGCCCGTGATACCAGCCAGAGGATTCTTGATTTCATGCGCCAGCATCTCTGCCATACCGATGGCGGATTGCGCTGCTGACTTAACCGTGTTGCCACGTGTCATGCGCCCCGCCAATTCGCGTGGCGAGATAATCATGATCATTAATCCCGGATGCCCAACCAGCGGCGCGATCTGTAGCGCGCATTGCAGCGGTGCGCGGTTACCCGACCCGACATCGACATCATTGACGAACAGGGGCGTGCCTTGATGACGCGCGCGCAGGAACGCCTCTTCCAGTGGGGCATCTACGGCGATCTGGTCCCAGACCGGATGACCGATCACCGATTTGCGCGACGCGTTCAGGAACCCTTCGCCCGAGGAGTTCACATCTGAAATCCGATCCTCCTGATCGATGATAAAGGCCGGAACGGGCAATGAGTTCCAGATGCTTTGATCCGAATTCATGCGGCCACCTCAGCTGCGCAATCCAGCGCCTCATCAAGCAGGCTCAGCACCTCTTGCGTATCACGTGAGGTCAAAACAGTGCGACGCAGGGGCGCGGGTGTATCGGCTTCATCCATGTACCAACCCAGATGCTTCCGCGCGACGCGCAGGCCCAAATCGGTGCCGTAGAATTCGAGCATGGCTTGATAGTGCGCGCGCACCAGCGCGACCAATTCAGCGCCCTTGGGGATTTCAGGTGCGTCGGTGCCGTAGATGTCGTGGCATATCTGCGCCAGAAGCCAGGGTTTTCCCTGCGCACCTCGCCCGACCATCACGCCATCTGCGCCAGACTGATCCAGCGCCTTGCGGGCCGCTTTGGTATCAACAATATCGCCATTGGCGATGACGGGAATCGAAACTGCCTGTTTCACCGCTCGGATCGCCTGCCAATCGGCGTGGCCTTTGTAGAACTGGCAGCGCGTGCGCCCATGTATCGTGACCATCTTGATACCCGCCCCTTCGGCCCGGCGCGCCACATCAGGCGCGTTCAGTAGCGCATCATCCCAGCCCAGCCGCGTTTTCAGGGTGACGGGTACATCGACCGCCTCAACCACCGCTTCGATCAGGGTCAGGGCATGATCTGGCGTTTTCAGAAGGGCCGAGCCGGAATAACCATTGGTCACCTTCTTGGCCGGGCAGCCCATATTGATGTCGATCACCCGCGCGCCCCGGTCGGCAACCTGACGGGCGGCTTCGGCCATCCAATGCGCCTCGCGCCCGGCCAATTGAACGGCGGTGTTCTCGACATCCGCCGACAGCTCCGCCCGTTCGCGCACGCCCGGCTTGGCTTGCACCATCTCCTGGCTGGCGACCATTTCGCTGACGACCATGCCCGCCCCAAACCGCATCACAAGATCGCGGAACGGGCGATCCGTGATTCCAGCCATCGGCGCCAGCAGCACAGGTGGGTTCAGAGTTTTGTCAGCAAGATGCAGGGTCAACGTGCCTAATCCTTGAGCAGTTGGGCTTTAGATATCGAATCCAGTGCATATGAACAACAAAACGACCACCTACAAGCCTGCAAAATCATCACTCGCTTAATTTTTAGGCAGATTGACGCGGGTGATTGCCTCTGCATTCACCGCCGCCTAAACAATGGCCTAAATCGCAGGAGCAAACGACAGAATGACAACCGCCGCCATCATCGTTGCCGCCGGTCGCGGAACCCGCGCCGGAGGGGGTACGCCCAAGCAATGGCGCATGCTGGGCGGGCGCGTGGTTTCAGATTGGACGATCGACAGGTTTCGCAGGCATGTCGATCAGATCGTTCTGGTACTGTCACCCGAGGATTCCGAAGCATGGGAAATGTATCAGGGCAGCGATCTGATCCTCGCCGCGGGTGGCGCGGATCGTGCGACATCCGTTCGTAATGGGCTGGCTGCGCTGGCAGATCAGGGCGTAGATTACGTTTTGATTCATGATGTTGCGCGGCCTTGCGTGGGTGCAGATATCATTCAGAACGTGCTGCACGCGCTAAGCACAAGCCAAGCAGCCGCCCCCGGATTGGCCGTTACAGACGCGCTTTGGACCGGAGACAAGAGCTCGGTCACCGGAACGCAGGATCGAACGGGCCTGTTCGCGGCGCAAACGCCGCAGGGCTTTCACTATGATGCGATCACGGACGCTCATTCTGCCTATTCTGGCAGCGCGGCGGATGATGTCGAGGTCGCACGCGCCGCCGGGCTGGACGTGACCATCGTGCCGGGCGATCCGGACAATATCAAAATCACACGACCCGAGGATTTTGCCCGGGCAGAACGCATATTGGGGCTGAATATGGATGTAAGGCTGGGCAACGGCTATGACGTGCACCGGTTTGGTGACGGGGATCATGTGATCCTGTGCGGTGTGAAAGTGCCACATGACCGCGGGCTGCAAGGTCATTCCGATGCAGATGTCGGCATGCACGCTGTGACGGATGCGATCTATGGCGCATTGGCGCAGGGGGATATTGGCCAACATTTCCCCCCGTCAGACCCGCAGTGGAAGGGTGCGGCCAGCAAGATTTTTCTGCGCCACGCTGTCGATCTTGCCCAAACCATGGGCTACCGCATCTCGAACGTCGATTGTACACTGGTTTGTGAATACCCAAAGATCGGCCCTCATGCCCAAAAAATGAAAGAAGAAATGTCTAAAATCATGGGATTGCGCACCGATCAGGTCTCGGTCAAGGCAACCACTTCCGAGCGTCTGGGCTTCACTGGCCGTAGCGAAGGCATCGCGTCACTCGCCACAGCCTGCCTGGTAAAAGCATGAGTATCGCGCGTCTGATCGGCACCGTCTGCGGTGTCGGATATCTGCGCCCTGCCCCCGGCACATGGGGATCGCTTGCGGCCCTGCCTCTGGTCTGGGTCCTGCACGTTTTGGGCGGGTTCCCCCTGCTCGTGCTTGCGACGCTCGTCGTGTTCATCGCAGGGTTTTGGGCCACAAAAGTGATGACCGCCGGGCAAGAGGATCACGACCCGTCCGAAATCGTGGTAGATGAGGTCGCGGGCCAGTTCGTCGCGCTCTGGGCCATTTCCTACCCAAGCTGGGCACATGGAATCGAGATCACCGCGCTCTGGCCCGGTTGGGTCGCGGGGTTCCTGCTGTTCCGGCTTTTCGACATCACCAAACCCGGCCCTGTTGGCTGGGCGGATCGACGCAATGACGCGATGGGCGTGATGCTGGACGATGTGATCGCCGGGGTCTTTGCTGCCATCGGTATCGTGGTGCTGGCCGGGATCGCACATGGAATACTGGGGCTATGACCGTCGCTGCTCTGCTCGATTTGGCCAAGGCGCATGGCATGATGATCGCCACTGCCGAAAGCTGCACGGGCGGTATGGTCGCCGCTGCGCTGACCGACATTCCCGGCAGCTCTGCGGTGGTCGAGCGTGGATTCGTCACCTACACCAACCGCGCCAAGCAGGACATGCTGGGTGTCCGGGCCGAGACGTTGGAGGCCCATGGCGCCGTCTCAGAACAGGTCGCGCGCGAAATGGCAGAAGGCGCAGTACGAAACTCTCAGGCGCAATTGGCCGTCTCGATCACCGGCATCGCGGGTCCGGGAGGTTCCGAGTTTAAACCCGAGGGGCGTGTGTGCTTCGGGCTGGCTGGTGAGGGGCTGACCACCCTAACTGAAACTGTGGAGTTCGGCGCACCCGGGCGCGACGCTGTGCGGCAGGCGGCACGCGATCATGCGCTGAACCTGTTGCAAAACGCGCTTTCGAAGTTCGACTAGATGACATTGCTTCCTTTGCGTCATTTGCCGCGCTTGCAGCCGTCAAACAGGTTGCACTACTCACCCCGCGTCGCATAGACGCTGTGACCGAAACACCGGCATTCGATCAATCGGCAGACCATGATCGGAGCAATGATCCGAGCAGCCAAGCCCACCTTGGCCGCTCTGCCCGAAAGGGCAAAAAGCGGATCCCACAAGGGTCCGCTTTTCTTTTGTCGCCCTCTCGACTCCGGCCCAAGGGTCAGGCTATCAGCCCGCAACACTCTTTCAGCCCAGAGGTTTGCGCCATGATCCCCAGTTCTTTTCCCGACAGCACCGAAATCGCCCGCCTGACCGCTCGGATGCTGCTGGAGATCAAAGCCGTTCATTTCAATTCGCGCGAACCATTCACATTGTCCTCGGGCCTGCCCAGCCCAACCTATATCGATTGTCGCAAGCTGATCTCATACCCGCGAATCCGCTCGACGCTGATGGATTTTCTAACCTTCACCGTGATGCGCGACGCAGGATTTGAGGCATTCGACAATATCGCCGGGGGCGAAACGGCAGGTATCCCATTTGCGGCGATGGTCGCCGAACGCATGGCCTTGCCCATGACCTATGTGCGCAAGAAGCCCAAAGGTTACGGCCGTAACGCCCGGATCGAAGGCGCGATGAGCGAAGGCGAACGGGTACTGTTGGTCGAGGATCTGACCACCGATGGCGGATCAAAGCTGTCCTTCGTCGATGCGATCCGTGAAACCGGCGCGACTTGTGGCCATACGGCGGTGATTTTCTACTATGGCATCTTCCCAGAAACCGAAAAGACCCTTGGCGATCATGGTGTGAAACTGCATTCGCTGTGCACCTGGTGGGATGTCCTGGCCGAGGCCAAAGCACAGGAAGCCTTTGACCAAGAGACACTTGACGGGGTCGAGGCCTTTCTGAACGACCCGCGCGGCTGGCAGGACGCGCGCAAATCCACATAAACCGCCTGTGAACGAATTGGGGATAAGCCCAGAAGAATCGGCCATGCAGCCACGATATCTGGTGACTTTCCCCTCAATTCATACATAATAGGCTACGCATACACGGGCATCCAATCCGTCGGGAAAGTTATCCCAAGACCTTACCGCAGGTTACCCACAGGTATTTCCAGATAGCTTGCGGCAGCGTTTCCTGTGTAAAACCTCCGAACGGGCAGCGGGGACAAGATGAACGAGATCAGCAGTATCGAACAGGCAGCGGCACAGATTCAGAACGCCGAAACCATGCCGCATTCCATTGAGGCCGAGCAGCAGCTTCTGGGTGCGATTCTGACGAATAATGATCTCTATGATCGGGTCGCCTCGATCATCGGGTCCGAACATTTCTATGACCCGGTCCATGCGCGCATTTATGAGGTCGCGGCCAATCGGATTGCGAAGAACGCGCTGGCCTCGCCAGTGACGCTGAAATCCTTCATGGCCGAGGATGAGGGCCTGCAGGAACTGGGTGGCCCGGCTTATCTGGTCAAACTGGCCGGGGCCTCGATCAGTGCTTTTGCCGTACATGACTACGCCCAGATGATCTATGATCTGGCCATTCGGCGCGAGCTGATCCGGCTGGGCCGGGATATCTCGGACAAGGCTGCGCGGGTTGATGTGTCCAGCGAGCCGAAGGAACAGATTATCGAGGCCGAGCAGCAGCTGTATCAGCTGTCGGAACAAGGCCAGACAGAACAGGGCTTTCAATCCTTCCTCAAGGCGGTCACCGAAGCCGTCAATGTCACCAACGAAGCATACCAGCGTGGGGGCGGGATGGCCGGCATCTCGACCGGTCTGGCCGATTTGGATAAGCAGCTGGGTGGCTTGCATCCATCGGACCTGATCATTCTTGCCGGCCGTCCCTCTATGGGTAAAACCTCGCTTGCGACCAACGTGGCATTTAACGTGGCCAAGGCCTATAAACGCGGCACCAAGCCTGATGGCAGTGAAGGCGCGATTGATGGCGGCGTGGTTGGGTTCTTCTCATTGGAAATGAGTGCCGAACAGTTGGCAGGCCGCGTTCTGGCCGAAGCCTCTGAGATTTCCAGCCATAAGATCCGTCAGGGCGACATGACCGAGGCCGAGTTCCGACGGTTTGTGGATGCCGCCAAAGAACTGGAAGCCTGCCCGCTGTTCATCGACGACACGCCGGCCCTGCCCATCGCGCAGCTTGCTGCCCGCGCACGTCGGCTGAAGCGAACACATGGGCTGGACCTGCTGGTGATCGACTATCTGCAACTCTGCCGCGGCATGGCTGACAACCGCGTCAACGAAATCGCCGAGATATCGATGGGCATGAAGGCCATCGCCAAGGAACTGAACATCCCCGTCATCGCCCTGTCGCAGCTTTCTCGTCAGGTGGAAAACCGCGACGACAAACGCCCGCAGCTTTCGGACCTGCGTGAATCGGGCTCGATTGAACAGGATGCGGATGTGGTGATGTTCGTGTTCCGCGAGGAATACTACAAGGAACGCGAAAAGCCCGGCGATCATGAGCTGGAAAAGATGGAAGAGTGGAAGCAGGCCATGGAACGCCTGCATGGCAAGGCCGAAGTGATCGTCGGCAAGCAGCGCCACGGCCCCATCGGCACGGTTGAGCTCTCGTTCGAGGCCCAGTTCACCCGCTTTGGCAATCTGATCAAACCCTGGCAACAAGGCGGCGAGATCGAAGGCTACTGACCCCTACCACAAGGCAGGATTATTCAGCGACGCAACGCAATGCGATGGCCCCATTAGCGGGGTCAGTTCGTGCCCGTCCAAAGATTGCCCTAGCCAACCATGTGGATAGCTGAGCCTCAGCGGTGGCTGCGCGATCTCTTCCGAAATGGCCAGAAAACCAGTTTTGCGATAGTAGTTTGGATCGCCATAGGTCAGCACCACTTCGACGCCAGAGTCGCGCAGCTGGTCCAGCCCGAAGGTGATCAAAGCCTGCCCAATCCCCGATTTCTGCCGGTCCGTTCGCACCGCCATCGGCGACAGTATAAAGACATCTCGGCTGTCCTGCGGGTAGTTGATCCGAGAAAACGCCACAGCGCCCACCAGTTCCGCATCCTGATACGCGGTGTAAAGCATTACATCAGTCTCAGGCGTCATGCTCAGCAAGTCTTGCACAAACGCGCCGATCAACGCGCCTTCATCAGTGCTCTCCGAGGCTGAAAAGACGTGTTGAAACAGATCGACGACAGCCTGAACATCTGATCCTATACCGGTCGAAAACTCCATGATCCCCTCCGGGCACTGCATCTGTTTTACCGCCCAAAAACTGGAAGGCCGCACCTGACCAGACCAGCGTGCATTCGCAATCCCACTTACTATCATCACAGCAACAAACTGCCAGAATTCACAAGAACTTGGCAAATTTCGCCGGATGTCGCCCGTACAACGCTGAAACGGCGTCGCAAAAACGTCATTCCCTCTTGACCTTATACGGCGCAATGTCATGAACAACGCCATGAGTACCGCACGACTGACAATCAATCTTCAGGCCCTTGCCGGCAACTGGCGGGCGCTGGATGCACAGACCGATGTTGAAACCGCTGCTGTCGTCAAGGCCGATGGTTATGGTCTGGGCGCCGGGCCGGTTAGCAATGCGTTGGCCGAAGAAGGCGTGCGCAAGTTTTTCGTCGCGGTGGCTGAAGAAGGTGCAGACGTGCGTCAGGCCATTGGACCGGGGCCGCAGATTTGCGTGTTTTCCGGCCATATGGAGGGGGATGCAGACCTGCTGCGCGCCCATGATCTGACGCCCCTGATCAACTCACCCCAGCAGTTTCTGCGCCATGTGCAAGCGCTGCCGGATCATCCTTTTGGTATCCAGCTGGACAGCGGTATGAACCGCTTGGGCCTGGAACCTGCTGACTGGGCCGAACTGCGCCCCAAGGCCGAGGCGCTGAACCCGGTTGTCGTGATGTCTCATCTGGCCTGTGCGGACGAACCCGATCATCCGATGAACCGGCAACAGTTGAAAACCTTCCGCGAGATGACCGATGGCATCACCGCGCCGCGTTCGCTGGCGGCCACCGGTGGCACGCTTCTGGGGCCAGAATTTCATTTCGACCTCTGCCGCCCGGGCATTGGCCTATATGGCGGGATGCCTTTTGCCGGGGCCCGGCCTGTTGTCACTGTTGATCTGCCGGTCATCCAGGTGCGCGCGCTTGAGGTCGGCGAAACCGTTGGCTACGGCAACAGTTGGAGCGCCCGGCGCCCGTCGCGCATCGCAACAGTTGCGGCAGGCTATGCGGATGGTCTGCACCGCGCCATCGGTGGCGGGATCGACACGTTTGCGGGCGATCAGCCCTGCCCTGTTGTGGGCCGAATTTCGATGGACCTGATCACGGTCGATGTCACCGACCTGCCCGATGACCCTGAACGCCTACGCATCCTGAACGGGCATCAAACCGTGGATGATCTGGCCGAAGCGGCGGGCACGATTGGCTATGAAATCCTGACCTCGATGGGTCGCCGATATTCGCGGGGTTATGTGGAATGAACCCTGTCTTACTGCTCAGCGGGTTAGGCCGCGCCGCGCTGACCCTGCTGGCCGCGTTTGGCCGGGTGGCGCTGTTTGCGCTGGACGCAATCTCTCATATCTTCCGACCCCCGTTTTACCCGCGTGAATTTGCAATGGCGCTGCTGAATATCGGCTGGCTGTCCCTGCCCGTGGTCGGCCTGACCGCGATCTTCACCGGCGGTGCGCTGGCCCTGCAAATCTACGCAGGCGGTGCACGTTTCAATGCCGAGGCGGTGGTGCCTCAGATAGTCGCCATCGGCATGGTGCGCGAGCTTGGCCCAGTGCTGGTCGGGCTGATGATCGCCGCCCGCGTGACCTCCTCCATCGCGGCTGAGATCGCGAC
The DNA here is from genome assembly GCF_059610245.1 of Ruegeria sp. YTSA075. Taxonomy (NCBI): domain Bacteria; kingdom Pseudomonadati; phylum Pseudomonadota; class Alphaproteobacteria; order Rhodobacterales; family Roseobacteraceae; genus Ruegeria; species Ruegeria sp. YTSA075. The sequence continues at coordinate 452,649 of NZ_JBXWNG010000001.1, read as the reverse complement.
AATGAAAGTGACTGAACAGATTGACGCGCTGGTGACGCTCTCCACCCACCCGATGAAATACCTGACCGCTCCGCGCGTGCTGGCGGCGCTGGTCACCGTACCCGCGTTGGTCGCGGTCGGAGATGTCATTGGGATCATGGGCGGATACACCGTCGCGACCCAAAATCTGGGCTTCAACCCGGCGGCTTATTTGAAAAACACCGTGGATTTTCTTGAGGCCCGCGACATCGTCTCGTCCCTGGTCAAAGGGGCCGCCTTCGGCATGATCGCCGCCATCATGGGCTGCTACTATGGCATGTCCTCGGGCCGCGGCGCGCAAGGTGTGGGCCGCGCTACCAAAGGCTCGGTCGAGGCCGCCGCCGTGCTGATCCTCGCCGCCAATTTCGTCCTCACAGGGGTGTTCTTCTCGCTATGATCCGGATGGAGAACGTAACAAAAGCCTTTGGCGACAACCGCGTCCTGCAAGGCATGAACCTTGAGATCCCCAAGGGCACCTCGATGGTCATCATCGGCGGCTCGGGCACGGGCAAGTCGGTGGCGCTGAAATGCATTCTGGGCCTGATCCAGCCCGACAGTGGCATGATCTATGTGGACGACAAAGACGCCACCAAGGGCGACCGCGATGCGTTTCTGGCCCGGTTCGGCATGCTGTTTCAGGGCGCGGCGCTGTTTGACTCGTTGCCCGTCTGGCAAAACGTCGCCTTCCGCCTGCTGCGCGGCTCGCTGAAACGCCCTACCGAGGAAGCCCGTGAGATCGCCATCGAGAAACTGCGCCGCGTGGGCCTGAAACCCGACGTGGCTGACCGCCTGCCCGCCGAACTGTCCGGCGGTATGCAAAAACGCGTCGGCCTCGCCCGCGCCATCGCCGCCGAGCCCGAGATCATCTTTTTTGACGAGCCGACCACCGGCTTGGACCCGATCATGTCCGGCGTCATCAACGATCTGATCCGCGAAATCGTGACCGAGATGGGGGCAACGGCCATGACCATCACCCACGACATGAGCTCGGTCCGCGCCATTGCCGACAATGTGGCGATGCTGCATGGCGGGGTGATCCAGTGGACGGGGCCTGTGGCTCAGATGGATGCCTCGGGCGATCCGTATATGGAGCAATTCATCAGCGGCAGCGCTGACGGGCCGATTGAGGCGGTGCGTTGAGCATGGAACAGAGCTGCGTTGATGTTGGCGAACTATATCGGTCTAAGAATTCAAGCTTAGGCTTCGCAACATTCGCTTTGGTTCTGTTGTTGCCATTCGCAATATTTATGTCGCTTTTGATCAAACGAAAGCTTGGTCTCACAACGCGCGCAGTTGGTGTTGGGCTCGGTTCCTTTTGCCTACTGACGGCATTGGCGCTTACTAGGTTGTTTCTACCAATGATTTCTGAAGCAAGCGAAGACTTTGTAAGGTACTACAGCATTGTTTTTGGTTTGGCTCTGTTCGTTCTCTACGTTTTCCTTGTATTGATTTGGTTGATCGGCGCATTCAAAACTAGATGGAGACCCAGAGAGTTCGAGTTGATCCCTACCGGAATCCTTATTGCGATTCTTGTCTGCGCATTTTTTCAGGTGCTGGAAGCTATGAGATATTATGAGCTTCTAAAGTTACCGCGGTGCGACCAAAGTAATAATTTAGTTCCATCGCTTCAAACGCCCGCTTGACTAGAATAGTCGTCAGCTCAGACAATAGAAGGCACGGCTACGTGTTTTTGTAATAACCAGATAAATGACCCTCCGCCTCGCCACCCTCTCGCTCCTGATCCTCTACCCCATCGCGTGGTTTGCCCCGCTGATGCGCGCCGGCTTGCTTCCAATTTTCGGCCTCAGCGAGATCAGCGTCATCACCGGCCTCCAGTCCTTATGGAAGTCCGACGTCTTCCTCGCGCTGGTCGTCACCATCTTCGCGCTCTTTGCGCCGTATATCAAAACCATCGGCACCGCGCTGATCCAGTGGAACCTGCTGGACGCCCGCGTCCAGCCCGCGCTGAACATCCTCGGCAAGCTGGCCATGGCCGATATCTTCCTCATCGCGCTCTATATCACTCTGGCCAAGGGCATCTCTTACGCCACCATTGAGACCGCCTGGGGCCTCTACCTCTTCACCCTCTGCATCCTCGCCTCGCTGGTGCTGGGCCTTCTGACCGAACGTCAGGCAAAGGCCCAAACCTCTATCTGACACCCGGCGCGCATGCGCCCGCTGCGGGTGACGGCCCGCAGGGCCCGAACCCGCAGCGCGCCACCGGCGGAGATGAAAGCCCGCAAGGGCTTGAAGAACCGCCCATCCTCGGGCACCAAAGCGGAATGGCAAAACCAACCTTCTCTTGCTCGGCCTGCGGTGCGAGCTTCACCAAATGGTCCGGGCGTTGCGATGCCTGTGGGGAATGGAATACCATTACCCAGGACGTGCCGCTTTCGGCTGGCCCGGCCAAGAAATCCCTCGGCGGCAAGCGGGGACAGTCTGTCACGCTCACGGACTTGTCGACCGAGGAGACACCGCCACCCCGAACACTCAGCGGGGTGGACGAGTTGGACCGCGTCCTGGGCGGTGGTCTGGTACCCGCCTCAGCCCTGTTGGTGGGCGGCGATCCCGGTATCGGAAAATCCACCCTGTTGCTGCAGGCTGCTGCGCGCTTTGCCCGTGCAGGCGTCAAAACAATCTATGTCTCGGGCGAAGAAGCCAGTGCACAGGTCCGTATGCGCGCGCGGCGGCTGGGGCTGGAGGACGCGCCTGTTCAACTGGCTGCTGAAACCAACCTGCGCAATATCCTGACGACGTTGGAAACCGAAAAACCCGGCCTCGCCATTATCGACTCGATTCAGACCATGTGGGCCGACAATGTGGACAGCGCGCCCGGCTCGGTATCACAAGTCCGGGCCGCAGCGCATGAATTGACCACGTTTGCGAAACGACACGGCGTGTCGATCATCATGGTTGGTCACGTCACCAAAGAAGGCCAGATCGCAGGCCCCCGGGTCGTTGAACATATGGTCGACACCGTGCTCTATTTCGAAGGCGAGCGCGGTCATCAGTTCCGCATCCTGCGCGCCGTGAAGAACCGCTTTGGCCCCGCCGATGAGATCGGCGTGTTCGAGATGACGGGCAAGGGTCTGGCACAAGTCACCAACCCATCGGCCCTGTTCCTGTCAGAACGCGGAGAACCCAGCCCTGGATCGGCCGTTTTTGCGGGGATCGAGGGCACACGACCCGTATTGGTCGAGCTTCAGGCGCTTGTCGCCCCCTCCCCTCATTCCCAACCCCGCCGCACGGTTGTGGGCTGGGACAGCGGGCGCCTTGCCATGATCCTTGCCGTGCTCGAAGCCCGCTGCGGTATCCCTTTTGCGGGGCTCGACGTCTATCTGAATGTCGCCGGAGGTCTTAAGGTCAGCGAGCCCGCTGCCGACCTTGCCGTTGCCGCCGCGCTGCTGAGCGCCCGTGAAGACACCGCCCTGCCCGCCGATACCGTCGTTTTCGGAGAAATCTCGCTATCCGGTGCACTTAGACCCGCCCCGCAGACCGAAAATAGGTTGAAAGAAGCGCAAAAACTTGGTTTCACAGCGGCAGTTGCTCCGGCAGGTGGCAAAACCGGCACTGTGGCAGGTCTGACACTCACCCGACCCTCTGATTTGGTTGGGTTTGTTGGCGAAACCTTCGGAGCAGGTTAAAGTCGCGCCGCGAGGGGCAGCAAAAGAACAGGCGAGGGCCATGGAAGGTTTTACAATAATTGACGGGGTTGTGGCCCTGATCATCGTGCTGTCAGGCCTCTTGGCCTATTCGCGCGGTTTCATGCGTGAGGTTCTGGCCATCGCGGGCTGGGTCGCTGCTGCGGTCCTGGCGTTCATCTTTGCACCGCAAGCTGTGCCTCTGGTCAAAGAGATCCCGGTTGTCGGGGATTTCCTGCGTGACAGTTGCGAATTGTCGGTGATCACGGGCTTTGCCGCCGTATTCGCCATCGCCCTGATCGTGGTCAGCATCTTTACGCCGCTGTTTTCGTCGCTGGTGCAGCGCTCGGCGCTAGGCGGTCTGGACCAAGCGCTTGGCTTCTTCTTCGGCATCGCGCGCGGCATCCTGTTGGTGGCCATCGCCTTCTTTGTCTACGACACGGTCATGACCGGCCAGTCTTATACGATTGTCGATGAAAGCCGCTCGGCCAAGGTGTTCGAACAGTTCAGCACACAGATCGAAGAGCAGAACCCCGAAGCGGCATTGGGCTGGGTAACCGCACAATATGAAGAACTTGTAGGCAGCTGCACCGCGAGCGGAACGGCCCCTGCTGCAGAGAGCACCGACAGCTGATCCAGCAGGTATCAGTATTTCGAAAAGCCCGGCACTGCCCGGGCTTTTTTTGTTTCAGATGAACCCTTCCCCGCCGCACACTGTGCATCGGATGGTTTTCAATCCAAAACACCCGTCGCAGCGGCTGAATATCGGTTTGCCATGAATATCGCGGCCTTTGACGACCTGTCCGGCACCGTTGCAGATCTGACAAGGCGCGCGCCCCATGCCGCGACACCGATGGCACCGCCGCTTGGGTGTTTCCTCTGCCTTAGACGGCGGCCGGTTTTGCCACATCACGCCCCCTTGCCCGTTCAACATGCGCATTTTGATCCGGTTTCCGCCATGTCAGCACAATTATATTCATATGTCATCAGACTTGGTGCGCGGTCGAGACAGCACAAATCCCACCTGCGGCATTGTGTAATTGTGATCCTTTGATGACAGGGGCGTTCGAAGGCAGTATGTGAGGGCCAACCCGCCACGGAATCGGAGCTGCCGATCTTGTTCTTTGTGTTTTCATCTGCGTGCGTCGCATCGATGATTTGCCATCTGGCTTATGAAACACAGGCAATCGCACGCATGGTGCAGGCAGCATCCCCTTATCGATCCCGACAGTCGGTCAAACCTCTCGTCACAACGCCATAGGAATTGGAGCCCGTACATGTGTGGGATTTTGGGGATCGCAAGCCGGACACATGATGTGTTTGCGGAAATCTATGACGGCTTGCTGATGCTGCAACACCGGGGTCAGGATGCCTCGGGGATCGTCACATATAACGGTGAGTTCTTCCGCGAGAAAAAGGCCAACGGTCTGGTCAAGGATGTCTTCCACGCCACAGATGCTGAAACCCTCCTGGGTAAAGTCGGCATGGGGCATGTACGCTATCCAACCGCCGGTTCACTCAGCGCGGCTGAGGCGCAGCCCTTCTTCGTAAACGCGCCTTACGGGATATATCTGGTCCACAATGGCAACATCACCAACACGGCTGAGCAGCGCGAAAAGGTCACGGGCAAATACAGCCGCCACCTGCGTACCACCTCGGATTCTGAAATCCTGCTGAATGTGCTGGCCGACAAGGTGGCCGATGCGATCAAAGTCAATGGCAATGTCGAACCCATTCGCAACATCTTTGCTGGCGTGAAGATGACGATGGAGCGGGTTCAAGGTGCCTATTCCGTGATCTGCCTGATCGCAGGCGTGGGCATGTTGGCCTTCCGTGACCCGTACGGCATCCGCCCGTTGTCTGTCGCTGTTCGTGAAACCGAAGGCGGCGGCAGTGATTACGCCTTTGCCTCCGAGGACGTAGCATTCGGCATCAACGGGTTCGATAAACTGCGCGATCTGCGCGCGGGTGAGGCCATCCTGATTGATCTGGATGGCAACATGCATGAATTCCAGGCGGTCGAGGGCAAACTGACGCCCTGTATCTTCGAGTATGTCTATCTGGCCCGTCCAGATTCGCTGCTGGATGGCGTGTCCGTCTACAAAACCCAGATGCGCATGGGTCAGACTTTGGCCAAGCAAATTCAGGACTCGGGGTTGGATATTGATCGGATCATTCCAGTACCGGACAGCGCCCGCCCCGTGGCGCTTGAGGCCGCGAAAATCACCGGCATCCCCTATCGTGAGGGTCTGGTGAAGAACCGCTATGTCGGCCGCACCTTCATCATGCCGGGTCAGGAAGAGCGGCAGAAATCTGTCCGCCGCAAGCTGAATGCCATTCCGCTGGAATTCAAAGATCACAATGTTCTGCTGATCGACGATTCAATCGTGCGCGGCAATACGATCAAGAAGATTGTACAGATGTGCCGCGAGGCCGGGGCCAAGAAAGTCTATATCGCCAGCGCGTCTCCTCCGGTCAAATATCCCAATGTTTATGGCATCGACATGCCCACCAAGGCCGAGTTAATCGCCGATGGCAAAGAGATCGAGGAAATCCGCGAGGAGCTGGGCGCGGATGCTCTGTTCTACCAGCATCTCGATGATCTGGTCTGGGCTGCCAAGGAAGGCAACCCTGAGATCGAGGCCTTCGATTGCTCGTGCTTCAACGGCGATTACATCACCGGCAGCGTCAGTGATGATTATCTCGACAGTCTGGAAAACAGCACCCGTGTCAGCAAAAAGCGCGAGGACATGGAGCTTGTGGGCGGATCATGGAACGGGGCCAAACTGGCCTCGGGATGATCTGACACCCCGAATCAGATGGGTTGGCTGAGACATCGCGTTTCGCGTTTTTCACCAACCCGCTACCGTTCATGAAAATGTGACACACGGGCGTGACCCCGAAATCGCAGCGAATGCAAAGACTTCGCAAACCCTGCGTTTAAGGTCAGGCGATGCGACGTTGCGGCAGTCTTTTGTTCCCTTTTCGCCTTTGTTAACCAACCCGCCGCTACCACTCACCAAAGGGGTCTAGGCCCTGCCCGACCACAGCTTATGTCCAATGTCACCGTCAAAGGCGCGGCAACGCAAAAAGGCGCGCTGAAGAAAAACTCTGTCTCTGTACTTGGGATATTTGGTCCCAAGGCGGATTTGCGCGCGCTCATGCGAATGTCCTCTGGTCGCGTCAAGGAGGTGAAAACCGGCAGCCGCGTTGGGTCGGGCACCATCGTGGCCATCGACGAGCATGGCGTGATGCTGCGACAAAGCGGCCAGACCCGGCGGATCGCGATCCCTGGGGACTGACGCCTCTTGACGGCCTGCGCGATGGGGTTCAAACCGCAGTCATGACCGATCAGACCAAAATCGCCCTTATCACAGGGGCCTCACGCGGGTTGGGTGCAGCCCTGGCCGAGGCGCTGGCCCCCGACTATCACATCGTCGCTGTTGCCCGCACAACCGGCGGGCTGGAAGAGCTGGACGATCGGATCAAGGCCAAGGGCGGGTCCGCCACCCTCGCGCCCATGGACATCACCGATCCGGATGCCATGGCGACCCTGTGCCGGGGCATCCATGATCGCTGGGGCAAGGTGGATCTGTGGTTGCACACAGCCGTCCATAGCTCAGCCCTGACGCCGGCGCATTTTGTCGACCCGAAAGAATGGGCCAAGGCGATGAATATCAACGCCAATGCCACATCGGTCTTGATCCCCTATGTAACACCCCTGCTGGGCGAAGCCGGTCACGCAGTGTTCTTTGACGACCCCAAGGCCGGTGAGAAATTCTATGGTATCTACGGGGCTACAAAGGCCGCGCAGATGGCTTTGGCCCGCAGTTGGCAGATTGAAACAGAACGCACGGGGCCCCGCGTCTCGATCGTGCAACCTGCGCCAATGCCCACCGCCGTGCGCGCGCGGTTTCATCCCGGTGAAGATCGGGATGTGTTGACCAACACGGCGGATGAGGCAGCTCGGATTTTGGCACTGCTGTAGGGGAATGGCCCTTTGGGCCATGCCTCCGGCGGGGATATTTCTAGCCAGATGAAGCTGGGATCAGGCGATGTTGACGCCGTTGCGCCCGGCTAGATCGACGAAGAATTGCCAGGCAACGCGGCCCGAGCGCGCACCTCGGGTCGCTTGCCATTCGATGGCCTCAGCGCGCAGGGTTTCGGGGTCGACGCTGACACCATAGGCGCTGCAGTAGCGATCGATCATGGCCAGGTATTCATCCTGATCGCACGGGTGGAAGCCAAGCCAAAGGCCGAACCGATCGGAAAGCGAGACCTTTTCTTCAACCGCCTCGGACGGGTTGATGGCGCTGGAACGCTCGTTCTCGATCATGTCCCGTGGCATCAGGTGGCGGCGGTTTGAGGTGGCGTAGAAAACCACATTCTCGGGCCGCCCTTCGATCCCGCCATCCAGCACAGCTTTGAGCGATTTGTAGTGTTGGTCATCATGGCTGAACGATAGGTCATCGCAAAACAGGATGAACCGATGCGGCGCGGCGCGCAGGTGGTTCAGCAAGCGCGCGACCGAGCCCATGTCTTCACGCTGCAATTCGACCAGTTTCAGGTTCGGATGACCGCCCTGAAGTGTGCCATGCACGGCCTTCACAAGACTGGATTTCCCCATCCCGCGCGCGCCCCAGAGCAGCGCGTTATTGGCTTTATAGCCTTCGGCAAAGCGACGGGTATTGTCCAGCAACGTATCGCGTGAGCGGTTGATCCCCACCAACAGGTCCAGATCGACCCGGTTGACCTGTGTGACAGGCTCTAACCGATCCGGGCCGACATGCCAGACAAAGGCGGGGGCCGCGTTGAAGTCCGGAGCAGCCAAGGGCGCAGGGGCCATGCGGTCCAGCGCGTCGGCGATACGGTTCAGGGCTTGGTCATCCATCGGGGCCTCCGGATCTTGGTGTGGCGCTGTCAAACCATGATCCGGGCGATGCAACAAGGGCCTCAAACGAAAAAGGCGCGCCGAACCCGGCGCGCCTATCTTTGTCTTCAGAGCGGGTTATCTGCCCTCTTCCTCCTGAATGATCTCCTCATCCGCATCAGCCTCGTCATCATAGTAGCCATCGGCGCGCAGCTGTTCTTCGCGCTTCTTCTCGACACGGGCGACAAGGAAGATCGATATCTCGTAGAGACCATAGACCACGACGAACAGGATGACCTGAGTGATAACGTCCGGGGGCGTGACCAGCGCAGCGAGCACCAAGATTGCGACGACCGCATATTTGCGGACGGATCCAAGCCCTTCGGCGCTGACCAATCCTGCCTTACCCATCAAGGTCAGCAAAACAGGCAACTGGAAGCAGAGACCAAAGGCCACGATGAACTTGATTGTCAGGTTCAGATATTCCTGCGCCGAACCCTGGAACACCACACTGAGCGGTGCAGCTGTCGCTCCATCGGTTACGGCCTCGCCCTCAGCACCGAACTGCTGGAAGCCCAGAAAGAAATCATAGGCCAAGGGTGTTACGACGTAGAAGGCAAAACTTGCACCCAACAGGAACATGAATGGCGATGCGATCATGAACGGCAAAAACGCGTTCTTTTCGGTTCGGTAAAGCCCTGGTGCCACGAACCGCCACATCTGCATTCCGATATAGGGAAAGGCCAGGATGAACCCGCCCAACAGCGAAACCTTAATCGCAACAAAGAAGCCTTCCTGCGGCGAGATAAAAATCAGCCCGCAATCCTGGCCGCGCTCATTCAGCACCTCGCACAACGGGTGCGTCAGGAAATTGAAGATCGGCGTGGCCACCGTGAAGCAGATGATCATACCGATCAGAAACGCCACAACGCAGTGGATCAGCCGCGTGCGCAGCTCAGCCAAATGTTCGATCAATGGGGCCGAGCTGTCTTCGATTTCGTCGGTCTTGCTCATGTTTTGCTTTCAGTCTTCAGCGCGGCTTCGGCCTCTTCGGCCTTGGCCAATGCATCTGCGGCTTCTTTGGCTTTGCGCTCGGCCGTTGCACGAGCGCTCGTCGCCTGAATCTTCTTGGCTTGCTCGGCCCGTTCAGTAGCCAACTTGCCGGTCTCGCTCTGAGGATCAAACTTGGTGGGATCGATGCTCTTACCCAGATCCTGAGCCGCCTGTTTCACACCGTCCATAGCGGTATTCACCGGGTTGGTGGCGGCATTCAAACCCTTTTTGATCTCGTTCACGCCCGCCTGATCCGCAGCTTCGTTCATCGCACTGCTGAACTCGCGGGCCATACCGCGGGCCTTGCCAACCCAGCGGCCAACATTTCGAAACAACACCGGCAGGTCCTTGGGCCCCACCACAATCAGCGCAACGATGCCGATGACCAGAAGCTCGGTCCAGCCCAGATCAAACATCTGCGCTTAGACCTTGTCTTTTTCGGTTTCCGGTGTGACGTCCTTGGCAACTTCGGCTGAATCCTGCTCCAGTTCATCTGCGCCTTCCTTGACGCCTTTCTTGAACGACGTGATGCCTTTGCCAACTTCGCCCATCAGCGAACTGATCTTACCACGACCAAACAGCACCAGCACCACAACAGCGATCAGCAGTAGGCCAGGAAGGCCGATATTATTGAGCATGTTTCTTCTCCTTTAACGTCAGCGCATCGCGCCGGGAATATGATCTGGTCTTGTGTTTATGCCCCAAACCCCCATCGCAAAAAGGGGGCTTACAAGGTGGCGCCCCCAAAATCCGGTCTAAACTTGCGATTTTACAGGGCTCGCTTTTTTCAACTGACAGGTTTATGTCAGTTGTGGATGGCTAAAACAGCGATATCGCAACCTGGTCAACGGAGACTCATATGACCCATGTCGCAGAAATCGTCACTTTCACTTTAAACGACGGCACCTCGCCCGAAGCATTCGTCGCGCTCAGCCAATCCACCGAAGCCTTCGTGCGCGCCGCACCCGGCTTTGCCCATCGCCAGCTCAGCCAGAGCGATGACGGGCGTTGGACCGACTATGTCGTCTGGCAGGATATGCAGGCGGCGCAAAACGCGGCGGCACAGTTCCCGGAACAGGAGTTCGCCCCGGCCCTGATGGCGGCCATCAACCCCGACAGCCTGCAGATGCGGCATGAGAATGTGCTATGGAACATGACTGCCTAATCGCTTCCAGAATGGCGTGTCATGCGCCGCACTGATCGTCTGTTCGATATCATCCAGATCCTGCGCGACGGCAAACTGCACCGCGCGCAGGACATCGCGGACCGGCTTGAGGTGTCGGTCCGCACGATCTACCGCGATATGGACACGCTGGTGGCTTCTGGCATTCCGGTCGAAGGCGAGCGTGGTGTGGGCTACATGGTGCGCGAACAGATCACCCTGCCCCCGCTGAACCTGACCCCGTCCGAGCTCGAGGCGCTGAACCTCGGCATGGCCATCGTCGCCGAAGCCGCCGATCCGGATCTCAAGGCTGCAGCCGAGTCCCTTGCTGAAAAGATCGACGCCGTGTTGCCTACACAGGTCGTAGCCGAAGCCGACGCCTGGAAGTTCGCCGTCTACCCCTTTGCCGATGCCGCCCGCGGGCTGGCCCATATGGCCCCGATCCGCGCCGCGATCAAATCACGCCAGAAACTGCACCTATCCTATCGCCGCATTGACGGTACATTGACAGACCGCACGATCCGCCCCCTGCATATGGAATACTGGGGCCGCGTCTGGACGCTGACCGCCTGGTGCGAGCTACGTGACGGCTTCCGCGTCTTCCGCATCGACCTGATCGAAACGGTCACGCCCCAACCGGAACTGTTCACAGATGAACCCGGCAAACAGCTCAGCGACTACGACCCCCACGCGTGATCCCAGCTTCATCTGGCCAAAAATATCCCCGCCGGAGGCATGGCCCGATACGGGCCATTTAGTTCACTGCAAATAGGGCTCGGGATCGACCGACTCGAAGCCTTTGCGGACCTCGAAATGCACATAGGCATTGTCCCCACCCCGCAACGCGGCAATCTGCTGCCCGCGTTTGACACGGTCGCCTTTCTTGACCGTGATGTCGTCGACATTGGCATAGACGGTCAGCAAGTCGTTCTTGTGCTTGACCACAATGATCGGCACCTGATCCGCATCTGCCGTGATCGCGGCGACGGTTCCTGCCTCGGCGGCCTTGACTGGCGTACCGGGCGCAGCTGCGATGTCGATGCCCTCGTTCTTGCCTTTCTCATAGGTCCGAATGGTCTTGCCGGTCACCGGCAAGGCAAGCGCAGAACGGCTTGCGTTGCTGGGAGCTTCGGCAGTCACATCAGGGGCCTCGGGTGCTTCGGCGCGGGGCTCGACCTGTTGGTCCGGCAAGGGCTGCGTGGCGCTTGGCGGCGTTGGCGTGGGTGAGCCCTGCCCCGGCTGCGTTACATTGGTTGCCCCTGCTGCAGGCGCCGGAGCGGCCGCGCGCGGGGCGGGCTGGTTCTTGACCGGGATCAGCAGGTACTGGCCTTCACGGATGGCGAAATCCGGACCCAGACCGTTCCATTCAGCCAAAGACTCGACAGGCACTTGGTACAGGCGCGAAATCGTATAGGCTGTCTCGCCGCGTTTCACCTTGTGCTGAATCGGTTCCGGCCCGGTCGGCGCGGGTGCCGCTGCCGGTTTGGCAGGTTCCAGGGTTGTTGTCTGGACCCCGCCTGTCGCAGGTGCCTGGTCAATGGCCGATCCGGCGATCGAGGCGATGTCAACCCCGCTGGCCGCACCCACCGAACGCGGCAATGCCAGGATTTCGCCCTCGCGCAGCGTGTCGGTGGTTTGCAATCCGTTGAACCGCGACAGCTCGCCCTCGGGCAGACCCAGACGGGCCGCAACATCACGGACGGTATCGCCGCGACGGGCCACGGCCACCTGATAATTCGGATAGGTGATGACGCCGCGCGCATCCGGTGCCGGGCGGCTGGCGGTGGCGGATTGCGCCGCGCCTGTGGTTGAAAACCCGCCAATCTGACCACGCAGGTCATAATCCAGTGGGCCTTCGCACCCGGCCAATATGGCCAATGCGGCCACCCCGGTCGCACAACGGCGCATCGCCGATTTGGAAACTGCTCTCATCATGTTTGCCCTCAACACCTGCCCCTGTTGTCCGGGGTTCCGGTGATCAAACTTCAAATACCTGTTATGCCTCATCCTTCCCGAGCCCCTCAAGCAGGGGCACGAAACGGACGGACGACAATTCGTTATAGTCCAGACCATCCTCGGTGCGCGTGACCTTGATCAACTGCTGTACCGCATCTGACTGTCCTACGGGTAGAACCATAATACCCCCGATTTTCAGCTGCGCCAAGAGCGGTCCGGGTGGGTCCTCTGCCGCGGCTGTCACAATGATCCGATCAAAGGGGGCTTGTTCGGGCAAACCAAAGGACCCATCCGACAGCATCGCGGTCACATTGGTCAATCCCATCTGGCGAAACAACTGGCCGGTTTCGTTCACCAACCGTTTATGGCGCTCAACCGTATAGACCCGGCGCGCCAGTTTTGACAGAACCGCGGCCTGATAGCCCGATCCTGTCCCAACCTCCAGAACCGTATCACGTGGGCGCACGTCCAGCGCCTGCGTCATCAACCCGACGACCGAGGGTTGGCTGATCGTCTGACCACAGGCGATGGGCAGCGGCATATCCTCATACGCACGATCCGCAAACAGACCGGTGACAAAGCGACCCCGATCAATCTGCTCCATCGCGGCCAGCACACGCGCATCCGTCACGCCCCGTTTGCGCAGGGCAAACAGGAATTGCATGACGGTTTCGGGGTCCAGTCCACTCATTCGATCGACTTCAACGCCTCTAGCGCATCATAGGCCGTCAGATCCGCCCGCATCGGCGTGACCGAGATATATCCGGCCAGATTGGCTGCCGCATCTGTGCCCGGCTCGGTCGGTTTGTCCTGCGGCCCACCCCGGACCCACAGAAAACGCCGGCCCGAAGGTGATGTCTGTGGCTCAACTGTATGGCGGGTTTCGCGCCGGAAGCCTTGGCCGCAGACTTGAATACCAAGAACCTCATCCGCAGGAACGGGCGGGAAATTCACATTATAAAACAGGCGGTAATCTGTTTGATCCGCAGGGTTCGCCACCAATATCTTGCGCACCACATCGGTGCCATGTTGCACTGCAGCTTCAAACGGATCGGCCAGATCCCGGTTGCGCGGACCGTAGTATTGCGACAGGGCAATGGCGGGCACGCCCTGCAAGGCGGCCTCCATCGCGCCGCCAATTGTGCCGGAATAGACCGTATTCTCAGCCGAGTTATTGCCCCGGTTTACACCAGACAACACCAGATCGGGCGGCGCGTCCTTCATCACGTCATGCAAACCGGCCAATACGCAATCCGCAGGCGAACCTTCGGCTGCATAGCGGCGCTCGCCCAGCTCGGCCACCATGGTCGGGTGTGTATAACTGATACAATGCCCGACGCCCGACTGCTCAAACGCAGGAGCAACGACCCAAACTTCGCCATCTGGCCCTGCCACCTCAGCCGCAATCGCCTCAAGCACCGTCAGACCCGGCGCGTTGATCCCATCATCATTGGTTAAAAGTATACGCATCTGCCCGATCATCCCCACGTTTGGCCCTTGATAGACGCGCCCTTGCGTTGCGGCAAGCAACGGGCGCACGCAATCTGAGGCTTTCGCGCACCACTTAGGCGGAAACTGAGCGTCAGAGCGGGAAAACGAAGCAACGATCGCGGCGGATCGTCAGCCACATGACCCGCCCCGGGTTGGGGACAAACACATTGGGCACGGTGGTCTTAAGGATCGAACCGTCGTAATCCATCCGAAACTCGACCAGGCTTTCATTGCCCAAAAAGCGGGCGCGTTCGACCACACCCCGCGCGGCGACCCCTTCGGTGGCGGTCGGCAACGGGCCTTTGCCATTGCGGTCGAAATCCAGCTTAACGTGCTGTGGGCGGAACACGATCTCGACATCCGTCCCATCCGGAATGCCCGGGGCCAGGAATTGACCGAAAGGTGTTTCCGCCAAAGCCCCGTTAACGACGGACCGCAAGACATTGACATCGCTAAAGAAGGCCACCGCCTCTTTATCTGCAGGCCGGGTGTAGACGTTATAGGGCGCGCCTTGCTGCACGATCTTGCCCCGGCGCATCAGGGCGATCTCATCCGCCATCCGCATCGCTTCTTCCGGCTCATGCGTAACCAGCAGCACCGCGGCATCTTCTTCTTTCAGGATCGCCAGGGTTTCGTCGCGGATACCATCGCGCAACCGGTTGTCGAGGCCTGAAAACGGCTCATCCATCAGCATGATCCGGGGGCGCGGGGCCAATGCACGGGCCAAGGCAACCCGTTGCTGCTCACCACCTGAAAGCTGATGCGGGTAGCCATCGATAAAGCGCATCAGATCAACTTTGCGCAGCAATTCTTCGACGCGGGCACGTTTCTGGTCTTTGCTGCCGGTCAGGCCAAAAGCCACATTATTGGCGACGCTCAGATGTGGAAACAGCGCAAAATCTTGAAACATCAAGCCAATTTCGCGTCGTTCCGGCGGCACGCGAAACACGGTATCGCAGATCAGCTTGCCATCGACGTAGATTTCGCCCGAATCCTGCATCTCGACCCCGGCGATCATCCGCAGCGTGGTGGATTTCCCGCAACCCGATGGCCCAAGCAGGCAAGTCACCTGCCCAGCCTGCACGGTGAGCGACACATCATCCACCACAACCCGCCCGTCGAACCGGCGGATCATGTTGCGGATTTCCAAACGAGGAGGAGTTGCGTCTGTTGTCACCGATGACCCCGTAACCTTTCCCGATCAAAACCATCGGGCTTGGGCGGGGATAGCAACCTCGCCCCTTGGGCGCAAGGGATCAGCAGCAGCCGCCGGAAGTGGCTTCGGCCCCCATTGCTTCAAACGGGCTCTCGCCGCCACAGCCTTCGAAAATGCCATAGTGAGTCGAGAAATCACCGACAAAGTCAAAATGACGGGCAAAACGCGTGTCTTTCAACATCATCCATGTGTTGCCGCACACCGGGAAGACCTTGCCGGTTTCCATTGCGTGATGGTCATCCAGCTCAAAACGATGCGGCGCGTTGGGGATGGTGCCCTTGTAGATCACCGCCTGACCATAATCTTCACAGGCGGGCTCCAGCGCGGACAGCTTGAATAAACGGTACGTGGCCGACAGAAAGTTCAACGGCGCGACACGTTCTTCCAGCACAGGGTTTTCGATGGTCAGCGGGCGATGGGTTACACGGCGCGGATCACCAAAGCCCGCCTTGCGCGAGATGGACAGAAAGTCGTTCCAGTACAACGCGCCCGATAGGCATTCGCCATACAGAACCTCATCCTCGGCCATGGCTTGCGGGATGCGGCGATCCGCATAGACGTCCGAGAAATACATCTCGCCGCCCTCTTTCAACAGCCGATGCGCCCCGCGCAAGACGGCCTCTTTATCGGTGGCCAGGTTGATCACGCAGTTCGACACGATGATATCGAAAGAGCCCGGTTCCAGATCCAGCTCATCCAGTTTTTCGATATAGCCGTGGTGGAATTCAACATTGCCGGTGGCATAGCCAAAAACATTGGCGTGGTAGTCCTGATGCGCACGGGCCACATCCAGCTGTTCATGGGTCATATCGACGCCAACCACGCGTCCGTTCTCACCCACCATCGCCGACAGGGCGTAAACATCCCGGCCAGCGCCGCAGCCCAGATCAAGGATGCTCATCCCCTCAAGGTCCAGCGGCGCGATCAGGCCGCAGCCGTAGTAGCGGGTCAGCACCTCATCATGCAGTTTCGAGAGGATTTTCTTCAGATGATCCGGCATGTCATCGGGGGTGCAGCAGGCATTGGTCTGCAAATCCGCACTGCTTTGCAGCACTTCGCCATAATAGTTCTGCACCGATTCATGCTTCATCGCGGATGTCCTCTGTTCGATATCTGCCTAGCAGCTAGTGCAACTTTTCGGCCGGGGCAATCCACCGGGCCCGATTTGACAAAACTGTGAGATGTCTCAGCCCAAAAGGTCGAAATCAACACCTGCCCGCACCTTGCCATTCACCTGAATCTCAAGCCGATGCGCACCGGGGACCAACTGGAACGTGCTTGCGTTGGCTTTAAGCTTGTGACGCTTTTCCAAACGCAATGTCCCATCCTTCAACGCGGCTTGTTTCAGCTTGTGCACTTTGGCTGATGTTTTCCCTCCAGGTCTTTGAAAGTGAATGATATAATCTACAAGAACCGGCTGCGCACCCTGACCTGTCAGGTCCACAGAAAACTCCAGCGCTTTGCCAATCCGTGCCTCTGCCAATAGCTGAATACCAACCGTCACTTCGGCATCAGGATCATAGCCCAGCATGACCATCGAGCCCGAATGTCCCGCCTTTACAAGGCCGCGCAGGGTGTGACCGATCATCCAATCCAACTCATCCGGATTCTGTTTGCCTGCAGCTTTCCAAGTCTGAAGCTGCGCAAGAACCAGATCGGGCTGTTTCTTTGAGATATCGTTCAGATGGTTTGCGATCGAGCGCGTGACATAGCGTGTATTGTCTCCATGCAACCGATCAAGCAAAGGCAGAGGATCATCCAGCTCCAGTCCAATCGCCTGCCCCCAGGGCAGGCGTGGTCGCGTGCCTTCGCTGACCAATCGGCGGACGTGGTAGCTGTCATGCGCGCACCAATCCTGCATCCGGTTCAGAACCAGATCGGGCCAGCGGTTCAGGAACGGGCGGATCGCCCATTCCATGGAAAACCTCTGGGTCAACTCCTCGAACAGGTTCAGAGCGTCCTCGGGCGCGTCCAGCCCAATCGCGGCCACCCATTCGCCCAAAGGTGCAAAGATGAAATCACCGAAATCATCATCCGTTTTGGTCGGGTCCAAAGGCGGCGGTAGCGCGCGTAGGATCACGGGCGCAACGTCGGGCAGTGTTCCCGGTAGGGCCGATTGCAGACAGTCCGCAATCCAAGCCATGCGCTCTTTCAATTCCAGATCGGTGAGCCGGTACATCACCTGCCCATGAAAAGCATCCGGATTAAAGGACGGGTCCGCCTGAGCAAAAAGCCCGGCCAGATACCGGGTTTTCTCATCATTAAACAGCTGATCTTTCAGCGAATACCCTTGAGACATGGCTACATTGTCAAGTTGGTTGCGCCGCCATCCAGCAGGATGTTCTGCCCAACGATAAACCCGGCCTGTTGCGAACACAGAAAGGCACAGGTGGCCCCAAACTCGGCCCGGGTACCATACCGGCGCGCTGGGATTGTTGCGGCCCGCGCAGCCCGCGCTTCGTCGATCGAAATGTCCTGCTGTGCCGCCACACCACTATCGAGCGAGTCCGCCCGGTCGGTTGCATGAATACCCGGCAGCAGGTTGTTGATGTTGACCCCATGAGGGGCCACCTGACGGGCCGTTCCTGCGACATAGCCGGTCAGGCCGGTGCGCGCCGCATTTGACAAGCCAAGCACGGCAATTGGCGCGCGCACGGATTGCGAGGTGATATTGACCACCCTGCCCCAGCCCTTGTCCATCATCGCGGGCAGCAACGCTTTCATAAAGGCAATCGGCGTCAGCATATTCGCGTCCAGCGCCTTGATGAAATCATCGCGATCCCAATCCGACCACATCCCGGGCGGAGGCCCCCCGGCATTGTTCACCAGAATATCAACACCCTGCGCCGCTTCGATCACCCGGGCCTGCCCATCTGGCGTGGTCACATCACAGGCGACGGCCTGAACATCCACACCGTAGGTAGAGCGCAACCGCGCGGCCTCGGCCTCCAGCGCATCCACCCCGCGCGCATTCATCACCAGATCGACACCGGCCTCGGCCAAAGCTTCGGCGCATCCCAAGCCCAGCCCCTTGCTGCTGGCACACACCAAAGCACGTTTTCCTCGAATTCCCAGATCCATTCACTTCCCCTACAGCCTAGCCAGTGCCCTTGTCTCGTACGCCATCAGCCGCCACGAAACTCTCGAATTGTCTGTATGATATTGTCCAGATCACCAACCGCCTGTTCCACAATCCACAATATCGTGACCTGAGGATCATCCTCGCGGTGACGACGAATAAGCGATTTGCCCTTCTGTCCAAAGTAACGCCGCAGACCAATCAAAACAGCGGTCTCATCCTCCGTGTCGTAAGATAGCGTCAGATAGAGACTTGAATCGCCAAGACCGGCAGAACGCGGCATCCATTCTGCACCAGCTTGAATCAGGTTCTGCTTCAACACGTAACGATGCCCGACTGAGAGGCTCAGATCATCTGTTGGATAGTAATACAGAAACGCAGAGGAGAAGATATTTGTGCCATAGTCGATCTTGCCGAACTCTGTGCCACTGATCCGGCCATCCTCAGCGCCAATCACGGCGCTTAGTGTATAGCGATCAAGATAAGCTTCAGCCTCAAACCCAATGGCACGAAAATTGGCACTGTCGGCAAAATCTGTTGCGACGTAATGCCCGTATAGCCCCAAAAGCCCCTGATCAGGGTCGCGCCAGAACAGATGTGCCCCGGTGCCAAATGCTGTTGCGCTGTCCAGATTGTCCGGATCCAGCCGCGCGGCAAGACCGTCGATCTGCAAACCAAAGCTGTGCCCCAAGGGCGCGGAAAAGCTGCCGTCGATACCGTAAATCTCTCCGAAGCTGCCGGTGCTGCCCAGCACCGACAGTTTGCCGTTGATTTCTGATACCGCGGGTTTGGTTTCCCAATGCCCCTGTTCGGCTAGCGCCGCTGTTGCAGCCGAAAGCGTAAGCGCTCCGACCGCAGTTCTGAAAACACAATGGGAAAACTTCATGCTCTTCCCTGATCTTGGTGTCCGTGATGACTAACAAAACTCAGGCAAGAAATACAAGAACTCGCCTAATGTCAGTAGAAGAACTCCTCTCTCACGATTTTTCCATCCGAGACGTGATAAATCGCCACTTCGCGCATGTCGAAGCTTTCGCCGGTTTCCTTTACTTTGCCCTGAACTTCGAAGATCACGGCAAAACGGTCGTCGCCATGCAGGAACGGATCGCTCACCGATGCGCCTGAAACCTCATGGGCGTTCTCCCACCAATCATGCTTGCCGCCAATGCCATCAAGGCCCTGCGTTTCGCGGCCCATGCCTTGCATATCCTGCGCTTCGACTGAGACCGCGTCGGGCGCATAGAGCTTGGTCAGATTTTCCTTGGCCCTGTTCTCGCGGCAACCCGCGACCAGTTCGTCCGCAACTTCTTTCAAATTCATTGGTCCACTCCACCATTTGTTCACTATATGTTCTTTTTGCCATAGCCCGGCGATTCGCGCCACCCCGTTTGTCTTGCCTCGGCGGGTTTCCCCGCCTATACGCGCGCTTATGCTTGATACCGCCTCGAACCAACCTATCCTGCCGCCCGAGATCGCCCGGCGCCGGACATTCGCCATCATCTCGCACCCCGATGCGGGCAAAACGACGCTGACCGAGAAGTTCCTTCTGTACGGCGGTGCGATCCAGATGGCGGGACAGGTGCGCGCCAAGGGTGAGGCGCGGCGCACGCGGTCGGACTTCATGCAAATGGAGAAAGATCGCGGCATCTCGGTGTCCGCCTCGGCGATGTCGTTCGACTATGGGAATTTCCGGTTCAATCTGGTGGACACCCCTGGCCACAGCGATTTCTCGGAAGATACCTATCGCACGCTGACTGCGGTGGATGCCGCCGTGATGGTGATTGACGGTGCAAAAGGTGTGGAAAGCCAGACGCAGAAACTGTTCGAGGTCTGCCGCCTGCGCGATCTGCCGATCCTGACCTTCTGTAACAAGATGGACCGCGAAAGCCGCGACACGTTCGAGATCATCGACGAAATCCAGGAAATGCTGGCCATCGACGTCACGCCCGCGGCCTGGCCCATCGGCGTGGGGCGCGATTTCATCGGCTGCTATGATATGCTGCGCGACCGGCTGGAACTGATGGACCGCGCAGATCGTAACAAAGTGGCTGAAAGCATCCAGATCGACGGGCTGGATGATCCCAAGCTGGCCGAGCACGTGCCCGAACATCTGCTGGAGAAACTGCTGGAAGAGGTCGAGATGGCGCGAGAACTTCTGCCCGCGATCGATCCCCAAGCGGTCTTGGAAGGCCATATGACCCCGATCTGGTTCGGTTCGGCCATCAATTCGTTCGGTGTGAAGGAATTGATGGAAGGCATCGGCGCTTATGGCCCGCAGCCGCAAATACAATCCGCCGAACCCCGCCAGATCGCACCCGATGAGAAGAAGGTCGCGGGGTTTGTCTTCAAGGTACAGGCCAATATGGACCCCAAGCACCGCGACCGTGTGGCCTTTGTGCGCATGGCTTCGGGACATTTCAAACGTGGCATGAAGCTGACCCATGTGCGGTCGAAAAAGCCGATGGCGATCTCGAACCCGGTTCTGTTCCTGGCCTCCGACCGGGAACTGGCCGAAGAAGCCTGGGCCGGCGATATTATCGGCATTCCGAACCACGGACAGCTGCGCATTGGCGATACGCTGACCGAAGGCGAAGCGATCCGCGTGACCGGCATCCCCTCTTTCGCGCCGGAACTGTTGCAGACCGTCCGTCCGGGCGATCCGATGAAGGCCAAGCATCTGGAAAAAGCCCTGATGCAGTTTGCCGAAGAAGGCGCGGCCAAGGTGTTCAAACCCTCGATCGGATCGGGCTTTATCGTGGGCGTGGTCGGCGCGCTGCAGTTCGAAGTGCTGGCCAGCCGGATCGAGATGGAATACGGCCTGCCAGTGCGGTTCGAAGCGTCTCAGTTCACCTCGGCCCGTTGGGTCAGCGGTGAGAAACTTGAGGTCGAGAAATTCGTCAACGCCAACAAGCAGCACATCGCCCATGACCATGATGGCGACATCGTCTATCTGACGCGTCTTCAATGGGATATCGACCGCGTCGTGCGCGACTATCCGGCGCTGAACCTGACGGCCACCAAAGAGATGATGGTTTAAGGGAAAGGGCTGATTGCACTGCCGATCTCGGCTGTGCAATCTTGCGGGCATGAGCGATGACGATCTGACCTTTCCCGGCGGCCTGCCCGATATGCTGGATGGCTATGACAAGCGCCGTGCCCCGTTCGAATTCGGCGCGAACACGCTGCCCCCGCCGGAGGCAGACCTTGAGGCACTGGCCGCACAAACCGTTCCGCCAAGCGCAACGGAACTGCCACCCTTGGATATACAGACCTCATGGGATCGTAAGCGGGTGAAAATCGCCGAAGAGTTCATCGGACAGTCTGAGCTTGCCTTTCTGAACGCGCAACTGGTTGCAAATCTGCGCAAACGGTCATTCCCACGCCACACCCCGGATCTTTTTCAGCGGCTCTGGGCTGAACAGTCCGCACATCTTCTGTCTGTGCTGGACCTGCGCTGGCTGGTTTCCTCGGTCCAGACCTTTGCCGATCACGGCCAGACCCCAACACAGCGCGAAGTCGGGCAAGCTCTGCGCATGTTGTTTGGATTGATGAAGATTTACGAATACGAACGCCTGTTTTCCGGCACGGCGCCAGAAACCCCCTATGGATCGCGCAACAAGGTCCACAAACCCTTACCCCTGCAGATGAAATCCTTCTCGCTGGATTCTGGCGGGCTGGATACCAATCTGATGGCACCGGTTTGGACCAAGGCCCTGAATGACCCCACAATCGCGCCCCTTGCCGATCATTTGTTTAGCACGTTAAACGCCGATCCCGGCACCGTGTTTCGCCGGTTAAAACACATGCGCAACCGGCGCGCGACGCTGCGGTCCCGCACATGACCCGTTGGGGCATTGTCTCGATGGTCCGTGGCCGGGCCGAGGATATCCTCGGCTTTGCGGCGCATCACCTCGATCTGGGGGTCGACCGGCTTTATGTATTTCTGGACGAGCCGAACCCGGCTGCCTTTCAGGCGCTCAGCCAGCATCCCAAGGTGCAGGTGCAATCGTGCGATGAGGCATTCTGGTCAAAACGCACGCGCGGACGCCCGGATAAGCACCAGATTCGCCAGACCTTTATCGCGACGCATACCTATAGGCGTACTGATGTGGACTGGCTGGCTCATATCGATGCGGATGAGTTTTTGTGGACGTCAGAGCCGGTCGCGGATGTCCTGGCAACAGTCCCACAGGATATACCCGCGGTCCGCGTGCGGCCGTCAGAAGCGATGTCAGGTGGCGATGATCTGTATAAGGCGCATCTCCCCAAAAGCCCCACGCGCGAGGCACTGGTGCGGGAGATTTACCCAACCTATGGCGCCTTTATGCTGGGCGGATTCCTGAGCCATGTGCAAGGGAAGCTAATCGTGCGCACAGGGCTGGAAAACCTCAGCTTTCGGATACACAACCTGTTCCAGAACAAGAAACTACTGCCCTGCAAGCACGAACAGCCTCAGTTTGAACTCTGCCACCGTCACGCACCGGATTGGGATCACTGGATCGCGCATTATGATTTTCGGATGACCAGAGGGTCATACCAGCCCGGTATGTCGCCTAACGTGCCACGTGAAGAAGGCGGCCTGAACAAGAACGAGCTGTTCAGCTGGATCAAGGACGAACAAGGCATAGACGGCCTGCGCGCCTTCTATGCGGAGATCAGCGGCCAGGACCCTGACGTGCGTGCGCGGTTGAAACGTTACGGGCTGATCCGGCACAGGCCGCTGAACCTGAGCCAAAAAATCGCGCAACACTTCGCCGGAAGCGGCTGAATTGTTGCACAGAATCCCGCGTTGATGCCGTGCGTGCGCGTCAAGCTGGTCACTGTTTGACGCTGACCCGCCTTTTTGTTATGTCCGCGCTCAAGCCGAAATGCGCAAAACACGCATGGCCATCCGGGCCCGGCACTTTTCAGACGCGCGGGCCAGGTCTAGTGTCCGCATGAACCGGACATACATGACAAAGTTTAACGAACTGAACCTGAACCCCAAGGTCCTCAAAGCCATTGAGGAAGCTGGATATGAAACCCCCACCCCGATCCAAGAGGGCGCGATTCCACCTGCGCTCGAAGGACGCGACGTTCTGGGGATCGCGCAAACCGGCACGGGTAAAACCGCCAGCTTCACGCTGCCTATGATCACATTGCTGGCCCGTGGTCGCGCCCGTGCGCGGATGCCACGGTCACTAGTGCTGTGTCCGACCCGCGAATTGGCTGCGCAGGTGGCCGAGAATTTCGACACTTACACCAAGCATCTGAAGCTGACCAAAGCGCTGTTGATCGGTGGTGTCAGCTTCAAAGAGCAAGAGGCGCTTATTGATCGCGGCGTAGACGTTCTGATCGCGACGCCGGGCCGTCTACTGGACCATTTCGAACGCGGCAAACTGCTGTTGACCGGCGTTCAGATCATGGTCGTGGATGAGGCCGACCGGATGCTGGATATGGGGTTCATCCCCGATATCGAACGCATCTTCTCGCTCACGCCGTTCACCCGCCAGACGTTGTTCTTTTCGGCCACCATGGCCTCCGAGATTGAACGCATCACCGACACGTTCCTATCGGCCCCCGCCCGGGTCGAGGTTGCTCGCCAAGCGACCGCATCCGAAACGATCGAACAGGGCGTTGTCATGTTCAAAGGTGGCCGCCGGGATCGTGAAGCAAGCCAAAAACGCAACTTATTGCGCGCACTGATCGACGCCGAGGGTGAAAAGTGCACCAACGCGATCATATTCTGCAATCGGAAGACAGATGTCGATATCTGCGCGAAATCGCTGAAGAAATACGGCTATGATGCCGCCGCTATCCATGGCGATCTGGATCAGTCGCAGCGGATGAAAACACTGGACGGGTTTCGCGACGGATCATTGCGTCTGCTGGTTGCCTCGGACGTCGCTGCACGCGGCCTCGACGTTCCGGCCGTCAGCCATGTGTTCAATTTCGACGTCCCCGGCCATCCCGAGGATTACGTGCACCGGATCGGCCGCACTGGTCGCGCCGGGCGCGAAGGCAAGGCAATCACGATCTGCTCAGGCCGGGACGAAAAGGCTCTGGATGCGATTGAAGAGTTGATCCAGAAGGAAATTCCCCGGCTCGACAATCCGATTAAGGAAGATCCCAAGCCGGAGGCCGCCAAGCCTGAGAAAAAGGCCAAGCCCACGGACGATAGAAAATACGACCGCAGCAAGGACGAGCGCAAACAGGACAAGCCCGCCAAGGGTCGTGGTCGCCGGGACGACAATGGCCCCAAGATTGTCGGCATGGGCGACCACCTGCCCAGCTTCATCGCGCTCAGTTTCGACGAACGCCGCGCCAGCTAGATCGCCAGCACCAGCGCCAGTATTGAGGCGCCCAACAATCCCATCCCGGCGATTTCGCGCCGGGTGATGGTCTCGCGGAAGAACAGGATTGAGGCCAAAAGGCTGAGGATCAGCTCCACCTGCCCGAGTGCTTTGACATAAGCCGCATTCTGCAAGGTGAAGGCCAGAAACCAGCAGAACGACCCGCCAAGGCTGGTCAGCCCGACGAAGACACCCGTGGATCGGGTTTGCCAGACTGCCAGCAATTCGGCCCGGTCGCGCCACAGCAGCCACAGCCCCATGCTGAGAAACTGGAAGGTGACCACGGCTGCCAGAGTGATCAGGGCACGGAACCATGCGTCAATGTCGCCAAGCTCCAGCGATGCGCCGCGATAGCTGACGGCTGAGAACGCAAACAACACACCGGACCCAAGCCCAAGCTGCGAGGCACGGTTGGTCAGATGGTGCCACCACGTACCGCCTCCGCCCGGTGTTTTGGACAGCAAAAGAACCGCCAGCAATCCCAACAGGATTGCGCCAAGCGCCCCGGCTGAGACTTCATCCCCAAGCACCAAAAACCCGACAATCGCTGTTTGGATCACTTCGGTTTTCTTAAAGGTGATCCCGACCGCGAAATTGCGCTGTTTGAAAAGGGCAACCACGCAGATGGTCGCCAAAATCTGCGCCGTCCCGCCAATGGCTACGAATAGCCAGAACTGTGCCGTCAGAGATGGTATCGCAGCCTGCGTCACCCACAGCGCTACGACCAGCCCCAGAACCGCCAGCGGCATCGAATAGGCAAACCGCGCAAAGGTTGCACCAGCGGCGGATAGTTTCACGCTGCTGAGCGACTTTTGAAGCATGAACCGCACCGTCTGGAATGAGGCGGCGGCGATGGTGACGGGAATCCATAAACTCATGGCTCCCCTTCTGTCGTGGAATCAGGGCTTTGGCCAGAGCGGATGGGCCACCGGATCTTTTGCCCGCCAGAAATATTCTTTGAAAATCTGCGCGTATGAGCGATAGACATAGGCTTCGTTGCAGGCCTGATAGCGGTCTTTCCCTGCCTGATAGAGCGCAGGCAGACGGTACCATGGGGCCGAAGGGTTCATGTGATGAACGACGTGCAGGTTGTTGTTCAGAAACAAAAAGGCCAACAGCCCGCGGTCCTCGACAATCACCGTCCGAGCGCGGGATTTCTCATGCGCGCGGTGTTCCAGGAAGGTCCGGATTTTGACCAGACCCAGCCCTATATAGGCTGATAGAACAAAGGCCCAGGTCGGCATCGCCGATTGCGCGACCACCCACAAAACAACCGCTACGCCGGGAATATGCAGTGCCCAAGCCAGAAGAATGGCGCGATCCCCTCGGATCATCCCATGCCATTCATCACGTAGAAACATCACTTGTCCGATTGCGGGGCCCAGCACGATCCGGCCCAGAAGCGTGTTGTTGGCCACAAACAGCCGCTTTTGCCACCACGACAGTCGCGCCCAAACTTTCGGATCCAGATAGTTCGTTTCGGGGTCGTCATAGGGATCGGTCAAGTTGGCATCCTGATGATGCGCCAGATGCAGATCGCGGAAGCGGTTGAACGGGATGAACAAAGTCAGCGGCACGGCCATCAGCGCCTCGTTCAGCCATCTGGCGCGGAATGGGTGCCCGTGCAACGCCTCATGCGTCAGCGAGGAATGCAAGGCAGCAACCAGACCCAAGGCCGGGATGGCGAGCCATAGGGACCAGGCCGCAAGCCAGAACAGACCGGCCAGCCACGCGGCGTAACAGGCTAAGATCAGGGCGAATGTCCCCCATTCGGGCGATTGGGGCCGTGTTGGTTCAGCCATTGCGGCCCCACGCGATTCCAGCCCAGACCCGTTCATAGGCAACATACAGCGTCAAACCGATGGCCGTATTGATCAGCGCCAACGCACCGCCAACCGCCGCTGATCCCGTGGCAATCAGACCAACCAAAGTCATGACCGCCAACCCCAACGCATTCCAAATCAGTGCCTTCACGACCGACCTTTGCCGCGTTTCCATTCCGGACCCCGTTTTTATTGTTCTCACAAAAGTGTTACCTACGGGGCACTCTGTTGGGTATTCTGAATATGATTAACAAAATTCATCAAATGTGATATTTTCAAACATATGGATGAAAAACTCGACAAACGCGTGCGTGCTGCGCAGTTTCGCCTTCGTCTGGCCCGTGCGATGGAAGACCGCCAAACCAGCCAGAGCGCCCTTGCCCGCAGCATTGGCGTGGACCGGTCTACCGTTTCGCAACTGCTGGCGGATGATGGGGCGCGCCTGCCCAATGCTCATGTCATTGGGGGTTGCGCAGCGGCGCTGGGGGTTTCGGCCGATTGGCTGCTCAGCCTATCAGACCGGCCCGAAAGCGCCGCGGAAATTCTGGCCAGCTCCCTCAGCATGGCGGCGGCCCCACGTGCATTGGTGGATGAGCGGATTTTCCAATGGCATCAAGAGGCTGCGGGCTACAAGATCCGCTATGTCCCGGCCACCCTGCCCGACATGCTCAAAACCCGAGCCGTGTTGGAATGGGAATACGCCCCGCATCTGGGCCGCACGGCGGATCAGGCTATCGGGGCCTCCGAGGACCGGTTAACCTGGATGCGCAGTGCACAATCGGACTATGAGATCGCGATGCCGTTGTTCGAAATGCGCAGCTTCGCGCTTGGCGAAGGCTATTATGAAGGACTCCCGCTGGAGATTCGGCAGGAGCAGATAGACCACCTTCTGGCCTTGTGCGAACAGCTCTACCCGCGTCTGCGGATCTATCTGTTTGATGCTAAGCGCCTTTATTCCGCGCCGGTAACCATCTTTGGCCCGCTGTTGTGCGTCTTCTATGCCGGCAGCCATTACATGGCGTTCCGCGACCGGGACCGGATCGAGGTGTTTACCCGCCACTTTGATACTTTGATCCGCGAGGCCGATATGACCGCCCGTTACTTCCCCGAACATCTACGCGAATTGCGGGCCGAGGCTGAACAGACAACTGCTTAAGGGAATTCCCCAATCGTGCGATCTGTCCGGGCGTGTAGTATAGTGACTGCGCGAACCCTCAGACATTCCACGGAGGATGACCGAAATGGACGCAGTACAAACAGCCCAATATGCAAGAGCTCTCTATTCAGTTCATGGAGACCGGGCCGAGGCAGAAGCCGCTCGAAAGATGCGCGAATCTGAAGCGGCCGGACACACGCAGCAAGCCAAAGACTGGCAAGCCGTCCGCAGCACAATCCGCCAGATCAGAGGCCCGAATCAAGGCTGATCTAAATCAGAGTTTCGGGTCGGGATTGACCGTATGTCCGTCCACAGCGATGACCTGACCCGAAACCAGCCGTGCCGCATCCGAGGCCAGGAACACTGCCATATCAGCAATATCCCGCGCTTCGACAAAGCGCCCCATTGAGGTGCCAGAGGCATAGCCGTCATAGACCTGATCGCGTGTCATGCCCTTAGCGGCGGCCTCGCGCTGCAAGACCCCTTCCATGCGTGGGCCTTCGACAGAGCCGGGACAGATCACATTGCAGCGTATGCCATGTGGACCAAGCTCCATCGCCAGCGTCTTGCCCAATCCAACCATCGCCCATTTCGCAGCGGCATAGGGCGAACGGTTCGGATAGCCGTATTGTCCCGCGGTGGAAGACGTGATCAAAATGGCCCCATGCGCCTGTTTCTTGAGCATGGGAGTCGCGTATTTCGAACACAGAAACGCCCCTTCGAGATTGACTGAAAGGCAATTTTTCCAATCATTTAGAGATACATCCTCAACCGGAGCAGTCGGCCCAGCGACGCCCGCATTTGCGCAAAGCACGTCCAGCCCGCCCCAGGCCTTGGCGATCTGGTCGAACAGGTCGGCCACCTGCGACTCATCCGAGACATCGGTTTTACTTTTTTGCCAGCTGTCTGGGCAGTTTTGCAGCGCTTCACCGTCGACATCAACAATCCAGACCCGCGCACCGGATGTGTCGAACGCCTCCGCCATCGCGCGCCCTACGCCCGAGGCACCCGCCGTGATCAGAACCCGCTGCGTCATACGGGTCTCCGGATCGCGGCACCTGCCCCCTCGGGATAAGGCAGATCGGCTTGCGCCTGGGTAATCCGTGCCATGGCACCCTCGATCTGGTCCGAGGGCGCCGAGGGGCGTCGCGTTTCAAGGTCGACATGCAGCAGGAAACTCTCGCCCGTCGCCAAAAGCTTGTCGCCCTCATACATGCTGTGAAACACGTGCAGTTTCTTACCTTGGCCCAACAGCATCTGAGTTCGTATCTCGATCCGGGCTCCGGCATGGGTTTCATCCAGATAACGAATGTGGTTTTCGGCGGTGAAGTAGCTTCCACCCGAGGTGATGTAATCCGCGTCGCACCCGATGATTTCCATGAAACGGTCCGTTGCGGCCGCGAAAGCCTCCAGATACTTCGCCTCATTCATATGGCCGTTATAGTCGGTCCAATCCAAAGGAACCGCGCGCGCGAGGGTCAGTATGGGTTGGCTTAGATCCGCCTGATCCAGTGATGGCAGTGCACCGGGTTTCAGCGCCGCGTCATGCTGGTTCAACACGGCCCCTGCGCCGTAATTCTGCGCTTTGAGCGCGCGCATCATGCCGACAAGGTTGTTGTCACGGATGCGCTCGAGTTCACGGATCGAATGCATGCCTGACTGCGCTTCCGACTGATCGGCGATCATATCAACCAGCTCGTCGGTGAACTCAGGCACATCCATCAGCTTGGTCCAGGGCCATTTCAGCGCGGGTCCGAACTGCGCCATGAAATGCCGCATGCCGGCCTCTCCCCCTGCAACACGATAGGTCTCGAACAGCCCCATCTGCGCCCAGCGGATGCCAAAACCCATGCGGATTGCTTCGTCGATCTCTTCCGTCGTGGCGATGCCGTCCTTGACCAGCCACAGCGCCTCGCGCCAGACCGCCTCAAGGAAGCGGTCCGCAATATGCGCGTCGATCTCTTTCTTGACGTGGAGCGGGAAGAACCCGACCGATGTCAGAATGTCCTTCGCCTTAGCGACCAACTCTGGCGGGTTCTTATCGGTGGGCACCAGTTCGATCAATGGCAGCAGATAGACTGGGTTGAACGGATGCGTCACCACGATCTGCTCGGGCCGCATCGCACCCTCCTGCAATTCTGAAGGTTTAAACCCGCTGGTCGAGGAGCCGATGATTGCATCCGCATCACAGGCCCCTTGCAGGCTTTTGTAAACCTTCAGCTTCAGGTCCAACCGCTCTGGAACGCTTTCCTGAATCCAAGCCGCGCCCCGAACAGCTTCCGCGATGTCCTCATGGAAGGTCAGCGCGCCTTCGGACGGCAGAGGCACATCGCTCAGCCCCGGCAGCGAACGTCGCGCATTGTCCAGAACCTCACCGATTTTACGCTCGGCCTCGGGGTCCGGGTCAAACACCCGCACGTCCCAGCCATTCAGCAGGAATCGCGCGGCCCAGCCGCCGCCGATCACTCCGCCGCCAATGATTGCTGATATCTTCTTCATATCGTTTGACCTATTCGTAGGGCAGGCTTCAGCCCGCCGCTCCTGCGGGTGCCCGCTTTACCAGCCCCAGCTTCTCGCGCACCTCTTCGGGCCCGATCACCCGCGCGCCCATGTTTTCGATAATAGTGCCTGCGCGTTCAACCAACTGCCAGTTCTCGGCCAACACACCCTTCTCGAGCCACAGATTGTCCTCCAACCCGACCCGCACATTGCCACCCGCCAGAACCGATGCCGCCACATAGGCCATCTCATTCCGACCCAGGGAAAACGCGCTGAACGTCCAGTCATCAGGAACGTTGTTCACCATCGCCATGAAGGTGTTCAGATCATCCGGCGCGCCCCAAGGCACACCCATGCACAGCTGAACCAGCGCATTCGGCGCTAGAACGCCCTCTTTCACCAACTGCTTGGCAAACCACAAATGGCCGGTGTCAAAGGCTTCGATCTCGGGCTTCACGCCCAAATCCGTCATCATCTGCCCCATCGCCCGCAATGCACCGGGCGTGTTGGTCATGACGTAGTCCGCTTCGGCAAAATTCATCGTGCCACAATCCAAGGTGCAGATCTCGGGCAGACACTCGGCCACATGTGCCACCCGTTCGGTCGCACCCACCAGATCGGTTCCAGCATCGGCCAAGGGCAGCGGGTTTTCGATTCCCCCAAACACCATGTCCCCACCCATCCCCGCGGTCAGGTTCAGCACAGCATCGACCTCGGCATCCCGGATCCGGTCGGTCACCTCGCGATACAGCTCCAAATCGCGCGAGGGCGCTCCAGTCTCAGGATCACGCACATGGCAGTGCACCACTGCGGCCCCTGCCTTGGCCGCCGCAATCGCACTGTCGGCAATCTGCTTGGGCGAGCGCGGTACATGCGGGCTGCGATCCTGCGTTCCGCCCGAGCCGGTCACGGCGCAGGTGATAAAGACGTCGCGGTTCATTTCCAAAGGCATGGCGTTTTCCCCAGATTATACCCAGGTTCCCGTCGGGTTTTCCCCAGACTTCTCCCCGGTTATCGATTTGCGTTGCGCGCAAGTCTGACGCAGCTTTGGAAAAACACTTGCCAGAATGCGAATCGAACTTGATGAAATCCGCAAAAAACATCCTGGAACCAGAACATCGCGCCCTGAAAACGGCCGTGCTGGTGCTGGACGAATGCAACACGCTCAGCTTTGCCTCAGCCGTCGATCCGATGCGCGCGGCCAACCGGCTGGCCGACCGCCCGGCCTTTGACTGGGACTATGTGACCGCAACATCGGACCCTGCAATACTGACCAGCGCCTTGACGGTCCCGGGAATCCCGCTGGCCCGGCTGCAAAGCTGTGACCTGATGATAGTTGTTGCCGGGTTTCAGCTGGCCCGCCACGCCACCCCCAGCCTGCTGGCCGGGCTGCGGCGCATCGCAGGCACCGGCGCGACAATGGCCGGGATTGATGGCGGGCCGTGGCTGCTGGCCGAGGCCGGCCTTCTGAACGGCCACGCCGCCACAACCCATTGGGAGGATCTGGACAATTTTGCCACCCGCTTCCCTGACATCGACGTCCGCCCGGACCGCTTCACCGTGTCCGGCAATCGCCTGACATCCGGCGGCGCCATCCCGGCAGTAGAAATGATGTTGCATATCATCGCCGCCCGCCATGGCGCAGGTTTCGCCGCGCGCGTTTCGGGCCTGTTCCTCTATGACGGCGCACCCGAACCAACCAAACCGCAAAGCCGCACCGGCGCCCCGCACCGCCATACCTCACTGACTTCAAAAGCAAACAACTTGATGCAAGCTTCGCTCGACGATCCGCTACCGCTTGCCTCAATCGCAGATCAGTTGGGCACCAGCCCACGCACATTGCAACAGCAATTCCGCCTGCGTCTGAACACCACGCCACAGGACCACTACCTACAACTCAGACTGGCCGAGGCGCGCCGTCTGGTCATCGACACCGATATGCCGCTGATGGATGTGGCACTGGCTACCGGCTTCGCTTCACAATCCAGCTTTGCTCGCGCCTTCCGCACAGCCCACGGCCTGTCGGCCCGCGACCTCAGGCACGAGCGTGCGCCCCACACCCATCACTGACCGGATCCCCCTTCATCTGGCCAAAAAATATCCCGGGGGAGGCGCGCGAACGCGCGGCGGGGGCAGAGCCCCCTAGAACGGCATGGGATGCGCGCGGTGCGCCTGACCAATAGCGTTCAGAACTTCTGACGACAGCACCAAGTTGTCACCGGCCAAAATATGCTCCAACTGTGCCACCGTCGTCGCACCAAAGATTGACGACATCATAAAAGGCCGGGTCCGGCACCAGGCCAGTGCCATATGGGTCGGGTCCAATCCATAGCCCGACGCTATCTCAAGATAGGCCGCCACAGCGTCATAAACTCGGTCCGAGTCACGCCCGCCCAGTTCGGGCGAGATCGACTTGCGCGATCCTGCGGGTACTGCACCATTCTGATATTTTCCAGTCAACAACCCGGTGGCCAGCGGCGAAAACGCCATCAGGCCCACATCTTCGTGCATGCTGAGCTCAGCCATATCCGTATCGAAGTGGCGGCACAGCAGCGAGTATTCATTCTGCACCGACGCCACACGCGGCGCGCCCATCTGCTCGGACAACCGCAGCCATTGCGCGGTGCCCCAAGCGCTTTCGTTCGACAGACCAAAGGCCCGGATATTGCCCTTCTCGACCTGCTCCTGCAGCGCTTCAAGACAACCCTGCATGTTCTCCAACACCTCTTTGGTGTTATGGCCCGAGGGCGCGTAGTTCCAGTTCTGGCGGAACATATAGCTGCCCCGATTGGGCCAGTGAAACTGGTAGAGGTCGATATATTCGGTCTGCAACCGCCGCAGCGATCCCTCGATCGCTTCTGGAATGGTCTGAGCCGAAATCGGCGCGCCATCGCGGGCATGGGCAAACCCTGCCCCAGAATGTTTGGTGGCCAACACATAGTCACCGCGTCGCGATGCGTTCGCGGCATTCCAGTTTCCCAAAATCTCTTCGGTTCGGCCCACCGTTTCCTTAGAGATCGGGTTGACCGGGTACATCTCGGCCGCATCCACAAAATTGATCCCCGCGCCCAGCGCCAGATCCATCTGTGCATGCGCTTCGGGTTCTGAAGTCTGGGTCCCAAAAGTCATCGTTCCCAGACACAGGTCAGACACCATGATACCAGTTCGGCCCAAAGGCTTCATTTCCATCCGTCACTCTCCTGAGTTCTGCAACAGCCGCGCACTAGGCCTCGGCTTTCTTTTCCCAACGGCCCGACTCCTCGGACCAATATTGCGCTGAACACCCCGCCTGCGTCAGCGTCTTCCACTGATCACGCGCATGTTGCACGGCCTGATCGTCATTGCCGTCAAACAGGATGCAGACCCGCTCCAGTGCAGTGACCTCACCCGGGGCCACCTCGGCACCGTCCACCGACATCACGCAGGTGGCCTCATTGCCCGCCTGCATGTCCGAGGTCAGCAGGATTGGCTGCATCGCATCATGCGGCCCTCCTGCGCGACCATGGGGCAGAAACCCCTCTTCCGGACCCAGCCATAGCTTTTCGTCCAGCCAGTCCAGCCGGGCGGGATCGGTGCCCCGCACGGCAATCCGCCACCCGGCCTGCCGCGCCTTGTCCAGCAACACCGGCAAGGTGTGCTCAAGCGGCCTTTGGGTCAGGTGGTAGAAATAGACGGCGCCCATGGTCTACTCAAAATTATCCTGCACAAAGCGGCTGAGCGCGCGGACACCCCAGCCGGTGGCCCCTTTCGGTGCATAGGATGTCTCGGACGCGACCGAAGCCACCCCGGCGATATCCAGGTGAATCCACGGCGTCTCCTCTTTGACAAATCGCTGCAGGAACTGCGCCGCCGTGATCGAACCCGCAGGCCTCCCGCCCACATTCTTCATGTCCGCAATGCGCGATTTCAGCAGTTTGTCGTAGGCGTCGCCCAACGGCATCCGCCAGGCCCCTTCATCCTCGGCTTTGGCAGATTTCAGGAAGGCGTCACAGAACGTATCGTTGTTCGAAAAGACACCTGCGTTCTCATGCCCCAGCCCGATGATGATCGCGCCGGTTAGTGTGGCCAAATCGATCATGCCAACAGGCGCGAACCGTTCCTGCGCGTACCACATGACATCACACAAGACCAAACGCCCCTCAGCATCGGTATTGATAATCTCGACCGTGTCGCCCTTCATCGATTTGACTACATCCCCCGGCCGCGTGGCATTGCCCGACGGCATGTTCTCGACCAAACCAACAAGCCCCACAACATTGGCCTTGGCCTTGCGTTTGGCCAGCGCCCGCATTGTGCCCGCAACGACGCCCGCGCCGCCCATATCCATGGTCATGTCTTCCATGCCACCCGCCGGCTTAAGCGAGATCCCCCCGGTATCGAACACAACACCCTTTCCGACCAGAGCCAGAGGCGCATCGTCCTTGTCGCCCCCGTTCCACTGCATCACCACCACTTTGGACGGGCTGTCCGAACCCTGCCCCACGCAAAGCAATGTGCGCATGCCCAGCTCCGCCAGCTTGTCTTCGTCCAGCACTTCGACTTCAAGACCCAGCGACTTCATCTCGTCCAGACGGGCGGCGAATTCGCTGGTGGTCAGAACATTCGCAGGCTCATTGGTCAAATCACGGGTCATCCGCACCCCATCTGCAACCGCATACATCGGTGCAAACTGGGCCTCGGCCTCTTCGGGCTTGTTGCAAGAGATCGTGACAGAGCCCGCGGCGTCGCTATCCTTTGTTTTATGCGCATCAAAATCATAGCTGCGCAGGGCGATCCCCATCGCCAGATCCTCGGCCCGTGCCTGATTGCCCGCCATCACCAGCATGTCGCGCCCACCGGCCAGTTTGGCCAATGCGGCACCGGCCTTGCGGGCCTCATCCGCCTCGGGGCGACGGGATAGGACCAGCACGTCGAGCGCCTCAGCCGCCATACCAGCTGGCCAGGCCAGCGAGATGACATCGCCGGTTTTTGCCTTGCCAAATGCATCGCTTTCGACCAACCGGGCAACAGCCCCCTTGGTCAGGCGATTGGCGCGCCTGGCTGCCGGGCTCATCTTGCGATCTGCTGGAACCACAATGGCAACGCGCCCTTCGGCCTGCGCCATGGCTTCCACGTCGAAGGCTTGAAAACGGATTGGGACTAGACTGCTCATTGCGCGCTCCTGAAACTGTGTTCCCCAAGACCTAGCCCGCGCCGCCCGGCTTGACCAGATAGCAGTTTTCCCTGACCACCATTTGCATTATGGTCCTGAAAAAATATCCGGCAGGCTCGGGGGAGACGACAGTGGCACGACACGGCAGGCATACGCCGTCGCGCATGGGACTATGCGAGGGCGATATCGGCCTGAACGCCAACGCTGCAAGCCCAGCGGGGTCATGCTTGTGATTTTGGACCGCTATTTTGCCCGCCGTTTTATGCAAAGCTTCCTGGTTATCGGCGGCATCTTTCTGACCCTGATGATTCTGATCGACCTGATCGAACAAGTACGCCGGTTCAATGAGGTCGATCTGTCCTTTGGCCGCCTGTTGCAGCTGACCTTGCTGAACACACCTGCGGCGATCAGCGAAATGCTGCCCCTGCTGGTGATTCTGGCGACCATCGCCCTGTTTGTCGGGCTGGCACGCACCTCGGAACTGGTGGTTACGCGTGCGATCGGCCGATCCGGCATTCGCGCATTGGTGGCGCCGGTCTTGCTGGCGCTGGTGATCGGGGCTCTGGCTGTCGCGCTTTTGAACCCGATCGCGGCGGCTACATCTGAAGAATACAAGCGCCTGTCAGATTCCTATCGCAATAATGGAAGCTCGGCCCTGTCGATCAGCGGTGAGGGTTTGTGGCTGCGCCAAAGCACCCAGACGGGTCAGGCGGTTATTCATGCACGCGGCACCGCAAACGGCGATGAGTTGAAGCTGCGTGATGTGACCATCGTCTCATTCGACCCCAACGGAAAGCCAACGCAACAGATTGTTGCCGAACAGGCCCGGTTGATCGATGGCAGCTGGGTGCTGAGCGACGCCAAAGTCTGGAACCTTGAAGACGGCCAAAACCCGGAGACACAATCGATTGAGCATACCCAGCTCGATCTTCCCACCACTCTGACCCGCCAGCGTATTCTGGATACGCTGGGACAACAGGATTCTGTGTCGGTCTATGACCTGCCGCAACTGATCACGGATCTGCGCGAGGCGGGCTTTGCAACCAAACAGTATGAAGTC
The DNA here is from genome assembly GCF_059610245.1 of Ruegeria sp. YTSA075. Lineage (NCBI taxonomy): Bacteria > Pseudomonadati > Pseudomonadota > Alphaproteobacteria > Rhodobacterales > Roseobacteraceae > Ruegeria > Ruegeria sp. YTSA075. The sequence goes on along the minus strand of NZ_JBXWNG010000001.1, from coordinate 416,141 downwards.
TGGTTACAAGTCCAACTGGCGCGGCCATTCTTTCTGGTTTCCATGGTTCTGATCGGCGCGGCCTTTACCATGCGCCATGTGCGGTTCGGCGGCACCGGCATTGCAGTCCTGACCGCGGTATTGCTGGGCTTTGCCATCTATTTCGTGCGCAATTTTGCGCAAATACTTGGGGAAAACGGACAATTGCCCATCTACGTCGCCGCCTGGGCACCGCCCGTTGCTGCCATCTTCCTATCGCTCGGCCTGTTACTACACGCGGAGGACGGCTGATGCCGCGCATTCTGTCTGCGCTGATGGCAAGCGCTCTGGCTGTCACGGCTCCTGCAGCGCTGCTGGCTCAAACGGCACCAGCACCCGCGACCAATGAGGTCACACAACAGGATGAGCCCGCCCTGCTGGTGGCGGATAAGATATTCATCACGCCCGAACGCGTGCTGGTCGCCGAAGGCAATGTCGAGGCGTTTCAGGGCGATGCCAAGGTCAGCGCGCAGCGTATCACCTTTGACCGCGAAACCGGAAAACTGTCACTTGAGGGCCCCATCCGGATCGATCAGGGCGGGCGGACAACCTTGCTGGCAGACTCAGCCGAGCTGGATGATGGCCTGCAAAACGGGTTGCTGATCGGTGCGCGCATGGTTTTCGATCAGCAGGTTCAGGTCGCCTCGGTTCAGGCGCGGCGCGCCTCTGGCCGCTACACGCAGTTCAGCAAGGTCGCGGCCACCTCCTGCCATGTTTGTGCAAATGGCAAACCTCCGCTTTGGCAAATCAGGGCGCGCAAAGTGACCCATGATCAGCTGGAGCGGCAGCTTTACTTTGAAGGCGCGCAACTGCGCGTGCTGGACTATCCGGTCTTCTACTTTCCCTATCTGCGCCTGCCTGACCCGACGCTCGAACGCGCGACCGGGTTTCTGGCACCGTCCTTCCGCAGAACCTCGCAGCTAGGTCTGGGTCTGCAAGTGCCCTATTTCATCAAGCTGGGCGACCATAAGGACCTGACGCTGACACCCTTTGTCTCGGCCAGCACCCGAACGCTGGGCTATCGCTATCGGCAAGCCTTCGTGAACGGGCGCATCCAGTTCGAAGGTGCCTATACCCGCGATGACGTGCAGCGCGATCAGGATCGTGGCTATCTGTTTGCCAACGGCTTCTTCAATCTGAGGAATGACTTCCGACTGACTTTCGACCTCAAGACCACGTCAGACGATGCCTATCTGGCAGATTACGGCCTGCCCGATTTCGACCGGTTGCGCAGTGAGATCGCCCTGACCCGGATCAAGCGCGATACCGCCTTCAAGACCAGCCTGATCCACTACAAAACACTGCGCGACAGTGAAAATCAGGATGAAATCCCCTCGCGTGTGTTTGACCTGAACTACGAGAAACGGCTCTTCCCAAACGCGGTTGGGGGCGAAATGCGGCTTGGCTTTGTGGCCCATGCCCATGAACGCACCAGTGACGAAGATGTTGTCGGGCGCGATATCGCACGCGCCACGTTTGATGCGGAATGGCTGCGCAGCTGGACCTTTGCGTCGGGGCTGCGCGCGGATGCCCGGATCGGCGCTGCAATTGATACGTTTAACATCCGCAATGACGACGCATTTCCCAGCAATGTCACCCGCACTACACCCCGCGCGGCACTGACGCTGCGCTATCCCATGACACGGCGCGAACAAACCGGTGCGACCCAGTTTCTGGAGCCGATCGTGCAATTCGGCTGGACCGATGTCTCGGACACAGATGTTCCGAACGATGAAAGCACCTTTCAGGAATTCGATCAGGGCAATCTGTTGTCCTTGTCGCGCTTTCCTGCCGAAGATCAGCGCGAAGACGGGGCAACAGCGGTGGTTGGCGTCAACTGGGCGCGCTACAAATCGAACGGCTGGCAAGCCTTGGCCACAATCGGTCAGGTCTTCCGCGCCGATGCCGATCCGAATTTCAACCTGACCTCGGGCCTGCAAGGCACCACATCCGATCTGTTGGTGGCCGGCCAGATCAAAACTGCCAATGGCTGGTCGCTGGCGGGACGCGGCTTGATCGAAAGCGATTTCAGCTTTACCCGCGCCGAGCTTCGCGGCGCCTGGACAGGCGAGAACAGCGCAATCTCCGGCAGCTATGTCTGGCAAGAGCCTGATCCGGCTGAAAATCCGGATGAAGAAGTGTCCGAGATCTGGTTGCGCGGGCGGCACCAAATCGATCAGAACTGGCTGACGCGTGCGTCGGCCCGCTACGATCTTGCCAATTCCGAACCCATCCGCCTGGGGCTGGGTGTGACTTATCAGAACGAATGCGTTCAGTTTAACATGTCCGTAAACAGGCGCTTTACCTCAACAACGACTATTGAGCCTTCGACCGAATTCGGGTTTACCGTTACGCTGACAGGATATGCCGTTGAAGGCGGCGGAAAGACGTACAAGAGAAAATGCAGTTGATTTCAGGTTTCTTCAGGTTTCTCCGGGGCGGATGCGCCCGTTCGATCTCATCGGCGTTGGCTGCCGCTGTTCTGGCGGTCTCGGCCCCGCAGGCCAGTGCGCAAAGCCTGTTTTCCCCCGCAATCCGTGTCAATCAGGATATCATCACCTGGTTCGAGCTTGAACAACGGCTGGAGTTCCTGAACGCTCTTGGCGTGCCGGGTGGAACCGAGGCAGAAGTCCGTCAAGCCCTGATCGATGATCGCCTGCGCCAACAGGCCATGCGCGAGGCCGGGGTAAGGGCCGCGCCCGAAGATGTTCAGGTTGGCATTGATCAACTCGCCGCCCGGGGCCAGTTCAGTACCGAACAGTTCCTGCAACTGCTTGGCGAGGCTGGTATCGAGCCCGAAACCGTTCGGGATTTTGTTGCGGATCAATTGTCGTGGCGCGACTATATCAGTGCCCGTTTCCTGTCGCAGGCCCGCCCCAGCGAGGACGAGATCAACCGGGCGTTGGGTCAATCTGGCGGCGGCGGGCTACAGGTTCTACTGTCCGAGATCATTATTCCGGTGAACCAGCAAACCGTGGCACAGGCGGAACGGCTGGCAGAAGAAATCTCGCGCCTCGAAGGGTATGACGCCTTCTCATCTGCAGCCACGCAATACTCCGCCGCGGCAACCCGCAACGATGGCGGTCGTCTGGAATGGCTGAACATCAGCAACCTACCGCCCGCATTGCAACCCGTCCTTCTGGGTCTCAAAAACGGTGAGATCACAGACCCGCTGACCTTGCCCAACGCCATTGCGCTGTTCCAGATGCGCGGAGTGCGCGAAGTGGCAGCTGGCGCGCCGAGCTATTCCAAGATCGACTATGCAATCTACTATCTGCCCGGCGGCCGCAGCGCAGACACGCTCGCGCGGGCGGCCCGCCTGAGCGAAGAGATTGACACCTGCGATGATCTGTATGGCACCGCCAAGGGGCAACCCGCTGATGTGCTGGAACGAATCGAAGCCGTCCCCTCCGAGATCCCTCGCGATATCGCGGTAGAGCTGGCCAAGCTGGATCGGAACGAAGTGTCAACCACGCTGACCCGCAACAATGGGCAAACACTGGTGTTTCTGATGCTATGCAACCGCACGCGCAATCTCGGCGAAGATACCTCACGCGCCGATGTGGCCAACGCCCTGACACAGCAGCGCCTGCAAGCCTTCTCAGAAAGCCTTCTGGAACAGCTGCGCGCCGAAGCCACCATCGTTGAGCAATGATGGCACCCATCGCGCTCAGCTGCGGCGACCCGTCAGGCATAGGCCCGGAAATCGCCGCCAAAGCCTGGGCAGAGCTACGCGATGATTGCCCGTTCTTCCTGATTGGCGATGCCACCCACCTGCCCAAGGGCACTCCGATCACCCGCATCACTGACCCGACCCAGGCGCAGGCAGCAAGTGCCCAATCCCTGCCCGTTCTCCACCTGGATTTTCCGGCTCCCAACATTCCGGGCCAGCCGGAACCGACCAATGCACCCTCAGTTATCGACGCTATCGAACGCGGTGTCGCGCTGGTTCAGTCTGGCGCAGCCTCGGCGCTTTGCACCGCACCCATTCACAAGAAAGCGCTCATCGACGGGGCGGATTTCGCCTATCCCGGCCATACCGAGTTCCTCGCCGCTCTGGCCGGTCGCCAACATGTGGTGATGATGCTGGCCAGCGCGCAGCTGCGCGTCGTGCCCGCCACGATCCACATCCCACTCTCGCGCGTACCACAGGAACTGACACCAGACCTGCTGACCCAAACCATCGCGCTGACGGCGCAAGGCTTGCAGCAGCAATTCGGTATCGCACATCCCCGGATCGCCGTCGCGGGGCTGAATCCGCATGCGGGTGAAGGCGGCAAAATGGGCACAGAAGAACTGGACTGGATCGCCCCGCTGCTGGACGGATTTGACAGCCCAGACTACACCGTCACCGGCCCGCACCCGGCGGATACGCTGTTCCACGCCGCCGCCCGCGCCCGTTATGACGCCGCCATCGCCATGTATCACGATCAGGCACTGATCCCGATCAAAACGCTGGATTTCGACCGGGGGGTGAATGTCACGCTGGGCTTGCCCTTCATCCGCACTTCACCCGATCACGGCACCGCGCTGGATATCGCCGGGCAAGGCATCGCCAATCCCACCAGCCTGATCGAGGCCCTGAAACTCGCCCAACAGATGGCGCAAACGTCTTGATCCTTCACCTGGCTGAAAATATCCCCGCCGGAGGCAAAAAACCTCTGGTGCTTTCCCATCAATCCGCGCCACGGTAACCGGATCATGAGCGCTATCGACACCCTTCCCCCGTTGCGCGAAGTCATCGCCAGCCATCAGCTTTCAGCCCGAAAATCACTGGGCCAAAACTTCTTGCTCGACCTCAACCTGACCGCCAAGATCGCACGCCAGGCCGGGGATCTGACCCAATGCGATGTGCTGGAAATCGGCCCAGGCCCCGGCGGCCTGACGCGGGGATTGCTCTCCGAGGGGGCGCGCAAGGTGGTCGCGGTGGAAAAAGACACCCGCTGCATTGCCGCCCTGAACGACATCGCCGCCGCCTATCCCGGCCAGCTTGAGGTGATCAACGGCGACGCGCTGGAAATCGACCCGCTCGAACACCTGACGCCACCGATCCGCATCGCCGCCAACCTGCCCTATAACGTCGGTACCGAACTGCTGGTGCGCTGGCTGACCCCGCCTAAATGGCCACCCTTCTGGCAAAGCCTGACCCTGATGTTTCAGCGCGAGGTGGCCGATCGCATCGTCGCCCAACCCGGCAGCAAGGCCTATGGCCGCCTGGCCATCCTGGCCCAATGGCGGGCCGAGGCACGCATCGCCATGTCCTTGCCCCCCGGCGCATTCACGCCCCCACCCAAGGTTTCCAGCGCCGTGGTCCACCTGACCGCTCTGCCTGAACCGCGCTATCCTGCAGATGCAGCAACCCTGTCCCGCGTGGTCGCAGCCGCGTTCAACCAACGCCGCAAAATGCTGCGCGCTTCGCTGAAAGGTGTGGCCCCGGATATCGAAGACCGCCTGATCGCCGCCGGGATCAAACCCACAGAACGCGCAGAGCAGGTACCGTTAGAAGCGTTCTGTGCGCTGGCCAGAGAAATCCGAAAAGGCTGAAAATCCGCGACCTGTTTTGGAATGCCACGTGAGTTTGGAAAACGATATTTCAATCGTGCAGGGTTCAGCCTTGCCGGAAGAAAGTGCAGATTCCTGCCATGCGGACTTTGCTGCCGTTCCCGTCAGTAGCGTAGATACAATTTAACCGTTTAAGTCAATGTCGCAGGTTTGCGATAGCCGTTCGATTAACGTCGCAAACTCGTCCATTTCAGAAGGCGCTAAGTAGAAGGTGTAAAAGTCGCTTCTCAAAGGTTGTTTGATTTCGACGCCGGAACAAAACAGTATGGTCTCAAATGACCTTGAGTAAAATTGAGGGTCTATCTCATCGCGGTAACGTTCGCTCAGAATTAGATCAGCTTCAGCACGTGTTGCCAGATCATCGTCTTGGTCATGGAATATTTGCGATTTTTGCTTGTTGGCCAACCGTAAGAACCGATTATAGAGTGACCGATACTGGTACTTCGCAGAACCTTTCATTGCTTCAAGTCGCGTACCGAAAAAATCCTTAAACTCGACTGTGTCTTTGTTTGTTATGAGAGCCCGAAGGTCGATGTAATCGGTTTGGGAAGTGAAGCCTTCATCTCCGATGCAAGCCTTCGATTTTTTTAGGTGCAATCGAATGGTGCAGCCTAGGATACTTGCGTGAACCTCTGACAGCAGGACTTGACTGTTCGGGATAAACGACTTCCGGTGCAAGATTTCCTCGACGCGGCTTGTCTCGCCTGCGTAGCCGACAAGCGGGGTGTAGAACGCACAAAACACAATTATGAATTTCGATATAGCCGTTCTCATGTCGCAAACCAATTTCGCCAATTGACTAGTTTGACTTCGAATAGATCAACTTTTGGATCACGGCAATCAAGTCTGGTTTGGGCTCGGAGCTGACATTTCGCCGCGACATCAGCAAGCGTAGCCAACAGTTGGCCCACGCGAGCTAGTATAAAAAAGCCCTGCGTTTAGCGGCAGGGCTTTTTCGGATTTTGTCGCTCTCTCACTCCGCCGCTTCGGGCGTGTCGCCGCCATTTGCGGCGGGCTCATCATTGGTTTCAGCGGCGGGCTTTGGCTTGCGTTGGCGCGGGCGACGCGGGGCTTTTTCCTTGCGCTCTTTCGGCTCAGGGGCTTCGGCCTCGCTGCCTTGATTCTCGGGCGTTTCTACCAGACCCGATTCTGGGGTCGCCGCGGGGGCGTCAAACCCCATGACATCGGGCTGAGGGGTCTCTGCCGGGTCAGCCTGACGGGCGGCTTCGCGTTCCTGACGTTCGGCGCGTTCACGATCACGCTCGGCCTGACGTTCGCGGTTTTGGCGGTCCTGCTCTTCGCGGCGGGCCTCAATTTCGCGCTGCGCCTCGCTCAACATGCGCAGATAGTGCTCTGCGTGCTGCTGAAAGTTCTCGGCGGCAACCCGGTCGTTGGACAGCTGCGCATCGCGCGCCAACTGGTTGTATTTGTCAATGATCTGCTGCGGGGTGCCGCGCACTTTGCCTTCGGGGCCCGAGCTGTCAAAAACACGGTTAACGACGTTACCGCCGGAAGGACGATTTCGGTTATTCTTGGCCCGCGAACGGGATTTGGAAGATCTCATCTTACTTTTCGTCAGCCTTATAAATACGCTGTCGATCAACCCCGTTTTTGCACTGCTCTTAGGCGTTTGCCGCGACGGGATCTCGACTTTTTGGGCTTGGCGTCAGGGGTGCGCTGCAACAGCGTCAACCTCGCCGACTAATCCTGAGTAAGCATGTCCAGCACCGGCAGACAAGAGGATTCTCAGAAATTTCGCAGGTTTTTTACATAAACCGGCGTTTTTTGGCCTCAGTTTCTGATTCTCACCCAGGCAAACGGGCCCCAACCACGCGGTCGCGACCGTCCAGATCGGGGATAATGCGGATGTCAGACAGGCCAGACGCATCAAACAACGCTGAAACCTGTTGGGCCTGTGTCGGACCAATCTCAACCAGAATGCGCCCGCCGGGCAGCAGAAAGTCGGGCGCATCCGCTGCGATATGGCGATAGGCGTTCAGCCCGTCACCTTCATCGGTCAGCGCCATCCGGGGTTCATGTTCGCGCACTTCGGGCGAAAGCCAGGTCATTTCGGAGAGCGAGATATAGGGGGGGTTGGACACGATCAGATCAAACTTACCCTCAATGGCTGAAAACCAGTTGGACCGGAGCACGTCCACCCGATCCTGCACCTTGTGCTGTACGGCGTTGGCGCTGGTTTGCAGGCAGGCGGACTCACTTAGATCGACCCCAACGCCCGAGGCGCTGGCGCGTTCGGCCAATAGCGTGATCAGAATGCAACCAGAACCAACTCCAAGATCCAGAACATGATCAAAAGGCTCGCTCAGCGCGGCTTCGATCAGCGCTTCGGTCTCAGGGCGCGGGTCCAGCACATCGCGGCTGACACGGAACCGACGACCATAGAATTCACGTTCGCCCAGCAGATGGGAAACCGGCACACGGATCGCGCGGAGTGAGATCAACTGATCATAGCGCTCGGCGATATCGGGCGCTAACTCTTCGGGCGCAATCAGCGTCACGCGGCTGGCTTCGATTCGGGCGGCGTGCGCCAGCAAAACACGGGCATCGCGGGCCGGATCGTCCACACCCGCCGCGCGCAGACGCGCCGTTGCGGCCACCATGGCCTGCGCTGCCGTTTGCGCGCCGGTCATTGCGCCATCTCGGCCAGCAGCCGGGCCTGGTCATCAGCGGTCAGCGCGTCGATCACTTCATCCAGATCACCCTGCATCACCTGATCCAGCTTATAAAGCGTCAGATTGATGCGGTGGTCGGTCATGCGCCCCTGTGGGAAGTTATAGGTTCTGATACGCTCAGACCTGTCCCCCGACCCCACCTGACTGGCCCGATCAGCCGAGCGTTCGCTGTCGATGCGCTGGCGTTCCAGATCGTACAGGCGTGTCTTCAGCACCTGCATCGCGATTTCTCGGTTACGGTGCTGGGATTTCTCTGAGCTGGTCACAACCAAACCTGTCGGCAAGTGGGTGATCCGCACCGCCGAGTCGGTCGTGTTGACGTGCTGCCCGCCTGCGCCCGAAGATCGCATCGTGTCGATGCGGATATCATTGGCGTCGATCTGGATGTCCACATCCTCAGCCTCGGGCAAAACAGCAACCGTGGCGGCCGAGGTATGGATACGCCCGCCACTTTCGGTTTCGGGCACGCGCTGAACGCGGTGCACGCCGGATTCGTATTTCATCCGCGCAAAGACGTTGTCGCCCTTGATATGGGCCACCACCTCTTTGATCCCGCCAAGGTCCGAGGCCTGTTCCTCGATGATCTCAAACCGCCACCCCCGTGCCTCGGCATAGCGTTGGTACATCCGCAGAAGGTCTCCGGCGAACAGCGCGGCCTCATCCCCGCCCGTACCCGGGCGGATTTCCAGCATCGCAGGGCGCGCATCTGCCGCGTCCTTGGGCAACAAGGCCAGTTGCAGCGCATGTTCAGCCTCGGGGATGCGTGCCTTCAGCTCGGGAATTTCTTCTTCGGCCAGCTCTTTCATATCCGGGTCGGCCAGCATCACCTCGGCCTCGGCCAAATCCGCCACCAGCTGTCGCCATCCCATGATCTGATCGACCACCGGCTTGAGGTCAGAATACTCCTTCGCCAAGGCTGCAATATCCCCGCCCGAGGCACCATCGGCCATGGCCGCTTCGAGGTATTGGAATCGCTGGGTTATCTGCTCAAGGCGTTCTTCGGGGATCATCCGGGCGGTGTCTATCATCCGGGGGCTTTGGTCAAGGGCCTGCCGTGTGCTAAGCTACCCTGCATGAAGGGGTTGGTTTTCGTTTTAGCGCTGCTCGCTGCGCCCGCAATGGCCGATTATGTCGGACCTGATGGCAAGGTGAGGGATTGCTACTGCACCGACAAAGCGGGTTCACGCGTGGAACTGGGCGAAATGATTTGCCTACAGGTCGATGGCCGCATGTTCATGGCCCAATGCCAGATGTCGCTAAACGTCCCCATGTGGCGCGAAGTCCAGGAAGGGTGTTTGTCGTCAGGACTGCAGCAAAGCCAGCCACCCCTCGACCCGGTCACGATTGACGCCGAAATCCCTCCGGCCAAATCTTAACCGCGCATAGATACACAGCGTATCCCCGTCCTGCTGCACCGTCGTGTAGTCAGGAAAGCCGAACACTTTGGTGCGTGTAACATAGGTGATCATCCCCTCATCAACCGATCCGGCCAGAACCCGGGTGCGTGGCGTAGTGCGAATGATCGTGTCCAGACGTGCCAAGCCGTCCGGGCCGGTGTCGACGACACGTAGAACGCCTCCTTTGAGGTCCCGATCCACATCGGCGCGCGGCGGCACATGCCAGCGCGCCGGGTCTGACGGGGCCAGTCGGATATAGACGGCCAAAGCTACGATCAGAACTAGGATTAGACCCAAGGCAATTTTCATGATGTTTCCTGAAACGTCTTTACTTCAGCCTAGCTTGATCACGCTGCGGAACAAGGCGTTCCGGGCCGCTCTACCGTGACGTCACGCCCGGCAGAATGCAGAGTAACTCAAACAACAGATTTGCCGCTGTCAGCGCCGTATTGCCCGATGGATCATAGGGGGGCGAAACCTCGACCAGATCACATCCCACCACATTAATGCCCTGCAACGCATGAATCAGCTGTAGCGCCTGTGGTGTGGTCAGCCCCCCGATCTCGGGCGTGCCTGTTCCAGGCGCATAGGCCGGGTCCAGGCTGTCGATATCATAGGTGATATAGACCGGATGATCCTCGACCGTTTTGCGGATTTGCGATCCGATCTGGGTCAGGTTCTGTTGCCACAGCTCCCATGCCGGGAACTGCCGGAACCCCCAGCCCTTGGCTTCGGTGAAATCGGTGGCCGCGTAGCCTGATCCGCGAATTCCGATCTGAAAGGTCTTGTCGGCGACGATCAGCCCCTCTTCGTAGGCGCGGCGGAAGACGGTGCCGTGGGTCTCGCGCTCGCCAAACATCTCATCATTTACATCCGCATGGGCGTCCACGTGGACCAGCGCCACCGGCCCGTGTTTGGCTGCAATCGCGCGCAGGATCGGCAGGGTGATTGAATGATCGCCGCCCATGGCCACAGGGATCACGCCTTGTGAGAGTATGCCGTCATAGCTGTCCTTGATGATCTTCAGGCTTTCAGACAGCGAAAAGGTGTTGATCGCCAGATCCCCGATATCCGCTATCTGCAACGCATCAAACGGGGCTGCCGATGTGGCCATGTTATAGGGCCGGATCATTGCGCTTTCGCTGCGGATTTGCTTGGGCCCGAACCGCGTGCCCGACCGCCACGAGGTTCCAATATCCATCGGAATGCCAAGCAGCGCCACATCCAGCCCCGCCAGCGTGGATGCCTGAGGCAGCCGCATGAACGTGTTCGGCCCCGAGAACCGCGCCAGATCGTTGCCGCTAATGGGTTGATTGAATTCCGTCATGCGTTTTTGGTTCCCATCCCAATTTTGTACTTGATTCAGCACATACAGGAAGCATGGCTAATCATCAGTTAACGCGCGCCGATGCCCGTTTACTTTTTCTCAGCCATCAACCTGTTCCAGCCCAGCAGACAAATGATCTGCGTCGCTACATGGGCCCCAGCGATCGCTGTGGCGCCGGATGTGTCATAGGGTGGAGAGACCTCGACCACATCCCCGCCCTTGATGTTGATCCCCGCGATATCACGCAGGATAATCTGCGCCTGGATCGAGCTCAGCCCGCCCCAGACCGGTGTCCCGGTGCCGGGGGCAAAAGCCGGGTCCAGACCATCGATATCAAAGCTCAGATACACCGGGCTGTTGCCAAGGATACCCTTGATTTTTTGTGCCACGGCGGCAGGACCGGATTCATAGACCTCGCGCGCGTCGATGATGTTAACGCCCAGCGTATCTTCATTCGTGGTGCGAATTCCCACCTGGACCGAGCGCTTAGGGTCTACAATCCCGGATTTCACCGCCTTGTAGAACATCGTGCCATGATCCACGCGATCCATGTTGTCATCGGGCCAGGTATCCGTATGCGCATCGAATTGAAGCAGCGACATCGGCCCATACTTCTCGGCATAGGCTTTCAGGATCGGAAAGCTGATATAGTGGTCCCCGCCTAGCGCGACCGAAGCCACATCAGCCACAAGAATGGTGCGGATATGATCCGTCAGAGTATCGGGAAAGGCCGGGATATTGGCATAATCAAATGCCATGTCGCCATAGTCGACAATCGCAAGCTCGCTAAGCGGGCTAAAGGGCCACCCATATGGCTCATCCGGCGATTGCAGCGTGCTGGCCTCGCGGATCGCGCGCGGGCCCAGACGGGTTCCCGGACGGTTCGTCACCGCCTGATCAAACGGCACACCGGTCACGGCAATGTCCACACCGCTCAGGTCCTTGCTGTAGAGACGGCGCAGAAATGAGGTTGCACCCCCGAACGTATTCTCGTGCGAAACCCCTTTCAGCTCAGGGTTCGTAAACGCCTCATCCACATAGTTTTTTGAATCTTCCAGTGCCATTTCAGTACCCACCTACCATTTCCCTAACCCAGCCTGTTCAACTGAGCGGCTGCGCCCTTTCCACGATCCGAGCAAAGAACGAGGCCCCAACCGGCGCGATATCGTCGTTGAAGTTGTATTTCGGATGATGCAGCCCGGCACCCTCACCCTGCCCTAAAAACAGATAGGCCCCGGGACGGGCCTGTAACATGTACGAGAAATCCTCGGCCCCCATGTCGCGGCCCATCGTGTCCACAACCCGGTCATCACCCGACACTTCGCGCGCGACATCCGCAGCGAAAGCGACCTTTTTGGCGTCGTTGATCGTTGCCGGATAGCCAATCTGATAGTCGAGCGTCGCCTCAACCCCGTAAGAGGCCGCCTGCCCCGCCACGATCTGCTCCATTCGCTCCATCACCATCTTCTGCACCGACGCGTCAAAGGTGCGGACCGTGCCATTCAGATAGGCGGTATCCGGGATTACGTTGTTTACGGTTCCGGCATGGATCTGTGTGACCGAGACCACCAGATCCTCGACCGCGTAGTGGTTTCGGCTGACGATGGTCTGGATCGCCTGTGCGATCCCACAGGCCGCCATCACCGGGTCCTTGGTCTGATGCGGCAAGGCCCCGTGGCCACCAACGCCCTGTACATGAATCTCAAACGTATCGACCGCGGCCATGATTGGCCCGGCCGTGGTGTAAAATGCGCCTTCTGGGTTTCCCGGATCGTTGTGGATGCCGTAGACCTGAGAAATATCGAACCGATCCATGATGCCCTCCTGCACCATCACATCGGCGCCGCCGCCCTCTTCCTCGGCCGGTTGAAAGATCAGCGCTACACGGCCTGCGAAATTCCGTGTTTCGGCCAGATAGCGCGCGGCCCCCAGTAGCATTGTCGTGTGCCCGTCATGGCCGCAGGCATGCATCTTTCCGGGGTTTTTCGAGGCGTATTCAACCCCCGTTTCCTCGGGGATTGGCAGAGCGTCCATATCCGCGCGCAAGCCGATGGTTGGCCCGTCCCCCTGCCCGTTGATGATCGCCACCATGCCGGTCTTGGCGATCCCTTCATGCAACTCATCGACGCCGAACTCGCGCAGACGCTCGGCCACAAAAGCGGCTGTCTCATAGCATTCAAACTCCAGTTCAGGGATCGTGTGCAAATGCTGGCGCCACGTGGCCATATCGGCGGCGAAATCGGCAATGCGGTTGACGACGGGCATCTGGGGTGGACTCCTGATCGGGACTGCGGGATGGATGCATCTGACACCGGAACGAAAGGGTTCGCAATGGCTGAAAATCCTCTGATCCATAACAGCGATGCGGGGATCGAGCGTCTGCTGGAAATCATGCGCCGCCTGCGCGATCCGCAAACCGGCTGCCCCTGGGACATCGAACAGGATTTTTCGACCATCGCCCCCTACACGATCGAAGAGGCATATGAGGTCGCCGACGCCATCGAACGCAAAGCCTATGATGAGCTGAAGGGTGAGCTGGGCGACCTGCTGTTCCAATCTGTCTTTCACGCGCAAATGGCTGAAGAGGCTGGGCATTTTAGCTTTCAGGACGTGGTTCGCACCATGTCCGACAAGATGGTCGCCCGTCATCCGCATGTGTTTGGCGACGAATCGCGCGACAAGTCCGCAGACCAGCAGACCAGGGATTGGGAGACGATCAAAGCCGCAGAGCGCGCAGGCAAGGAACAGAAAGGCGCGCTGGACGGTGTCGCCGCCAACCTGCCCGCCCTTCTGCGTGCCCAGAAACTGCAAAAGCGCGCCGCCCGCGTGGGTTTCGACTGGCCCGATGCCAGCCATGTGCTGGCCAAGATCACCGAAGAGGCCGCCGAACTGGAAGAGGCGCGCGACAGCATGGATGCGGACGCGCTTGAGGATGAGTTTGGCGATTTGCTGTTCGTCATGGTGAATCTGGGCCGCCATCTGGGCATTGAGGCTGAAACTGCCCTGCGTCGCACCAATGCCAAATTCACCCGACGTTTCGGTCAGGTCGAAGAACGGTTGGCGACCCGTGGCAAAACCCCCGCGCAAAGCGATCTGGCCGAGATGGACGCCCTTTGGGATGAGGTGAAAACCGAAGAGCATCGCGCCAACGGCAAAGTTCTGCCAGAGGTCCCCAGCACCGCCCGTGGCAGAACCTAATTCATCTGGACAAGCGCCCCGACACTTGACACTGTCCAACCTTTCACGGCCCCCGGAGACACCTATGCCCCGCAAGATCATCATCGACACGGACCCCGGACAGGACGACGCCGTCGCCATCCTGCTGGCACTGGCCAGCCCGGAGGAGATCGAGGTTCTGGGCATCACCGCCGTTGCCGGAAACGTCCCGCTAGAACTGACCGCCAAGAACGCCCGCATCGTGTGTGAGCTGGTGGGGCGCACGGATATTCCGGTTTATGCCGGGTGTGAGCGCCCACTGAAACGCCCGCTGGTCACAGCAGAACATGTCCACGGCAAAACCGGGCTGGACGGCCCTGTTTTACCTGACCCGCAGATGCCTCTGACCCAGGGCCACGGGGTGGATTTCATCATCGACACTCTACGCACGCAAGAACCGGGCACGGTAACGCTCTGCCCGTTGGGGCCACTGACCAATATCGCCACAGCGTTCCAGAAAGCACCCGATATCACTGACCGGGTGCAAGAGATCGTCCTGATGGGCGGCGCGTATTTTGAAGTTGGGAACATAACACCAGCTGCCGAATTTAACATTTATGTCGATCCAGAAGCCGCTGATATCGTGTTTAAATCTGGCGTTCATATTGTTGTGATGCCGCTGGATGTCACCCATGATGCACTGGTCACACCCCATCGCAACGATGCGTTCCGCGCGCTCGGCAGCCAGGTTGGCCATGCGGTTGCCGAAATGACCGATTTCTTCGAACGGTTCGACAAGGAAAAATACGGGTCAGAAGGTGCGCCGCTGCACGACCCCTGCGTGACTGCCTACCTTATCCGCCCCGAACTGTTCTCGGGCCGTCACATCAATGTTGAGATCGAAACCCAATCAGAACTGACTTTGGGCATGACTGTTGCGGACTGGTGGGGCGTAACCGACCGCGCACCAAACGCCATGTTCATGGGCGACGTGGATGCGCATGGCTTTTTCACCCTTCTGACCGAAAGGCTGGCCCGCTTATGACCGCCGCTCTCCGCCTGGCCCGCCCCGAGGATCTGGATCGCCTGATGTCTCTGGTTTCGGCCTTCCATAGCGAAGAGGGTATTGAACAGGACGACCAAAAACGTCGCACTGCGCTAACCCCGTTGCTTGAGGGCATTCCACATGGATGCGTGTATCTGATCGGCCCGGGCCGCGCGCCATTGGGCTATGTCATCCTCACCTTCGGTTGGTCGGTCGAATTTGGCGGCATGGATGCGTTTGTCGATGAGATCTATATCCGCCCTGCCGTTCGTGGCCGGGGCATCGCAACCGAAGTTCTGCTGGAACTGCCCAAAGCCCTGGCCGAGGCCGGCCTGACCGCGCTGCATCTTGAAGTCGACCGCACGAATGAGGCTGCGCAAAAACTGTATCTGCGCACCGGTTTCAAAGCGCGAGAACGCTACATGCTGATGAGCAAGGTGATGTAACGGGCAAAACCCCTATCGCAACAAGCCGCAGGTCTTTTTCATCGACCGCTCCATCTTGAGCAATTGCCGTTCGACCCGCCGCGGGTTCGGCAATTGTTCAATCCTGTCCCAGGTGCCGTTTCCGGTATCCCAGGCTTCGATCACCAGCGCCTTGATGTCATCATCCAGAACTGTATCGGCCACGTGATAGGTGCATTTGCAATCCTCCAGCGAAAATGGCCCATTTCGCCCTTCGTCTTGCATCTTTTGGCAGACGGACTGAGCCGTCGGTTGCGCGGCCAAAGTCAGGGGCGACCAAATAAGTGCGCAAGCGCATGCGGTCCGGATAAGAATGCTCATTTAAACCTCTGAAAAAGAAAAGCCCGGTCATCATAAGACAACCGGGCCTAACTGTTTGCAACTCGAATTCGGTTACCGTTTCATGATCGATGCACCCGCGTATTCCGCGACCTCGCCCAGCGATTCCTCGATGCGGATTAGTTGGTTATACTTCGCCAACCGGTCAGACCGCGCCAACGAGCCGGTTTTGATCTGACCGCAATTCGTTGCAACTGCCAGATCGGCAATCGTGGCGTCCTCGGTTTCGCCCGAGCGGTGCGACATCACGTTGGTGAACCGCGCGCGGTGGGCCATATCGACGGCGCGCAGCGTTTCGGTCAGCGACCCGATCTGGTTCACCTTGACCAGCATCGAGTTCGCACAGCCGCGCTCGATCCCTTCGGCCAGACGAGCCGGGTTGGTCACGAACAGGTCGTCACCCACCAATTGCACCTTGTCACCGATGGCATCGGTCAGCGCCTTCCAGCCGTCCCAGTCATCCTCGGACATGCCGTCTTCGATTGAAATGATCGGATAGTCATCGACCAGCGCCGCCAGATAGGCCGCGTTTTCCTCGGATGTCAGGGTCGTGCCCTCGCCCGCCAGAACATATTTGCCGTCTTTGAAGTATTCAGTTGCCGCGCAATCCAGTGCCAGATGGATTTCCTCACCCGGCTTATACCCCGCCTTTTCAATGGATTTCAGGATGAAATCCAAGGCTTCGCGGGTGGATGCGATGTTTGGGGCAAAACCGCCCTCATCACCCACACCCGTGGCCAGACCCGCCGACGACAGCTCTTTCTTCAGTGTGTGGAACACCTCGGAGCCCATGCGCACCGCCTCGCGGATATTCGTGGCCGAGGTCGGCATGATCATGAATTCCTGAATATCGATTGGGTTATCGGCATGTTCGCCGCCATTGATGATGTTCATCATCGGCACCGGCAGCACGCGCGCCGAGGTGCCGCCGACATAGCGGTACAGGGGCTGTGTGGTGAAATCCGCTGCGGCCTTCGCGGTCGCCAGCGAGACACCCAGTATCGCGTTTGCGCCCAGACGGCCTTTGTTTTCCGTCCCGTCCAACTCGATCATCGCCTGGTCGATGGCCACCTGTTCGGTCGCGTCAAACCCAACCAGTTCTTCTGCGATTTCACCGTTCACCGCAGCGACGGCTTCCAGCACACCCTTGCCCATGTAGCGCGCCTTGTCGCCGTCACGCTTTTCGACCGCCTCATAAGCTCCAGTCGATGCGCCCGAAGGGACTGCCGCACGGCCCATGGTGCCGTCTTCCAGAATCACGTCCACTTCGACCGTCGGGTTACCCCGGCTGTCCAGAATTTCACGTGCATGGATGTCGATGATGGTGCTCATGAGGCCCGTCCCTGTGGCTGAAATCAGTTGCACGCCTCATAGCAGCAACCAGCAAAAAGTAAACCGGGCACGTTACCGCTAACACTCATATTTTCTGGCCTTTAGGGCTAACAATTCACTGTTTGCGCCAACAGCAATCAGGCCGGAACCATCTGGCGCGCCAATCTGCGTTCGCGGACAAAGGTGTAAAGGCCCGAGCCGATGATCAACGTAGCCCCTGCCAGTGTCAGTGCATCCGGGCGCTCGCTGAACATCAAACTGCCTGCGATCATCGAGAACACAAGACGGGTATAGCGGAAAGGCATCATGGCCGACGCCTCACCCACACGCATCGCTGCCACGATGCCGTAATACCCCGACATGCTGAACACAAAGGCGGCCACGTACGGCAAAACCTGAGCCGATTGCACCGGAGCATAGGTTTGCCCTGTGGTCAGCATCAACACGGCACCGGCAATGATGGCAGCGAAATAGGCCTGCATCGCAACCACGGTCGAGGCGACACGAACGTCCAGCCTGCGGGTGATCAGATCACGCGCGGCAATCAGAAAGACAGTTGCAACAACCAGCAGGGTTTCGGGCTGGAACCCCTCCAGCCCCGGGCGGATGATCATTAGAACGCCGACAAAACCGACGCCAATGGCGCTCCAGCGCCGCCAACCCACCTGTTCGCCCAGAAACAGCGCAGCCCCCATCGTCACCGCCAGGGGCAGCGCCTGAAACACCGCTGCAACAGTGGACAGATCGATCAGGGACAGCGCCGTCACGAACAACACCGCGCCCAGCCCTTCACATGCGGCCCGCGCCAGCGGCAATAGCGTCCACGCCGCCGGGTCAAAGATCCGCTTGCGCGTTACGACCGACAAAATGGCAAAGCTAAAACCACAGACAACGCCCAGCGCAACCAGAATCTGCCCCGTCGGCACGGTGGCTGACAGGTGTTTGATAAACATGTCTTCGATCGCAAAAGCTGCCATCGAACCGACAAGCAGCAAGATGCCGTTTATGTTGTTCATGCGCGTTTCCACTGGAACGGACCACTACCTTGCTGGCCCATTGGTCACCAAAACCCAAACGCCCGCAACGTCGCAACAACAATTGCGGCAATGTTCAATGAATTCCCGTGCGCCGACCAATCGCGTTTCGTGATATGTCAGTCTTTGTTCAACGGCACACCGTACAGCTCAAGCCGATGGCCTTTCAGCTTGTAACCCAGCTTGGCAGCGATTTTTTCCTGCAGTATCTCGATCTCGGGATCGACAAATTCAATCACCTCGCCCGATTGCATGTCGATCAGATGATCATGGTGATCACGCTCGGCATCTTCATAGCGGGCGCGCCCGTCACCGAACTCAAGCCGTTCGAGAATCCCCGCTTCTTCAAACAGCTTGACGGTGCGGTATACCGTGGCGATCGAAATACCGGAATCCAGTGCCGAGGCACGGGCATACAACTCTTCCACATCAGGATGATCGGCGCTTTGTTCCAGCACCTGCGCGATGATGCGTCGCTGGCCCGTCATGCGCAGGCCCTTGGCCTCGCAACGCGAGATAATCGTATCCGACATGATGCCCCTCAGCCGCTTCTTGGGTTGCTGTCATAACCGGTCTGAACGCCCGGCGCTACAGGGATTCGACGCCTTAGGCCGAGATCATCCCGCGCGCTGCAAATCTGCCCAGATAGGCAAATGATCCGAGGCGATATGGGCTGGACGGTCCTGATGAGCCCCGTGATCCAGTGCCGTGATCCCCTGCCCCAAGGCGATCCGATCCAGCGCGCCCAGCGGTTGTGCCGCTGGGAAGCTTGCGACCGGCGGTAAAAACCGCATCTCGGGTACCAGATTGTCCAACACGGGTTGGCGCGACCATTCGTTGAAATCCCCGGCCCAGACGGTAGGCATTTGATCCAGCCCGTCATCACACCGTCGGATATGCGTAATCTGCTGACGCCGGGACGCTGGCAGCAACCCCAAATGCACGCCCATCACCCGTAGCGGCCCGATCTGCGTGTCGAACTCGACCCGAACAGCACCGCGCGGTTCGAACCCCGGCAATTCATGATGACCCGTTGTGCGAACCGAAATCTGATCGCCCCGCCAGATCACTGCGTTGCCATGCCAACCCAGGCTGCCCGCCCCGCCCAGGTCAACGATCTGCCAACCCGCCTCATCCAGCATGAAATGCGGCAACGCGGCCGGACGCGGTGGCAGGCGCTTGTCGGCCTCCTGCAGCACAACGATATCCGCCTGCATCCCGTCCAAGACCTGCATGATCCGTTGCGGCTGACGCCGGAAATCCAGCCCGACGCATTTCTGGATATTGTAACTGGCAAGACGCAGGGTCTGGGCTGAAGTCATGATCGCAGTCTAAACTGTTGAGCCAACGGTCATTTTATGTACCGGAATAGTCTGGCGTGAGACAAGCCCGCGCCGTTCATGTCCCACAAAACGTCGCCTGCACAACCTCATTGGACGTTGGGGGCCACGTCAGGTCTGCCGCCTCGGGCTGATCCTCATAGGGTTGCGCCAGAACTGTGTTCAGTCGATGGAACAGGGCGTAATCGCCCTGTACAGCGGCCTCGATCATCTGCTCGACGCGGTGATTACGCGGGATGAAGGCGGGGTTCGCGGCGGTCATAACCGCCTGTGGGTCGTCTTCCCTAGCTAGGCGCGCGGTCCACGCTTCAGCCCAGCTGTCAAAGGCGCTCGGATCGGTGAACTGGTCCCGTGCAGCATTGCCCGTCAAAGTACGGAACGTATTGGTGAAATCCGCCTGGTTTTCAGCCATACGTTTCAACAGGTCTGAGATCAGGTCCTGATCCCCCTCTTCCGCGCGCGCCAGACCGATCTTTGCGCGGAACCGCATCAACCATTGCTCCTGCAACAGATCGGGCATCGCATGCACAATCTCGGTCGCCTCTTCCACGGCGGCCTCTTTGTCCTCCATCTGCTGGATCAGAGCGGTCGCCAACTGCGCCAAGTTCCACACGGCAATATCGGGTTGGTTGGAATAGGCATAGCGTCCCATGCGGTCGATCGAACTGTAGACGGTATTCGGGTGATAGCTGTCCATAAATGCGCAGGGGCCATAATCGATGGTCTCACCCGCAATCGAGGAGTTGTCGGTATTCATCACCCCGTGAATGAACCCAACGCTCATCCACTGCGCAATCAGCCGCGCCTGCGCATCGCGCACCCCGCGCAGCAGGCCCATTGGCCCGTCCGCCTGTGGGTAGTGGCGTTCGATGGCGTAGTCGGTCAGTCGCCGCAGATTGTCGAACTGCCCGCGCGCCGCAAACACCTGAAACGTGCCCACCCGCAGATGGCTGCGCGCCACGCGGGTCAACACCGCACCCGGCATTGCCGCTTCGCGATAAACAGGCTCTCCTGTTTCCACGGCCGCCAGTGCCCGGGTGGTTGGCACGCCCAACGCATGCATCGCCTCGGACACCACATATTCACGCAGAACCGGCCCCAGCCAGGCGCGCCCGTCCCCCCGTCGCGAAAACGGAGTGGGCCCCGAGCCCTTGAGTTGGATATCCCGTCGCACGCTATCGGCCCCGATGGTCTCACCCAGCAACACGGCGCGCCCATCGCCCAATTGCGGGTTATAGGTGCCAAATTGATGCCCTGAGTAGAGCTGCGCCAGCGGCTCCGCCCCTTCTGGCAGCGTGTTCCCGGCAAAGGCTTCGGCCATCTCCTGTGCTTCGCCGGGCGAAATTTGCAGCAGCCGCGCCAGATCTTCGTTGAACACAATCAACTTTGGTGCCTGCACGGGTACAGGCGCTTGCCGGGCAAAGAACGTATCGGGCAAACGGGCGTAGCTGTTGTCAAACGGGATCGTCAGGGTCATGTCGCAAACATATGAGCTGCGCCGACAATTGCCATAGCAGATCGCACTCGCCCGTGCATAATCTCCGCAGCAACGCCGAGGATATCATGACCGCCGACAAGATCATCACCCACCTGAAGCTGCAACGCCATCCCGAAGGGGGCTGGTTCAGGGAAACATGGCGCGCCGATAATCCCGGCCGCGCCACAGGCACCTGCATTTATTTCCTGCTGCAAGCGGGTGAGAGCAGCCATTGGCACCGCGTCGACGCAACCGAAATCTGGCTTTATCACTCTGGTTCCCCGCTGATCCTGTCGCTCAGCGCAACAGATCAGGGCCCGGCCACCGATCACCTGCTGACCCCTGACCTGAACGCGGGTGCGCCGCAATTGATCGTGCCCAAAGACCATTGGCAAGCCGCCCGCAGCACGGGCGATTACACATTGGTCAGCTGTACCGTTTCCCCGGGGTTCCAGTTTGAAGGCTTCGAACTGGCCGCACCCGGGTTCGACATTCCAAAGGCGTGAACTGATGGACCACCGCGCCCTGATCGCAGCGATCCCGACCCAGACCAAAGAGCAACTGCAACAAAGGTCTGACCGCGCCGGGCTGCGGCACCTGGCACTTTTTGTCGCCTTGCTAGGGGCAAGCTCTGTCGGCATCGCAGCGCAGGTCCCACTCTGGCCGCTCCTGTTGATCCCTCAGGGGCTGCTGCTGGTGTTCCTCTTCACGCTCAGCCACGAATGCACCCACAAAACTCCGTTCAAATCCGGCTGGATTAATGAAGCCGTTGGGCATCTGGTCTCGCTGCCGATCATTCTGCCCTTCACATGGTTTCGATATTTTCATCTGGCGCATCATAAATGGACCAATCACCCCGAAAATGACCCCGAATTGGCAGGCCAACCCCGCCCCGAAGATTGGACCAGCCTGCTGCTCTACCTCAGCGGCTGGCCCTATTGGTCCGGGATGATCAAAACACTGCTGCGCAATGCATTGGGGATGATCGACGCCCCCTATCTGCCGGCACGCCAACATGGCGCGATCCGCACCGAGGCCCGCACTCTGCTGGGACTCTATGCGCTGGCAATACTCAGCCTGTTCTTCACGCCAATCCTGTTCTGGCTCTGGGTTTTACCGGTGCTGATCTGCCAGCCTGCGCTGCGCCTCTATCTGCTGGCCGAACACGGCCTCTGCCCGCCCGTGGCCAACATGCTTGAAAACTCGCGCACCACATTCACCAACCGGATCATCCGGTTTCTGGCCTGGAACATGCCCTATCACGCGGAACATCACGCCTTTCCAAATGTGCCCTTCCACCAGCTTCCCGCGTTCCACGACTGGACCCAAACCCATCTGAAATCCACGTCAAACGGCTATACCGAATTCACCAAGGACTACGTCCGCAACCTCAACGCCTAGGATCCAATCTTCATCTGGCCACAAATATCCCGGGGGAGGCGCGCAGCGACCGGGGGCAGAGCCCCCTAATCCTTGTTCCGAGCTTTCACCAACAAGCTGATCAGAGGCACCAGCACCGCAGTGAGCGACCCGAGAGGATTAGCCCCGATGCCCTTCACCGCACGCACGACGTCACGCGCCTCGGTCGCCAGTTCCTCTAACTCATCCTCGATATCCGCTATCGCCATATCCCGAACTTCTACCGCAGGCGCGACCTCGTCTTCGACATTCGACCGCCGCGCGATCAGGACAAGCAAGCCAGCCAGTGCAAGATTGCCCAACGACAGCACCGCGGCTGCGGCTGCAGGCGACATCACATCTTTCAAGGCCAGAAACAGAGCAAAATCCAACAAAACAAGGGCAGATAAGGCAGATATTCCCGCCAGAACCATCAAAATAGTCTGTTGACGCATAACAGCCAGACGGCGACGCGCGATCAGATGTTCGATTCGGTAGATCGTCACCAGATTTCTGCTCAATCTGCTCATCGCGCCCTCCTAACCCTGTGCCCGTCCGACCACATAGCCCAGCGAAAAGGCAATCAACAGAGCCGTGAGCGGATAGTCTTTCTGCAGGCGCCCGAACTCCTCGACCACATCCTCGCCCAGCGATTGCGCCTTACTCAGATCAATCCCGTGATCGGCCAGCAATGTGCGGATTTCATCCGATGTTTTGACCGGTTCGCTCTGATCTTCGGGTTCCGGGGCTGATCCGGTCTTTGCCTCCAACTCAATATTGCGTTTTCGCAGCGTATCCAGTTCGGCTTCAAGCTCGGCTTTTGTGGCCATTCTAGCTTACCTTCATTGCATGGGTCCCACCCAACCGTCGCACAATGAGTTGTTTTTTTGAACTGTTTTCCGATCATGTCTCAACCGGCGCTTCGGACCGAGACCGTGCTGACAACGCCACCACCCACCAAAGCTGGAACCCCCGTTGTTCCCGGGCATGAGGTCGGCAAACCGCGCGCGACCCGTACCGCAAGATAGGCGAAGGCCTGCGCTTCTAACATATCGCCATCCAGGCCCACTGCTTCGACCGGTTCGACCGGGCAATCGAGCGCAACCCGCAGCATCTCCATCAAAACCGGATTGTGCCGTCCACCGCCGGTAACCAGCAGCAGTGTCGGAGGTTTGGGGCAATGATCCATCCCCTGAACCACCCCAGCAGCACACATACCAGTCAAAGTCGCCACTGCGTCAGCGTCGCTGAGCTCCTGAACCAGTCCGATCATCTCGGCAAAGTCATTCCGATCCAGCGATTTCGGCGGCATTTTGCTAAAGAACGGCTCATCCAGAAACAATTCCAGTGCGCCATTTTCAACAATACCCTCTCGTGCCAGCGCCCCGTCCCGATCCATCGGCAGGCCCAGTCGCGCCTGCATCAGATCATCGACGGGCGCATTGGCAGGCCCGGTATCAAAGGCCAGCAATGCGCCCGGCATCTCGGGACCGTCAAAACTGGGGTCCACGTAGGTCAAATTACCCACGCCCCCGAGGTTGAGGAAACACAGGGGCGCATTCGCACCGATCCATTTGGCACAGGCAAAGTGATAGAATGGGGCAAGTGGCGCACCCTCCCCCCCCATCGACACATCATCACTGCGGAAATCCCAGACCACCGGAACGCCCAGCGCCTGTGCCAACCCAAGCCCATCGCCCACCTGAAGCGTACCACGTCCGCGCGGTTCATGCGCTAGGGTCTGGCCGTGCACACCGATCAGATCAATCTCATCGAACTCAGCCAGCGCCTCGGCATGGGCCACTGTCACCAGTTCAGCCGCTGCATCGACCTCGGTGCCATGCCACTTGCCCAGCGCGGCCCGCAACACCGCGCGCTCCGCCTCGGAATAGGCGCGATAGCCGCTTTCACCGAACCCAAAGATCCTGTGCCCATCCGTTTCGACAACCGCCGTATCCACCCCATCCAGCGAGGTGCCCGACATCGCACCCAGCGCGCGGATCGGTTCGTTTGTTCTTATGGTTCGGCGCACCTGCTGCTCTCCTGCCCAAGGGTTAGATGCTGCAGCGACACTGCCCGCTTTTCGAAACCCAAGGCAAGGTGAATACCCGTGCTGACAGCGTTTTTCGCCCTGCGCGACCTGAGTTCAACACCCTGAACTGGCGCGGAGGTTGAGCAAATTTCATTCTCATGCCAGCATTATGTCTTCGCACGACACCGGCTTTGCAAACAAACATGGCGCAAAAACAGGCACCAAAGGACGTACACGCGGTTGAAAGCCGCAACTATCAACTGATTTTCTGGTCCGGGTCTTTGTCCACGATTGGCGGTCAGTTGGTGAACCCGCGCCTTGTTCTGCCCTTCCTATACCTGGCTTTGGGGGCGCCCACCTTTGTTGCGGGGCTGCTGTTGCCGTTCGTCACCGGCGCACGGTTGATCGCTGAAATCTTTGTTTCGCCGCTGATCAACCGCATTACCCGTGCAAAGGTTGCCGTCTATATCCCGAACCTGCTGACCGGAGCGATCCTGGCCCTCGTTGCGCTGTTTGCGACCAACCTGCCGCAAACCATGGTCATTTTATTGTTCCTGCTGACGGCGATCATCATGGGCCTGTGTCAAGGCATCACCAGCCTTGGGACGAGCCAGATTTATGGCACCTCGGTCCCCGAGGCGAAACGCAACCGAATGGTGTTTGCACAGGCGACAATATCAGGTGTGCTTGCGATCATCGTGGTGTGGGCGACCAAAGACCTGTTGGCCTCGGACCAGCCGATGCAACGGCATATCGTGGTCATGTGGTGCGGCGTGATCGCGATGTTTGCAGCCGGAATCAGCTTTGCCGGTGTGCAGCTGTTTGAGGATGAAATCAAACCTCCGCCAAAACCGGTGAAAAAGCCAAAGCCGCTGAAAGAACTGGCAGCTGGTTTTGAAACCGGAATGGCCATGCCGTGGTATCGCAAATTCCTGATTGCGCGGCTGCTGTTCGTCTCGGTCGAACTGGCCATGCCATTCTACACGATCCACGCCGCGACCTATCATATCGGCACCAAACACTCGCTCAGCTATTTCGTAATCGGCGCCAGCGCTGGTGTGGTCATCGGCTCGCTGCTCTGGGGTTGGCTGAGTGGTCGCGTTTCAGTCAAACATGTGATGTGGCTGGGCTGCCTGACATCGACACTCTCGGCGATCGCAGCGCTTGGGCTCACGATGATGGGCTATGCGTCCAATGTCTGGATCTACGCCTTTGTCATTCTGCTTTTATCATTGGGTGGCAACGGCGTGATCTATGGCCGCTACCTGTATCTGATCGAAATGACCGGAGAGAAAGAGCGCCCCTATCTGGTCGCGTTGGGCGATGTGACGGCGGGCCTGTTCGGGATTGCCTTTGCCGCAGGTCTCGGAGCAGTGGCACACCTGCACGACCCGGTAACGCCTATCATCGCATTGGCCATTTTGAACGTCTGCGCAATGCTCTACGCGTTCAAGTTGCCCCTTACCCCGGCCAAAGGCGAAGGGCCTGT
This sequence comes from Ruegeria sp. YTSA075, assembly GCF_059610245.1. Taxonomy (NCBI): domain Bacteria; kingdom Pseudomonadati; phylum Pseudomonadota; class Alphaproteobacteria; order Rhodobacterales; family Roseobacteraceae; genus Ruegeria; species Ruegeria sp. YTSA075. The sequence goes on along the minus strand of NZ_JBXWNG010000001.1, from coordinate 390,038 downwards.
GCATTAGACCATCATTTCTTGCGAATTGGTGCCTTTCCCTTACCCCATCTGCCGCCTATACAGTGCCCCGCAACATAAACCCCGAGGGCAAACTATGACCTACCACCCCAAATCGGATTTCATCGCCACGATGATCGAGCGCGGCTTTCTGGCTGACTGCACCGATTATCAGGGCCTTGACGACGCGCTGATCTCTGGGGTGCAGACGGCTTATATCGGCTATGACGCCACCGCGCAGTCGCTGCATGTGGGTCACCTGATGAACATCATGGTGCTGCGCTGGCTGCAAAAGACCGGCCACAAGCCGATCACCCTGATGGGTGGCGGCACCACCAAAGTGGGTGACCCCTCGTTCCGCTCGGATGAGCGCCCCCTCCTGGGCCCCGAGCAGATCGACGCCAATATCGCGGGCATGAAACAGGTCTTCTCGAAATACCTGTCCTATGATGACAGCGAAACGGGCGCGCTGATGCTGAACAATGCGGAATGGCTGGACAGCCTGAACTACCTCGATTTCCTGCGCGATATCGGGCGGCATTTTTCGGTCAACCGGATGCTGAGCTTTGAATCGGTGAAATCCCGGCTGGACCGTGAGCAATCGCTGTCATTCCTCGAATTCAACTACATGATCCTGCAGGCCTATGACTTCCTCGAACTGAACCGCCGCTACGGCTGTGTTCTGCAGATGGGTGGCTCGGATCAATGGGGCAATATCGTCAACGGTATCGACCTGACCCGCCGGGTGCTGGATCATGAGATTTATGGTTTGACCACCCCCCTGCTGACCACAAGCGACGGGCGCAAGATGGGAAAATCGCAGGGCGGTGCCGTCTGGCTGAACGGCGATATGCTGTCGGCGTATGAGTTCTGGCAATTCTGGCGCAACACGACCGACGCAGATGTGGGCCGGTTCCTGAAAATCTTCACCGAATTGCCTGTGGACGAATGCGACCGTCTAGCCGCACTGGAAGGGTCCGAGATCAACGAGGCCAAAATCCGCCTCGCCAACGAGGTCACAACCCTCCTGCACGGGTCTGAGGCCGCCGCAACGGCCGAGGCCACCGCCCGCGAAGTGTTCGAAAAAGGCGGAATAGGTGATGATCTGCCGACCCTGACCCTGTCGGGCGATGATCTGCCCGTTTCGATTGTGCAACTGATCGTCAAATCCGGCCTCGCCAAATCCGGTAAGGAGGCCAAACGCCTGATCGCCGAAAGCGGTGCCAAATTGGACGATGCGCCGCTGACAGATGCCGGTTTGATGATCGATGCGGTTACCCTGTCCTCGCCCATCAAACTCAGCGCGGGCAAGAAACGGCACGCGCTGGTGCAGCTGGGATGAACTGACACCGGCGAGAACATGAAGACAAACGGCCACCATCTGGTGGCCGTTTTTTGTTCTTGTGTCATTATAAAGCCAAGTAGTTTAGCGTTTTCCTTTACCGCCGCCCTTGCCACCACCTTTACCGTCACCGCCTTTTCCGTTTCCGGAACCATTGCCCTGACCGTTGTTATTGCCGTTGTTGCCAGAGCCCGGTCCAGAGCCATTGTTGTTTCCACCGCCGTTACCGGGGTTTCCGGCATTCCCGTTGCCATTGCCGGGACCATCGCCGCCTTTGCCGCCACCTTTGCCACCGCCCTTGCCAGGGCCATCGCCACCTTTGCCGGGACCGTTTCCGCCACCGTTACCGGGGTTATCGCCACCACCATCGCCAGGACCGTCACCGCCGCCGTTACCAGGACCGTCACCGCTGCCGTTACCAGGACCGTCACCGCTGCCGTTACCGGGATCGCCACCGCCATCACCGGGGCCGTCTCCGCCACCGTTTCCGGGATCGCCGGGGCCATCTCCACCGCCATTGCCGGGATCATTACCACCGCCGTTGCCCGGTCCCTGGCCGCCACCACCGGCATTGCCACCATCACCGTTTTCACCCGCACCCGGTGCGCCTTGTGATGGACGATCCGAACTGCGGTCTTCTCCGCGATTGCTGGTCGGGTCAGAGATCGACGCCGTTGGCAAATCCGTCAACAAGGCTGCAAGACCCGGGCACATGGCGCCGGTATTCTGCAAGGTCGTCTCAAAATCCGCGCGCCTTTGCAGTTGCTTCAGAAAACTCGGCGTTACCTGTGAACAGGCGCAGAGTGCGGCGTAATCTCCGTTATTGGCAGCCGTGCGGGCGGTTTTCCAGTTACAGACTTCTGTTGCGGCAGCCGTGCTGCCTGCCATCAGAATTCCAACAAATGGCATAACTGCAAATGCGCCCAGTTTAACTTTGGTACTCGTTAACATTACTGATCCTCCTGACCTAGAAACACCCGAACATGTCAGGTTATTCGATCAGCAGATGGTGGCGGTCCGTAAATGCCGGATGAGCGAAAACTGAAGATTTGTTAACGTAGGGTCAGCTGACACCATAGCTCAGAGAGGCAGCGTCAATTTTCTGGACAGATCCGGCCTCATCCCGTTATTGAACGTATGTTCAGAAATATTGGAGGGCTGCCATGAACCTGTCAAATACCGCTGCCATCGTCACCGGGGGCGCCTCGGGCCTTGGCGAAGCGACCGCCCGCCATTTTGCAGATCAAGGCGCACAGGTCACTATTCTGGACCGTGATCAGGATCGCGGCGCACAGGTCGCACGCGAGATCGGGGGGCACTTTGCACATACCGATGTGACCGACGAAAGCTCTGTCTCGGCAGCCATTGCCGCCGCAATGGAGAATATGGGTCGGATAAATGCTGCGGTGAATTGCGCGGGCATCGCCTATGGCATCAAAACCGTGGGCCGGGACGGTCCGCACCCACTGGACGCTTTCCAGCGTACCATCGACATCAATCTGGTTGGCACCTTCAACGTCTCGCGCCTTGCGGCTGCTGAGATGGCAAGAAATGAGCCCGAACCGGATGGCGCACGCGGCGTGATCATCAACACGGCGTCAATTGCGGCCTTTGACGGGCAGAAGGGCCAGGCGGCCTATGCCGCGTCCAAAGGCGGAGTGGTCGGGATGACCCTACCGATGGCGCGCGATCTGGCCTCATCCGGTATCCGGGTCATGGCCATCGCGCCGGGTATTTTCATGACACCGATGCTGGCGGGCCTGCCCGAAGATGTGCAGCAACAACTGGCTGCTGACGTCCCCAACCCGGCCCGTCTGGGCGATCCAAAGGAATACGCCCGACTGGCCGGTTTCATCGTCGAGATGGGGTATCTGAACGGAGAGGTCATTCGCATCGACGGTGCGCTGCGGATGCGGTAAATCTGAGCCATGACCGAACGCGAAAAAATGCAGGCTGGTGCGTGGTATTGCTGCCTCGATCCCGAACTCGACGCCCTGCGCGCCACGGCGCGGCGCGCGGTTCACGCGCATAACTCGTGCTATCCCGATACGCGCGGCAACATGGACCCGGCGCTGCATGCACTGCTGGGTGATCCGGGTTCCGATTGCTATGTCGAGGCACCGTTTCACTGCGCCTATGGCCTCAATATTCACCTGGGCAAACGGGTCTATTTCAATGCAGGCTGCGTGGTTCTGGATACAGCACGGGTTCAGATCGGCGATGACACGATGTTCGGGCCTCAGGCGCAAATCTATTGCGCGCAGCATGCCAAAGCCCCGGCAGAACGCGCGCGCGGGCTGGAAATCGCACTGCCGGTGACAATCGGCAAGAACGTCTGGGTCGGCGGCAGCGCCCTTATCTTGCCCGGAGTGACAATCGGCAACAATGCTATCGTCGGTGCGGGTGCCGTGGTCACAAAGGATGTGGCGCCCGGTGAAACGGTTGTTGGCAACCCTGCCCGGCCTCTCTGACGGGGCTCAAATCAAGACGCGGTTTTGTCCCCAATCGGCTAGTGCCTCAATCACAGGGCGCAGCGCTTGCCCCTTGGGTGTAAGGCTGTATTCAACCTTGGGCGGCACCTCCGGGTAGACCTCACGATGCACGATTCCGTCAGCTTCCAACTCGCGCAGTTGTTTGGTCAGGCTGCGCTGGGTCACCGTTCCCAAAGCGCGTGACAACGCACTAAATCGCATGGTTCCCCCCAGCAGATGGTAGATCACCAAGCCCTTCCATTTGCCCGATATTTGTTCCAGCCCCGCCTCAACCGGGCAACCACCGCTGCAATCATATCGTTCGAACCGATCCATATTTGGCCTCTTGTTCTTACAGTATACAAATAGTGCCTACCTGCATATATTGTGCGTTCTTGCGCAGTTGACGTGTATGTCACATATCCCAGGTCATCGCAAAAATCACCCATAGGATACATCATGGCCTTGACTATTCTCGCCCAGATCACCGCCCATCCCGGCAAAGAAGACCTTGTGCGCGCCGAGTTGGAAAAGCTGATCCCGATCACGCGCGATGAAGAGGGTTGCATTCAATACGACCTGCATATCGACACAACCAATCCTGGCTTCTTTGTCTTTTACGAAAACTGGGAATCCCACGAGCTATGGCAGACCCACATGAACGCTCCGCACCTCGCCGCCTATATGGAGGCGACTGAAGGCAGTGTTGCTGATTTCGTCCTGAACGAGATGACGCGGATTGGTTAAACAGACACCAGAGAAAGCCCGAGGGCACAGAGCCTCGGGCTGCGTGCGAACAGGGTAAATGCGTTCGTTGAGCGACTAACCCGCCTCGGCTTTCTCTTCCAGCGTCAGCCACTCTTCCTCGGCCGCGGCCAGCTTATCCTGCCGTTCGACCAGAGCGTCGGTTGCTTTCTGAAACTTGACCGGCTCGCGGGTGAATAGTTCGGGATCGGCCATCAATTCTTCCAGCTTGGCAATCTCGGCCTCAAGCCGTGCAATCTCGGCTGGCAGTTTCTCAAGCCGGTGTTTTTCCGAGAATGACAGGCCTGATTTCGGCTTTGCCTCTTGCTTTATCTTCGGCTTAGAAGCTTTTGCTTTTTCGCTCTTTTTCTCAGATACATCGCCACGCTGCGCAATGTAGTCCGACCATCCCCCGGCATAGACCGTCGCCCGCCCGTAGCCTTCCATCGCAATGGTTGTGGTCGCGATACGGTCCAGAAAATCCCGGTCGTGGCTGACCAGCAAAACGGTGCCGTTATATTCGTCCAGCAGTTCCTGCAACAAATCCAGCGTCTCAACGTCCAGATCGTTGGTTGGTTCGTCCAACACCAATAGGTTCGAGGACTTGGCCATCAGTTTGGCCAGCAGCAACCGGGCCTTCTCGCCCCCGGACAGAGATTTAACGGCGGCGCGGGCCTGCGGTTCGTCGAACAGGAATTCTTTGAGGTAACCCACCACATGTTTGGGCTGCCCACCGACCATCACCTGATCGGCTTTGCCTGAGACCCGCATCTCAGGATCTCCGGTCAGACTGTCCCACAGGGTCATCTCCGGGTCCAGCTGCGCGCGGGTCTGATCGAATACGGCCACCTCAAGATTGGTACCCAAAGCGACAGAACCCTCATCCGGTGCTTCCTGACCCAATAGCATTTTCAGCAGGGTGGTCTTGCCCACACCGTTGGGGCCCACAAACGCCACGCGATCGCCGCGTTGCACCAGCAGATCAAAGTTTCGTACAATCTGCTGCGTTCCAAAGGATTTGGCCAACCCCTTGGCCTCAATCACCTTTCGGCCGGACTTTGGCCCAGCCTCAAGCGCCATTGCGGCAGAGCCCTGACGTTTGATCTGCGCTGCCTTTTCGGCCCGCAAGGCCTGCAACGCCCGCACCCTTCCCTGATTGCGCTTGCGCCGGGCACTGATGCCTTCGACGGCCCATTTAGCCTCGGACTTGATCAAACGGTTCAGCTTGTGGCGCTGCTGATCCTCTTCTTCCCAAATCTTGTCGCGCCAGGCTTCAAACGCTTCAAACCCCTGTTCCTGCCGCCGAACGGGGCCGCGATCAATCCACAATGTCGCCCGCGTCAACGCGCGTAAAAACGCGCGGTCATGCGAGATCAGCACAAAAGCCGCGCGGGTCGATCCCAATTCGCGTTCCAGCCAAGCAATGGCCTCGATGTCCAAATGGTTTGTCGGCTCGTCCAGCAGCATCAAATCCGGTGCCTCGGCCATCAGCTTGGCCAAGGCTGCCCGCCGCCGTTCTCCGCCCGAGGCGGTATCGACGGCGCGGTCGGGATCGAATTTCAGCCCTTCGCCCGCGCGTTCCACCTTGTACAGCTCGCCGGGTTCCAACCCGCTACAGGCATAATCGCCCAGCGTGGCGAACCCCTCCATCCCAGGGTCCTGTTCCATATATCCGACAGATTTGCCGGGGGGCACGATGATCTCACCCTGATCCGCCTCGACCAGACCGGCCATCACTTTCATGAGTGTGGATTTGCCCGACCCGTTTCGCCCCACAAGCGCCACGCGGTCGCCGGGCTGAACCACCAGATCAAGCCCGGAAAACACCGGATCGCCCCCGAAGGTCAGGGAAATGTCGGACATCTGCAACAAAGGAATTCTCGCCATGCCCGCCAGCTAAACCGGCAGGCACAAGGCGTCAACGCCCGGGCTGCACCTTTTCGTAAATACGCGACCTACCCGGCCACCGCCCGCAACAGACGTTTCCGCGCCGGAGGAATCGACCCGATTTCCAGCCCCGTGAACACATGCAACGTATTCATATGCCGGTCGACCACCGCATGATCACTGACCCAGCCCCCCATCATCAGGTAGGTGCGCAACAAGGGCGGCATCCGCAGCATCGCCTTTTTTGCATCGGGCCTACGCCGCAGACGGGCTGCAAAGCGGAAGACATCCGGAGCCTTGACCCGCGGCAACCAGCGTTTCGGGGCCAGATGGCGATGTTTCAGCATCGCAAACGCATCCAGATAGTGTTCGGTTTCGGTTCCAGCGAATGAGGAACAGCCAAACAGCATCTCGATCCGGTTCTGATCGACAAAGGCGGTCATGGCCCCCCACGCAATGCGCAGAATGTCAGGATCGGTCCAGTCCGGATGGATACAGAATCGCCCCATCTCGACCATTCGGCCATCGAAATCTTCGAGGCTGGAGAGATCATAGAACTGGGCAGAATAGCTGCGCCCGATATCTGCACCATTTGCCATGGTCAGCATCCGAAAACAGCAAACCAGCTGCCCATCGGCCTGCAAATCTTCGACCAGAACATGAGCGCAGGCGGCATCAAACGCGTCCGTGTCGATCTGATCCGTTCCAAAGGCCTGGGTCCTCAGGCGCTGCGCCGCCTTCAGATCGTCGGCACTTTGCGCCAATCGCGCCTGATAGCGTCCCTTGCTTAACAAGACGGCCTTGGTCATGGTCGCTTCCTCCGCGCTTGCGGACCGGATTTCTCTACTAGGCTCCCGTTACCACAGAAGATGTGACCGTCATGTGAAGCAGACAAGACGGTCAGCTATATTATTCGGATGCACCCGGAATGTTCGCCGGGTTGAAGTTGCCGATATTGCCCAGCAACTGACGCAGGAAGCCCGTGTTGCTGACGCTGGATTCGGTCACACGGCGTTCCAGCGGAATCACAAGCCCGTCTTCAAGCCCGAATCTTTCGATATTCCGAACCACCCCGCGCTGATCAAAGCTGATCGCCACCAACTCGCGTGAGACGACCTCGGGCCGTTTGGGGCCGTAGTGGCGCACGCGTGAACGCACATAGTAAAAGCCAGAATCATTCACGACACCGGAAATGCCGGGGGCGCCGATGGTCTCTGTCACGCTGTCGCGTGTGTCGGTGCCGACCTTGATCTCGGCCAGTTCGTCCGCAGGCGGCACATAGCCGTGATTCCTGAAGATCGGCGTACAGGCGGTAATCGCACTGAGGCAGGCAAGGAACGCAACTGTTCGCATTGCCGATTTCGACCTGTTTCCAACCATCAACTTGCTCACCCTCTTGCCTTGGCCTCTTGCGGCTTCTATCCGATTACAGAAACCGCAGCCACGGTTCAACACATAGAAAGGCTCAGGACATGAGCAACGTTACATCCCTGCGGGTGGCCGACCTGCCACAGAACGCCGCAACCGCGTTTGAGCTACGCCCGGAAAAGGACGCGCTGGAGGCCATCAAACAGGATCTGGGCCTGCTTGGTCTGCGCAAACTTAGCTTTGCGGGGCAAGTGCGCGCCGATGGCAAGCGCGACTGGAACCTGACCGGCACATTGGGTGCAACGGTGATTCAGCCCTGCGTCGTGACGCTGGAACCGGTCACAACCCGGATCGATGTGCCCGTCTCACGCCTGTATGTGGCCGACTGGTCCGATCCGGATGAACCGGAATTCGAAATCCCGGAAGGCGACGAAACCGAGCCGCTTGGGGCCGAGATCGACCCCGAGATCGTGATGATCGAGGCGCTGTCGCTGTCCCTGCCCCAGTATCCCCGCAAGGACGGAGCTGAACTGGATCAGGCCGACTACACTGAGCCAGGTAAACAGGCGATGACCGATGAAGATGCCAAACCCTTTGCGGGGTTGGCCGGATTGCGGGATGCGCTGAAAAAAGACGAGTGACAGAGCCTTGATTTCCTGTCATAGCAGGCGGTCAGAAAAATCGCTTGATCATGACGAGAATCGCAGTATTTTCGCGCGCTCAACGGATTTTGGGTTGGACATTGCCGGGCTGGTTCCCTAAATGCGCGTCAAACCACGATAAAACGAAATATGAAACCCGGTCGGCAGCGAATCTGCTGGCCCACAGTCAGACAAAGGTTGAGACCATGGCCGTCCAACAGAACAAAGTTTCCAAGTCGCGTCGCAACAACCGCCGCGCACACGACGCTCTGGTTGCTGCGAACCCGAACGAATGCCCGAACTGCGGTGAACTACGCCGCCCGCACCACGTCTGTGGCGCATGTGGCCACTATGATGACCGTGAGGTGATCGCACAGGCCGACGAAATCGACCTGGACGAAGACGCGGCCTAAGCCTGATTGAACGCTGGCCCAGGAATGACTGAACAGCCCACGCACGCCGAACGGATCACCATCTCGGTTGACGCTATGGGTGGGGACGCGGGTCCCGCAGTTGTTGTTGCAGGCCTTGCGCGATCGGCAAAGAAAAACCCCAATATCGGGTTTCTGCTGCATGGTCCCAAAGACACGCTGCGCAAGCTCGTAGCGAAACGGCGCGTCCTGGATGGGCGCGTCGATTTTCGTGATTGCCCGGATGTGGTCACGATGGAGGACAAGCCCAGCCAGGTTGTCCGCAATGGCAAGCAAACTTCGATGTGGTCGACGCTGGAAGCCGTGCGTCAAGGCGAGGCGCATGGGGCGGTGTCCTGCGGCAATACCGGCGCATTGATGGCACTGTCGATGATGCGCCTGCGCAAATTACCGGGCGTGAACCGCCCGGCGATTGCGATTCTTTGGCCTTCACGCAATCCTCAGGGCTTCAACGTGATGCTGGATGTGGGCGCCGATGTCCGGGCCGAGGCCAAGGACCTGCTGCAATACGCGCTGATGGGGGCCTCTTACGCCCGCAACGGGATGGCGCTGAACCGTCCCCGGATCGGCCTGCTGAACGTGGGCACCGAGGAACATAAAGGCCGGGCCGAGCTGAAAGAAGCTCATGCTCTGATCGATGGTTTTGCCGAACAGGCGAGTTTTGAATTCGTAGGGTTTGTCGAAGGCAGCGATATTCCCGGTGACAAGGCAGATGTGATTGTGACAGACGGGTTTACCGGCAATGTCGCCATCAAAACCGGCGAAGGCACCGCGAGCCTGATTGGCGATCTGTTGCGTCAGGCATTCAAATACTCGCCGCTCTCACGGCTGGCATCAATCCTGGCCATAACCTCGCTGCAGCGTCTGAAAAAACGCATCGATCCGCGCCGCGTCAACGGCGGGGTGTTCCTGGGCCTCAATGGCACCGTCGTGAAATCGCATGGCGGTGCGGACGCAACCGGTGTTTCTGCGGCCATCAAACTGGCCTTCACGCTGGCCGAATCCGGATTTGCCGAAAAATTGGCAGCACGGGTTGCATCAACAGCCCAGCTTGCACAAGATGCCGCGCACACCGCGCCGCAGGCGGAAAAATAACAAAAAGGCAGTACCCAAGCATGGCAGGCCGTTCAGTCGTTGTAGGTGTAGGGCATTATTTGCCCGAACGTATCGTCCCGAATTCCGAGTTCGAACGAACTCTGGATACATCGGACGAATGGATCCGAACGCGCTCCGGTATCGAACGCCGCCACTTTGCAGCCGAAGACGAAACGACCTCGGATATGGCCACCAAAGCCGCCGAGGCCGCGCTGGCCGACGCGGGGCTGACAGTAGATGATATCGATGCCATCGTGCTTGCAACCTCAACCGCTGATCTGACCTTTCCGTCTGCTGCAACGATGGTGCAGTCGCGCCTTGGTATGACCAAGGGATTTGCCTTTGACGTGCAGGCCGTCTGCGCCGGTTTCGTCTACGCGATGACAAACGCGAACGCTCTGATCCTGTCAGACCAGGCCGAACGCGTTCTGGTGATCGGAGCCGAAACCTTCTCTCGAATCATGGACTGGTCAGACCGGTCGACCTGCGTGCTGTTCGGCGATGGCGCAGGCGCGCTGATACTGGAGCGGCAGGAGGGCGATGGTACCTCCGACGATCGCGGGATTCTGGCCACCGATCTGAATTCGGACGGGCGTTACAAGGATCTGCTCTATGTAGATGGCGGGGTGTCGACCCAGACCACCGGTTATCTGCGGATGAAGGGCAACCAATTGTTCCGGCAGGCGGTCGAGCGTTTAACCTCCACCGCCGAAACCTGCCTGAAAAAAGTTGGGCTGAAACACGAAGATGTGGACTGGATCGTCCCGCATCAGGCCAATATCCGCATCATTCAGGGCACTGCCAAGAAACTGGGCGTGCCAATGGATCACGTTGTTGTCACCCTACAGGATCACGGCAACACATCGGCGGCCTCGATTCCCTTAGCCATGTCCGTGGCCAAGCAGCGCGGGCAGTTCAAACCGGGCGATCTGCTAGTGACCGAGGCAATTGGTGGCGGTTTGGCCTGGGGATCGGTTCTTTTGCGCTGGTAACAAGCGCATTCCAGCTTACACAGCCGCGCGCAATTCATTGATATTGACAGTGAATTTGCCCTGACCCTATGGTTTGGTAGCAACAGGGGAAAAAACATGGGCGACAAAACACTGACCCGAATGGATCTGAGCGAGGCCGTCTTTCGTGAGGTTGGCCTGTCACGCAATGAAAGCGCACAGCTGGTCGAAAGCGTGCTGAACCACATGTCCGACGCGCTTGTGCGTGGCGAACAGGTCAAGATTTCGTCTTTTGGCACCTTCAGCGTTCGGGACAAAACCGCCCGTATCGGCCGTAACCCCAAAACCGGCGAAGAGGTTCCGATTCAACCCCGCCGCGTTCTGACCTTCCGCCCGTCGCATCTGATGAAAGATCGCGTCGCTGCCGGGAATCGCAAGTAACGCCGGAGCTCTGCGGACATGAGCAAATCCCCCGACGCATTTCGCACGATCTCTGAAGTTGCGGATTGGCTCGGAGTTCAGGCCCATGTTCTGCGATTCTGGGAAAGCCGGTTCACTCAGGTCAAACCCGTTAAACGCGCCGGAGGGCGGCGATATTACCGCCCGAACGACATGCTGCTGCTGGGCGGCATCAAGAAACTGCTGCATGAAGATGGGGTGACGATCAAAGGTGTTCAGCGGATTTTACGCGAACGCGGCGTTGCCCATGTCATTGGATTGTCCCATGGGCTGGACGAGGCCTCCGCGGCCATGCCACAGGCTGCGGAAGAGACGGTTGTCCCCTTCTCGCCCGCGCCTGCGCCCACCTCTGAACAGATTGATATGGACCTCGGCACGCCTGTCGCGGCCCCTCAGGCAGAGGCTCAAACCGAACCGGTGGCCGCCGAACCCAAGACGCAAGACCCGGTGCTCGACACGGCGCCGCTGACAGGCGGTCTGGCGTCTTTGGTCTGGAATCGCGCAGAGTTCGACCCCGATCTTCTGAACAAAATCGCCCCGATCGCGCGGGATTTGCGCAGCTGGCTGGACCGGATCGAAGCCAAGATGGCGGGATAGGAAAAAGGCAGTGTTTTCCTCTTGCCCCTGCCGGGAATTTCTTTATGAACACTCCAACGTCGGGCTATGGCGCAGCCTGGTAGCGCGTCCGTCTGGGGGACGGAAGGTCGCAGGTTCGAGTCCTGCTAGCCCGACCATATCACACCGACGTTTGTGGCACATTGGCCAGATCCCGCTCTGGCATCAGGGGGGATCGGAATGACAGGTGTATGCCCAAACCAGCAGATTGAAGCGATGATCGCACGCGGTGAGATCAGTGCTACCCCCGATGTCATCCCTGCTCAGGTGCAACCTGCCAGCCTTGATCTACGTTTGGGAACAGTAGCTTACCGGGTCCGCGCATCCTTTCTGGCAGGCGAAACCCGGTCCGTCGCCGACCGCTTGGCCGAGTTTGAGATGCACCGCATCGACATCACCGACGGGGCCGTTCTGGAAAAAGGCTGCGTCTACCTCGTACCGCTGATGGAATCGCTGGCCCTGCCCGGCCACACCAGCGCCGTGGCCAACGCCAAAAGCTCAACCGGGCGGCTGGACCTGCTGACCCGTACCATCACCGATGGTGGGACCGAGTTTGACCGGATTCCAGCGGGTTATACAGGGCCTCTTTATGCCGAGATTTGCCCGCGCTCCTTCTCGGTTCTGGTCCGCCCAGGCATGCGTCTGAACCAGATCCGGTTCCGCCAGGGTCAGGCGGTTCTGACCGACGCGGAACTGACTGATTTGCATGCCGCCTCACCTCTGGTCGATGGGCCCGCTGTCATTCAGGACGGGTTGGGCTTTTCTGTCGATCTGCAACTGCCTGATACCGATCTGGTCGGCTATCGTGCCAAGCCCCATACCGGTGTGATCGACCTAGACCGCATCGGTGAATACGACCCGCAGGAATATTGGGAAGAGGTGCGTACCAAGGATGGGTGCATCATTCTGGACCCCGGCGCCTTCTACATTCTGGTCAGCCGCGAGGCGGTGCATATCCCGCCGATGTATGCCGCCGAAATGGCGCCCTATCTGGCCATGGTTGGTGAGTTCCGTGTGCACTATGCAGGGTTCTTCGATCCCGGTTTTGGCCATGCCGAGGCTGGCGGTGCCGGATCGCGCGGCGTGTTGGAAGTGCGCTGCCACGAGGCACCCTTTGTGCTGGAGCACGGACAGGTCGTCGGGCGATTGGTTTATGAGAAAATGGCCGAGATGCCCACCCAGCTATACGGCGCTGGCATCGCATCGAATTATCAGGGACAGGGTCTGAAACTGTCCAAGCATTTCAAGGCTATAGATTAAGCTTCAGAATTTCATGAACCGCCGCATCTGGCGCGTTACCCGATGCGCCTGCCTTAGGTTCTTCGCGTGACGCGGCGTACTGGCACTCTTTGGCGCACCTGTATTCGTGGGCGCCTGATCCGAATTCCCGCCACGACGACTTGCCAAGTCAATGCCCTTGTCGATCCCTTTGTTCACTAGGCGGCGCATGACCTGTCGCACGATCATGTCGATGATCCGATTGGCGTTCATTGCTCAACTCCGTTTCTTCTGCCTCAAGATAGCGTTCATCTGCGGCAACAAAAGGGCCGCCTGATCACTCTTCCTCGAACAGCTCGGTCTGATCCTCGTCCTCTGCCTCGTCCTGCCCCTCGCCCAGCGGCATGGCACCCGGCGGTGGGCGGTTTTCAAGCAGCCCGGCAGCGCGCAATTCCTTGAGCCCCGGCAGATCACGGGCGTTTTCGAGACCGAAATGATCCAGAAACTCTGGCGTCACCACAAAGGTCACCGGACGACCTGGTGTCATACGGCGACGGCCCAGTCGAATCCACTCCATTTCCAGCAGCTGGTCAATCGTCCCGCGCGACACGGAAACCCCCCGGATTTCCTCGATCTCGGCCCGGGTGCAGGGCTGGTGATAGGCCACGATGGCCAACGTCTCGATCGCTGCGCGGCTCAGCTTGCGGGTCTCAACTGTCTCTTTCTGCATCAGAAACCCAAGGTCGGGGGCCGTACGGATCGCCCAGGCCTCACCCACCTTGACCACGCGCACGCCGCGCCCTTCATAGCGTTTCTGAAGCAGTTCGACCGCTTGCGCTGCCGAACTGCCATGGGGCATCCGGGCCTCAAGATCGGCAATCGTCACCGGCTCGGCACTGGCGAACAAAACCGCTTCGACCATGCGTTCCTGTTCGGCCAGCGGAGGGGCCTCGAACAGAGTGCCGGTGCCGTCATCTTCGGGGGCGTCAGTCACGTGTTTCGGTCCTCTTGCGCAATTGGATCGGAGCAAAGGTCTCGCTTTGCTTGATCTCCATATGTCCTTCTTTCACCAGTTCCAGCGAGGCCGCAAAGGTTGCCGCCGTGGCCGAGCGTCTGCGAACTGGATCAGCCTCCCACCCGTCCGGCAGGTAGGTCTCCATATCGGTCCAGGCCCCTGCAAACCCTATCAGCGGGCGCATACGCTCCAGCGCCTGCTCCATGGTAAACACCGCATCGCGGTCCATCACAAAGGGCCGGAACTCATCCCGTGTACGGATACGGGCATAGCCTTGCATCAGGTCCAGCAGCGTGGCGGAATAGGTCACCGTGCGGATGCGGGTGACATCCTCGCCCTGCCCGCGCCTGAAGAAATCGCGCCCCAACTGATCGCGCGCCATCAGACGCGCGGCGGCATCTCGCATGGCCTGCAAGCGTTCCAACTGAAACGCCAGATGCGCGGCCAGTTCTTCGCCCGACGGACCTTCGTCGTCCGGGTCTGGCGGCAGCAACAGGCGGGATTTCAGGAAGGCCAGCCATGCGGCCATGACCAGATAATCCGCCGCCAGTTCGATCCGAAGCGCGCGGGCCTTTTCAACAAAGGCCAAATATTGCTGCGCCAGTGCCAGAACCGAGATCTTCCGCAGATCCACCTTTTGGGTGCGCGACAGGGTCAGCAGCACATCCAACGGGCCTTCGAACCCGTCAACATCAACGATCAATGCCTCGGCGGCCAGTCGATCGGCGACCGAGACCGGGTCTTCGCTGAAAAGGTTATCGTTCATATACCTGCCCGCCCATTAGGGCAGATAGTTCCGCTTCGGTGGCCTCGATGTCAAGTTCCTGCGGGGGGTTGCGCATCGCCAATGCCCGTTCGGCGCGGGCCTGAGCAGCATCGGTCATCCGACCGGCGGCCTTAAGCACCTCGGCGCGTTCGGCCAAGCTGGCATTGCAGTGCAGAACCACGTCGCACCCGGCCTCGATCGCCCGACGCGAAAGCTCGGCCGCCGAACCGCTCAGCGCCTTCATCGAGATATCATCGGTCATGATCAGACCGTCAAAACCAATGACGTCTCGGATCACCGTCATCATTTCGGTCGAGATGGTCGCCGGGAGCGAGTCAATCTGCCCAAACACCAGATGCGCCGTCATGCCCATCGGCAGATCGTTCAACGCGCGAAATGGTGCGAAATCAGTATCCTGTAACGCCTCCAAAGGCAGATCGACCAGAGGCAATTCAAAATGAGTGTCCAGCGTCGCCCGTCCGTGACCTGGCATATGTTTGACCACAGGCAGAACACCGCCATCCAGATGGGCCTGCGCCACGGCACGCCCGATCTTGGCGATGGTGCCCGCGTCGTCACCGTAACACCGGTTGCGCAGAAACGCATGGGTCTCAGCCCGCGCCAAGTCCAAAGTGGGTGCGCAGTTGCTATCGATCCCGAGCTCGAACAACTCATGCGCAATCAGGCGATAGCGCAAATACATGGCCCGTTCGGCCTGTTCTCCGGCCCGCTCGGCATGATCCAGCGGCGGCATCCATTCCCGCGCCAGAGGTGTGCGCAGGCGCTGCACACGCCCGCCTTCCTGATCGATGGTGATCGGACAATTGCGCCCAACCGCCTCGCGGAAATCGTCGCATAGGGCCCGGACCTGATCGGCGCTGTCAACATTACGAGCGAACAGGATGAACCCAAACGGGTTCATCTCACGGAACATGGCCCGTTCATCGTCGGTTAGCCGCAGCCCCTCAGCATCGGTGATCGCAGCGCCAAATGTCACCGGACGGCGACCGGGATACAGTCAGCACCTTGAGCAACGAGCGCGGCACAGAACTGACGAGAGTCGCTCAGATCCTCGAACCCCAGCACGCGCAGCCGATAGAAGGTGCGTCCTCCGCTTGAAGTTTTCTGGATAACACGCTGTTTTCCATCCATATACTCACCGAATTGGCCGCTCAGGCGCACCCATTCGGCCTTTGCCACATCCGGGCTTTCAAACGCGCCCAGCTGGGCCAACCGGGTTCCTTTGCTGAGTGTATCGGGGTCGATATCCAATCCAACAGCCGCCTTCACTGCCGCATTGATCGACGCCTCGGAGGTATCGACAGCAGGCGCACGACGCGCCGGGCGCGTATGCGGACGCAGTGACCGGCGCACGCCGGGCAGTTCCGCAATCGCCGGGTCCGGCAGTGCGGCTGCCAGATCAGCCGGGTCGATGGCGGGTTCTTCCTCAGGCGCGGCAAGGGATGCAAGCTGCACACCTGGCGCGGCCTCTTGATCGGTACGGGCCGCCTCGCCCGCCAGTTCGGCCACCAAAGCATCAACCGCGTTTTGCCGCAGCGCCGCAGCCTCTTGGTTCGAGATCGGTTCTTCCACCACATGCAATGCCGGAGTGGGCTTCAATTCGCCTGCCGGCAGGTCTTCGTCAGTCAACGAGACCGGACGCGGCGCAAGGATCAGACGATCCGCAGGGGCCGCAGCAGTGCCTTCGGCAGCCACGGCGTTCACTGCAAGCCCTTGATGATCTGCAGGTTGACCGCCGGGATTTTCAGGTTGGATGCGCATCGGACCTTCGGCGGCACGCACGACCGGCACGCCGCTGACATCACGCATCACCAGCTTATAGCTCCAGACACCAACACCGGCGACCAGGGCTAATGAGGCCACCGCCCCCAGCACATTCACCATCCGCACCAGCCCAAACGCACCACGCGGTTCATCCTCGGGATACATATCCTGAGCCTGTGATTGATTCGGGTAATGCATATGCTCGGGGTCGTGATGCCCCGAGTAATCGTAACTCGCCATGTTGCCTCACCGCCCGATTGCGCCTGAAATCAAAGCGCGCGGGTCATTTCTTGTCTGCCTCAGACCGGCGGTTCGGGCGGTATTGGTTACCGCATCTCCTGCGCCGGAGTAACGCCAAGAATACCCAAGCCTGCTGAAATCACAACCGAAACGGCACGGGCCAATGCGATTTTCGACTGGCTTGTGGCAACATCGCCATCCTGGATGAACCGCAGTTGGGTTTCTTCGTTGCCCTTGTTCCACAGAGCGTGAAAATCCCCGGCCAATTCATATAGATAGAAGGCAACCCGGTGCGGTTCGTTGGTGCGGGCCGCGATCTCAACCAAGCGTGGCCATTCGGCCAGTTTCTTGGCCACAGCCAGCTCTGAGGTATGATCGATCTTGCCCAGATCGGCGCCGACAAGGGTTGCGTCATCGGCGGCAATCTCAGCCTCGGCGGCGCGGCGCAGCACGCTCATGACGCGGGCATGGGCGTATTGCACGTAGAACACCGGGTTCTCACGGCTCTGTTCCAGCACCTTGTCGAAATCGAAATCCAAGGGCGCGTCGTTCTTACGTGTCAGCATCACGAAACGGGTCACATCCGGGCCAACCTGATCGACCACATCGCGCAAAGTGACGAAGTTCCCGGCCCGCTTGGACATCTTGAACGGCTCGCCATTTTTCCACAGCTTCACCAGCTGGGTCAGCTTGATATCCAGCGGCACCTTGCCGTCGGACAGCGCCGAAACAGCTGCCTTCATCCGTTTGACATAGCCACCATGATCCGCGCCAAACACGTCGATCAGCGCGTCAAAGCCACGGCTGACCTTGTCATAGTGATAAGCGATATCCGGGGCGAAATAGGTCCAGGCACCGTCCGATTTTTTAACCGGGCGGTCGACATCATCACCATGCTCGGTCGATTTGAATAGGGTCTGCTCACGCGGTTCCCAATCCTCGGGCTTCTTGCCTTTGGGTGGCTCCAACACGCCCTCATAGATCAGGCCTTTGTCGGTCAGCGACTGCAGCGCAGCCTCGATCCGGCCCGTGCCATAGAGCGATTTTTCCGAGAAGAACACATCCATCTCAACGCCCAGCGCCTTCAGATCGGCGCGGATCAGGTCCATCATCGCGTCGGTCGAGAATTCACGCAGCTGTTCCAGCCACTCGCTTTCCGGCTTGTCGATCAGGCTGTCGCCGTATTTCTCTTTCAGCGCCTCACCGATCGGGATCAGGTAGTCGCCGGGATAGAGACCTTCGGCAATCTCGGGGCTCATACCATTGGCTTCGCGGTAGCGTTCATAGGCAGAACGGGCCAGCACATCTACCTGCGCGCCACCATCGTTGATGTAGTATTCGCGCGTCACATCATGGCCGGAATAGGCCAGCAAGCTCGCCAAGGCATCCCCGAACACCGCGCCCCGCGTATGACCCACATGCAGTGGACCAGTTGGGTTGGCCGAGACATATTCCACGTTGACCTTCTGCCCCTGCCCCATGTTCGAACGGCCATAATCAGGGCCCTGCTCCAACACGTTCGCCAGAACGCCCTGCCACACGGTCGGTGCCAGCCGGAGGTTCAAGAAGCCAGGACCAGCCACTTCGGCACTGGTGATCCGCGCATCCGCCGCCAGCTTCCCGGCCAGCACATCCGCGATATCGCGTGGCTTCATCTTCGCCGGTTTCGCCAACACCATCGCCGCATTGGTGGCCATGTCCCCGTGCGCTGCATCGCGCGGAGGTTCGACCGCCACGTTGTCAAAGCTCAGCCCCTCGGGCAGCGCGCCTTCGGACTGCATCTGCGCCAGCGCGTCCAGTACCAGGCCGCGGATCTCGGAAAACAGGTTCATTTCGGATGTCCTTTTGCTTGCCCGGCGGTTTACCACGCAAGGCGTGAAGGTCAATGGACCGCTCAAGTTTGCGCTTGGCTTCGAACCAGAGCCCGCTAATCTCGGCAGGGCCAGTCCAACCGGAGACTACCTTATGCGCCTTGCCCTGCCCCTTGCCCTGCTGCTGACAACCTCGCTGCCCGCACTGGCTGAGATGCCCGCCCCCACAGGTCACGTATTGCTGACGCTTGGTGGCGCGGTGACCGAAACCAATCTGCCACCTCGTGGCGAGAATGAAGGCGGTCTACTCGGCTTTCTCGATGTTCAGCACGACGGCGCTGCCGGGTTCGACGCAGTGACACTGGACAGCATGAAGCAGGTCGAGATCACTATCCCCTATGGCCCCGAAGGCAATCAGAGAGAGATCGCTTTTTCCGGACCTCTTTTGGCGGATGTCATGACATTAGCAGGCGCCGTCGGCAAGACCGCAAAACCCATGGCTATGGACGGCTATCAGGCAGAGATTCCGTGGGACAGCATCACCACACATCAACCCATCTTGGCCACTCATGCTGACGGGTCCCCAATGGGGATCGGCGGCTATGGCCCGACAATGATCGTGTTCCCTCCGACAGATGATGAAGATCTCGCGCAAGAACAAGCCGGGCAACAGGTCTGGGCGCTGGCTTACATCGAAGTTGAATAATCAACGCCCGGTCAGCCGGGCGTGATCTTGCAGCGCGAACCGATCCGTCATCCCGGCGATGTAATCTGAAACGATCCGGGCCAGAGCCGTTTCATCCGGCGCGGCCTCGATATCCCCGTGCCAGCGCAAAGGCATCTGCTTGGGATCGTTGAGATAAATGGGGAACAGATCCTCCACGACCGCGCTAACCTCGGCCCGAACCTGCATCACGCTGGGGGCGCGGTACATGCGCGCAAACAGAAAGGCGCGGATCTCTTTCAGTTGCGCCCAGAGCGCAGTCGAGAACTGGACAACCGGATGGCCGAGATGGCGGATATCTTCAACCATTTGTGCCCCGGACTTGGCGATCAGGTCCCGCGAGGTGTCGATCACATCCGAGACCATCACCCCAAATACCCGCCGCAATGCCTCGTGCCTGCGGCGATACGGGTCCAGACCCGGATATTTGCGATCCACCTCAGCATAGCAATCCCCCACGATGGGCAGTTGCTGAATGTCCTCATCCGTGAACAGATCAGCGCGCAAGCCATCCAGAAGATCATGATTGTTATAGGCGATGTCGTCTGACAACGCGGCGACCTGTGCTTCGGCACTGGCATGAGTGTGCAGTTCCAGATCGAAACCGGCATTGCATTCTGCCAAGGCCCAGGGCAGCTGTCCAACAACCGGCCCGTTATGTTTGGCAATGCCTTCCAGACATTCCCAAGTCAGATTACAGCCATCAAATTCAGCATAGTGTCGCTCCAGCCGTGTGACGATCCGAATGGCCTGCGCGTTGTGGTCAAAACCGCCATAAGGCTGCATCAACGCATGCAAAGCGTCTTCGCCGGTATGCCCAAACGGTGTATGGCCCAGGTCATGGGCCAGCGCCACCGCTTCGGTCAGCTCCGGGTTGAGGCCAAGCGCACCGGCAATCGTACGCGCCACCTGGGCGACTTCGATGGAATGCGTCAACCGGGTGCGATAGCTATCGCCTTCGTGTTCAACAAAGACCTGTGTCTTGTGTTTCAGCCGCCGAAAGGCGCTGGCATGAATAATCCTGTCCCGATCCCGCTGAAAGCATGATCGAAAACTGCTTTCTTCCTCTGGCACAAGCCGCCCCCTGGCGCGGCCTGGATCCGAGGCAAAACCCGCTCTGTCCAAAGGTCTTGTCCTTGTCGCCTGTCCTTTGGTTGCATATATTGCAGCACGAGAAGGAAATAAACCTTTGGAGTCTGGCATGAATCTGCCCCCAACAGTGACTGAACGCGCCTTTGAACGTCTCGCCGAAATCGGCGCGGCAGATCAAGGGCAGGCTTTGCGCGTCGCAGTGGAAGGCGGCGGATGTTCCGGTTTTCAATACGAAATCGCGCTGGACCAGCCGAAAGAGGATGATCTGGTGCTGGAAGGCAAAGGGCAAAAAGTGATCGTGGATTTGATCTCGCTGCCGTTTCTGGAAAACGCCGTCATTGATTTTACTCAGGAACTGATTGGCGCGCGGTTTGTGATCGAAAATCCAAACGCCACGTCTTCCTGCGGGTGTGGCACGTCATTTTCAATGTAGTGTAGCAGTTGGGGCTCTGCCCCCGCCGCGGCAAGCCGCGACTCCCCCGGGATATTTGTGGCCAGATGAAGCAAAGGATCCTTCATTCATCTGGCTCTAAATATCCCGGAGCGCGAGGCAGAGCCTCGCAAGCCCGCCATACGTCTTGCCGTTGGGGCTGTTCTGCGCGATAGGTTGCCATGAGTTCTGGAGGATCGCGCATGAAAATCGCCACTTTCAACATCAATGGCATCAAAGCGCGCGCCGAGGCCCTGCCCCGCTGGCTGGACGATGCGCAACCCGATGTGGTCTTGCTACAGGAAATCAAATCGATCGACGAAAACTTCCCGCGCGAAATGTTTGAAGAACGCGGCTACAACGTCGAAACCCATGGTCAGAAGAGCTTTAACGGCGTTGCAATCCTGTCGAAGCTGCCCTTGGAGGATGTCTCGCGCGGCTTGCCCGGCGATGACGAGGACGAACAGGCGCGCTGGATCGAGGCCACCGTTGTCGGCAAGCAGGCGATCAGGATTTGTGGGCTCTACCTGCCGAATGGCAATCCGGCGCCTGGGCCGAAATACGACTATAAGTTGGCCTGGATGGAACGTCTCTATGCGCGAGCCAAAGAGCTTATGGCATGCGAGGAACCCGCATTGATGGCGGGCGACTACAATATCATCCCGCAAGACGAGGATGCCAAACGCCCCGAAGTTTGGCGCGAGGATGCGCTGTTCCGCCCCGAAAGCCGCGCGGCGTTTCGCAAAATCCTGAACCTCGGGTTTACAGAAGCCTTTCGCGCCCGCACGCAAGGCCCCGGACATTATTCGTTTTGGGACTACCAGGCCGGTGCTTGGAACCGAAATGACGGCATCCGGATTGATCATTTCCTGCTGACCCCGCAAGCCGCTGATCTGATGCGGGATTGCCAGATCGATGCCGATGTGCGCGGGCAGGAAAAACCATCAGATCATGTTCCAGTCTGGGTAGACTTGGATATCTGATAGGCTAGGCCGTCACGTCGTGACTGTAGATCCATTCATATCGACGTGACAGATGCGGGCCGATCACCGAAAGCGCAAGCTGTGTCGCGAGCCTTTTGGGGCCTTGCAGGTGAAAATTGCGGGCATTTGCGGCAGCGGCGGCAACAACGCGCTCTGTGCGCGGAAGACGCGCTGCCTCGTAAGCAGCCAAGGCGCTGCTCATATCCGAATGATCGTCAAAACACCGGGCCAGAACCCATGCGTCTTCAAGCGCCAGGCAGGCCCCTTGAGCCATAAAGGGCAGTGTTGGATGCGCGGCATCACCTAACAGAGCCATGCGACCATCTTGCCATGTGCGCGCAACGGGTCGCAGGAAAAGCGCCCAAAGATGTGCCTGTTTCACTTCGGCCAATATGTCGCGCACCGGGCCTCCGAAATCCGCAAAGCGGGCGCGCAGGTCATCCGGGTCACCTTGCCTGCGCCAACCTTCTTCTTGCCAATCCGACCGTTCCTCGATGGCCACTATATTCATCAGGCTTTGGTCACGCAGCGGATAGCTCACCACATGGCGGCCTGACCCCATGGTGAGCATGGCGCGCGGCTCGGCCTCAGCCCGCTGCCATGGGATCGTCGCCCGCCAGGCGATCTGGTGGGTGAATTCGGGTGTCTCGAACCCGTTCAAGCTGGGCCGGAGGGTACTGCGTCCGCCATCGGAGGAGATGACGCAATCAGCGCGCAGATGCGCGCCGCTTTCACATACAAGTTCGACCTCGGTCGGATGGCCACGCAGCCCGGCAACGCGCGCTCCTAAACGGATATCTACCCCCGCGGTTTTGGCCGCCTCATGTAACAAATCCAAAAGGTCGGCACGGTGGTAGTAGTAGGTGGGCCCGGCCTTGGGGCCCGGCAAGCGACTGATGACGCGACCGTTGCGATAGTCTCGCAACACGGTTCCGAATGACCTCTGCCCCAAAGCCGGAACATCAGATACGACGCCCAATGCACGCAGAACGCACATCCCGTTTGGGCTGATCTGCAAACCCGCGCCTACCTCGGTCAGGGCGGCTGCCTGCTCGAATACGGTCACTAGCGCCCCGCGCTGCTGCAAGGCAAGCGCGGCGGCCAGACCACCTATGCCACCGCCCACAACACAGAATTTCAGCCCGCCGAGTTTCATCCCTTGGGCTTAACGCAAAAACGCCGAGGCGACAGGCCCCGGCGTACTGATTTTTTGCGAATTTCAGCGATCAATCGTCGCGGTGAACTTTTTCACGGCGCTCGTGCCGCTCTTGCGCTTCCAACGTCATGGTTGCGATAGGTCGCGCGTCCAGACGTTTCAACGAGATCGGATCACCGGTCTTTTCGCAATACCCATACTCACCTTCGTCGATGCGGCGCAGGGCCGAGTCGATCTTGGCAACCAGCTTGCGCTGACGATCCCGCGTGCGCAGTTCCAGCGCGCGGTCGGTCTCTTCGCTTGCGCGATCAGCGACATCGGGAATGTTTCTGGTATTGTCCTGCAGCCCTTCGATCGTGTCGCGGCTGCCTGCAAGTAACTCTGTCTTCCAATCCAGCAGCTTGCGTCGAAAATACTCAAGCTGGCGATCATTCATGAAAGGCTCATCTTCGGCCGGGCGGTAATCATCCGGCAGAAAAACTTCCTGCTTCATATCTGCTCCCTCGGTATGGCCAGAAACGTCGGTTGCGGTTGTATCACCTGACATTTGGCACCCCCTTCTGCGCAGCGTTTATCCGACAGGCACGAGATTGTCACTACACAAACTTAGGATCAGGCTGCCCTCTGGCTGACTGGTCTAAATATGAGACTTAGAACATAAAAACCGAGTTTTTCGGTGAAATTCTGCGGGTGATTTTGTGGCAGGTTGCAATCAACGGTTCGCAGGAAACACCGCGAATCGCAGTAGATGACGGTGTTGGCACGGCAGATTTC
The DNA here is from genome assembly GCF_059610245.1 of Ruegeria sp. YTSA075. Classification (NCBI taxonomy): domain Bacteria; kingdom Pseudomonadati; phylum Pseudomonadota; class Alphaproteobacteria; order Rhodobacterales; family Roseobacteraceae; genus Ruegeria; species Ruegeria sp. YTSA075. The sequence goes on along the minus strand of NZ_JBXWNG010000001.1, from coordinate 366,044 downwards.
GGCTGTGTCGACGCAGCGACCCGGGTTGTCAAAATCTCTGACCCTCTGTAACCCGGATCGCACCACGCGCAGGCGCGCGCAAGAGCATGAGGGGCCCATGACTGCACGTTTCCAAGGCACAGCCGAATATGTCGCCACTGACGACCTGACCATCGCCGTAAACGCGGCAGTGACACTGGAGCGCCCCTTGCTGGTCAAAGGCGAGCCAGGCACAGGCAAAACCGAGCTGGCCAAACAGGTGGCAGGTGCTTTGGGCCTGACCATGATCGAGTGGAATGTGAAATCCACCACCCGCGCGCAGCAGGGTCTGTACGAATATGACGCCGTCAGCCGACTGCGGGACAGCCAATTGGGCGATGTACGGGTACATGATGTGTCAAACTACATCCGCAAAGGTAAGCTGTGGCAGGCCTTTGACGCCGACGAAAAAGTCGTGCTGCTGATCGATGAGATTGACAAGGCCGATATCGAGTTTCCCAACGACCTGCTGCAAGAGCTCGATAAAATGGAGTTCCACGTCTACGAAACCGGTGAAACGGTCCGGGCAAAGCAGCGCCCGATCGTCATCATCACCTCGAACAACGAAAAAGAATTGCCCGACGCCTTCCTGCGCCGATGCTTCTTTCACTATATCCGCTTCCCGGATGAGGCGACGATGCGTCGGATTGTCGAGGTTCACCATCCCGGGATCAAGGATGCCTTGCTGACCACCGCCCTGACCCAATTCTACGAAATCCGTGAGACTCAAGGCTTAAAAAAGAAACCTTCAACCTCTGAGGTGTTGGATTGGCTGAAATTGCTATTGGCAGAGGATCTGACACCAGAGGATCTGAAGCGCGACGGGGCAAATGCGCTGCCCAAGCTTCATGGGGCGTTGCTAAAGAACGAGCAGGACGTCCATCTGTTCGAACGGCTGGCCTTTATGGCGCGCAGCAAAGGTTAGCCTGCCGTTGAATAGGTCGTGAACGCGGCTTGCCTTGGGGCGGGCCGGATGTCAGCATCGGGCAATCGGGGCGCAGTTTATCAACAGGGACGTATCGCTTGGCCAACGTACCAGAAATTCGCCCCTTGCGGGCCGCGGACAGGGATCAATGGGCCGAGATGTGGCGGGCCTATCTGGCCTTCTATGAAACCACCCTACCCGATGAGATTTATGAATCAACGTTTGCACGGTTGCTTGGGGACGATCCGCAGGATTTTTCCTGCTTCGTTGCCGAACAGAACGGCGCGTTGGTTGGGCTGACACACTACCTGTTTCACCGCCACGCATGGAAAGTTGAAAGGGTCTGTTACCTGCAAGACCTGTATGCCCGCCCCGAGGCGCGCGGGACCGGTGTAGGGCGTGCTTTGATCCAGGCGGTGTATGACGAGGCCGATCGCCAGGGCGCGCCAACGGTCTATTGGCTGACACAGGATCATAACAAGACGGCACGCCAGCTTTATGACCGAATCGGCACGCTGACGCCCTTTATCAAGTACAACCGCTCATGATGCGATGGGGCTCCCTTGCTGCGGTATGTCTGCTTTCGGCCTGCGCATCGGTCGAGCGGATTGAATTGCCGGGCAATGTGACAACCATTGAACAGGCCCTGCCCCCGGCCAACAGTTTTACGGCGTCTCGGCCCACCCCTCCGGCCAGGTCCAACACAAACATAGCGGCTGATTTCCTCGATCTGCATTTTGCCTTGGAAAGTGGCACACAGCTGCCCGTGTTCACCCGGTTTGAAACCCCGGTCACGGTGCGGCTGACCGGTAAGCCCACCCCCAGCATGCAAAGCGATCTCGCCCGATTGCTGACCCGACTGCAGAGAGAGGCCCGGATCAATATCCGGCAGATTTCTGAAGGTCAGGCCAATATCACCATTGAGGCCGTCAGCCAGCGCGACATTCATCGTATCCTGCCGAATGCTGCGTGCTTTGTGGTGCCCAATTCCTCCAGCCTGGAAGAATACCGCCGGGATCGTCGCAAGGCCAAAAGCAGCTGGACCGAACTGCGTCAACGGGAACGCCTGGGCATCTTCATCCCCTATGATGTGAGCCCGCAGGAAATGCGCGATTGCCTGCACGAGGAGTTGGCACAGGCGTTGGGGCCGCTGAACGACCTGTATCACCTACCCGATTCCGTGTTCAACGACGACAATATCCATACCGTCCTGACTGGTTTTGATATGCTGATCCTGCGGGCTGCCTATGCGCCCGAGTTGAAAACAGGCATGACGCGCGAACAGGTTGAGGCCGCCCTTCCCGCTGTGCTGAGCCGCCTGAACCCGCGTGGAGACCGGTTACCAGTTCAGCCCTTCACTAAAACTCCGCGCGCATGGATCGACGCCATCAATAAAACGTTGGGCCCCGGCCCCGGATCACCCCGACAGTTCCGCTTTGCCCAGAAGGCCGCAGAGATCGGGCAGCAACAGGGCTGGACCGACCATCGCCGCGCCTATCCGCATTATCTGATGGGTCGCATGATCCAGTTCCGCGACCCTGCTACAGCACTGCAACAATATCAGATCGCCCTGCACTTCCTGAATGCCACACCAGGAACCGAGGTACATCGCGCCCATGTCACGGCACAAACCGCCTCTTTCGCGCTGGCTCAGGATCAAGGCCTCAACGTGTTGCCTGATCTGGACAAGGCTATAGATGTGATGACGCGGGCTGAAAACGCTTCGCTTCTGGCAACTCTCCTCTTGTTGAAATCCGAGGCGCTCATGCAGGCTGGGCAGGTACAACAGGCACGTGCCGTCAGGCTGGACAGTCTGGGGTGGGCGCGATACGGGTTTGGCGCAGATGTGGTGGTGAAATCCCTGGCGGAAAGCCGTGCGACCAGATCAGCCGGTAACAACATAGGCGGATGACAAATACATGCTGGTAGTCCTGGGAATGGCTGTTTTGGGTGCGATACTTGGCGCTTGGAATGCGCGCAAACGCAATGGGAACGGCGCCGACATAGCTCAGTACGCAGCTGTTTATGGCATTGCCTTTGCCTTGCTGGGACTTGTGATGTCGCTGATCCTGGTCCGACTGGTAATTTGACCAATGTTCCTGCCCTTTTTTGAGAACCTCCGTAAAGCTGGCATTCCCGTTTCTCTGCGGGAGTATCTGACCTTTCTGGAAGGGATGAAAAAGGGTCTGGCCACCTATGATGTCGAGGCGTTCTACTACCTCGCCCGAGTGTCAATGGTGAAGGATGAGCGCAATATCGACAAGTTCGACCGCGCCTTTGCCGCCAGTTTCGAAGGGCTGGGTGAGATCAGCTTTGATCAGATTCTGGAGGCGGTCGACATTCCCGCCGACTGGCTTGAGAAAATGGCCGAAAAGCACCTGTCGGCTGAAGAGAAAGCCGAAATCGAAGCACTTGGCGGGTTTGACAAGCTGATGGAGACGCTGCGCGAGCGTCTGAAGGAACAGCAGGGCCGCCATCAGGGGGGCAATAAGTGGATCGGCACCGCCGGAACCTCTCCTTTCGGGGCTTATGGCTACAATCCCGAAGGCGTGCGGATCGGCCAGAAGGAAAGTCGCCATCGGCGTGCGGTCAAGGTCTGGGACAAGCGCGAATTCAAGAACTTGGACGATACTGTTGAACTGGGAACGCGCAACATCAAGGTCGCCCTGAAACGCCTGCGCCGCTGGGCGCGCGAGGGCGCTGCCGAAGAGCTGGATCTGGACGGCACGATCCGCGCCACGGCGGAACATGGCTATCTGGACGTCAAGACCCGGCCCGAACGTCACAACGCGGTCAAGGTGCTGCTGTTTCTGGACGTCGGCGGCTCAATGGACCCGCATATCAAGGTGGTGGAGGAACTGTTTTCTGCCGCGCGGACCGAGTTCAAACATCTGGAATACTACTACTTTCACAATTGCCTCTATGAAGGCGTCTGGCGCGACAATCGCCGACGCTGGGATCAGCAGACCCCCACGCATGAGGTACTGCGGACCTACGGCCCCGACTACAAATGCATCTTCGTCGGCGACGCTTCGATGAGCCCTTACGAGATCGCCTATCCCGGCGGTGCCAACGAGCATTGGAACCAAGAGGCCGGTCAAGTCTGGTTACAACGCGCACGCGATCAATGGGCGTCAAACCTGTGGATCAACCCGGTGCCCGAGAAATACTGGGAATACACCCATTCCATCGGCATGATCCGCGAGATTTTCGAGGACCGGATGGTACCCATGACCCTGGCCGGGCTGGAACAGGGCATGCGAGAACTCACGCGTTAAACCCGCATGTCGGCTCTGAGCTCATAGTGCCGAGTTCAGCAAAATGTCCCAACGTCTGCTGTTGCTTTCTTTTTAGATCAGGCGGCGGGTTCGAGCAAGGCGGTTGGGCTGCTCCTTACTGGCAGGGTGTGATGGGTCAGGTTGAACGTCATGCCATGTCTGAACCATATGACATGCTGTTCGGTCGCAAGACCTATGACATTTTCGCAGGACACTGGCCGAACGCACCCAAATCCGCGCTTTCTGACCGGATCAATCCGGCGCGCAAATACGTCGTCACATCTGGCCGGACAACTCTGAGCTGGGAGAACTCGCACCCGGTTTCTGGTGATATTGCCTCCGAAATCCGCCGCCTGAAGGAAGAGAAGGCACCACTGTTGCAGGTGCATGGGAGCCATCAATTGATACAGGAGTTGCTGGCGCACCGATTGATTGATGAGTTCCGCCTTTGGGTTTTCCCAGTGGTTATCGGTGGCGGAAAACGGCTATTTGGGCAAGGCAGCACTTCAATGAAATTGGAACTCACCTCGTTTGAACCGAGCGGGAATGGCGTATCGATGCAGTTCTATCGTCCTGACAACAGCCGTTCAAACCTTGCGCAGAAACTGTAACGCTGGGCTCTAATCTGGCCAATGCTGAGGTAGCGATCCGCGACGCTTCCCACGCTGAGATCCCTCATCCGTCAGGCGCCTTCATTTTTCGCCAAAACGTGTGCGAACGCTGGCGTATTTCGAGTTTTCAGAATGATGGCATGCCCTTCGTTGTCGGGAAGCAGGTATTCCGATGTTGAGCGGCGGATTCAACATGTGAACCATCGCCTCCGATGCCGCAATCCGCCTCAACGACCGCCGTCGGTGGCTTCGTGGACTGGACGGCGAACTCAGGCTTCCGAACCGATCTTCTTGAGGGTTTCCACCAGACGTTCGAACTCTTCATCTCCAAGCCGTGCCCTGATCTCGGCCTCCACCTTTTTTTTGGCCTTTTGACTATCTCGCTGAGCGGACAACCCTTTTTCAGTAAAATGAACCACTTTGCCGCGACCATCATAAGGATCAGGCTCTCGCCGCAATATCCCGGACGCTTCCAAATCCAGAATGAGTTGCTGAACAGCTTGCTTGGTGAGGCCCATTCTCGCGACAATGTCTGATTGTCTTGTTCCCTTGAGCCCGACATATGGCACGACGCTGGAGCGGGCCTCGGCATACCAGTCATGACCCATCGCGACCATCTCCGCCGCAAACTTTTCCTTCCACGTCGCAGCAGCATCCCAAAGACGCCAGCCCACATGATCAATTCGAAAGTCGTCAATCTTCTTGACCATATATCCACTCCATAGTAGTCAATCTACTTGACGATACTGTTTTCAGACACGCCCAGCAAACGGACGAGATATGATGAGATCAGCCAACATCTATGATGATGTAGCAGACTCCTATGGGAAGGCCCATGCGCTTTGGCTTCGCTTCGCCGGAGGCGAAGCCCAATGTGCCTTTGAAGGGGCGGTCACGGCACTTTTGCGCCCAGGCATCCGGATGTTGGATGCCGCATGCGGCACAGGTACGGTAGCTCGCCGTCTGCTCAAAAGCTTGGACGGCAATTTTGATCTGGTGCTGTTAGACTCATCTCGAAAAATGCTCAGCTTTTGCGCCGATATTCCTGCACAGAGCGTGACCGGTTGCATGAAGGACATGCCATTTCCCGATACCAGCTTCGATTTACTTTCATGCGCATGGGGTATCGAAACGCTGGACGATCCTTATCCGGCGTTGTCAGAGTTTGTACGGGTCACGCGATCTGGTGGTCATATTTGTCTTGTCTTCTGCGCAGATCGCCCGCCTCGATCAATCGCCGATCGGGTTCTAAGAAATCGGATTATCCATTCAGGCCGGGGTTCTTTCTTGGTCCATAACCACGTGCGCGATCTGGCAAAGGCCGCAGGTGCACATCGTATTCAGTCTCTTCATTGCTCCGGGTCGGCAGCTGCAATGATTCTGCACGTTTAACTGAAGAGGTCCCTCATGAACCGAAGAAAATTTGTGATCGGCACAGGCTTGGCATCTTGGGCAATCGGTGCATCCGCTTCCCCTCGGCGAGAAACGATAAGCGTTGATGGTACAACATTCCAATACTGGCATGAAAGCGGGCGGCTATTCTCGACCTTCAGCGCACCAACAACCGGTTGGGTGGCCGTAGGATTTAATAACGAAGAACGTCTCAACGGAACACGCTTTGTCATTGGTGCACTGAGAGGGAGTTCACTTTATGCGGAAGAGCACATCGCCGTAGTGCCAAACCATCCGAAAGTTCAAGACTTAGGGCTTTCACCAGCAGTCCAAGATGTCAGCGGGTACGCCACTGAAAATATGACCACGATACAGTTTTCCTTACCACATTTGTTAGCTGACAGCGATAATCCCACGCTCTCATCGGGCACACGATCCTACGCAATGTTTGCATGGTCACATCATATAGATTTCGAACATCATTCAGCGTGGCGTCGCCATTTCTTGATTGAGCTTTGATCGATCAACGCGGACAAGCAATCATTCGAGCGCTGGGGCGAAAGCCCGCTTTGTTCCGCAAAACAAACTTTCTATTTTTTTGTTTGCCCTCGAAATCAAGTGCTCCCATATCTAACACATGCTTCGCTTAGCCCCGATCCTGCTGGCCATAGCCTATGGTCTTGTGATGTACCGGATTTCCATCTGGCGCACTCATCGTGAGTTGGATCAGAAGTCGACAGAGCTGGCCGATCCGGCGTTGAAGCGCATGACCGACCGGCTGGCCGCAGCCTTGGATATCGTGCGGGTTCCGGTTTACATCTATGAGATCGATCCGGTGAATGGTTTGGCCGCGCCCGATGGGCGCATTTTCATCACCCGCGGATTCTATCGCAAGTTTCGCAACGGAGAGGTTTCAGCCGAGGAAATGGCCAGTGTGATCGCGCATGAGTTAGGGCATGTGGCATTGGGGCATGCAAAGCGGCGGATGATAGATTTTTCCGGTCAGAACGCGATGCGGACGGCGCTGATCATGGTGTTGAACCGGTTCATTCCGTTTATTGGCGCGATGATTGCCAATGCGCTGACCTCGTTGCTGGCCTCGCGCCTGTCACGCCAGGATGAATATGAAGCGGATGAATACGCCGCCGCACTGCTGACCAAGGCCGGGATTGGGATCGGACCGCAGAAATCCTTGTTTCACAAGCTGGAAGATCTGACCCAGCAGAGGGCTGGGATGGTCCCCGCATGGTTGATGAGCCATCCGAAGACGGGTGAGCGGATTGCGGCGCTGGAGGCTCTTGAGCGGCGTTGGGGTGCAGGAGGCAAGGTTTAGGCAGCGAGGGGCCAGCCCCTCGCGCTCCCCGGGATATTTATAGCCAGATGAAGGGGGATCGCGCCTATTGAGAGAGGGCTTTGCCCAATCGTGGAAGGCGCGCCTTTTTCATCAACGCACGCAGAGTCCATTGGTCGCCCGAAAGGCGGTTGGCTTCATCAAGAACGCGGTTGGCGATGGTGGCCATACCGTCGGGGTCCGAGAGCCAGAAACCGTGCAGCAAGCCATCGGGGTCGCGGCGATCAAGCCCCTCTTCCGCCAGGATATTTTTCGGGAAGTCCTTCGCGTTAACGGTCACGATGGTATCAGCTGACGTGTCGATCGCGGTTGCCAGCACGTGGATATCCGCTGCGTCGGGCAACCAAAGGCGGTTTTCAAGCCCTTGTGCGGGTGCGCGTTCGGATTGCGGCCAGTGCGCCTGTGTCAGGGCGATTTCTGCGCGGGCCTGGGCCTCGCCCTCGGGGCCCAGCTTGCGGGCGGCGCGAGCCCATTCTTCCAGAATACGCGCGGACCAGATCGGGGTGAAATGGCCCAGGCTGGCTGCGCCCAGCAGCATCTCTCGCATCACTGTGGGGTAGATGACGCAGGTATCCAGGACCGCCCTCACAGACGGTAGAACACGGCTTTGAGATAACCGCTTTCTGCCAGTTGCGGCAGTTGCGGGTGATCGGGGCCTGCGAAACCGGTGTGGATCAGCTGTGCCTGTCGACCGGCGCGCCCGATCCCGCGCGAGGACGCATCACGAAACCGGCCCAGATCAGCAGCGTGGGAGCAGGAACACAGGCCAAGATAGCCGCCCGGTTTAACCAGAGGGGCCGCCAGCCGGGCGATACGTTCATAGGCGCGCAGGCCCGCATCCAACGCCTGTTTCGAAGGCGCAAAGGCAGGCGGGTCGCAGATCACGACATCGAATTGCCCACCCCCTTCGCCCAGTTGGGTCAGCACGTCGAACGCGTCGCCCTGTTGGGTCTGGAAGCGATCCGCACAGCCCGTGGCTTCGGCCCCTTTGCTTGCCAATTCCAAAGCGGCGGCAGAGCCATCGACGCATGTCGCATGCGCCGCCCCTCCGGCCAGCATGGCAAGGCCAAAGCCGCCTACGTGGCTAAACACATCCAGCACGGTTGCTTCTGGGTGAACCAAACGGGCTGCGAAGGCATGGTTTGGGCGCTGGTCGTAGAACAGACCGGTTTTCTGGCCGCCGGTCAGGTCGGCCATATAGGTTGCACCGTTCATGGGCACTGGCAGCGGTGCGTCGGGCGTTGAACCGCGCAGCGTTTGGTTCACGTCGTCCAGCCCTTCCGGCCCGCGGGTCCGGCCTGAGGCATTTTTCAGGACAGTTGTTACTCCGGTAACTTTGACCAACGCATCGGTGAGCGTTTCCAGATGCGCTTCGGCCCAGGCGGCGTTGGGCTGGATGACGCAGGCATCGCCGAAACGATCGATGATCACTCCGGGAAAGCCGTCGGCCTCGGCGTGGATCAGGCGATAATATGGCGCGTCGAACAGACGTTCACGCATTTCAAGGGCGCGACGCAGGCGGGTTTCGAACCAGCCGGCGTTCAGCTCCGCGTCAAGGTCGCGGTCCAGAACCCGGCACATGATCTTGGAGTCAGGATTGACGGCCACCAGCGCAATCGGCGCGCGTTTGTCGTCTTCAAGCACGGCCAACGCCCCGGCCGGGATTTTGCGGGTGCGGCGGTCGGTGACAATGTCATTGGCATAGACCCAGGGAAACCCGTGGCGCAGGCCGCGCGCATTGGCTTTGGGTTTCAGACGGATACGAGGGCGATCAGTGGTTTGGGTCATGGCCCCCTCTTAGTCATGCATGCGCCGGGGGAAAAGCCCTAACGCGGGCGCGAACGCCAACCGCCACGTCGTTTTGGCGCCTGTGCAGCTTGCAGACCTTCAGCCATGACCTGTGTCATCGGGTGGTCGGCATCCCGCGCGGCATAAGCGGCGTGCAGGGTGGTCAGCGCCTGTTTCTGATCCTGCCCGTCCGGCAGGCTGAGCGCCCAATCAAGGAAGATGCTGCGGCATTCCGGCAGGGCGATGCCCTCAATGTTATAGGCCTCGCGGATCAGGCCTTTGGGGTCATTGGGATCAGTGCTGCGCGCCATCTTCGCCCTCTTTTATCACGTTGCCAATGATCTCGGCAGCGATTGCATAACTGTCTTGCAACGCGGTCTGCAACGGATCAACCTGTTCGAACCCGGTGGCCCGACACAGGAAAGCCGCACCACCCTCGCCAATCTTGTCAGCCTCGATCACCCTGCCCGAGAGCAGCCGTGCCGCGCATTGCACAGACCAACATAGATCGTAGCTGTCTTTCAGTGTTTGTGCCCGCGCGACATCCAGCAACCCGGCTGCGACGGCGCCATCAAGGCCGGAGGGCACATCGCGATCCGCGATACCTGCCACTAGTGCGCCGGTTTGCGCCATCAATTCGATATCCATCATGCGGCCAGGGCCATTTTTGGCATCCCAAACTCCGGCAGGGGCTTTTGCGGCGGCAAGCCGCGAGCGCATTTCGGCGACTTCGTGCAAAACCTTCTTCATATCGCGCGGACGCGACAGGAAATCGGCCCGGAAGGCTTCGATATCTGTGGCCAGCCCCACGCCACCTGCCACCACATGCGCGCGTGTCAGGGCAAGGTGCTCCCAAACCCACGCTTCGTTCTGCTGATAATTGGTGAAGCTGGCCCAACTGGTCGCCACCGGCCCCTGATTGCCCGACGGGCGCAAGCGCATATCGACCTCATAGAGCCGCCCCTGAGACATCGGGGCCGAAAGCGCCGTGATCAGCGCTTGCGTAAACCGCGCATAATAGGTGCGGGTGGCCAGTGGGCGCGGACCTTCGGACATCTCCTGATCCAGAGGGTCGTAGATCACGATCATATCCAAATCGGATTGCGAATTGATCCGCCCCGCCCCAAGCGACCCCATACCCAGAATGGCTGCACCACGGCCCGGAGCGGGACCATGTTTGCGGGCGAAATTCTCGGCCACGTGTGGAAGGATCGAAGCGATAACAGCCTGCGACAGTTCTGCGTATTGACGGCCAGCTTGCGCGCCGTCGATCAAACCTCGCAGATGGTGCACCCCCACGCGGAAATGCCATTCCTTGCACCAGCGCCGCGCCAGATCAAGCTGGGTTTCGTAGTCCGTCTCGGCCGCCAAAGCCTGTTCCAACTCGGCTTGTAGTTCTTGCTGTCCGGGCCAGTCGGCGAAGAAACTGCCACCGATGACCGCATCAAAAACCGAGGCATTGCGGGAAAGATGCGAGGCCAGCGCGTGAGACGTACCCACGATATCGATCAACAGATCGATCAATTGCGGATTGGCCTCGAACAGCGAAAACAGCTGCACCCCGGCAGGCAGCCCGGCCAGAAACCCATCCAAAGCTACCAGCGCCTCTTCGGGTTGAGATGTCTTGGCGAGGCGCGACAGGAGTTCTGGTTTGAGCCGGTCAAAGATGCGCCTACCCCGTTGCGATCGCAGCGCCGGATAAGAGGCCCAACGGGCCAAGATGCTTTTGTCGAACGTGACCTCTTGATCCGGCGTCGGGGTTGCACCGGGGCCAGGGGCAAAGAACCCCTCGGTCAGCTCATGCACCTCGGTCAATCGGCGGGTCAGGTCAGCGGTCAGATCAGCCCCGCTGATCCCCATCAGGCAGGCCACGCGTTCGATACCGTCCTCGGATTGCGGCACTTTGTGGGTCTGAGCATCGTGGATCATCTGGATGCGGTGTTCGACCTCGCGATGCGCGCGGTAGTGATCGGTTAGCTTTTGTGCAACCTCTTCGGGCACCCAGCCTTTTTCCGCCAAGGCAGCCAGACCGGGAACCGTTCCGCGCACGCGGAGATCCGGATCACGCCCACCGGCGATCAACTGGCGGGTCTGGGTGAAAAACTCAATCTCCCGAATGCCGCCCTGCCCCAGTTTCATATCATGTCCGGGGATTGAGAGGCTGCCACCCGTCCCCTTGTTCTCACGAATACGAAGACGCATGTCATGGGCGTCCTGAATGGCGGCGAAATCCAGATGGCGGCGCCAGACAAAGGGACGCAACGCTTCCAGAAACCGCCGACCTGCAGCGATATCGCCCGCACAGGCGCGCGCCTTGATATAGGCGGCGCGTTCCCAAGTTCGACCAAGGCTTTCATAGTAGCGCTCGGCCGCCTCCATCGCCATACAGACCGGCGTGACCGCAGGATCGGGGCGCAGGCGCAGATCGGTGCGAAAGACATATCCGTCAGCGGTTTTGTCGCTGAGCGTGGCGCAAAAGTTGCGCGTGGCGCGGACCATCCCATGCCGCGCGTCATAGAAATCATCCGGGTCGTATCGCGTTTCGTCAAACAGAACGATTAGGTCGATATCCGAACTGTAGTTCAGCTCATGCGCGCCCATCTTGCCCATGGCCAAAATGACCATCCCGGCGGCCGTTTCGACATCATCTTCGCTCATTCCGGGCAGCTTTTTACGTCGAATCAAGGCGGCGATCTCAGCCTTCGCTGCGACATCCGCCGCCAACGCTCCGAAATCAGTCAGCGCAGCGGTCACTTTTTCCAAAGACCACGCGCCCGAGATATCGGCCAGCGCAGTCAGCAACGCCATTCGGCGCTTGGCGACCCTCAGCCCCGGCTTCAGCTGATCCGGAGCCAAAGCCCGCACCACAGCCATAAGTTCGATCATGGCCTGATCGGGCCGCGACAGTGCTTGTGGCAGCCAATCTCTCTCGCGCTCAATCAACCCTTTCAGATAGGTGCTTGATCCGGCGGTTCCGGCAATCAACTCCCCTTGTTCAGGGGTCAAATCCGCCAGCAAATCACGCGTTTCTTCGCCCAAAGACGGATCGAACGCGCGCGGCAAACGGGTGATGGCCAGACTGTCACTCATATCGCGACCCTGCGCATTGCCTCCCCCAAGGTCAATGAGTCAAACGCATCACGCGTTCTGAACCGGCGTGTCCTGACTGAAACTGTTGACCCACGTGTCATGCCGACGCTCCCACAGCGAGGAAATCAGCATCGCCTCCCACTCGGTTGCGCCAGGCCGCACGTAGTCGGCGCGATAGGACAGCAAGACGAAATCCGCTGTCAGAACCCGTAGCTTTTCCTCGCTCAGCCTAAATTCAGCCATCGTCGGCGCATCGGCAAATTGCCCAACGTGATCGTCCCGATTGGCAAAGCCTGACGGGTAGACACCCAGAAAGTCGGCGCTCAGCAGCGCGCGATCCGCGCTGGCATCCCCGACAACCAGCGCAGTCCAAACCTGCTTTTCCAGATCCAGTATTTCGGTAGTCGAAGGGGCGGTGTTTTTGTCGTCCAAAGTCATAGTCGTTTGTTACCCTGTTTTGTGATTGCACGAAAGAAGGCGGATGCGCAGCTACAACCAGCGATCGAAGGTATCTGTGGTTAATTCAATCGACTTGCCCAAGGTCACAAGCTTGAAGAAAGGGCGACAAAGCACGATGCGGTATACGCTCAACCTTGCCTCGGTTTTTAAACCAAAATAGGCTCATTCCATGTGTGGTAAGTTTGCAGCCGGTCACCTGACGCAAAAACAGATGCTCGCGACTCTGGAGTACTTTCTTTATGGAAAGGTCTCTCCCGATCTACCCAAGCCGCTGCCCTCTGGGGGCTACAACGTCTCGCCGACCGATCAGGTCAATATGATCCGCTGGGATGGCGACACTGCCGAACTCACGTCCGCCCGCTGGCAGCTAAAGGACCCACGCAGTCAGAAGCCCATGATCAATTCCAAGATCGAGAATGTCGCGTTCTGGCAGGACTATTGGAACAACGGGCGGTGCCTTATCCCGGCGCTTGGATACTATGAATGGCGAAAAGATCAGGGGCATAGCTTTCCGACCTATATAACGGTCAAACGTAATGAACCGCTTATGTTCTTTGCCGGGTTCTATCGAACGCGAGATGGGCGGCACAGCTGCACCATCATGACACGTAAACCAAGCCCCCAGATAGCGCACATCCATAATCGCATGCCAGTCATTCTGACCCCCTCAGAGATCGAGACTTGGTTAAACGGCGTCACAACACCGCAAGAGGCGCAAGAGACGCTTGGCACGGGATATGAGGGGCGATTTGAATATCATACTGTGAAGCCGATCAAACGCGCATCCGACGGCGAAGACCTAATCGAACCCTACACGCCCCCGATCCAGAGCAAGTTCGATTTCTGAACACGATAGAATGCGCGCGCTGTTCAGTCGTGCTCTGTTGATGCTGCAGACATCCATTCGATAAATTGAACGAAACAGTGGCGCGCTACAATAGCTGCTCTGCGAGAAGGCACAAGTTTTCGATCATCTGACTCGAAAAAATGTAAATCTTTTTCACATCACCCCCTTGCAACCCCGCAAGCACCTCCCATCTAGACAATGTGAAAGGAATTTACATCAACCCCTGGAGAGACCAAATGACCGCATTGTCCGAACCTACCGTCCCTGCAAACCCGGGATGGCTGCACCGCACCGAGGCCTGGATGGACGATAAAGGCAAAGGTGCCTGGATCGCCGCCATGGTCCTTGGTTTCATCTTCTTCTGGCCCGTGGGCCTGGCCCTTCTGGCCTATATGATCTGGAGCAAACGCATGTTCAGCAAATCCTGCAGCCGTCGCAAATCCTGGAACAGCCACATGAGCGCAATGAAGCCGTCGGGCAACAGCGCGTTTGACGCCTACAAATCCGACACGCTGGCTCGGTTGGAACGCGAACAACAAGAGTTCGAAGCCTTCCTGCACCGCCTGCGCGAAGCCAAGGACAAGGCCGAGTTCGACCAGTTCATGGATGAACGCGCCCGCGACAACCACGAAGAGGACGACGGTAAAGGCGAACCTGCCTGATCCCCCTTACCCTGTCCCGGCCTTCGGGACAGGGTAACGCGACATTCATTTTCGGAAATCTGTCTATGACCCACCTGCCCAACCCTGACACACAACCCGAGTTTTATCAGTCCGTCACATCCAAACGCTTTGTCGCCTGGCTGTTCGATATCGCGCTGATCTCGCTGCTGTGTATTATTCCCGTCTTTTTAACCTTTGGCGCAGGGCTGTTTTTCTTGCCCCTGATCTATGCGGTCATCAGCTTTGTCTATCGGGTGCTCACCATCTCGAACGGCTCTGCCACGCTGGGCATGCGCTTCATGGGGATCGAACTGCGCGATGCGTTTGGCGAACGTATGGATATGGGCAAAGCCCTTGCGCATACCGCCGGATATTTTATCAGTATGGCGTTTTTCGTAGTCCAGATCATCTCGATCATAATGATGCTAACCAGCGCGCGCTGTCAGGGTCTGACAGACGCCTTCCTTGGCACCGTCATGATCAATCAACGGGCCTGACCACCCATCGCGTGAATCACTTGGCGGCGCCAAAAACCGTTGTTATCATCAGGTCCGAGGCTACATGGGACCTTCATGCGACATACGCTGCCAATTGCGCCACAGTTTTATGTGACGGCCCCCCAGCCCTGCCCTTACCTTGAGGGCAGGCTGGAGCGTAAGCTGTTCACCGCCCTGCAAGGCGAAGGTGCAGACCAGCTGAACAATTCCCTGTCGCAACAAGGGTTTCGCCGGTCCCAGAATGTGCTCTACCGTCCATCCTGCACTGATTGCGCTGCCTGTCTGTCCGCCCGGATCGATGTCGCCGCCTTCCGCCCAACCAAAAGCCAGAAACGCGCAGTAAAGCGCAACGCCTACCTGCAACGGCGCGCCACATCGCCCTGGGCCACGGACGAACAGTACGAGTTGTTCCGCCGCTACCTCGACACCCGCCACGCCGATGGAGGCATGGCCGATATGGACGTGTTCGAATTTGCCGCGATGATCGAGGAGACCCCAATCCGCAGCCGCGTGGTCGAATATCTGGACCCCGAAACCGGTGACCTGATCGCCGTCAGCCTGACCGATGTGCTCGATGACGGGCTCAGCATGGTCTATTCCTTCTACGACCCGCAACAGCCACAGAACTCTTTGGGCACCTATATGATCCTCGATCATATCGACATCGCGCGCGAGGCAGGCCTGCCCTATATCTACCTGGGCTACTGGGTGCCCGGCAGCCCAAAGATGGGATACAAGGCCAAATTCTCAGGTCTCGAAGCCTATGTTCAAGGGCAATGGCAAAAGGTTCAGGACCCCGCAACCTTCTCCGATAAGTCGCATCATCCGCTCTCTGCGGCCCCTATCGCGGAACAGGTCGCCAATATCCAATTGCCCGACCGCCACCCCACCTAGGGCTGATCCGATATGAAACAAAGCCTGCATGCCG
Source organism: Ruegeria sp. YTSA075 (assembly GCF_059610245.1). Lineage (NCBI taxonomy): Bacteria > Pseudomonadati > Pseudomonadota > Alphaproteobacteria > Rhodobacterales > Roseobacteraceae > Ruegeria > Ruegeria sp. YTSA075. Next base: position 350,198 of record NZ_JBXWNG010000001.1, on the reverse strand, counting down.
TCACTCTTGTGGTGCCGGATTATGAAACTGCGATTGCCTTTTACACCGAAACGCTCAACTTCACCCTGGAACAGGATATTGATTTGGGCAGCGGCAAACGCTGGGTGCGGGTGTCACCACCCGGCACCAACGGCGCTTCACTTCTGCTGGCCAAAGCCGTAAGCCCCGACCAAAGCGCCGCCATCGGCAACCAGACCGGAGGCCGCGTCGGGTTCTTCCTGCAAACCAATGACTTCCACCGCGACCACACGGCGATGTGCGCAAACGGCGTAGATTTCGAAGAAGACCCCCGCACCGAACCCTATGGCATTGTCGCCGTCTGGCGCGATCCATTCGGTAACCGTTGGGACCTGATCCAGTTCACCTGATCCACTCTTCATCTGGCTAAAAATATCCCGGGGATGAATTGGCCGCAGGCCAAGAAGGGGCTGGCCCCTTGCCCCAAACCAAAAAGCAAAAGGGGGCCATCAGGCCCCCTTTTTCACTTTGATTGTCCGATCAGATCAATTCGGGATCAGGTCCGGAACGATGGTCACAATCGCAGGGAAGAACCACAGGATTGCGATCCCAACCACCTGAATGATCACAAAAGGTGCAACCCCTCGGTAGATATGGCCCGTCGTCACCTCTTTTGGCGCAACGCCGCGCAGATAGAACAGCGCAAACCCGAAGGGCGGCGTCAGGAACGAGGTCTGCAGGTTCACCGCCACCATGATCGTCACCCATTTCGGATCAAACGACCCACCATAGATCACCGGGCCCACAATCGGGATCACGATGTAGATGATCTCAAGAAAATCCAGCACAAAACCCAGAATGAACAGCACCAACATCACGATCAGGAAGACCGTGAACTCGTTGTCAAAGCTTTTCAGGAACTGCTGGATATAGTGCTCCCCCCCGAACGAAATCACCACCAGGTTCAGCAACTGCGATCCGATCAGGATGGTAAACACCATCGAGGTCACCTTGGCCGTCTCGCGCACCACCGGGGTCAGAACGCCGCTCGAAAACAGCACCCAGCAGCCATAAAGCAGACCAAACAGCGCATAGAGATAAGCCGAATAAGCCAGACCAAAGGCGATCCAGGTTTCGGCGGATGCTCCGCTCTGGCTAACCCGCAGATCGAAGTTCACGCCCAGCAACAGGCAGATAATCACCGCAAAGGTCGACCAGATGATCACGCCACCCGACTGACCCCGCTCGCGCAGTTTACGATAAGCCGCCAGCATGATCGCACCACCAGCGCCCAGCGCCGCAGCCGGGGTTGGGTTGGTGATCCCACCAAGGATCGACCCCAGAACCGCGATGATCAGAACCAGCGGCGGAAAGACCACGCGGATCAGATCATTGGTCGCGCAACGCGCAGCCGCTTCTTTACAGCCATAGATCGCGATGGCGAACGGAATGGCCAGCAACAGGAAAGTGCCGCCGGATGAGGTGGTGGGCGAGATCAGCAGGATATCTATCAGCAACATCAGCACCAGACCAATCGCCCCAACGATCAAAGGCTGAGGGGGACGCGACGGTGCGATACCGCGGCCCAGAACCAGCGTCAGGGCCAGCAGTACCACGAAAACCGCAACACCATTCCCAATGGGCGCAGCATTGGCGATCTTTGCTTCGCTTGCGGCCGCCAGTTCTTCTTCACTCAGGCGCTCGGCATTGGCGATGCCACCGGCGGCATCAATCTCTTCCTGCTCGGCCACCGCCTGATCCCAGGCGCTCTGACCATGCAAGTCGATCATCGATGCCTTACACTCTTCCGACACATTGGTACGCAGCGATGCGCCCTGCCCCACATCCGAGAAAGCCGAGACCGAGATGTTCTGACTGCCGATAACCCCGGCACTGCCCAACAGTATCGCGCCGACGATGATGGCCGCCGGTGCACCCAGCAACCAGGTCAGGCCCTCGGACCGGGTGATCGTCTCGCCCGACCCGCCAGCCAGTTCAACGGCTGGGGCTTTGTCAGGGTTCAGCAACGCGTAGCCAAAGGCGTAAAGCGCATAGAGCAAGGCCAGCATGATTCCCGGCAAAAGGGCAGCCTGAAACAGCGTTCCAACCGAGACGACAGCAGGCTCACCCAGATAGGTCAGCGCATCGGTACATCCGGCCTCAACCGCGCGGGTTTCCTGCGCAGTTGAATAAAGATCCCCGGCCAACGTCCCGAGCAAAACAATCACAATCGACGGCGGAATGATCTGCCCCAAAGTCCCCGAAGCCGCAATCACACCCGTCGCAAGCTCAGGCGAGTAGTTGTTCCGCAACATCGTCGGCAGGGCCAGCAGGCCCATCGTCACCACAGTTGCACCCACGATGCCGGTGGAGGCTGCCAGAAACGCGCCCACAACCACAATCGAGACGGCCAGACCACCCGGCAACGGGCCAAAGACACGCGCCATTGTGGTCAGCAGATCATTGGCAATCTTCGAGCGTTCCAGCGTGATGCCCATCAGAACAAACATCAACACAGCCAGCAGGGTCTCGATCGATTGGCCCGCCAGTACACGCTCGTTCATACGGTTTACGATGAACGAAACATTGCGGTCCAGGGCGGTTTCCCAACCCGCGGGGAAGACCGGCTCGCCGATCCTTGGCAAATCCGGGTATCGGAACACCGAAACCGCATCAGGTTTCACCCCTGTTGCAACCAGATCCCGATACATTTGTGAGCTGGTATCGATTGCCTGATGGATCAACAGCCCGGCACTGTCCAGCGCGGCAATGATCCCGAAGGATATGACCCCGGCCCCACCGATGGCAAAGGCCACCGGGAAACCAGACAGGATGCCTCCGAAAAGGCAGAAGAATACGATAATGAGGCCTATCTCGACGCCATCAAGTCCGAATAGCATTGTCTGGGTCTCCGTCCCTAATGTGCGCCTTCATAGGCTTCTTCACCTGCGCCAAGGCTGTCCTTGTCGAGGTATTTTCCGGCGCTCTCGGGCCCTTCCACATATTCCAGATAGGATCGGTAGAGGAACGCAATCGCATGCAGGAACACCATGCCTGCAAACAGAACGAGCAGGATTTTGAACAGGAAATAGGCGTTAAAGCCGTTTGGGCTGAAGCCAATGGTTTCCACGTTCCACCGCAACGCGCGTGATTTGGCGACCAGCCGATCCAGCGTGTCACTGGCCGATGGTTTCGGCACGATCAGGTGCCGCCACATGAAGTACCAGCCGTACATCCAAGTCAGCACCGCCATCGGCATCATGAACAGGAGCGCACCGCACATGTCGACCACACGCTTGGCGCGGTGACTGATGCCCGCGTAGATCAGGTCAACTCGCACATGTCCGCCCTGAACAAATGTGTAGGTACAGCACAGGCAGACCACCATGGCGTTATACAGTTTAAGTTCTTCGGCGAACCAGCTGATATCTTTTTGAAAAGGAATGCCAAACCCAAACGCCATATCCGCGCGCGTAAAGACACGCTGCATGAAAACGATGATGATCTGTTGAAGCACCATCAACAAACCGGCCCAGGCAAAGAATCGACCGGTGATGTTTGCGAACCCTTCCAGCCCGCGAACCATGCCCCACATGAAATTCCGGTAGTAGAGGCCTATGGCTGTCAGCACCAGAAACAGGGCAAAGATCACAAAGAAGAACTCGACCGAGCCGCCATAATAGACAAAGCGCATGATCGCCTCTTTGTCCGACCAGTTCAGCCACAGCTGCGGATGCGTGATCGCATATCCGAAATTATAGAAGGCTTCGGCAATGTTCTGAATGAACCAGATCAGTCCATTCCACAGGGCGCCGAAGAACGAGATACCGTTTTCGTCCTGCATGTTGTCCCCAGGTCGCGTCAGTTGCACTGGCTGTTCGTGCGGCATGATGGGTCCGCGCATGTGCAACAAGAAAGGTTTCCCCGCCAATGCGGAGAAACCGTTTGGTCTGGTGATTAAAGCTTAGCCGCGTACGCGGTCGCGCTGCGCGGTGTAGACACCCGACGACAAATTGTTCCAGCCCGACGATGCCGCCATCGACGTCATGGCGCTGTCGTGGATCTTCTTGAACAGCTCGTCACCCATGTTTTCGTCCAGAACCTCTTGGCTGGCCTGACCGAAAGCATCCCAAACACTGTCCGGGAACTCCATGACCTTCACGCCACCCGACTGCAAACGCTGCAGGGCTGCACCGTTATTGGCCAGGAACTGCGCCAGGTTCCACTGGTGCGCTTCGGCGGCTGCGATCTCGATGATCTTCTGCTGCGCCGGTGTCAGGCTGTCAAAGACGTCGCGGTTGGTGGCGAGCGACAGACCTGCGCCCGGCTCGTGGAAGCCTGCGGTATAGTAGGTCTTGGTGATTTCCTGGAAACCGGCTTTTTCGTCAGCCCACGGACCGATCCACTCGGTTCCGTCAATCGCGCCCGATGACAGCGCCTGATACACTTCCGAGCCCGGAATGTTCTGAACAGATGCGCCCAGTTTACCCAACGCCTGACCACCAAGGCCCGGCATACGGAACTTCAGTCCCTGGAAATCCTCGGGGCCATTGATCTCTTTCGAGTACCAGCCACCCGCCTGAGCACCGGTGTTACCGGCCAGGAAGGACTTCAGACCAAAGATCGAGCCCAGCTCGTCATGCAGCTCCATGCCGCCGTCATGGTAGTACCAGTTCACCAGTTCTTGCGCGGTCATACCAAACGGAACAGCCGTGAAGAAGGCATAGCCCGGGTGCTGACCTACAAAGTAATAGTCCGCCGCGTGGTACATGTCGGCCTGACCCGAGGATACCGCGTCAAACACTTCGAACGCGCCAACCAGCTCACCCGCTGCCTTGATTTCTACGTTCAGGCTGCCATCGGACATCGCGTTGATGCTGTCGGCAGACCGTTGCGCCGCGTCGAACACGCCGGCCAGACCACGACCCCACGAGGTCACCATAGTCAGTGTCCGCTGACCCTGCGCATAGGCTGGTGCTGCCAGCGCGGTTGCCGCAGCAGCCGAGCCGCCCAGAGCAGATTTCTTTAGAAATGAACGACGATCCATATGAGTGTTCCTCCCCTTACATAGTCGTAACCCGGAAACACTCCGGGCCTGTCACATTCAGTAGGCCGCAGCCTAATGGCGAAGCTGTGAAAAGGAATACCTAGTACTGCGTAGAAACGCGGGTTTCTGATGGGTTTGTACAAGAAAATATCCAGCAAAAACGGCTCGAACCCGGATTTTCGGTCGTTCTGGTCCTTAAGATGTCCATTCTTTTTGCATTTCTCCCGCCTGTTGCGTATCGATTCGACAATGCAGAGATTAAGAAATCTGGTTTCGCTGACCTATGCTCAAAAGCTATCCCTTGTGGCCGCGATCCCCTTGGTTGTGGCCGTGGCAGCGATTGCCGTGCTGGTTGCCTACGAAGCGCGTGCAACAGCCGAACGCGAAATCGAAGCGTTAGAGCGCAGCCTGATCGAAGCCAAGAAAGAAGAGCTGCGCAATTATGTCACGCAAGCCCGCAACGGATTTGCTTATATCTATGGCCGGGCGACACCTGATGACGAGGTGGCCAAGAATCTCGTATCCCAGATTCTGTCGGCCATGATCTACGGACAGGACGGGTTCTTTTTTGTCTACGACTATGACGGCAATAATCTTGTCAGCCCAAGGCAAACTCAATTCATCAACCGCAACTGGGAAGGCCTGACCGATAGCGATGGCACACCCGTTGTGAATGAGTTTATCCGCCTCGCCCGTCAGGGCGCAGGGTGGCACAGCTTCATGTGGCAAAAGCCCTCGACCGGGGAAGAGGCCCAGATGATCGCCTATGTGGTCGGGCTGCAAGATTGGCGCTGGGTGGTCGGCACGGGCGTCTTCATCGATGACATCGTTGCCGCTGTTGCCAATGCGCGCGCCGAGGTCGAAGCCCGCGTGCGGCGCACCTTTATATATATCGGCGCAATTGTTGTGGCAGCTGTCTTGATCGTGTTTGCCTCGGGCATGTTGCTGAACATCCGCGAAAGACGGCTGGCAGACGCAAAGCTGAAAGAGCTGACACAGCGTGTATTTGATGCACAGGAAGAAGAACGTGGACGGGTTGCGCGAGAATTGCATGATGGGATAAGCCAGATATTGGTCGGCGTCCGCTATGCGCTGGATACCGCCCGACGGAGGGTATCTCGCGGGGATATATCGAACGCAGAAGACCCGCTGGACAAAGGCATCGAACATCTGGGCACCGCCATCACCGAAGTGCGCCGCATCAGCCGCGACCTTCGCCCTGGTGTGCTGGATGATCTGGGTTTGGGCCCTGCCCTTAAATCGCTGACGGATGATTTCCGGGATCGCACAGGTATCGAGACCGAGTTCTCGACCGTTGTATTCCGCAACCGGCTGGATCAGGACAGCAAGATCGCGCTCTATCGCATTGCACAAGAAGCGCTGACCAATATCGAACGCCATGCGGATGCGTCACATGTTACCATCGATCTGCGTGGTCATAAGAAAGGTGCGACGATGCGGATTACCGATAATGGGCGCGGGTTGCGAAGCGAACCGGGCCGCGTGGCCACCGGGATCGGGTTACGCAATATGCAGGAACGGATCGAACAGCTTGACGGATCCCTGCGCATTCTGTCATCACGCGGCCCGCGCGGCGGGACGGTGATTGAGGCCAGTCTGCCGTTGAGCCACCTGCTCCCACCGCAGGAAGACGCAACGCCCAAACGAAAGGCCGGCACATGACCATCCGAGTCCTCATTGTCGACGACCACCCGATGGTGGCCGAGGGCATACAGTCGATCCTAGAAAGCTATGATGAGATCGAGGTGGTCGGCACGCTCAGCAGCGGTCAGTCCGCTGTGGATCAGGCCGAAAGCCTATCCCCCGACGTGATCCTGATGGATCTGAACATGCCGGGCCTGGGCGGCCTGAGCGCGACCGAGATGATCCTTGAACGTTTGCCGCAGACGCGCATCCTGATCTTGTCGATGCATGACAGCCCCGAATACATCTCTACCGCGCTTAGCCACGGGGCCAAAGGCTATCTGCTCAAGGATGTGCCAACAGATGAGATCAAACAGGCCATCGATGCGGTGATGGCAGGGCAGCGATACCTGTGCACCGGCGCCAGTGGATCTTTGAACCCCAAGGGCGACAATACCCGAGAGGCCCTGACCGGCCGGGAACAGACGATCCTTCTGGAACTGGCGCAGGGCAAATCCAACAAAGAAGTCGCCCTGGCCTTGGATATCTCGGTTCGCACGGTCGAAACCCACCGCAAGAACATCAAACGCAAACTGGGTATTTCCTCCACCGCTGGGCTCACCCGCTATGCGCTGGAACATGGAGTCTTGCAGGGAACCGGCGTTGGATTCTAATCCGACCGCGGCGCGGCACGCGCCGCCCGGCCCAACCAGAGAAGACGCGCCACAGGCGCTTTGCCGATGGGCGGGAAGCTTTAGTTCCGAGGGCGAATATCTTCCCCGAAAAAGATCAAAGTCCCGTCCTCATCCAGAACGTGAAACTCGCGCTGCAGATAGGGCTGATCAAAAGGTGGCCGCACCCGTCCCTCGGGCAGGTCGCTCAAACCAACTTTCAAACTGTCATAGAGCGCATCAATACCTTTCACATCGATGTAATAGGACTGGTTATCACCCAAAGGTTTGCCATCGGTGCGTGGCGGGCATTCCAGCAGCCGGACAGCAACTGGCCCCCGCGACAGAAAGGCATAGTTGTCCTGTTTAAATCCGCATTCAAACCCCAAACGTCGGCAATAGAAATCAATCTGCGCCTCCAGTGACGCGCAAAGAACAAACGGCGTAATCTGTAGCACTTCGGGCATTGGAACCTCCGGCCTGCATCAGGATCATGCTACATATTCTGCTGGCTCAATCCAGCAATTGATCCTGCCGTGTGCCTTCACGCTCATAATGATGCGGCAGGACGCGACCGTATAGCTGCCGGGTCCGCTCGACCCCGCCGCACATGCCTTCGGTTTCCACGAAGGAAAAGATGCCGACATATCTTTGGCGGGTGCCAAAAACCGGCGCGACCCGGTGCAGGGAATACCGCCCCTTGAAGATTTGCAGATCGCCCGGCTGCAGTTCCAACCTGCGCACGCGCGACATGTCGCCATCCAGCACGGCGGCGACTGCACCGAAATTCTCATTCTCCGAAGTCCGCAGGTTCGGCGCATATTCGAACGCGCCCCCGTCTTCAGCGTTTTGAATGGCCAAGGTCACGGTGAAATTGTTGGTGTCGAAATGCCACGGAAAGCCCTGCCCCTCTTGCACGACATTGATGATCACATCCGCCAGCGGGTCATCATAGCGAAAGAATCTGTCTGCAGGCTCCTCCAGCGCGGTCCGGATGAAGGGCATGAACCCGTCAAACTCATATATCCTTCGCAGGGGTCCGGATTTCGGGAAATTGTCCGCCGGGACAAAAGCATTGGATCGTTCATAGAAGCGGCGGATGGGATGGCCGATCCCGAACCGCGGGTCATCTTTGGTGAAATAGGCGTTCGTTCGGTTGAATGAGCGATGTGCCTGCGGCGACACCGCGTCGGCCTCATTCACCAATAATTCGAGCCCGTCGGGATGCACAAAGCCCGGCAACACCGCGCACCCATCTTCGCTCAGTTCGCGCTGAACATCATCGATCATCCGGTCATAAGCCTGTGAACCTGGCCGGTCGATGGGATAGCGGCCCAAATCCACCAGATCATGCAACATGACGTACCTCCCTCGTAGTCCCGTCTCTGTCAGCGTGACTCAGTTAAACCGCCCAATCATGCCCATTTTGGACATTTGCTTGACGCATTCAGACCGGCGAATATCCATCCTATCCGGCGTCCAAGACATCATTTTTTGCTAAAATTCCCAACCTGCGGCAATCTGCGCAATAAAATGTCGCAAAATAACACCTTGAAGATAGAAAATTGGTGCAATTGCCTGTTGACGCCCTTGCGTGCCGCTCATAATGTCCCTGCACGCAAAAAGGAGCCTCTGGCGATGAGAACGCTAGTCGTAATCGTGGGAACCAAGCGCATGGGCCGGTAACGGTAAACCATAATCGAACCCATGCGCCTCCGAAAACATCGGGGGCTTTTTTTTGTCAAACGCAAGACACATGTCGCGAACGGAGCAAAGCAGATGACACGTGAGATGACCGGCGCAAAGATGGTAGTTCAGGCCCTGAAGGATCAGGGCGTGGACACGGTATTCGGATACCCCGGCGGCGCCGTGCTACCGATCTATGATGAGATTTTTCTGCAAAACGACATTCGCCACATTCTGGTGCGCCATGAACAGGGAGCAGTGCACGCCGCCGAAGGTTATGCGCGGTCGACCGGCAAGCCCGGCGTTGCGCTTGTAACCTCTGGCCCCGGCGCCACCAATGCGGTGACCGGCCTGACCGACGCGCTGTTGGACTCGATCCCTATTGTTGTTCTGACCGGCCAGGTTCCGACTTTCATGATCGGCTCGGACGCTTTTCAGGAGGCCGACACGGTTGGCATCACCCGCCCCTGCACCAAGCATAACTGGCTGGTGAAGGACACTGATGCGCTGGCCGCAACCATGCACGAGGCCTTCCATGTTGCCACTTCGGGCCGCCCCGGCCCGGTACTGGTCGACATTCCCAAGGACGTGCAGTTTGCATCGGGGGAATACACCCCGCCCAAGCCATCAAACTCACACTACCAGCCTGTGCTGAAAGGTGATCTGGAAGAGATCACCGAGCTGGTTGCCGCGATAGAAACCGCGAAAAAACCGGTGTTTTATACGGGCGGCGGCGTCATCAACTCGGGTCCTGCAGCCAGCCAGCTGCTGCGCGAGTTGGTCGATGCCACCGGATTTCCGATCACCTCGACCTTGATGGGTCTTGGCGCTTATCCGGCTTCGGGAAAAAACTGGTTGGGTATGCTGGGGATGCACGGCCTCTATGAGGCCAATATGGCGATGCATGATTGTGATCTGATGATCAATATCGGCGCGCGGTTCGACGACCGGATCACAGGCCGGATCGATGCGTTCTCGCCCAATTCGAAGAAAGCGCATATCGATATCGATCCATCCTCGATCAACAAGGTCATCCGCGTGGATATCCCGATTGTGGGCGATGTCGCCCATGTGCTTGAAGATATCCTGAAGATCTGGAAAGCGCGGGGCCGCAAGACGGATGCGGCGAATGTCAAACAATGGCAGGCGCAGATTGCGGATTGGCGTAAGGTGAATTGCCTCGCTTTTACCGCCAGCGAAAAGACCATCAAGCCGCAGCATGCGCTGCAACGGCTTGAGGAACTGACTAAGAAGCATGATCGCTACATCACAACCGAAGTGGGCCAGCACCAGATGTGGGCGGCACAGTACCTTGGGTTTGAAGACCCCAACCGCTGGATGACCTCGGGCGGTCTGGGCACGATGGGCTACGGCTTCCCGGCCTCGATCGGCGTGCAGATGGCGCACCCGGATGCGCTGGTGATCAATGTTGCGGGTGAGGCATCTTGGCTGATGAACATGCAGGAAATGGGCACCGCCGTTCAGTACCGGCTGCCGGTGAAGCAGTTCATCCTGAACAACGAACGTCTGGGCATGGTGCGCCAGTGGCAGGAGCTGCTGCACGGTGAGCGGTATTCGCATTCCTGGTCTGAGGCCCTGCCCGATTTCGTCAAACTCGCCGAGGCCTTCGGGGCCAAGGGCATCCTGTGCTCCGACCCCGCCGATCTGGACGACGCGATCATGGAGATGATCAACTATGACGGTCCAGTGATCTTTGACTGCCTTGTTGAAAAGCACGAGAACTGCTTCCCCATGATCCCGTCGGGCAAAGCCCACAACGAGATGCTGCTGGGCGAGGCCGAAACGCAAGGCGTGATCGATAGCAAAGGTTCGGTTCTGGTCTGACGCATTCGAAGATTTCAGTCGGACGCCACGCGCGTCCGGCCTAAAATGGATGATGAAAGGGACATAAATGTCTGCCCTACATATCAAAAAAGGCTCCACCCGCCATTCGGCCTATAACCTACGGCCTACCTTCTCGGACGTACAGGAACGGCACACGATCGCTGTTCTGGTCGAGAACGAACCCGGTGTTCTGGCTCGTGTGATCGGCCTGTTCTCGGGCCGCGGGTACAACATCGAAAGCCTGACCGTGGCCGAGGTGGACCATACCGGCCACCTCAGCCGCATCACCATCGTGACCACCGGCACACCGCAGGTGATCGAGCAGATCAAGGCACAGCTCGGCCGCATCGTGCCGGTTCATGACGTACATGACCTAACGGTCGAAGGCCCCTCGGTCGAGCGAGAACTGGCCATCATCAAGGTAGTGGGCGAAGGCGACAAACGGGTCGAGGCGCTGCGGCTGGCCGATATTTTCCGCGCCAATGTGGTCGACAGCACGCTGAATTCTTTCATCTTTGAAATCACTGGCGCGCCTGACAAAATCGACGCCTTTGCCGATCTGATGCGCCCGCTGGGGCTGATCGAAATCGCCCGCACCGGCGTTGCCGCCCTGTTGCGCGGCGATTGATCAAACAGACCCCCTGACCCCGTCCCAAATCCGGGGCGGGGTTGGTTTGCCAGCCCCGACTCGCCCAAAGATTTGGGCATTCAGGTGGCATTATGTGCGTTATTTTTACCATAACGCTCATTCTTCCCGCAAAAACCTCAAACAAAATAGAATAAAGCCTATTGCCTTTGGCTTACGGAGCGTTAGCCTCGGCCCCGCAATGCGACCTGGGGAGAGGCCGCCTTGTTTGTGGACATCTTTGCAATTTCTGAATGTCTACGGTCATCCGTAAGCCTCAGCATTGATGATGCAAAGAAGTAGAAGCGCCGGGGATGAACATGATCGACGACATTCGCAGCCCAGCAGAGCTTCGGGCCATGTTCGGGTCGAATCTCAGGCAACTTGCGCGCGACTACCCCTCGGTCTCGGCCCTGTGTCGCAGTCTTGGCATCAACCGTACACAGTTTAATCGCTATCTTGCCGGTGAAAGCTTCCCCCGCCCCGACGTATTGGACCGGATATGCAGGTTCTTTGATGTCGATGCACGGATTGTCCTAAGCCCGTTGGCCGAAATCCCGGTGAACGAAGACCATCCCGCCAGTTCAATCCTGACCCAGTTTCTGGGATCCGGTTCCGAAGCGGGCAGCAAAAGGACCTTTGCATCCGGTTTCTACACCGTCGCCGAAAACCAACCCACTGCGCCGCGTCTGACCCTGCTCTACGCCACGCGCAGGCCCCAATGCACCCTGATACGAGGCTATACCCCGCGTGGCCATATGCCTGGCGCATCACCGCAATCGCGTGAAATTCAGGGGATTGCCGCCACCGCAGGCGATCACGTCTATATCCTGACATCGCAACGCGGAGGCCAGAACAGCAAGATATATGTGCTGACGCAGGATGCCGAGATTTGGCGCGGTACGGTTATCAAACCTTCTGAACCGCAACAGGCGCAGCCTGTTGTCCTGCACCATCTCAAGCAAAATGCCGAAGCGGTTTTTCAAGCTGCGCGGCACACTGCAAACGCCGGTGAGCAATCGGTCCAGATGCCGTAAGACAGGGCGGCGGCCAATTCGATCAATCTGCCGTGATCTCGCAGCAAATTCCCCGGTACAAATGCCAGCTTGCATGGCCCAATAGCGGCAGCACAATCAACAGACCTAAAAACCAGGGAAGCATCGCCACAAAGGTCAAAACCGCGATAAACAGCCCCCAGGCCAGCATCACGATTTTATTTTGTGAGACATAGGTAAAGCTGGCGATCATGGCGGTGACAAAATCCAGTTCCCGATCCAGCAGCATCGGGATCGACAAAACCGAAATCATATAAAGCAGCGTTGCAAAAACCGCACCAACAGCCGTGCCGACAGCCAACATCATCACCCCGTTGGGGGTCAGAAACACCTCCAAAGAACTGGATATGTTCGTCATCGTCGACAGCCCCATGAACAGGGCAAAGATCATGTGACCCAAGAAGAACCAGAACAAAAACATCACAACGATGATGGCGCAGATCGAGGGCAATTGGCGGCGGCTTTGCTGCAGCACAACGCCAAACACGGCAGGTATATCAAGGGGTTCCCCCTGTTCTAGCCGACGAGAGACCTCATAGAGGCCGACAGCCGCAAACGGCCCGATCAGCGGAAAGCCGATCGCGGCCAGAACCAGCCAGAAACTAGTGCCGGTTTGCACGGTGATCCAGGCCATCGCCCACCCGGCCAGAACATAAACCCCCGCGAAGATCAGACCAAAGACCGGCGCGCGGCGCAGATCAGCCCAGGCCTGATGCAGTGCCTGCCGTATCATCGCGCGGTTCACCGGGCGCAGACTCGGTACGCCAAAGGGTCTATCCATCTCAACTCCTCCTCGCCGTGAGGCGTTACTGCAAGGCGGGCCGCCTTTGGGGCCACTCTGTTGCCGCATGATAGGCCGCGCCAATGGACAACAGGCGAGCATCCGACCCACGCGGCCCGAACAGTTGCAACCCCATCGGCAATCCTTGCGCCCCAAAACCAGCGGGAACCGCCAGGCAGGGCAGACCGATCAGGCTGACGGGCAGGGTCACATGCATCCAGCGGTGATACGTATCCATGGCTCGCCCAGAGATTTCGGTCGGATACGGCAGGTTGACATCAAAGGGCCAGACCTGCGCCGCCGGCAGAATCAGGGCATCGTAGTGGTCAAAAACCTCGACTGCCTTTCGGAACCAATCGGACCGTACCACGCTCGCCTGATGCACTTGCATCGCCGACAACGCCAGACCCCGATCCAGCTCCCACTGCGCGCTGTCTTTTAGGGCATCGCGGTTCCGGGACAACGGCTCCAGACCCGAAGCAACAGACCAAGATCGCAACGTGATCCAACTGTCCCACAAACGCTCCGCATCAAAAGGCGGCGGTATACGCTCGATATGGGCCCCCAACTGCCCGAACACACCCAACGCCGTTTCGCAGAGGTCTAATATCCCCTGTTCCATCGGGAAGGCACCCCCCCAATCCGCCAGCCAACCAATGCGCATCCCCGTCAGATCCAATGGCTCAACCGGCGATACAGACCTTTGGGGCGCGTTCAAGGGCAATCGCGGATCAGACCCGGCGATCACATCCAGCAACAGGCCAATATCCTCGGGGCTGCGCGCCATTGGACCAAGGGTTGACAGTTGGTGCAGAAAGCTGTCCCCAACCGAGTCCGACGGCACCAGGCCCCAACTGGGCCGAAACCCGTAGACGTTGTTCCAGGCGGCCGGGTTGCGCAAGCTGCCCATCATGTCCGACCCATCGGCCAGCGTTACCATCCCGGTCGCCAGGGCCACCGCCGCACCGCCCGAAGACCCGCCACAGGTCCGCGCATCGTCGTAGGGATTGCGCGTCGCCCCATAAACCGGGTTGAAGGTATGCGACCCAAGCCCAAACTCGGGCGTGTTGGTCTTGCCAATCAGGATCGCCCCCGCCGCCCGCATGCGCGCCGCAATCAGATCATCTGTCTGGGGCACGAACCCGTCAAACAGCGGCGACCCTTGTGATGAGACAACACCCGCCACATTCACCAGATCCTTCACCGCCACAGGCACGCCATGCAGCGGCCCGCGTATCGGCCCTGCATCCATCGCACGGGCCTCCGCCAACAACGCCTCTTCATCCCGTAACGCCACGATGGCGTTCACAGCGCCGTTGACCTGCCCGATCCGCTCCAGCGTCGCGCGCATCACGCCTTCCGCAGACACCCGCCGCTCTGACAAGTCCGCGATCAGCATCCGCGCAGAATATTCCGTGATGTCCATTTGGGCTCCAGCGGCAGGGGTCGTGAATGTCACAGCCAGCCTAGCCGCCCCACCAGACCATTAAAACCCACTGTTTCAATACATCTTTTCGGCCCGCGGACACGCACACCGGATCCGCTTCATCTGGCCAAAAATATCCCGGGGGAGTCGCGGCCTGCCGCGGCGGGGGCAGAGCCCCCTGCCGACTTACTCGCCCTGCGCCTCGGACCGGCTCTTGCCCGCCACATTCAACGCCAGCGTCGCCGCCATGAACCCATCCAGATCGCCGTCCAACACCCCCTTGGTGTCCGAGGTCTCATGGTTTGTCCTCAGGTCTTTCACCATCTGATAGGGCTGCAAAACATAAGACCGGATCTGGTTGCCCCAGCCCGCATCACCTTTCGCCTCATGCGCGGCGTTGATGTCGGCGTTCCGGCGGTCCAGCTCTTGCTGATAGAGCCGCGATTTCAGCGCCTTCATGGCGATGTCGCGGTTCTGGTGCTGGGATTTCTCGGACGAGGTCACAACAATCCCGGTCGGGATGTGGGTGATCCGCACTGCCGAGTCCGTGGTGTTCACGTGCTGACCACCCGCACCCGACGACCGGTAAGTGTCGATGCGAATATCCGACGGGTTTACCTCGATCTCGATATTGTCGTCCACCACTGGATACACCCAGACCGAACTGAACGAGGTATGCCGCTTGGCCGCCGAGTCATAAGGCGAAATCCGCACCAGACGATGCACGCCGCTTTCGGATTTCAACCAGCCATAGGCGTTGTGCCCGGAAATCTTGTAGGCCGCCGACTTGATCCCAGCCTCTTCGCCCGCTGTCTCGGATTGCAGCTCGACGGTATAACCTTTCTTCTCGGCCCAGCGCACATACATCCGCGCCAGCATCGAGGCCCAATCGCAGCTTTCCGTGCCACCGGCGCCCGAGTTGATCTCAAGGAATGTGTCATTGCTGTCAGCCTCACCATCCAACAGCGCCTCAAGCTCTTTCTTGGCGGCTTTCGCCCCCAGCTTTTTGATGGCGTCCTCGGCATCGGTGACAACCTCTTCGTCCTCTTCCATCTCACCCAATTCGATCAGCTCGAGATTGTCGCTAAGGTCAGTCTTGATGGACTCGTATGTCTCGATGGCATCGACCAGCATCTGCCGCTCGCGCATCAGTTTCTGCGCGTTTTCAGGGCTGTCCCACAGGTTGGGGTCCTCGACACGCGCGTTGTATTCCTCAAGCCGATGCGGTGCGGTTTCATAGTCCATGCGCTGCGCCAGCAGCTCCAGCGACTTTTCGATCTCCGCCACGATATTCTGGGTTTCGGCGCGCATGGTCTTGTCCCAACTTGCTCAATCAGGCCTGCGTGATAGCAAGAGGTGACGGCCACCACAAGACAGGCGAGATGTGAATGCAAGGCCCACCGCAAGAGATTCTGGATGATTGGCAGCTGACCTTGATCGAGCCGGTTGCCGAAACCGGCGCAGCCCGTGTTTGGAAGGTTCTGGATACCGATGGTACAGCAGCTGCGCTGAAGCTCTATCACCGCCCGGACCGCGGCAACGAAACACCGGGAACCCAAATCCTGAGTGCCTGGCAAGACCGGGGTACCGTCAGGATTCTGAAAGAAACCGAAACAGCCATCCTGATGGAATGGCTCGAAGGCCCCACGCTCGGAGATATCGCGCGGCGGGGAGAGTATGATCAGGCCCTGATCACTTTGGCAGAAACGGCCAGGCGCCTGCACGCCAAGCCCACCCCGCAGATTGCGGAGTTGCGCCCGCTGACCCAGGTGATCCGCCCCCTGTTCGAATGCCATTTCGCCCCCTCCTGCCCCGTCGATCTGGTGCAGGATATGCAACAGGCCACCCAATTGGCGCAAAGCCTGCTGAACAGTCAGACGGCGGTTGCTCCGCTGCATGGTGATCTACACCCGGACAATATCATTCTCACCAGCGCGGGCCCGCGCGTGATCGATGCCAAAGGTTATCTGGGTGATCCGGCTTTTGAACTGGCCAATGCGATCCGGCATCCCAAAGGCATGCCGCAGCTCGTGCGACGACCGGATCACATGCATAAATGCCTGACGCTCTATGCAGATACCCTTGGCGTTAAACGACAACGTCTGGCCCAATGGGCCGCCGCCAAATGCGCGTTGTCGATCTACTGGAGGTCAAACGGCCCCCTCGCGAAAGACAAGGAAGCCGATCTGTTGCGCCTGTTGCTATCGGCTGCGGATCAATAGAGGCCGCCCGTGCTCACATCGCCTTGCGAGGCTTTGGGACCCACGGTGACCGTTTCGCCGGTTGAAGTTTGAACCTGAACGCCAGCGCGCTGAACCTCTTCGAACAGTGGCAAGTCTGATCCGATAGCAAAGCCACCATCATAAATCCGGTCGATAAAGCCATCGACGCCATCGCGGAAATACTCAGCCACAACATAGTCGCCCGTGGCATCTGCAGGCAGACGCGCGCCGCTGAACCGATCAATCTTGATGAAATGACCACCCGGCGGCACGTCAAACGGCCCCCCGCCATATTTCTCGACCGCTTTTTCCATGAAGCTTTGGAACACCGGGCCGCACATGGTGCCGCCATAGGCCCCCCGGCCCATCGGGCGCGGGCGGTCATAGCCGATATAGCAACCCGCCACGATATTCGAGGTAAAACCGATGAACCAGGCGTCTTTCGAATCGTTGGTCGTGCCGGTCTTGCCCGCGGTCGGCACCGGAAGGTTCACGAAACGCGAGGCGGTGCCCCGATCCACAACGCCTTTCATCATCGAAGTCAGCTGATAGGCCGTAACCGCATCCATGACCTGCGAGCGGTTGGTCTCAATCGTGGGCGATTCATCCGGCTCTAGCCAGCTGGAGTTACAATCCAGACATTGCCGATCATCATGGCGATAGATCGTCTTGCCGAACCGATCCTGAATGCGGTCAACCAATGTGGGTTCGACGCGCTCACCGCCATTTGCGAACATCGCGTAAGCCGCAACCATCTTGTAAAGCGTGGTTTCCTCGGACCCCAACGAACTCGCAAGGAAAGCGCCCATGCGGTCATAGACGCCGAACCGTTCCGCGTAACCGGCGACAACAGGCATCGTCACCTCTTGCGCCAAACGGATGGTCATCAGGTTCCGGGACTGTTCGATCCCGGTACGCAGCGGCGTCGGGCCATAGAACTTGTTCGACGAGTTCTTGGGCCGCCACAGACCTTGCGGCGTGTTCACTTCAATCGGCGCATCCACAACGATGGTTGCGGGGCTGTACCCGCTGTCCAGCGCAGCCGCATAGACAAAGGGTTTGAAAGATGACCCCGGCTGACGCTGCGCCTGGGTCGCACGGTTGAACACCGTGTCCTGATAGGAAAACCCACCCTGCATCGCCAGTACACGGCCTGAATTCACGTCCATCGCGACAAAGCCGCCCTGCACTTCGGGCACCTGACGGGCAGACCATTGGCCCTCTTCTCCGGCCATCACCAGGATCACGTCGCCGCGTTTGAAATTGTCGAAGAAATTGCCCTGCATCCACTTGATGTCCGAGCGTGGGATAATGCCATCGGATGGCCCAGCCTCGATCCCGACCGTCAGTTGCTGCTCGGCCACGTCCAGCACCACCGCCGGATACCATTGGGTCGGCAGCACCACATCGCGCGGGATTTCCATCAGAGACAGCACCTCGCGCCACTGCGCCTCATCCGCCAGCTGTTCTTCGGCGATCACCTCGCCGGTTCCGCGCCATTTACCGCGGGACAGGTCGTATTTCTGCAAAGCCTCGCGCAGCGCACGGGCCGCTTCCACCTGCATCTCTTCATCAACCGAGGCACGGACAGTGAAACCACCGGTGAAGAATTCGCCCTCACCAAAATCCTCGCTCAGCTGGCGGCGGATCTCGTCGGTGAAATAATCGCGCGGCGGCAGCGCGGTGCGGAAGCTTTCGAAATCGCCGTTCTGGACCGACCGCAGCGGCATCTCGACCTCGGCCTCATAAGTCGCCTGATCGATATAGCCGTTCTGGTTCATCTCACGCAGCACGTAGTTGCGGCGCGCGAGCAGGCGTTCTTTTTGCCGGACCGGGTGATAATCGGACGGTGCCTTGGGCATCGAGGCCAGCGTTGCCGCCTCGTGTGGGGCCAGTTCCTGCAAGGTCTTGTTGAAATAGGTCTGGGCGGCAGCGGTTACACCATAAGAGTTCTGACCCAGGAAAATCTCGTTCATATAGAGTTCGAGGATCTGTTCCTTGTCCAGCGTATCCTCAAGCCGGGTGGCGAGGATGATTTCCTTGATCTTGCGCTCGGCCCGGCGGTCGCCGGACAACAGGAAGTTCTTCATAACCTGCTGCGTAATGGTCGAGGCCCCGCGCACGGTTTCACCCTTTGACCGCACCGCCTCAACCCCAGCCGCGATGATCCCGCGCGGATCATAGCCCTGATGGCTGTAAAAATTCTTGTCTTCTGCCGAGATAAACGCCTGCTTCACCAGATCAGGGATTTCTTCGGACGGGGTGAACAGACGACGTTCCTGCGCGAACTCGTCGATCAGCTGGCCTTCGCCTGAATAAATCCGGCTGATTGTTGGCGGTTTGTACTGGGCCAGTGATTCATGGCTGGGCAGGTCACGGCCATACATCCAGAACACGGCACCAACCACCAGCGCCGCCATAAAAATACCCAATGTCACGAGGCTGAAGATCGCCCCGAAAATCGAAAGAACAAACCGGATCACGTTACTGCCTTTTTCTCGCGCTGCCGCCTATATAGGGGCGCACCGCCCAAGGGTCAAAACCACAGGCGCATTCTAGCCGTTTTGAGGCGTCAGGTCACTGTCCAATCAGGGACCGCCTGATCACATCCTGCTGGTTCCAGTCCTCAAGCCCCTGATAAATCCCAAAGGCCATCTTGGCCCGCCAATCGGGGTTCTTGATGTTTTCCAGGTCTCTGGGGCTGGATAAAAATCCCAATTCCACCAGAACCGAAGGTATATCTGCGGCCTTCAGCACCGAAAAGGACGCGGTGCGCAAAGGCTTGCGATTCATCGGTCCGCCCTGCTGTGCCATCCCATTGACCAGGGCCTGCGCCAGCGCATCTGTACGGGGTTCTGTCTCTTGCCGGGCCAGATCCAGCAGCACATCCGTGACCTCATCATCAGCGCCTTTCAGATCAACACCCGCCAGCAAATCCGCGCGATCGTGGCGTTCGGCCAGCTTTGCACTGGCCACGTCCGAGGCCTCATCCGACAAGGTATAAACCGCCGCACCATGGGCCTGCCCTTCAGACAGCGAATCCGCATGCAGCGAGATGAACACATCCGCACCCGCCCGATGCGCCAGCGCGATGCGGCGTTCCAGCGAAACAAACTGATCGTCCACACGGGTCATGACCACCTCATACCCGCCGGAACGCAACAGCATTTCCCGTAGTTCGCGCGCAAACGTCAGCATCATGGTCTTCTCGGTAATCCCGCCCACCTCGGCCCCCGGATCGATACCGCCATGGCCGGGGTCCAGCATCACGCGCAACGGTCCGTCTGACTTGCGAGGGGTCACCTGACCGGTCAGCGAAGGTTCGGGGAGATCCCAACCGGGATTCTTGGGCTCACCTGCTGAGGCGTTGAACACGTCGAAATCAACGCCCTTGAGGTTGAGCGTCAGCAAGGCCGTGCCAGCATTCGGATCAATCTGCATCTCGGCCGTATCCACGGCCATCGGCGCACCAAGTTCCAGCACCATTCGAGACCAGCCGGGAACATAAGCACCAAACCGAACGCCGCTGATCAGCTCGGATTGCAGGAAGTCTGCACTGTTCAGGCCACTCCAGTCGACCTCCTGAAAATCCATCACCATTCGGTAGGGATCACGCAGGGTGAAGATGCGGTAAGGCACCCCCTGGCTAAGGCCAAGATCGATTTGCACACCGGTGCGACCGGTGTCGACAATGCGGCTTTGGTCCGGCTGAATGCGTGCAAGGGCGCTGAAATCCTGCGCGACCGCAGCACCAGACAGCGCCCAGATCAGCGCGATACAATAGAGAATCCTGCTCATGGCCTCAAGTTTTCCCGAGATCGTTTGGCGG
This sequence comes from Ruegeria sp. YTSA075, assembly GCF_059610245.1. NCBI lineage: Bacteria > Pseudomonadati > Pseudomonadota > Alphaproteobacteria > Rhodobacterales > Roseobacteraceae > Ruegeria > Ruegeria sp. YTSA075. Next base: position 329,409 of record NZ_JBXWNG010000001.1, on the reverse strand, counting down.
GCAGCCTATACCAATCCGCAGCTTTTGTGAACGGGTCAGGCCTGATGGGCCAACGCGCCACGCTCGGACATGAACGCCCGTAGCCGTGACAGCCCCTCTTGGATATCGACAGTTGCGCGTGCGTAAGAAAACCGCAGGGTCGTGTGCCCGCGTTTGGGGTCGAAATCCAGCCCCGGCGTGACCGCAACGCCCGCCTTGTGCAGAATCTCAGCCGCAAAGGCGCGGCTGTCATCCGTCAGGTCCGACACATCGGCATAGACATAAAACGCCCCATCGGGCGGCGCGATATTGGTGAACCCCGCCTTGGGCAGACCGTCCAGCATCAATGCCCGGTTCCGGCGATAGACATCCAGATTGGCTTGCAATTCCTCCTCGCACTCCATCGCCGCCAAGGCTGCCACCTGACTGGCGTGGGGCGCGCAGATGAACATGTTTTGGGCAATACGCTCGACCACGCGCACCTGATCTTCGGGAACCACCATCCAGCCGGCACGCCAGCCGGTCATCGAGAAATACTTGGAGAATGAGTTGATCACGTAGCATTCATCCGTCAGTTCCAGCGCGGTGACGGCTTTGGCCTCATATTCCAGCCCATGATAGATTTCATCGCTGATGAAGGATGCACCCTGACCCTGCGCCGCGTCGATCAGCGTGCCCATGGCTGCGTGATCCAGCATGGTGCCGGTCGGGTTGGCGGGGGACGCGACCATCAGGCCTTGCAGGTCCAGCCCTGCGAAATCGGATGGCACAGGCTGCAATCGGTTCTCGGGCGCGGTCGGCAAGTCCACGGGGACCAATCCCAGCGCTTTCAGAATCTGACGGTAGGACGGATATCCCGGCGCGCCGATTCCGACGCGATCTCCGCTGTCGAACAGCGCCGTGAATGCCAGCAGAAACCCGCCCGACGACCCCGGAGTGATCACCACGCGTTCGGGGTTCAGATCGACATTATACCAATCGCCATACATCCGCGCGATGCGCTGGCGCAGCGCGGGCAGGCCCAAAGCCACCGTATAGCCCAACGGACCCTGCTGCATCGCCTGGGCCAATGCCTCGGTCGCGCCTGTCGGTGCGCCGGTTCCGGGCTGGCCAACCTCCATATGGATGATGTGACGCCCGGCCTCCTCCGCTTTGCGCGCGGCCTCCATCACGTCCATCACAATAAAAGGATCGACCCCGGATCGGGTTGAGTTTCTCATGCCCATCTCCCATGTTGCAGCCATGGCTTTTGAACGCGTATCCCGGTTGGCGTCAATCCCGGCCCTGATACTTGCGGCTGTCCTTTGGCTGACGGCCGCAGTGCAGAGCCATGCGCAAAGCCTGATCCGCGACCCCGATATCGAATACGGCCTGCGAGAACTGGCCTTTCCCGTTCTGCGCGCTGCCGGACTGAACACCAACCGGGTGCAGATCCTGGTGGTCAATGACCGCACGTTCAACGCGTTTGTGATCGACTACAACGCGATCTATCTGAATTACGGCCTGATTCTGGGCGTCGACAGCCCTGAGATGCTGCAAGCTGTGATCGCACACGAAGCCGCGCATATCGCCAATGGGCATTTGGCGCGGCGCTCAGAAAACCTGCGCGCGGCGCAACGCAATGCAGGCCTTGGCACCGCGCTGGCGCTGATCGCAGCTGCGGCGGGGGGTGGAGAGGCCGCTGCCGGGATCGCGGCAGGTGTGCAGGGTTCTGCCTTGCGCAGCTTTCTGGGGCATACACGGGCCGAAGAGGCCTCGGCCGATCGCAGCGCGGCCAGCTATTTGCGATGGGCTGGTATCTCCCCCAGTGGGATGGTCACGCTGCACCGCAAATTCGCCGGACAGGAACTGCTGAGCACGGCCAATCAGGACCCTTATATGCGGTCGCACCCCACCAGCCGCGAACGCTTGCGCGCGGCCGAGTCGTTTCTGGAAGAATTCGGCGACAGGGCCCAGCCCAACGCAAATGCCGACTATTGGTTTGCACGGATCAAAGGCAAGCTGTCGGCCTTTTTGCGCACCCCGTCCTGGACCCTGCGCCGCGCCAAGGAAGAAACCGACCGCGATATCCGCATGATGCGTGAGGCGTCGGCCCACCATCAGAACCGCAATCTGGCCAGTGCCCGCGCCGCCATTGATAAAGCGCTGGCCATTCGCCCGGATGATCCGTTCTACTATGAACTCAAAGGCCAAATCCTGTTGGAAAACAGACAATTGTCTGAGGCAGTTCAAGCTTATGGTCAAGCGGTTGAAATGGCACCGAATGACTCGTTGATCCTGGCAGGCTATGGGCGTGCCCTGTTGGCGCAAGGCAAGACCAAGGACGCCCTGAAAGTACTTGAAAAGGCACGTGCCCGCGACTTTCGCAATGCCCGCCTGATGCGGGATTTGGGACTGGCCTATGCACAGGTCGGCAATAACGGGATGGCCTCTGCTGTCACCGCTGAACGATATGCCCTGCAAGGCCGGTTGGCTGATGCGGGGATCCACGCAAGGCGCGCCGTCGGGCAATTGCCCGAGGGGTCTCCGGGTTGGCAAAGGGCACAGGATGTGTTGATTGCGTCGGAACGCGCAAAGAAGAACTCAAAAAGGAAACGGAAATGATCCTCAGACACGCAGCCCCCGCCCTTCTGGGGCTTTCCCTCATTGCAGGTCCCGCGCAGGCACTGGACCTGAACGCCATGAGCGATGCGGAACGCGCCGAATTTGGTGCGCAAGTGCGCGAATATCTTCTGGAGAACCCCGACGTTATTCTGGAGGCGATCAACATTCTGGAACAGCGCAACGCCGCCGCCGAAGCCGCCGCAGACAAGGATTTGGTCGCCGCAAATGTGGATGAGCTGTTCAATGACGGCTACAGCTGGGTGGGTGGCAACCCGGATGGCGACATCACTTTGGTCGAGTTTATGGACTACCGCTGCGGCTATTGCCGACGCGCAGTTCCTGAGGTCGCGCAGTTGCTGGAAGCTGATGGAAACATCCGTTTGGTGATTAAGGAATTCCCGATCCTTGGCGATGCCTCGGTTCTGTCGTCACGCTTTGCCGTGGCCACCAAACATGTGGCCGGGGATGAAGCTTACAAGCAGGTACACGACGCCCTGCTGGAATTCACGGGTGAGCCCAGCGAAGTCACCCTGCGCCGCATCTCGGACGGTCTGGGGCTGGACAGCGATGCGATCATGGCCGCCATGGACAACGAGCAGGTTACCGATGAGATCACCCGCACGCGCGCATTGGCGCAACGGATGCAGATCTCGGGCACACCGTCCTTTGTTCTTGGCACAGAAATGTTGCGCGGCTTCCTGCCCGCCGATCAGATGCAGCAAATTGCGGATGGGGTACGCGCGGACCGGGGCTGAACCTCAGGTACGCGATCATTAAACACGTAAAAGGCTGCTTTGGCGGCCTTTTGTGATCTATTTGCCGGTCTTCTCAAAAATGGCAAACTTCGCTTCATAGTCTGGATGCCAGCGAGAAAGCGGAGGCCGATTTTCTATCAGATCGACTGCATTCCACTCGATCCGTCGATTGTCGCGCGTGCTATCCACGTCGTTGTCCGGACAAAGAATATAGAACTCACCCTTCGACATGCGATCAACGAAATGGTCAACTGTCTGTTCGCTCGTCCAAGCAGCTGCAGGCTTCTCAGGAAAAAACGAAGCAGTCATACCAGTGTAGGTGAAGCCAGGAACGAACAGGTGAACCGAGATTGGAGCCTCCGCCTGCCGCAGTTCATGGGCCAATTGTTCACTGAGAACGCGCACCGCTGCTTTGCTGACGTTGTAACCCGGATTACCAGGCGGTGTAGTGATACCCTGTTTGGAACCTGTATTAATCACCACAGCAGAGCGATCTGCCTTTATCATGCGTGGGACAAACGCCTGTACGCCGCGGAGAACACCGAGCAAATTGACTTCTAAAATTTTTTGCCAATTCTCCCATTCAGACCAGGTATTGGTCGGCAGGCTGATCCCGGCATTGTTCATGAGAACGGCAACTGGTCCTGTTGCGAATACCTTGTCTGCCAATGCATTGACGTCTTCTTGTTTGGTGACATCGGTAGGAACGCCAAAGACCTCAGCGCCACCTTTTGCTTGAGCGCGAACCTCTTCGATTGCCTCGTCCAAAGCAAGACCGTCAAGGTCCGCGAGAACGACGCTCAGCCCCGCCTGCGCGAAGCGGTTCGCCGCGACGCGGCCTACGCCGCTGGCAGCTCCGGTGACAACTGCGATACCGCCTTGTTCAATTGCCTTGAGATACATGCCGAGCCTCCTCGGGTTTGGTGTGGTGTTACGCCGCCGCCTCAGCCGCGGCGTCCAGTTCCGCCGCTTTCTTTTCAACCTCTTCCACGATGTGATCGATCATCTGATCGTTGGACATCTTGTGACTGGCCTTGCCCGCCAGATAGACCATGCCGGACCCGGCCCCACCGCCGGTAAAGCCCACATCGGTCATCAGCGCTTCACCCGGGCCATTCACCACGCAACCGATGATCGACAGGGACATCGGTGTCTTGATATGTTCCAGCCGCTGTTCCAACGCTTCAACCGTCTTGATCACGTCAAAGCCCTGACGCGCGCAGGACGGGCACGAGATGATGTTCACCCCGCGATGGCGTAGCCCCATGGATTTCAGGATCTCATACCCCACCTTGACCTCTTCCACCGGGTCGGCAGACAGGCTGACGCGGATCGTGTCCCCGATGCCCATCCACAGCAGATTGCCTAGGCCGATGGCGGATTTGATGGTGCCGCTGACCAGCCCTCCGGCCTCGGTGATGCCCAGATGGATCGGCGCGTCTGTGGCTTCGGCAATGCCCTGATAGGCGGCTGCCGACAGGAATACATCGCTGGCCTTTACGCTGATCTTGAAATTGTGAAAGTCATTGTCTTGCAGAATGCGAATATGTTCCAACCCGCTTTCAACCATCGCCTCGGGGCAGGGTTCTGCGTATTTCTCCAGCAGGTGCTTTTCCAAACTGCCCGCATTCACGCCGATCCGGATGGAACACTCGTGGTCGCGCGCGGCCTGGATGACCTCTTTCACGCGCTCTTCACTGCCGATATTGCCCGGGTTGATCCGCAGGCAGGCGGCACCTGCCTCGGCTGCCTCGATCCCGCGCCGGTAGTGAAAGTGGATATCAGCCACGATCGGCACAGGACTTTCGCGCACGATCTCTTTCAGCGCTTTGGAAGACGCCTCATCCGGCACCGACACGCGGACGATGTCTGCACCTGCCTCTGCCGCTGCCTGAACCTGCGCCACCGTCGCCGCCACATCCGTGGTCAGCGTGTTGGTCATGGTCTGAACCGCAATCGGAGCGTCACCGCCAACCGGCACGTTCCCCACCATGATTTGACGAGATTTACGACGATAGATATTCCGCCAGGGGCGTACATGATTGAGGGACATTGGGACCGGTCCGCATCTGCCTGAGTTGCGTCTTTAGATAGTCCGCCAACCGGGGTACCGCAATGGCTAGATCACTCAGAGGGCTGTTCTGCCACGTCTGTCTGCAGCTCAGCGACCAACTGCTTTAGGGCGCTGTTCTGCTCGGCCTCAAGATCGGCCACCGCATAGACATCCGACACGGCGTCCTTGGATAGAACGACACCCTTGGCGACAGTACCAGGGGCACCTGCCGGGCCAAAATGTTGGCCATCCATCGAGAAATAGACCGAACCGGACGCCCCTGCCCGCAGCTGTGGCGGCTCTTCAGTTAGGGGTACTTCGAACACATTGCCCTGTTCGACCGTGCCCAGTGTGCCTTCAAAAATCACGCTGCCATCGGCAGCCGTAACGCGCATCCAAGCCGGATCAACGGCCACGATTTTCAGGGTTGTGTCGATCTGTTCAACAACCTGTGGCAGGCTTGGGCGCTCGACGGTATGAATGTCAGCCACAACAACTTCGGGCAATTCCGGTGGGCGGAAGGTGCCCACATCACGCGGATCGAGCGTTGAGATCGGCGCATCACGTGCGACCAGAACCGGAACATCCAAGGCTTGCGGGCGATACAGGCGATCCAGCGCTTCGGTATTGACCGCCGCCGTTTCGATCTCGGCTGTATTGGTCCGGGCCGCATCCAGCGGGTCCAGATCCGACAGAACAACCGGCGCCTGTTCAACCGGGCTGACCTGCACCTGCTGAATTTTGTTCAGAACAGACCAACCGCCATAACCGATGCCTGCAATCACTGCCAACAGCACCAGCGACGAGCCAATCGCGCGCGGTTCAATCTGGCTGACCAGAGATTCCTTGCCCGGAATATAAGGCGTATTTGGCGAGATGAACGGGTCACGTCCCATCGGACCGCGTGCCAGCACATCACCGGAAGGCTTACGCACAACCGAGGCCTCGGCCGACATTCCATGCGCAACCTCAAAACCGCTTTCTTCGCAGAAGCTGGCAAAGGTCTCATCCGGATTCATGCCCAGATAGCGGGCGTAGGAACGAACATACCCGGCAATGAAGCCGGGTGTATCAAACGCGTCAGGATCGGCGTTTTCGATGGCAGCGATGTAATTGGCCTTGATCCGCAGCTCTCGCTGCACATCCAGAAGAGACTTGCCCATGGTGGCGCGTTCACCGCGCATCTGGTCACCCAGACGCACTTCGTAGTCGTCAAAGCCCTTTGGCCTGAACTCCACGCATTCCTCAGATTCGCGCTGTGATCTGCGCCCAATCATGCCTGCCGCCCCATTCTGCCTGTCACGCGTTTCGCGCTAACGCCGAATCATCCCCCATAGACGATTCGTCCGCTACTTTTGTTAGCGTAAGCTTAACACGTGGCAAATAAGTTGCACACTTTGGCGTAAGATTATCCGGCAAGTTCGGCGCGATTTAGCGCACAATGTGACCAAAGTTCGTCCATCGCCTGAACCAAGCGGTTCATTTCGCCCGGTCCATGCACAGGAGACGGCGTAAACCGCAACCGTTCGGTCCCGCGCGGAACAGTCGGGAAATTGATCGGTTGCACATAAATGCCATAGTCATCCAGCAACCGGTCGCTCAGAATTTTTGTATGGACCGGGTTGCCCACGATCACGGGCACAATGTGGCTGCCATGATCAATCAGCGGCAGTCCCATCCCTTTCAGCCGCAGTTTGAGGATCTTGGCCTGGGTTTGATGCTGCTCGCGCAACTCGGGCGCGGTTTTCAGATAGGCCACCGAGGCAGCAGCCCCCGCGGCAACCGCTGGCGGCAGAGACGTGGTGAAGATAAATCCCGGTGCGTAAGAGCGTACCGCGTCACACATCTTTTCGCTGGCGGCGATATAGCCCCCCATCACGCCATAGGCCTTGGCCAGCGTGCCGTTGATGATGTCGATACGATGAGCAAGACGGTCCCGCTCGGTCACGCCACCGCCACGTGGACCATACATGCCAACCGCATGGACCTCATCAATGTAAGTCAGCGCACCGAATTCATCGGCCAGATCGCAAATGTGTTCAATAGGACCAAAATCACCATCCATGGAATAGACCGATTCAAACGCGATCAGCTTGGGGGCGTTGGGATCATCCGCTTCCAGCAACTCACGCAGATGCTCCACATCATTGTGGCGGAAGATGCGTTTGGACCCGCCGTTGCGGCGTACGCCTTCGATCATCGAGGCATGGTTCAGCGCGTCGGAATAGATAATAAGGCCCGGGAACAACTTTGGCAGTGTGCTGAGTGTTGCATCATTCGCAATATAGGCACTGGTGAACAGCAGGGCCGCTTCTTTGCCATGCAAATCGGCAAGCTCGGCCTCAAGCCGCTTGTGATAGACCGTGGTGCCCGAGATATTGCGGGTTCCACCAGACCCTGCGCCAGCAGCATCAACGGCTTCGTGCATCGCATCCAGAACTACCGCGTTCTGCCCCATACCCAGATAGTCATTGCCGCACCACACAGTAACATCCTGCGTTGACCCATCCGGACGCGTACGCACCGCATGAGGGAAATGTCCCTTGCGGCGTTCGATGTCGATGAAAGTCCGGTAACGTCCTTCGTCATGCAGCCTGGCAATCGCTGTATCGAGCTGAGCAGTATAGTCCAAAGGACCCTCCTTGGCCGCCCGGTGAACGGTCAGAAAACCGGGCATATTCTTTCCAGCGTCACAGCTTGCACTGTCTAGGACGCGTTTTCATTCACCTGTTAGTCGGCCTATCGCCAACGGGTAAACCCAACTTTGATTTGCATCAAATACAGCCTTGTTCCCGCCTCGACAAGTAAAGTTGCGGATATCTGGCGCGAGGAAACGACGCAGGCACCATGCGATCTTTTGGACAGTTTCTGATATGAAGGTCAGTTTACGCAGCCGGTTGACTGGACCTTGGCGACGACACTGATAGATTTCCGCACAAACAGTGCACCACAAAGGAACCCTTCATGTCTTTAGACTCAGTGCTCAACCGGATCGACGATGACCTGCAAAGCGCGATCGACCGCTTGATGGAACTGCTGCGCATCCCTTCGATCTCGACCGATCCTGCCTACAAGGAGCAGGTTGATCAGGCTGCCGATTGGTTGGTCAGGGATTTGCAAAGCATTGGTATTCAAGCCGAAAAACGAGAAACACCAGGCCATCCGATGGTTGTAGGCCATGTGGGCGAAGGGCAAGACGGACCGCATGTTTTGTTCTATGGCCATTACGACGTGCAGCCTGTCGATCCGCTGAACTTGTGGAATCGAGATCCGTTTGATCCGGCCCTCGAAGATACAGAGCATGGGCAGGTCATCCGCGGGCGCGGATCCTCGGACGACAAGGGCCAGTTGATGACATTTGTCGAGGCCTGCCGCGCCTGGAAAGCGGTTCACGGCACCCTGCCCTGCCGCATCACATTTTTCTTCGAGGGTGAAGAGGAATCCGGCTCACCCTCTCTGGTGCCGTTTCTGGAAGCCAACAAGGACGAATTGCAGGCCGATCTGGCACTGGTCTGCGATACCTCGATGGTGTCGCGGGGGGGGCCGTCGATTGCTTCGCAACTGCGCGGGATGCTCAAGGATGAATTCACTATCGTGGGGCCGCGTATCGACCTGCATTCGGGCCACTATGGCGGTCCCGGCCTGAACCCGCTGCGCGAGCTTTCGAAAATCGTGGATTCATTCTACGACGATGAGACCGGCCGCGTTGCCGTGGAAGGCTTCTACGAAGGCGTCCACGAAGTGCCTGCCGAGCAGTTGCGCCAATGGCAGAATTGCGGGTTTGACGAAGCCGAGTACCTGAATTCGGTCGGCTACAGCCAACCGCATGGGGAAAAGGGCTATTCCACGCTTGAACAGCAATGGGCCCGGCCAACGCTCGAGGTGAACGGGCTTTGGGGTGGCTACAACGGTGCAGGTTCAAAAACGGTCATCCCATCCGAGGCGCATTGCAAGATCACCTGCCGCCTGGTGGGTGACATGGATCCGGACGCGCTGCGTGACAAAATCCGCAAACATGTCGAAGATCGCCTGTCACCAGATGCCAAGGTCGTATGGGACAGCGATCTGGAAGGATCGCCAGCCTCGGTCATGAATCTGAACCGGCCTGAATTCGAAGCCGCACGCGGCGCGCTGTCTGACGAATGGGGCCGCGAGGCGGTCTTTACCGGGATGGGCGGCTCTATCCCCGTTGTCGGTTACTTCAATACCGTGCTTGGGCTGGATTCCATGCTGGTTGGTTATGCCAATGACGATGATGCCATCCATTCACCCAACGAAAAATACGACGTCAAAAGCTTCCACAAGGGCATCCGTTCCTGGGCGCGCATTCTGGACGCTTTGAATAAGTAAGTCTTTTGCGAGGCTCTGCCTCGCGCTCCGAGGTATTTGGGAACAGAAGAAGTTCGGATACCCTGCTTCTTCTGTTTGAAAATACCTCGGGGGAGTCGTGGCTTGCCGCGACGGGGGCAGAGCCCCCTTCCCTCACATGTGGATTACGCGCCCATAGGCATCCAGCACGGCTTCGTGCATCATCTCTGACAAGGTCGGATGCGGGAAGACGGTGTTCATCAGGTCCTCTTCCGTGGTCTCCAACTGGCGGCCAACCACATAGCCCTGTATCAGTTCCGTGACTTCTGCACCAATCATATGCGCACCCAGCAGTTCTCCCGTCTTGGCGTCAAAGACGGTTTTGATCAGACCTTCGGGTTCGCCCAATGCGATGGCCTTGCCATTGCCGATGAAGGGAAAGCGACCGACTTTGATGTCGTAGCCCAACTCTTTGGCTTTGGCCTCACTATATCCGACCGAGGCGACCTGAGGCTGGCAATACGTACAGCCTGCGATGCTTTCGGGCTTTACCGGATGCGCATGCTTGCCCGCGATCAGGTCCGCGACCATGACGCCTTCGTGGCTCGCCTTATGCGCCAGCCAAGGCGCGCCTGCGATATCGCCAATGGCATAGAGACCCTCGACGCCGGTGCGGCAATATTCATCCGTGATCACATGTGTCCTGTCGATTTTCACACCCAGAGCCTCAAGCCCAAGGTTTTCGACATTGCCGACGATACCAACAGCTGAGATCACGGTGTCGAAATCGTGTTTCTCGATCTTGCCCTTCACCTCGATATGCGCGGTGACTTTGCCTTTGGCGCGGTCTAGTTGCTTAACCATCGCCTTTTCCATGATGGTCATGCCTTGTTTGGTGAAGGCTTTCTTGGCAAAGGCACTGATCTCGGCATCTTCGACAGGCAGCACGCGATCCATCACTTCGACCACGGTCGTATCCGCACCCAGTGTATTGTAGAAGCTGGCGAATTCGATACCAATGGCGCCGGACCCGATAACCAGCAGCTTCTTGGGCATCCGCGGCGGTTGCAGCGCATGTTTGTATGTCCAGACCAGATCACCATCGGCCTCCAACCCCGGCAATTCACGCGCACGCGCGCCGGTGGCCAGCACGATATTCTTGGCCGTCAGCTCTTCGGTGCCTTTGTCGGTTTTGACAGTGACCTTACCTTTGGCGGGGATCGTCGCCTCCCCCATCACGACGGTCACTTTGTTTTTCTTCAACAGGTGTCCGATGCCGCCCGAAAGCTGCCCCGCTACACCGCGAGACCGTTTGACGACTGCGTCCAGATCATATCCGATCTTGTCCGCCTTCAGGCCAAAATCCTTGGCGCGCTCCATCAGGTGAAACACCTCAGACGAGCGCAGCAGCGCCTTGGTCGGGATACAGCCCCAGTTCAGGCAGATGCCGCCCAGGTGCTCTCGTTCTACCACGCAGGTCTTCAGACCCAACTGCGCGGCGCGGATTGCAGCGACATAGCCTCCCGGACCAGCCCCGATAACGATCAGATCAAAAGATTGTGCAGCCATGTGTCCCTCTCGGCGCAGGTCGAACGAAATTTAGTTTACCATTAAACTACTTTTCAAAGCGCATCAACACAGCACATCCGCGACAAAAGCGACGCGGAGAACCAGCAGCGGAAAGGCGCTGTTTTCAGCCTATACCCGGGACTGCCCAAAGGCTAGAACAGAAGAGCCTTGGGCGGTTTCACAGTCTCAACCCCAGTTTATTCGAAAGGCTTACCATGGCCAAAACATTGAAAGATCTTTTGCTCGCACTGCTCAATGCCACCCTAATCCTGGTGGCACTTTGCCTGTTCCTGGGCTGGAAGCTGGCTTCGAGTGTGGAAAACATCTCGGCGAATTTTTCGGATGTCACTCAAATCGTTGCGCCACTGCGCGACGAAGCGCAGGGCATTCGCGGAGAGCTTGCAGCCCTGCGCAGCGAACTGGCGGCTCTGCCAACGGATGGCAGCGCATTGGATACAGCCACCGTGCAGCGTATTTCCGCGACCCTGAACCGTTTGGACGCGATTGAAGACAATTTGAAATCTGCTCAGACCCGGTTCTCCGACCTGGCCGAAGAACCTGATGTGTTGGTAGAGACGGCCATCACCACCGCAGGCGATGTGATCGCCGAGAAGGTTCTGGCCATTCGCGGATGCGTGCCCGAGGATTAACCCCCGGCCTGCAACTCCCGCACCGTCGAGCCGTAGCCGCCCATGCTGACATATGCCATTTCATGTTCGGTGGAGTGGCGCGACAAAGCCTCGTTCCGATAAGGGAAGCGACCAAATTTGCGGATCACCTCGCGATGGGCGCGCGCGTGCAGCAGATTGCTTGGGTCGCCGCTAAGGTTCTGGCAAATCAGGCGGACACAGCGTTCCTGATCACACAGGTTTTCCGAATGCATCATCGGCAGATAGAAGAACTGCCGCGCCGGTTCGTCGATCTTAAGGTCCCAGCCTTTATCTACCGCGCATTTGGCTGCGGCCAGCGCTGCCCGATCGGTTGAAAAGGCCCGGGCACTGCCCCGGAACATGTTGCGTGGAAACTGGTCGGTCAGAATGATGTATGCCAAGGAACCGCTGGGATAAGTCAGCCAAAGCGAGAACTTGCCTTCGCTCGATGCTTCCCATGTCTTCAGGAAGCGGTCGCGGATTTTTGCGTCCAAGGCGTCATCCTGCAGATACCAGCCATCTGGACCAACTTCATCTAACCAAAAACTCAGTACGTCTTCAGGCCCTACCATTGCCCTTAACTCCGTCTTGTGCCCTCCCCAGGGACGTAACGTCATTTATGGCCATTTTACAGATTTGTGACAGTAAAATATTGCAACATTTGCGACATATTTTCGTGTCCTAAGCCGTTTCTTGCGCATCCTGTTCGGCTTCGGCGGCTTCGATGGCAACTTCTTGTGCAACTTCAAACGCCACGGGCGAGGCTGTGGGATAAAGCGGCGACATCGAACCGGTCTCGTCGACAGGAACAGTCGGGCGTTGCGTGGTCCGGTAGAGCGCATAGATCGCGGTCATGAACAGCAAAGCAGCAAGGAACAGGAAAAAGCCCTGCGGGCCAAAGACGTCATCGCCCATCAGCCAACCGGTGATCAGCGGGCCTGTAACAGCGCCCAAGCCGTTGATGAACACCAGTCCGCCGGACGCGGCGGCCATGTCTTCATGTTCCAGAAAATCATTCGCATGTGCGATCAGTAGTGAATAGAGCGGGTTTGACAGCCCACCTATGACAAAGGCCGAGCCCAGCAGAATAGGATAGGTCACGCCATAGATCATGCCGACCGCGGCACCTACTCCGCCAGCGACCGAAACCAGCGTGATCAGCAGGCGGCGGTCCATCCGATCCGAGAACCAGCCGAGCGGGTATTGGAAGACAACCGCGCCCACATAAAACGAGGCCACAAAGGTCGAGATTTCGAACAGCGACAAACCGGCCCGCGCGCCGTAAACCGCCGACATGCCAAACTGGGCCGAAAACACGCCGCCCAACAGGAACATGCCTACACAGGCCAGGGGTGATTTATCCAGCAACTCGCGCAATGTCATCGGCTTTGTTGAATCAAACGCAGGCGTTGGCGAGATCGACAGCAAAATCGGGGCAAAAGAGATGGAAACCAAAATCGAGGCAATGACAAAGGTCTGATAACCAGCCGGATCCCCGAGCAGAACCAGACCTTGCGCACTGATGATGCCGGTCATCTGAACGATCATATATAGAGACAGAGCCTGACCGCGGTTTTCATTACTGGCCGCGTTGTTCAACCAGCTTTCGGCGGTCACATACACGCCCGAGAAACAGAACCCGATCACAACGCGGCCCAGCACCCACGCAATCGGGTCGGTCAGCATCGGATACATGATCATGACCGCCGAGATGAACGAGGCCAACGCCGCAAAGACCCGCACATGGCCAACACGGCGGATCATCTCGGGTGCCAGACGCGATCCACCCAGAAAGCCCACAAAATAGGCGGACATTACAAAAGACATCTCAAGCGTCGAGAACCCTTCGATCTCGCCTCGCACACCCAGGATCGTGCCCTGCAGGCCATTGCCGATCATCAGCAACCCCATTCCGAGCAACAGCGCCCAAGCGCTGGACAGGACCTGAAACATTGGGGCCTCCGATGAAATGCCGATCAGATATTGGATTCGTTGGTGGAATCAAAAACCACCACAGTCGCGCTTGTCTACGACATTCCTGTCGCTTGCCGTCTGAAACGCGGCCCTCACGGGATCAAAAGCGACGAATCCCCATAAGAGAAAAAACGGTAACTCCGAGCGATTGCATGATCATAAACCCGACGCATGCGGTCCTGCCCCATCAACGCAGAAACCAACATCAACAACGTTGATTTAGGCAGGTGGAAATTGGTCATGAGTGCGTCAGTCACATGGAACTTGAAACCGGGATAAATGAAGATGTCGGTCTCACCTTCCCAGGCTGCGATCTGTCCGCCGCGCGCGGCGCTTTCGATCAGACGCAGGGCTGTGGTGCCCACCGGGATAACGCGTCCGCCTGCGGCTTTGGTCGCCCTGATCTCAGCAGCGGCTTCGGGGCTGACCCTGCCCCATTCCGCATGCATTTTGTGGGTGGTCACGTCCTCGACCTTTACCGGCAGAAACGTACCTGCGCCCACATGCAATGTCACATGGCTGAAGGTGACACCGCGCACGGTCAAAGCCTGCATCAGCGCGTCATCAAAGTGCAGTGAGGCGGTTGGTGCGGCCACGGCACCCGCGTTTTGGGCCCAGATGGTCTGGTAGTCGGTTTTGTCCTGCTCATCCGCCGGGCGTTTGGCGGCAATGTAAGGCGGCAGTGGCATCGCACCCGCCTGTTCCAAAGCCGCGTCGAAGTCATCGCCTGTCAGGTTGAACCGCAGACAGGCTTGACCATCCTCAACCCGATCCAACACCGCTGACAGATCATCTGAAAAGACAATCTCCTCTCCTGGTTTCACCTTTTTCAAAGGTTTGACCAACGCGGTCCAGCAGCCATCTGACTGCGGCTCCAGCAAGGTTGCTTCGATCGCGGCAGAGACTGGACCCTGCGCACTGTCACGATGCCTGCGACCGCTCAACCGCGCCGGGATCACCCGTGTGTCGTTCAGTACAAGGCGATCGCCGGGCTGCAGCCAATCGGGCAGATCGAAGACATGGCTATCAGTGACGACATCCCCTTGCGCGATCAGCAAACGCGCTGAAGATCGCGGAATGGCGGGCCGTGTGGCAATCAGGTCTTCGGGCAGGTGGAAATCAAAATCGCTGAGTTTCATGGCGGCGCCTTACAAGGCCAGGACAGATTCGGCCATATCCCGGATCAGTTGTCCCGAGGCGGCGATCCAAAGGTCCGCTTTGGCTCATCCGGTTTCTGGCGCTGCGCATTCGGCCCGTCCGACACGGTGGGTGCCGGCGGACGCAACAGATTGCGCAGGAACAACGGGGCCAATCCGGACAACGGGTTCACTGACACTTTCGGCGCGCTTAGTGGGCCGGTGAGAGAGTAGTTGAAACCGATGATCCCCTCACCCTTGCGGGTCAACACGCTGCCGATGGCATTCACCAGATAGATCGGTGAGATTGCACCCCGCAAATTCAGCCTGCCGTTCACCGTGTCAATGATGCCGTCAAAAGACAGCCCCATGGACGGGCCGACGGCGCTGCCGCTTAGCACTTTGATTTCGGTCGGTGTCAGCCGCATCCGGCTGTCGATGGATGAGAAGAAGATGCCCTGCCCCGCCATCTCATCCAGCAGGCCAACAAGGCTGATAGCATTCAGCAGCGCCGCCATGGCCGGGGCGTCGGTGATGCGAGTGTTCACGATCTTGAGGATTACGTCATAGCTGTCGGGCGCGGTCACCGGCTCAAGTTGCAGGTTCAGCTCGCCCCCCTTTGCTTGCGTCAGCACCCCGGCAGCGCGCAAAACGGCCCCTGCGTCGTCAGAGGTCAGGCTCACAGCGCTGCGATTGCCGCGCGGCGTCACCTGCCCCTGAACCGCAGCGTCCCCGTTCACGCGCGCCCGAAAGCGTCCATTGACCCCGCCGGTGGTTTGAAACACCCCCTTAAATCCGGTCAACGCCACGGTTTCGGTGACCTGCAACCGATCCAGCGTGACATCCACCTGTGAACCCTGGCCTGAACCGCCTTCGGCCCCGTTGCTCGCGCCGAATTGCGCGCGGCCCAGGTTCAGCACGCCCCCCAACACGCGAATATCGGGCGGCCCCGTCTCGCGCCCGATCAGCACCGCCGGGACGGCCAGCCAATCGCCTAAGTCAAACGAGCTAAAGCTGACGCGATCAAACGCCCCGTCTTCGCGGAAGGAAATCGCACCATTGGCCCGCAACCCCGCCGCATCCAGTTGCAAGCTGTTGACGCTCAGTTGATCCCCCAAGGTCGCGTCGGCGCTCAGCGTTCCGGTGCTGCCCGCCGCTTTGCGCCAGCTGAGTTCCGGGATGGCGAGCGCAACACCCCGCAGATCAGACCTGGCCGACAGTTTTGGAGGTTCCCCCGCACCGATCCCAAGCGTGATATCGGCCGTGCCTTTGCCTGTCAGCATCCCGCGTGGCAGGCCCGCCTTCAGCGTTTCCATCAGTTTGGGAGACAGCTCAATCTGACCGGTCAATTCGCTGCGCTGCGCAGTTTCGCCATCGATGGGTTGCCGCCAGATAGCCTCGATCGGCACATCGCCAAACCGGCCCGGTCCTGCGATCAGAACGCCGGTTTGATCGCCACTGAGGCGCAGGGTATCAGCGGTAACGGAAAATCCGGGAACCAGCCGGTCGCTGCTTAGGTTGTCCAGATTGCCATCGAAATGGAACTGAGTGTCCTGAAACTTTAGCTCTTTTTTCAACGGCAAGGATAACGTGCCACTCAGTGCAACGGAACCACCGGCCAGATCAACCGGCAAATTGGCTTTGCTCAGCAAAGACAGCGGCGGTCGATCCAGCAGCGACAGCGCGGCTGTCACACTGCCCGATGCCTTGATCCGGGCGATGGCCGGGGCGGATTTCTTGATATCCGTATCCGGAATAATGAAGGACGTCCCTGACGCATCCACCGCGCCACCTGCATCCGCAACGACAACCCCGCTCTGTGCCGTCGCGGTAAACCTGTTGTTTATCAGGATGGCCTGTCCTTGCGCGTTTTCAATCGGGGGCAGCGTTTTGACAAACCGGATCGTTGCGTCTTCGAACCCGAAATCCAGATAAAGGTCCGGTTTCGATCCGGGTCGCAGGCGCAGCGCGAAATCCATATCCGAGAGCTTGCCCTGATACAGGTTCTTCGTGACCCATTCGCGTGGCTTCGGGGCCAGACGTTCAGGCCAATAGCCAAGCACCTGATCCGAAGTCATGCGATCCAGATGAGCGTCCAGATCGACAGACCAGCCATCCTCAAGGCCGATTAGCTCACCTGATGCGCGCACGCGATGTTCGCCGTCTTCGACGGTTATCTGCCCAAGGCGCAGCTTGAACGGCGCAAAGGTCATTTTGAAATCAAGATCCGCCTGCCGCAGCTTCAATGCCTCGGGGAACAGCCCCGCCGGGTTGGCATCTATGCCGGTGAAGCGGAGCTGCGCATCAAGGCTGTCGAGCGTACCGTTTTCGACGCCTTGCAAATAGGCCTTACCGGAGGCCTGCACCGACCCCCAAGCCGAGACAACCGATACTTCGTTAAAATCGATCTCCTGTCGCGTGGGCTCATAAGTGAAATAGGTCCGGGCCGAGTCAAACGGAACCGGGCGCGTTTCAGGTGTCGGCTGCACCACACCGGCGCCGAGATTGAGCGTTGCAAACAGCGGGCCCACCGCGCCGTCGCCATCGATGCTGCCACGCAAAGCGCCCGAGATTGGCGTGCGTAAGACCTGCAGCCATGCCAGCGCAGGGCTTTGGCCATAGACATCTTCGGCAGGTAGATCCGTGATCGTGACCCCGAACCGCGCCTCGGGTGTGCCCAGAACGCTCGTGTAATTGGCCTCGATCCCGCTGACAAAATCGCGCCCAGATAGCACCGAGAACCCGGTTGCCAGTCGCATCTCGTTGTCGTTGCGGGTGATCTGGATATGCCCGCCATCCATGATCCAGGACCGACCCAGTCGCAGATCCCGATAGTCCAGCGTAATCGCATCCAGCCGGACAGATGTCAGCGCTGAGAGCATCGGAGACAAAAAGACATCATCCGAGGTTTCGATCAGCTGCGCCAGATTGGGGGCCTGCTGAACCGGTGAACTGTCCGTGCCGACCGTGAGGGTCAGCGCCCCATCCAGCCCCCGCGTCAACGAAATCTGAGCACCGCTCAGCAAGATGCGCTTGGGACGTACATTGCCGCGCAGCAGCGGGCGCATGGCCAGGCTCGCCCGCATGTCCGACACTTGCGCGATTTGCTGGCCTGCCGCATCCGCGATGCTGACATCGGTCAGGCGCAGGCGTGGGCGCCAGCCTTCATTGATGATAAAACTGACATCGCCAAACCGAACCTGCAGCCCGCCAAGGCTTTGTTCTAGCCGCGCTTCGACCCGATCCCGCACCCAGGCCGGGGCGTGCACACGCTGACCGATCAGCATAAAGCCTGCAACCAGCGCCAGCACCACCAGCAGCACGGCCCCGCGCATGGCCCAGAGCCCTGTAACCCTGCGGCGCGAGCGGCGACGCGGGGCAGGTTCCGGCGGATCGCCCCCTTGCTGTTCCTGCTGCGCTAAATTGCTGTCCACGCCTTTTAACCCGCTGATATCGCCCTATGATGTCGGGCAGCCCTTAAAACCCTACTGCGGAGTTTCCAATGCCCGACATTTCAGACATGGCCCCCGATTTCACCCTGCCTCGTGACGGAGGCGGCGAAGTCACCCTATCGGACCTGCGTGGCACAACCGTCGTTTTGTTTTTCTATCCCCGCGATGATACGCCGGGCTGCACCAAGGAATCCATCGGTTTCTCGGAACACCTTCAGGCCTTTGCCGATGCGGGTGCTCAAGTTTTTGGCATCTCGCGCGACAGTGTTGCCAAACATGACAAGTTTGTCGCCAAGCACGGGCTGACGACGCCGCTTTTGTCCGATGAAAACTCGATCGTCTGCGAAGACTATGGCGTTTGGGTTGAAAAGAATATGTATGGCCGCAAATCAATGGGCATCGAACGGTCCACATTCATCATCGACGGCGAAGGCCGCATCGCGCAGCTTTGGCGCAAGGTCAAAGTGCCCGGCCATGTTGATGCCGTGCTGGATGCTGTTCGGGCGATGTAAGCCCCTCGACCCCGGCGGCCATCCGGTTTATGCCGCAGCCCTGCAATTATCAGGCGGAGCGTTCCCGTGCCAAAAACACTGACCCAGATGGCCACCGAGGTTCTGACAACAGCGGATGGGCGAGAAAAAACCGCCCTTTCGAAACGCCACGCCGCGGCCTGGTTTGACGCCCGCAAGGGTGAGGCCGAGGCGATCGAGATCGGCACCACAACGCCCCCGTTGCAACCTGCGCGCCCGGACAAACCCGAATTGCTGTCTCCTCGCGAAGTGCCCAAGCGCAAACCAGGAACCGAGGCCGGGCGGATCGCCCTGCTGCACGCCGTAGCTCATATCGAACTGAACGCGGTTGATCTGCATTGGGATATCATCGCCCGGTTCGGACATGTCCCTATGCCCATCGGTTTCTATGACGATTGGGTGAAATGCGCCGAGGAAGAGTCGCGCCATTTTGAAATGGTCTGCGACTGCCTCGAACAGATGGGCAGCTCTTACGGCGCCCTGCCCGCCCATGCGGGCATGTGGCGTGCGGCCGAAGACACGGCAGAGGACCTGATGGGGCGTCTGGCCGTCGTGCCCATGGTGCTGGAAGCCCGCGGGCTGGACGTGACACCAGGCATGATCGACATCTTCCGCAAGGCCAAGGCGGATCAGGCCATCGCTTCGCTGGAAGTGATCTACGCAGAAGAGGTCGGGCATGTGGCCTATGGGTCCAAATGGTTCCATTTCCTTTGCGGGCGCGAGAATGCAGACCCCAAGGATGTGTTCCACACGTTGGTACGACGTTATTTCCACGGCGCCCTAAAACCGCCCTTCAACGAAGAGAAACGCGCCGAGGCCGGATTGCCACCGGATTTCTATTGGCCCCTCACCGAAGACTTACCCCAGCCTGGCACCGTCTCAGATTGATCCGAAGGGGTTAATTTCGGCAAATTCCTGCCGATGACACGGGGTAATTCCGCAAGCTTCGCATCAAATTGGTCAGCAAACTTGCCCGATGTCCCGGTCCGCTTTATGAAATCCCCCCAAGGGACGGAGATTGCACCACGACCGGTCCCGATCTTGGGGATGAGAGGTAAGACGCGTGAGAACACGTCTGGCAATAAAGTTTCACTCATGGCTTGAACGCCGTTTCCCGGAACGTCGGGTTTTTCTTAAATCAGATCAGGACACCCGGTTTATCCGGCTCAGCTCCGAAACGCAGGTGATTGCCGTTGCCGGTGTTGCAGTGATTGTTGGCTGGACCGCCCTGTCGACCGCGATCCTGCTGATGGATAGCATTGGTTCAGGCAACTTCCGAGAACAGGCGAAACGCGATCAGGCCACCTATCAGGAACGGCTGAACATATTATCGGCTGAACGGGACGCCCGCGCACAGGAAGCGCTGGCCGCACAGGACCGGTTCAATGCGGCCCTTGCGCAGATTTCAGCAATGCAATCGGAACTGCTGGCTTCAGAAAACCGCCGCCGCGAATTGGAAACCGGGATCGAGGTGATCCAGACCACCTTGCGCTCGACCATGAAACAGCGCGAAGAGGTACGCACCGAACTGACCGAGCTGAAGAAGGACAGCGACGGAACAGGGATGTATCTGGCGTCGGTCGGCGACCCGGCGCAGATGGAATTCATGACCGACGCTTTGGCACGCACCGCCGAAGAACGCGACCAGATCGCCGCCGACGCGCAGACCGCACTGGATCAGCGCGACGAGTTGGAACTTGAAATCCGCCTGATGCAGGAACGCAGCGACGAGATCTTCCGCCAATTGGAAGAGGCGATGGTGATCTCGGTCGAGCCTCTGGACAAAATGTTCCGTCAGGCAGGCATGCCAACAGATCGTATCATCGAAGAGGTCCGGCGCGGATATAGCGGTATGGGCGGTCCGCTGACCCCTTTATCCTTCAGCAGCCGCGGCGATGAAGAGCTGACGGCTGACGAAATCCGGGCCAACAAACTGCTGCAACAGATGGATCAGTTGAACCTGTACCGTCTGGCTGCCGAAAAAGCGCCATTTGCCAATCCCGTGCATTCCGCCGTGCGCTTTACCAGCGGTTTCGGCTCGCGCCGCGATCCAAAAACCGGCGGTCGCCGGATGCATAATGGCGTCGATTTTGCAGGTCCGCAGGGCACCGATATCTTTGCGACGGCCGATGGGGTGGTCACCCATGCCGGCTGGCAATCGGGCTTTGGCCGCCTTGTGAAGATCAAACATGCCTTCGGGATTGAGACACTTTATGCCCATAACACCAAGATCAACGTGAAGGTCGGCCAAAGGGTCTCGCGCGGGGATCATATTGCTGATATGGGTAGCACCGGACGGTCCACCGGCACGCATCTGCACTATGAAGTGCGCGTGAACGGTAAACCTGTAAACCCAATGACTTACATCAAGGCTGCGAGAAATGTTTTCTAAGAGCAAAATCAACGAGCCCGCATCCAAGGAAACTGAGGCGGCGAAACCTGCTGCTCCGGCGACCCCGGCGGCCCCTGCCCCATCCGAGACCAAGGCCAGCACCGCGCCCAAACCAAAGCCGCCCGCATCGGTTCTGTCTTCGGACCTGCATATCACGGGCAACATCAAGACAACCGGCGACATTCAGGTTGAGGGCACTGTCGAAGGCGACATCCGCGCGCATCTGCTGACCATTGGTGAAACCGCGACCATCAAGGGCGAAGTCACCGCCGATGACGTTGTGGTCAATGGCCGTATCGTGGGTCGCGTGCGTGGTCTGAAGGTGCGCCTGACATCGACCGCACGTGTCGAAGGCGACATCATTCACAAGACCATCGCCATCGAAAGCGGCGCGCATTTCGAAGGTTCGGTCCAGCGTCAGGACGATCCGCTGAACCCCGGTCGCAGCGGCAAATCTGGCGGCAACCCTGCGGCGGATGTCAAGCAGTAAGCCAGACGCGAAACAGATGTCTGAAACGCCGTGGGACGATCCCGCGGCGTTTTTCTTTTGGCACTCGATTTGCGTTTCCCGCCGGGCAGGAACTGGCATAGGGTCGGATCATGTTGATTTTCCTGAGCCTTGTCGCCCTGATCACCTGTGCCATCGCCTTCTACCTGTGGTCGCGCAGTCAAGCCCGCGCCCGGCTGCTGGCCACGACGCTGACCGCCTCGGAACGTCAGGTGCTCGAGACCATGGTGCCAATAGTACGGCGGCTGCCACCCGATTTGCGCAGCAAGCTGGACGGCAAGATGACCCTGTTTCAGGATCAGGTCCGCTTCTTTGGCTGTGACGGGCTTGAGGTCACCGAAGAGATGCGCCTTTCGATTTCGGCTCAGGCCTGCCTTCTGGTTGTGAACACCGAGATGTGGTTCGACAATCTGACGACTATTCTGATCTATCCGAACGCCTTCAAATCCCGCCAACACAGGCGCAGCGGCTACGTCGTGACGGAGAAAGAAATCGTTCGCACCGGAGAAAGCTGGAACCGGGGCCCGGTGATCCTATCCTGGGCGCACAGCCAGCAAGGCGCGATGAATGATCACGACGGGCACAACGTTGTCTTTCATGAATTTGCGCATCAAATCGATGATCTGTCCGGCGGCACAGATGGCGTACCCGTTCTGAGCCGAGGGCAGAGCTATGCCGATTGGGAGCGCGTTTTTGTCACCGCCTACGATGCCCATGTCCACGCGGTTGAAACCGGAAGGCCCACTGTCATCGATCCCTATGGCGCCGAAGGGCATGAAGAGTTTTTCGCGGTCTCGGTCGAAGTGTTCTTTGAACGCCCAAACGCGCTGAAAGACAGTGTGCCCGAGGTCTACGAACAGCTCTCACTGCTGTTTCATCTGGACCCAGTCAGTTGGACTTAGCGAACTACGCGTTACATGTGACAAGTTCCACGGAAATCTCCCCGTGCCTGCAAATTTAACAAAGGGCATTTTCTGGACTAAACTCAAACCCATTGGTTTATCGGAGGAGTTTTCATGTCATCAAAACTTATGGCCGAGTTCTTCGGCACATTCTGGCTGGTTCTGGGCGGATGCGGCAGCGCAGTTCTGGCCGCTGGTGTGGCAGATGTGGGCATCGGATGGCTGGGTGTATCCTTCGCCTTTGGCCTAACAGTACTGACCATGGCCTATACGGTTGGCCATATCTCGGGCGGGCATTTTAACCCGGCGGTCAGCCTGGGGCTGATGATCGGTGGGCGGTTTCCGGCCAAAGACCTGTTGCCCTATTGGGTCGCTCAGGTCATCGGCGCCATCGCGGCAGCCGTCGTTCTGTATCTGATCGTCAGTGGCGCGCCCGGTTTTGAGGGCGTCGGCGGATTTGCCTCGAACGGATATGGCGACGCCTCGCCCCAAGGCTATTCCCTGATGTCCGCCTTGGTGATCGAGATCGTGCTGACCGCGTTCTTCCTGCTGGTCATCCTGGGTGCGACCTCAAGTGGCGCGCCTGCCGGGTTTGCCCCGATTGCCATCGGTTTGTGCCTGACGCTGATCCACCTGATCTCGATTCCGGTGACCAACACATCGGTGAATCCGGCACGGTCGACCGGTGTTGCGCTGTTTGCCGATGGCCCGGCCCTTGCTCAGTTGTGGCTGTTCTGGGTGGCGCCGCTGATTGGTGCTGCAGTTGGTGCATTGATCTGGAAGGTGATGTCACCCGACGATTGAATCCGAAAAGTACACGGCGCGACCAAGGGGCCGCGCCGTTCGATCTGATACAAGACACACATTCCGTCGGAATTCCCGCCCTGATAACTGACCGGTTGAATTCCGACCGAAAGCCGCGAATATCGCTGCGCATGTGTAAGAGTTTCTCTCAATGACCTCGCAAACCGGCTTTAAGCGTCCCGCATCGGCGATCCCGGCCTCAACCGGGCTGGTTGCGATCTTCAGTATCCCGATCCTGCACTACCTGTGGCCTCAGATGCCCGGCGTTTCAGACCGCGATCAAACCGTGCTGTTCGCCCTGACCGTATTTGGCTTGATGGTCGTGTCTGAATTCGCTTTTGCCAAGCTTCACCGCATGCCCGGCAGTGGGCTGGTTTTCGACGCGCGGAACTTTCGCGATGCGACCTATATTCAGGATTTTCAGGTCAAACTGGTCGGGCTGGCAGCCAGCGCAGGATTGCTTGCCTTGTTCTACTGGTCGGCGGACCTTTATCGCGGGGATTGGTATTCGCCCTTCTTTTCGCTGCTCGCCGACTATTGGTGGCTAATACTGGCCGTCGTTCTGACAGTTGTCACTTCGGTGCATTTCATGATGCGGCATCCGCGGGATGGGATGTGGCATCTGGGGCGCGTGGTTCTGACCTTTGGACAGCAATCCACCCGCACGCGCGGCCTCAAAGTCTATCTGCTGGGCCTGTTGGTCAAAGGTTACTTTCTGCCACTAATGTTCTGCTATCTGGTTTATGACTGGACATTTTTTCAGTCCCGATCCTTGTGGGAGATGACAAGCTTCCCCCAAGTCTATGAGTACCTGTTCCGCTTCTCATTCTTCCTTGATCTGACTGTTGTTGTCATCGGCTACGCAACGGCCACCCGGCTGCTGATGTCCCATATCCGTTGGACAGAAACCACCGTCAGCGGCTGGCTAGTCTGCCTGGCCTGCTATGCGCCCTTCTGGCAGGTTTTGTCGCGGGACTATTTCAACTACACCCAAGAGGGGTTCGCTTGGGGTGCGTGGTTGTGGGACTATCCGGTCCTTTACACGATCTGGGGCTGCACGATCCTGTTTTTCCTTGGGATATACTGCCTCACAGCGGCCCGTATGGGGTTAAGGTTTTCGAACCTCACCTATCGCGGGCTGGCCTGTGATTTCCCCTATAATTTAAGCAAACACCCCTCATACATCAGCAAGAATATCAGCTGGTGGCTGGTTTCGATCCCATTCATCGCGGTTGATTTCTGGACCGGTGTGGCCAATTGCATGGCCCTGCTGGGGGTGAACTTCATTTACTTCATGCGCGCCTGGCATGAAGAGCGGTGCTTGTCGCAGGCCCCATCCTACCGGGCCTATCAACAGCATATCAGGGAAAACGGGTTGCTGGCCCGGATCAGGCGCGTTGTGTTCCCAACAACGCAGCAGGCGTCAGAAAAGCTGAACTAGGCTAAGCCCGGCGCTTTGGCGCGCCGGGCTAATCTTTTAGTCGGTTACAGTGACGGTTTTCATCACATCCGGTTGGCCGGAAACAGCACCCGATTCAGGATGACCGCGCTTGATCGCATCAACCACATCCATGCCTTCGGTGACCTGACCGACAACCGTGTACTGACCATTCAGAAACGGCCCAGGTTCGAACATGATGAAGAATTGCGAGTTGGCGCTATTGGGGTCCTGCGACCGTGCCATGCCAACGACACCGCGATCAAAGCTGACATCCGAGAACTCTGCCGGTACATCCGGGCGATCCGAACCACCACGGCCCGCATAGCGCATGTCAAACGCCTGATCGCTTTGGTCGCCATATTGCACGTCGCCGGTCTGTGCCATGAACCCGTCGATCACGCGGTGGAACACCACGCCATCATATTGGCCTTCGCTGGCCAGAGTGGTGATCTGCTCGACATGCTGTGGGGCCACGTCTTCGAACAGGTCGACCAGGATGGTGCCGTTGGCCCCTTCCCCTTCGACCTCGATCTGCAAACCAGTGGCCAGCGCCGGGCTTGCCAGCAGGGTAAAAGCAACAGCAAGCTTACGCATCTGCGGCCACTTTCACGCTGATCATGCGATCGGGCTGCATTGGCGGCTCCCCCCGCACGATGGCGTCCACATGTTCCATGCCTTCAATGACACGACCATAGACGGTGTACTGACCGTTCAGGAAGTGATTGTCCTTGAAGTTGATGAAGAACTGCGAGTTTGCCGAGTCAGGGTTCTGCGACCGGGCTGCGCCCAATGTGCCGCGATCATGCGGCAGTTTTGAGAACTCTGCCGGAACATTCGGAAGAGATGAACCGCCAGTGCCCGCCATGCGAATGTTGAACCCGTCTTCCATATCGCCATGCTGAACGTCGCCGGTTTGTGCCATGAAGCCGTCGATCACACGATGGAACGCCACGTTGTCATACTCACCACCACGGGCCAGTTCCTTCATCCGCGCAGAATGCTGAGGGGCCACATCGGGAAGCAGCTCGATGACGACATTGCCGTCTTTCAACTCGATGATGATGGTGTTTTCGGGATCCTTGATTTCGGCCATCTGGCCCTCCTGTCGTTTTATCTTGCGCAAATACCTATGCGCCGGGCGCGTGAAAGCCAAGTGACGCATTGACCTGACGACGAAATGAAGGAAAAGAACCGCCTAAATCGGTATCAAACTCACGAAGGAATGCGCGATGGGATGGAAAACGCTGGACGATATGGACCTGAACGGCAAACGCGTCTTGGTGCGTGTGGACATCAACGTGCCGGTCGTGGATGGCGTTGTCACCGACGCCACCCGGATCGAGCGGATCGTGCCTACCGTCCGCGATATTTTGGCTGTGGGCGGCAAGCCGATCCTTCTGGCGCATTTCGGGCGCCCGAGTGGTGAGCGACGCGAGAACCTATCGCTGAAACAGTTGGTGCCAACACTAGAAAGCGCCTTTGGCACACCGGTCCTGTTTGCCGCCGATTGCGTCGGCACCGAGGCCGAACTGGCCGCAGACGCCCTGCAGCCCGGTCAGGTTCTGCTGCTGGAAAACACCCGCTTTCACGCAGCAGAGACCAAGAATGACGCTGATCTGGCCGCAGGCATGGCCAAGCTGGGTGACATCTATTGCAATGATGCGTTCTCTGCCGCACACCGTGCCCATAGCTCGACCGAAGCGCTGGCCCGTCTTCTGCCTGCTTGCGCAGGCCGTCTTATGCAGGCCGAGTTGCAAGCGCTGGAAGGCGCGTTGGGCGCCCCCAAACGCCCTGTGACCGCCGTGGTGGGCGGCGCGAAAGTGTCGACCAAGCTGGAACTGTTGGGCAACCTTATCGACAAGGTGGACTATCTGGTGATTGGCGGAGGAATGGCTAACACCTTTCTTGTCGCCCAAGGGATCAATGTCGGTAAATCGCTGGCTGAGCGCGATATGAAAGACACCGCAGCCGAGATATTGGCAAAGGCCGAAACCTCGGGCTGCACCATTGTTCTGCCCACTGACATCGTTGTCGCTGAAAGCTTCGCGGCTCATGCACCGCATCAGGTGCTGCCTGCTGATCAATGCACCGAAGACGGCATGATCCTGGATGCCGGGCCCGACAGCGTTGCGGCAATTTCCGAGATCTTCGCAAAAAGCCAGACCCTGATCTGGAACGGCCCTCTGGGTGCGTTTGAATTGGAACCGTTTGATATGGCCACAAACGCAGCCGCGCTGAAAGCTGCCGCGTTGACGCGCGCAGGCCAGTTGGTCTCGGTCGCCGGTGGGGGCGATACAGTTGCCGCCCTGAACGCATCCGGTGCTGCTGCGGATTTCTCGTATATCTCGACAGCAGGTGGTGCGTTTCTGGAATGGATGGAAGGCAAAACCCTGCCCGGCGTTGCCGCGCTGGAGCAATAACGCGGTTTTGCGGGCGGTCGAATAATCTGACCCTTCCGCAAGATTTTGCGAATCAGGGGATTCACAACCCGAATCACCTGTGACATAGTGCTGTCAGAGGTTCGCAAAGAACCCGTTATTGAGGCAAGTTTTCATACGGCGGTAAACAGAGTGTCCCGTTCCAATCGGCCCGGTTTGGGCTCAGTTGCTTTTTTCTCGGTGGCTTTCATGCTGGGTGTTTATTTCACCTTTGCCGCCGTGCAGGGCGACTATGGCCTGTTCCGGCGGGTCGAGATTGCAGCGGAACGGGACGCTCTGTCACGCGACCTGGCCAAGCTCGAAACCGAGATCGTCGAGATGGAAAACCTGACGCGTCGCCTGTCAGATACCTATCTGGATCTCGATCTGCTGGACCAACAGGCGCGGTCGATCCTGGGCATGATCCGCGCAGATGAGATTGTGATCCGTTAAGGCGGACCAAGCTTTCGTCGAAAATCCTATCTTTTACGGCTAGCTGACCGGTTGCACCCCGGCCAGTTTCTGCACCTTGCGACGCTGCGTCAGATTTCCCCTCGCCAGAAAGACAGAAATGCTTTATGAGATAGTTTAACGCTAAACTATCTGTCCGAAAGGGAGAGGTCGCCACGATGGCTGCGCGAAAAACCACAAAGAAACCAAATGTTTCTGCGGAAGAACTTAAGACATATTACCGCGAAATGCTTCTGATCCGCCGATTCGAAGAAAAGGCTGGTCAGCTTTATGGAATGGGTCTGATCGGTGGGTTCTGCCACCTCTATATTGGACAGGAAGCGGTTGTTGTCGGTCTGGAAGCAGCGGCCAAGGAAGGTGACAAGCGGATCACCTCGTACCGCGATCACGGTCATATGCTGGCCTGCGGCATGGACCCGGGCGGCGTGATGGCCGAACTGACCGGGCGCGAGGGCGGCTTATCCAAGGGCAAAGGCGGCTCGATGCATATGTTCTCGAAAGAGAAGCATTTCTACGGCGGCCACGGCATTGTCGGTGCGCAGGTCCCGCTGGGTGCCGGGCTGGCCTTTGCGGATAAGTACAAAGAGAACGGTGGTGTAACCTTCACCTATTTCGGGGACGGTGCCGCGAACCAAGGCCAGGTTTACGAAACCTTCAACATGGCCGCCCTTTGGGAGCTGCCGGTGGTGTTCGTGATCGAGAACAACCAATACGCCATGGGCACCGCGCAGGCGCGCTCGACCTCCTCCGCCGATATCTACCATCGCGGTCAGGCCTTTGGCATTCCCGGTGAAATGGTCAACGGTATGGATGTTCTGGCGGTCAAGGAAGCGGGTGAAAAGGCTGTTGCTCACTGCCGCGCTGGCAAGGGGCCTTACATCCTTGAGGTCAAGACCTACCGCTACCGCGGCCATTCAATGTCTGACCCGGCAAAGTACCGCACCCGTGAAGAAGTTCAGAAGGTCCGCGAACAAAGCGACCCGATCGAACATGTGCGCGAACTGCTGCTGACCGGCAAACACGCGACCGAGGATGACCTGAAAGCGATCGACAAAGAGATCAAAGAGGTCGTCAACCAGGCCGCTGAATTCTCGAAAGAAAGCCCCGAGCCTTCCGTTGAAGAGCTCTGGACAGATATCTACGCCTGAGAGGACGACTAAGACATGGCAACCGAAATTCTCATGCCCGCCCTTTCGCCCACGATGGAAGAGGGCACGCTGGCCAAATGGCTGGTCAAGGAAGGCGACACCGTATCCTCGGGCGATATCATGGCCGAGATCGAAACCGACAAGGCGACGATGGAGTTCGAAGCGGTCGATGAAGGTATCGTCGGCAAAATCCTGATCGAAGAAGGCACCGAAGGGGTCAAGGTCAATACCCCCATCGCAGTGCTGGTCGAAGAAGGCGAAGACGCCTCCGCCCTGCCTGCGGCTGCACCCGCAGCCGCAGCGGTGGTCGAGGCCGCCCCTGCGGCGGTTGAGGCCCCCGCCCCTGCCTCTGCCCCGGCTGCACCGGTGGTGGATCTGTCTCCTGACTGGCCCGCCGATGCCGAGATGAAATCCGAAACCGTCCGCGAAGCCTTGCGTGATGCGATGGCCGAAGAGATGCGCAGCGACGAAGACGTCTATCTGATGGGCGAGGAAGTTGCCGAATACCAAGGCGCATACAAAATCTCCCAAGGTCTGCTGGACGAATTCGGCCCCAAACGCGTGATCGACACCCCGATCACCGAGCATGGCTTTGCTGGTATCGCGGTTGGTTCTGCCTTCGGTGGCCTGAAACCCATCGTCGAATTCATGACCTTCAACTTCGCCATGCAAGCGATTGACCAGATCATCAACTCTGCAGCCAAGACGCTTTATATGTCCGGCGGTCAGATGGGCTGTCCCATCGTGTTCCGCGGTCCCAACGGCGCCGCCGCCCGTGTGGCAGCCCAGCACTCTCAGGATTATGCGGCATGGTACATGCAGATACCCGGCCTGAAAGTCGTCATGCCCTATTCGGCTGCTGACGCCAAAGGCCTGCTGAAATCGGCAATCCGTGATCCCAACCCGGTGATCTTTCTGGAAAACGAAATCCTCTACGGCCGCTCGTTCGACATGCCGCAAGTGGATGATCTGAGCATCCCGCTGGGCAAGGCGCGCATCTGGCGCGAAGGCTCAGATGTCACTATCGTCAGCTTTGGTATCGGCATGCAATACGCGCTGGAGGCCGCTGACAGATTGGCCGAAGAGGGCATCAGCGCCGAGGTCATCGACCTGCGCACGATCCGCCCGATGGACACCGGCGCGATCATCAACTCGGTGATGAAAACCAACCGTCTGGTCACGGTTGAGGAAGGCTGGCCGCAGGGTTCGGTTGGCAGCTACATCAGTTCGGTGGTGATGCAAGAAGCGTTCGATTATCTCGACGCGCCTGTCATCAACTGCACCGGCAAGGACGTTCCGATGCCGTATGCGGCGAACCTCGAAAAGCTGGCCCTGATCACCACCGATGAGGTGATCGCCGCCGTCAAACAAGTGACCTACCGGTAAGGAGCGAGACAGATGCCCACAGAAATTCTGATGCCAGCCCTGTCTCCGACTATGGAAGAAGGCACGCTTGCAAAATGGCTGGTCAAAGAGGGCGACACCGTATCGTCCGGCGACCTGCTGGCCGAGATCGAAACCGACAAGGCCACGATGGAGTTCGAGGCCGTTGATGAAGGCACCATCGGCAAGATCCTGATCCCCGAAGGCTCCGAAGGCGTCAAGGTCAACACCGCGATTGCGGTTCTGCTGGAAGATGGCGAAAGCGCTGATGATATCGCCGCTGCGCCTGCCAAGGCTCCTGAGGCGGCGCCAGCCGCAGCGGTCAACGAGGCCGCCGCCTCAGCGGCCTCCGAGGCGCCCGCCCCTGCGCCGGCGGCTCCGGTCAAGGCCGATGGCGTACGCATCTTTGCTTCGCCTCTGGCTCGTCGTATCGCGGCACAAAAAGGTCTCGACCTGGCGCAGATCACCGGCTCTGGCCCCCATGGTCGTATCGTCAAGGCGGACGTGGAAGGCGCTACTGCGACGGCTCCGGTTGCTGCCCCTGCGCCTGCCGCCGCTACGGCCCCTGCTGCCGCCGCTCCGACTGGCCCATCCGCCGACATGGTCGCGCGGATGTATGAAGGTCGCGACTACGAGGAAATCGCACTGGACGGTATGCGCAAGACCATTGCTGCACGCCTGTCCGAGGCCAAACAGACTATCCCGCATTTCTACCTGCGCCGCGATATCAAGTTGGATGCTCTGCTCAAGTTCCGCAGCCAGTTGAACAAGCAACTCGAAGGTCGGGGCGTCAAGCTCAGCGTCAATGACTTCATCATCAAAGCCGTCGCCAACGCGCTGCAACAGGTTCCAGCGTGCAACGCCGTCTGGGCAGGCGACCGGGTGCTACAGCTGAAACCCTCGGACGTTGCCGTCGCGGTTGCGATCGAAGGCGGTCTGTTCACTCCGGTGCTACAAGACGCCGACACCAAGTCTCTGTCGGCCCTGTCGACCGAGATGAAGGACCTTGCCGGCCGCGCCCGCGAACGCAAGCTGGCCCCGCATGAATATCAGGGCGGTACTTTCGCGGTCTCAAACCTCGGCATGTTCGGCATCGACAATTTCGACGCCATCGTGAACCCGCCGCATGCAGGTATTCTGGCGGTCGGTGCAGGCATCAAGAAACCGGTTGTGGGCGATGACGGAGAACTGGCCGTTGCCACCGTCATGTCCGTGACCATGTCTGTCGATCATCGGGTCATCGATGGGGCATTGGGGGCAGAACTACTGCAAGCTATCGTCTGTAATCTGGAAAACCCGATGGTCATGCTGGCCTAAGCCAAGCCGATCATCAAAAGCAAAAGGCCGCTTCGATACCCGAGGCGGCCTTTTGCTTTTGTCACTATCTAACTACTGATCTTTACCCAGCATGTGATCCATCGAGATCGAAGGTTGATCGCACCCGGCCTCGCCTACGATCTTGGCAGGTATGCCAGCAACGGTTTTGCAAGATGGCACAGGTTGTAAAACCACAGACCCAGCAGCGATGCGGCTGCAATGGCCGACCTCGATATTGCCCAGAACCTTAGCCCCGGCCCCGATCAGAACGCCATCGCCAATGGTCGGATGGCGCTGTTCTTCTTCTTTGCCGGTCCCGCCCAGCGTCACCGAATGCAGCATCGAAACATTGTCACCGACAACCGCAGTCTCACCAATGACAA
Organism: Ruegeria sp. YTSA075; assembly: GCF_059610245.1. NCBI lineage: Bacteria > Pseudomonadati > Pseudomonadota > Alphaproteobacteria > Rhodobacterales > Roseobacteraceae > Ruegeria > Ruegeria sp. YTSA075. The sequence goes on along the minus strand of NZ_JBXWNG010000001.1, from coordinate 297,233 downwards.
TCGAATGGGCATGGTCAATCATAATCCCTTTGCCGATCCTGGCGGCCGGATGAATATCGATTCCAAAAATCTCGGATGAGCGCATCTGGAAGAAGTAGGCCAGATCATGCCGGCCCTTCCGCCACAGCCAATGCGCCACGCGATAGGCCTGCATCGCCTGATAGCCTTTGAAGTACAAGATCGGCTGCAAGAGGCGGTGGCAGGCTGGATCACGTTCATAGACGGCCATCAGATCGGCACGCGCCGCTTCGATCAGGCTGGAATCGTCGGCATAAGCCTCATCCACGATCTCGCGCAGCACCATCATCGACATCTCATTCGAACACAGTTTGGCCGAGATACGATAGGACAAAGCCCGCTCAAGACTGCGGTGATGCAAGACACAAGCATGGACGAGCCCGCCCATCAGCGGTTCTTTTTCCACGGCCTCGGTCGCCTCTGAGGTGATGCGGGTCCAAACCGGATCGACCGGCGTTATATGGCTGCGATTTTCAAACATGGCTTTTGATCCTCTGCTGCGCCTAGAATGCCATTTAGTGACAAAAACACCAAACGCAAACCCGTGATCGGCCCTTCAACAAAAATGAATGAAACAGAACGCAGCTATTTCGACACCCTGATCCGCGCCCGTTTGAAGGAGATTTCAGTGCTTTCTGCATCATCACAGCAAGCACAGGCTGTCGTTGAGCTGGACCAGCAGGCCGTCGGACGCCTCAGCCGCATGGATGCCTTGCAACATCAGGCGATGGCCAAAGCGCAGCAAACGAACCGGGATATCGAAACGCACCGCTTCAAAGCGGCGTTGCAACGTTTAGAAGACGGCGAATACGGATATTGCGAGGATTGCGGCGATCGAATCCCGGATGGCCGTCTAAAACTGGACCTGGCGGCCAGCAAATGCGTCAGCTGCGCCTCTGGCTGAGGTGAAAGCGGACCAGCTGGCGCAGAACCAGTTCAAAACATTGGCAATACTGCACATCATCAAACCCGGGTTCATCCGCAAGTTTTCGGTTTCGCGCCGCTGCCATCAGCGATCCATTTCCATACAACGGATGCAAACGCCCGTAAGCTTTGATATGCGCGTCTGCCAGTTCCGCTTCGGCGATCATCTTCAAACATAGAATCTTTCGCTGAGGCTGCGGCACCGCCAACAAGGCGCGCGCCGCAGCGCTAAGGTCCCCATGTAGCAAAGGACGCATCGGAACAGTCTACCCGACCAATACGCGGGCCAGGGCACCCGGACCGTAGATGGCTGAAACCTGAGCAACTTCTACTTCGAACGGCCCGGACACCCCATCTGCCGCCTGCATCGCCGCTGTATTGGCCCAGCTTGGTTGGGTCACCACCTCTTCGCGCAGAACCGTTGAGCCGGACAATGCCCGCACCAGATACGTCTCGGTTTCTTCGCCCAGCGGTACGTCCAGACCGGACCAGTCATCGCCGTCCACACGGGTGCGACGTACCCAGTTGATCGCATAACCATCAGTTGCCGCCCTTGCCGCCAGATGTGCCGGCGAATACGGTCGAAGCCCATTGCCCTCAAATGCTTGAACCAGATGCGTATAAGACGGATCGTCATACCCTCGGGTCGCGGGTCCGATGCGATAGTGTTTGTCTATCCGCCGCTCGGTCCTCAGCAGGTTGATCTGCGAAACACTGTCGTTCAGCAGCACAAAAACCGACCCGTCTGGCCAGGCATCGGGCATCAGGGCATCCGTCCCCAACTGCCCGCGCAGCCGCCCAGACAGCGCGTAAACACCGGGGCTTTCCAGCATCGCATTCGAAAACTGAAACACTTCCCAATTTCCGGGTGTTCCATCACCAATGGCCGCAAGGTTCAAACCATTCAACAGTGCCTCGCGCGGTTGCGATTCGAGTTGGCCCTCAATCAACCTGACCCGAAGGACCGGGCCATCGTCCCAAAGCCCGGTGCTGGCGCGCAGCAGCGGCGTCTCAGTCCGGCCCATGGTCGCAGGTGCGGTGATCACATCGCTCAGCGTATAGCCCTGATCGGTCGCTGAGCTATAGACCGCCGCATTCCCCGGCCATGGATCAGCCGACACAGCCAGATAAGGCGCATGCGGAACCTCAGCCCCCGTAATCAGCGGCAAATCCATAAAGACCGGTAGCACCGGAACAGGCGCCAGATAGGGCTTTACCGAGACCGGATCCTCATCAATATCCGACAGCTTATAGACCCCCGGCTCAACCCGAATAGCATCTGCCAGTTGCAGTTCTGCCGTCTCCATCCGGTCGATCCGGTAGAGCGCACCCTTGGCCTCGCCCGACAGTCGAACAACATCCCCAGCCCCCAGATGCATCATCGAAGGGGGCAGCGCAAACCGGGTGCTATCGCGCGAAACGCGCGCCTCGCTGAGCCAGCGTTCGGCAGTTTGCCGTCCTTCGCCGCGCGTCATCGACAGGGGCATCTCATTGACCGAAACGGAATGGGTGCTGACATCGGGCAGCACTGCCTCTTCGGCGACGAAATCGTGGTCCGCATCGGATTGGACAAAGCGCAGGCGCACGCGCCCGGTCATCTCGGCTTCGGCCTCGCGGCGGTATTCGACTGTGCCATCCAGATCAGGGCTGACCGCCAGAAGATCTGGGTTTAGATCGACCGCGCCATAGCCATCCCGCATCTGAAACCGCAACACGCCGTCACGTTCGATGGCGTCGAACCCATAGCGCAGCATAAGTGGTTGCAAGGCGGAGCGCGCATTGGTCACGTCTTCGATGACATAGCCGCGCACAACGCCATAGAGGCCCGAAACATCGATATCAGTCACCCCGGCGCCATAGCAGATTTCAGTCACGACCGAGGCCAGCGTGCGTGCGCCCGACCGCCCGTTCAGCCAGTGACCGCGCGCATAGTTGCCACCGTCGCTCCATTTCGCGCCCTGGTTGGGGAAAGCCGGAAACGGCCGCGCATCCCAGGCCCAGACATAGGCGTTGGACATATCCACCATCGGACCGCCATAGACCGTTGAGGTCGGGTTGATCTGCGGATCACCCCAATAGCTCAGCATCGCCCTCAGATACTGAACCTGAATGAAATCATCCCGCATGCCGTTGGAATAGGCAGGCAGCCGAGATTCAGACGATTTGGGATCCAGAAACTTGTTTGGTTGATTGGTGCCCTTGTCGATGGCCGCACAGCCCAGTTCATCCACCCAGGCCGCATCAAATTGTGGCCCGCGCAACCCCTCGGGATCATGCGCCGAAAACGCCTGTGCCTCGGCCCCATTGGGCCAAATCAACTTGCGTTCCGATGCCTTCCACGTCGGCCGCCGATCCGGCGGCGAGCACTGCAATATCCCGCTATCGCCAAAGATCATCACGTCGCGCACCTGATCAAAGGTTTCACCGACCAAGGCCACGCGACTGGCCGCGCCTTTATCCAAAGGCTTGGCCCCTTCGACCATCGACCGCACCCATTCGGCCCCAGCCCGTGTCTTACCTGCCCCGCGCCCGCCCATGATCACCCAGGACCGCCAGTCGCCCTCTGGCGGCAATTGATGCGGCAGCGCCCAGAACTCAAACAGGAAAGGGAGGGCACACAGCCCTCCCTCCCCGATCTCACTCAGAAATCTATCCTGCACCGCAACAGGTGCGGAGGCGAGCCAGCCTGCACCCGACCTCAAACCGAGCCCTGTCAAGGTCGAGCGCATAGCCCCCTTGGGCAATTCCGGCTTGTCTGTGATGTTGTTCGACAAAGCTTGTCTCCACTTTCTGACAACTGCGGATCAGCCCCTCTAACTGCCCGAGTTGCTTGGCTGAACCAGCAAGATCTGCATCCTCCCCGGCACCAATTTGCTTGCGCAGGTCTTCCGCCGCTTGCCGCAAACTGCGAATGGACACCTCAAGCGACCGCAACAACTCTGCCGTCTGAGAAATCCGCTCTTCCGGGGTAATTAACGTCATGTTTGCCTGTGACCTCATGCGTGAGTGTTCTCCGCACGACAGAAATGAAAAGCGGCCACCGGGTCGCCCCGGGGCCGTTGCCCACTTCTTCTAGCATGGCACAATAGATACGGAAAATAGTACGCAATGTCAATATCTTGCGCAACATGGACGCAACAGGCACCGTACGCTTTGTTAACTCATTTACAGAACTCAGATCGCCGCTTTGGATACTACGCGCCCGACCAATGCACTACGCTGTACAAACTGCAAAGCCATGCCAGTGTACTCCCAAATGTCTCGGCACACAGACGATCCTTCAGAACACATCGCCGGATGAATAGCAGCGCCCAAGGCTTGACATTCGTGTTGCAACACCGCATGTGCCCTTCAATCAGCGCTGATGCGTGAGCACAGATGGGCCTTAACCGCCCCACAGCGCCCCATAAACACTCTCCAGTTCCCATTCACGCAGGGTTCTTGACGCGACGGCCAGATGACACAGGATTCACCTGTGTATCCCGAGGCTGCGCAAAACCCTGCTGGTTACGTGGTTTCCGCGTGACCTGTTTCAAATGCTTCCCTTCTGCGTTTTGCAGGGGAGAAAAAAGGATAGACATTGTTCGACTTTGACATGCTGGGCCTGGCCCCAGCTCTAAACGACGCGCTGAAACGCGCGAACTTCTCTGAACCGACCCCGATCCAGAATCAGGCCATTCCATTGGCCCTGAACGGGCATGACATTCTCGGCCTGGCCCAAACGGGAACCGGCAAAACGCTGGCGTTTGGCCTGCCTTTGATCGATCACCTCTTGGCCCAACCGGGCAAGCCCGATCCCAAAACCGCCAAGGCCCTGATCCTTGCCCCAACGCGCGAGTTGGTGAACCAGATCGCCGATAGCCTGCGCAATCTGACCAAGAAGACCAAACTGCGCGTTGCCACTGTTGTGGGCGGCCAATCGATCAACAAACAGATCGCCTTTCTGGCGCGCGGAACCGATGTTCTCGTCGCCACCCCTGGCCGCCTGATCGACCTGATGGAGCGTGGCGCCGTAGACCTCGGCGCGGTGCGCCATCTGGTGCTGGACGAGGCGGATCAGATGCTGGACCTGGGCTTTATCCACGCGCTGCGCAGGATCGCACCCGCACTGGGCACTCCACGCCAGACCATGCTGTTCTCGGCCACCATGCCCAAGCAGATGGAAGAGCTTAGCCGGGCCTATCTGACCGACCCGCAGCGTGTGCAGGTCTCGCCTCCGGGCAAGGCGGCGGACAAGATCACCCAATCGGTGCATTTCGTCAGTAAACCGGGAAAACCTGGCAAACTGCGTGAAATCCTGTCCAAGGACACGAACGCGCTGACCCTGGTCTTCTCACGCACCAAACACGGGGCCGAGAAGCTGATGAAAGGCCTTGTCGCAGATGGCTACAACGCAGCCTCGATCCATGGCAACAAAAGTCAGGGGCAGCGGGATCGCGCGATCAAAGCTTTCCGCGCCGGAGAGACCACCGTATTGGTCGCAACCGATGTGGCAGCACGCGGGATCGACATTCCGGGCGTGGCCTATGTGATCAACTACGATCTGCCTGAAGTTCCCGACAACTATGTCCACCGCATCGGACGCACCGCACGGGCTGGCCGGGAAGGTGAGGCCATCGCTTTCTGCTCACCGGAAGAAGTTGATCTGCTACGTCAGATTCAGAAACTGATGAAAATCGACATCCCCGTCGCCAGCGGAACGATGCCTGAAGCTGTACAAGTGGAACGCCCCGGTCGGCGACAAGGCAACAGACGCCGTGGCTTCAAGCCGAAACCGGCCAATGGGACGTCAAAGCCCTCGCAATCCAAGCGTCGGCGCCCCGGCCGCAAACCGGCAGCATGATCCTGACAAAAAAACAGCGCCCTAACCGGCGCTGTTTTTTATGTTCTGGGTTAGTTGCCTGAGTTCCGTTCGGCCTCAATCTCGCGCCATTTGGCGACATTGCGGTTGTGCTCTTGCAATGTCTCAGCAAAAGCGTGGCCCCCGGTGCCGTCGGCAACGAAGAAGATGTAGTCCGTGTTGTCCGGAGACACGGCAGCCTCAAGGCTCGCCTGACCGGGGTTTGCAATTGGTGTCGGCGGCAAACCATCGATCTGATAGGTGTTCCAAGGTGTTGGGCGGTTCAATTCGCTGCGGCGTAGCCCACGCCCCAGCGTCCCCTGCCCTTTGGTGACGCCATAGATCACAGTCGGGTCCGTTTGCAGCCGCATGCCCTGATTCAAGCGGTTGACAAACACGCTTGCTACCTGCCCACGTTCGCTAGCAACACCGGTTTCCTTCTCAATGATCGACGCAAGGATCAACATCTCCTCTGGGCTTTGCAGCGGCAGACCGTCCTGACGGCTCTCCCAGGCGGCATTGATACGCAGCTGCTGCTTGTCCTGCATGGCCTGAAGGATCTCGTTCCGATCCTGCCCGGCAGCGACATCATAGCTGTCCGGCGCCAACGACCCTTCGGCGGGAATTTCAGTCACCTCACCGCTCAGCGCTTCAAAACCCTTCAACGCCTCGACCACCTGCCACGAGGTCACACCCTCGGCCAGCGACACACGATAGCGAGTATCCGCTTCGCCACGTTTCTCGGCGTAAGCCTCTGGCGCTTCTTCTTCCGCCGCATCGAATGACGCAATTTCAACGAAATCCAGCGTCGCCGGATTCAGCTCGCGCACCCGCGTCTGTGCACGTGTCACACCGATCCGGTATTCAATCTCGGACCCACAGGTGCTGGCCCCGCTGCTGGTGATTTCGTCGATAATCTCCTCCATCGACGCACCTTCGCGCACCAGAAAGCTACCAGCCTTCAACTGTTGCGACCGGTCGGTGTAATCCGCGGCCATACGAAAGATCGTTGCACTGCTGATAGCGCCCTGATCTTCCAGCTCACGGCTGACACGGGTCATGTTCGATCCGCCTGCGACCTGCAGGCAGATCGCAGTTTCCAGCGGGCCCTGGGCCTTGTACTGCGTTTGGCCCCACAAGATCAGACCGCCCATCAGAAACAGGCCAACCACCAGAATGGTCAGCGCGTTTGATGCAATGGCCCGCCACATTTAACTGACCTTTCCGAAGATCACGCTGGCATTGGTGCCGCCAAACCCGAACGAATTAGACAGGGCAACGTTGATCTCACGCTCACGTTTCGCGTTGGGCGCCAGATCGATGGGCGTTTCGACCGCCGGATTGTCCAGGTTAATCGTCGGCGGGGCAACCTGATCCCGGATCGCCAGGATCGAGAATATCGCCTCGATCGCGCCCGCAGCGCCCAACAAGTGGCCTGTGGCCGATTTGGTCGAGGACATGGTCGCATTCGCGGCATGATCACCCAGCAGGCGCTCAACCGCGCCAAGTTCGATTGTGTCCGCCATGGTCGATGTGCCATGCGCGTTGATATAGTCCAGATCCTTCGGCTCAAGACCTGCACTGCGCAGGGCGGCCTTCATCGAACGCTCGGCCCCGTCCCCATCCTCGGACGGCGCGGTGATGTGATAGGCGTCACCCGACATGCCATAGCCCAGCACCTCGGCGTAAATCTTGGCACCGCGCGCCTTGGCGTGTTCATAGTCTTCCAGAACCACAACGCCCGATCCTTCGCCCATGACAAACCCGTCGCGGTCGATATCATACGGGCGGCTGGCTTTCTTCGGATCGTCGGCATATTTGGTCGACAGCGCCTTACACGCGTTGAAACCGGCGATCCCGATCTCGCAAATACAGCCTTCGCCACCACCAGCGATCATCACATCCGCATCCCCTGCACGGATGATCCGGCTGGCGTCCCCAATCGCGTGGGCCCCCGTGGAACAGGCGGTCACAACAGAATGGTTCGGTCCCTTGAACCCAAACCGGATCGACACCTGACCCGAAGCCAAGTTGATCAGAGCGCCCGGAATAAAGAAAGGCGACACGCGGCGCGGGCCCTTGTCACGGATCAGATTGGCGGTTTCGGCAATCGAGCCCAGACCACCAATCCCGGATCCAATCAGAACCCCGGTCCGCAGGCGATCTTCCTCACCTTCCGGGGTCCAGTCTGCATCCTTGCAGGCCATCTCGGCCGCCGCGATGGAATATAGGATAAAGTCTTCGATCTTACGCTGTTCTTTCGGCGGCATCCAATCGTCAGGATTGAATGTGCCGTTTGTTCCATCGCCACGGGGAACTTCGCATGCATATGTCGTGGTGACACCGCTTGCTTCGGCATCAAACAACGTGATGGGGCCTGCGCCGGACTCACCGTCCAGCAGGCGCGACCAGGTTTCTTCGACCCCGCTGGCCAAAGGAGTGACCAATCCCAGACCGGTTACGACGACTCTGCGCATGTAGTGCCTCTTGCCTGCTTGCTGTTATGAGAAACGCTCATACCCCGGCCCGGGGTCCGGGGGCAAGAGCAAGGCGATAATCGGCGCATGCCACTTACCGCCTTGCTGTCAATCTACGCCGTATTACTGGAACTGCGCGACGGGTTCCCGCGCCGATGCGGCAACGTCCAGTACATCTGGCAGGTCCACGGTCTTGCGGAACAGCGCCCGGCCCACCAAGGCCCCAGCGATATTGGGTACGTAGCTTAGGCGCGAGATATCGTCCGCCGTGCGCACAACCCCGCTGGCAATAACCGGTGTCCGGGAATGCTGCGCCAGCCCGGAAATTAACCCAAGCTGGGCTTCGACATCTTCCACATCGCTATCAATATCGGTCACAAGAATGGCGGCAAAGGGTGTGCCATCAAACGCGTCGATGAACGCCTCGGGCGTGAACGCGCTTTGGCTGCGCCACCCCTCGGTCATGACAAACCCTTTCCAGACATCTACCGCCAGAACGATCTGATCCGGGTAGAGTTTCGCCAATTCCTTCACCAAATTCGGGTCCCGTGCTGCCAAGGTTCCGATGACGATCCGGCCCGCCCCTTTGTCGATCCAGTTTTCAATCTGCTCGCGGCTTCGCATGCCACCGGCCAATTGTACCGGCATCTCAGCGGTGCGGATCAGCTCCTCGACCAGCTCGGTATTGGTGTCGCGCCCTTCTATGGCATCGAAATCCGTTAGATGCATCCACTCTGCACCCGCAGCCGACCAGCCGCGTGCCGTTTCAACCGGATTCACGTGCCAGATCATCGCCTCGTCCAGACGGCCCTTGTCCAGTGTCACGCACCGGCCGTTCTGCAATTCCATAGTGGGGTAAATCCTCATGAGCACGCTCCTTCGCCCAATCGCTCTAAGACAGAGTGTAGCATAACGACAGGAACCGCGCCCGTTCGACTGGGATCGGCACAGTTTAGTCGTTTTGCGGCATACCCGGGTTTCGGCGAATTTATGCCCGCGCAGGGGGGCCGTTGCGGCGCAAAAGGTGAACATCGGTGCCGTTAAACTGCGCCGCGCGCATGCGCACATATCCAAGCTTCTTAGCCAGCTTCTGCGAAGACTCATTGGCCGCATTCACCATGGCGACCAAAACGCCCGGCATGATCCGATCAAACCAGTCATGCGCGGCCAGTGCCGCTTCATACCCCAACCCCTGCCCCTGTGCCTCGGTGGCCAACACCCAGCCCGCTTCGGGATAGGCATCAAAATCCTCACCCAGGCCCCGGTTTCCGTAGAAGAACCCGGCCTGACCAATCAGCTTGCGATTCGATTGCTGCAGAATGCCCCACTGGCCAAAGCCAGCCATTTGCCAATGCCCGGCATTTCGCAAAAACGAATCCCAGGATTCCCCACGTGACCGGGGCGAGCCGCCGATATGTTCGACCACACAGGGATCACGCCAGATTTCGGCAAAGCGCTCGAAATCCTCGGGCCGCATTGCGCATAATGTCAGCCGCGCCGTATTGATCATGGGAGTGGATCTTATCATAGCCTGCCCACTTGGAATTATGCCTCAATGGAAACAGTGCTCAGCAAAAAGCACTGACGCAAGACAGAATTGCGGGCAGACAATAAAAAACGGCGCCTCCGTTGCCCGGAAGCGCCGCTTTCGATCAGAAATGAAACGCTTAAGACGCTTCGCTGATGAATTTGACCGCGTCGCCGAAGGTCTGGATGGTCTCGGCTGCGTCATCAGGGATCTCGATGCCGAACTCTTCTTCGAAGGCCATAACCAGCTCAACAGTGTCCAGGCTGTCTGCGCCCAGATCGTCGATGAAGGACGCGTTTTCCGCGACTTTATCTTCTTCAACACCCAGGTGCTCAACAACGATCTTCTTTACGCGATCTGCGACGTCGCTCATGTCTATTCCTCATTCCTATTCAGGGCGGTTTGCCCGGTTCTGCCCTTGCCCGCTCAGGCTGGCCTTAGTTTGCCCATTCCGGGCGGTTTGGGTCCCGGTTGACCGGGAAAGTAGAAGGCCGATCTGAACAACCGGCCTCTGCATAGATGCGCCGCCTATAACATAGTCGGCGCACAAGGCAAACGCTTTCGCGCCCGCCCTGCTATGCGCTCACAACATGGCCATACCGCCATTCACATGCAAGGTGCTTCCAGTGACATAGCCCGCTTCGGGGCTGGCCAGATAAAGAACCGCCGCCGCGATTTCCTCGGGATCGCCCATGCGCCCCGCCGGAACCTGCTGTAGCAAACCGGCCTTCTGATCATCGGTCAGCTTTTCAGTCATTGCTGTCGTAATAAAGCCGGGTGCAACCGCGTTAACAGTGATCCCCCGCGTTGCAACCTCATGCGCAAGTGCTTTGGAAAAACCCACCATTCCGGCCTTGGACGCCGCATAGTTCGCCTGCCCTGGATTACCAATCGCGCCGACAACAGATGAAATATTCACGATCCGCCCCCAGCGCGCTTTCATCATCCCACGGATCACGCCTTTGCACAGCTTCATTGTGGCGGTCATGTTCACATCAATTACGCTCTGCCATTCCTCATCGGTCATGCGCATGAACAGATTGTCGCGGGTGATCCCGGCATTGTTGACCAGAATATCCACCGATCCCATGGCCTCTGCTGCCTGTTTCGGCAACGCCACAACAGACTCGGGATCACTCAGGTTGCAGGGCAGGACATGCGCACGCTCGCCCAACTCGTCTGCCAGCGCTTGCAAGGGCTCTACCCGTGTGCCGGACAGGCCAACCGTAGCGCCCGCACCATGCAGCGCGCGCGCAATGTAGCCTCCGATCCCGCCTGACGCGCCCGTGATCAGCGCATTCTTACCAGTCAAATCAAACATTCTGTTTTCCTCGTGAGGCGCCCTTGCGGGCGCATTCTATGCTTACGATTCGGTGCCAATGGCCTTCTGGACATCGTCAGGTGTGCCGACCGCCTTGCCGGCTATGTCGCGGTTGATTTTGCGCACCATGCCGGACAGCGCTTTGCCTGCACCGATCTCCCAAGTTTCGGTCACCCCTTGCGCCGCCATATACTGCACGCTTTCACGCCAGCGCACGGAACCGGTGACCTGTTCGACCAGCAACTGCCGGATCAGATCAGGGTCCGAGACCGCCTCGGCGCGCACATTGGCGACCAGAGGCACTGCCGGAGCTTTGATCTCGACCGCCGCCAGGGCCTCTGCCATTACATCTGCAGCAGGTTGCATCAGCGCACAGTGAAATGGAGCACTTACAGGCAACAAAATCGCGCGTTTTGCGCCCTTTTCTTTCGCAATCTCTGCCGCTCGCTCAACCGCCGCCTTGGCACCAGAGACAACAACCTGTGTCGGGTCATTGTCATTGGCAGCTTGGCAAACATCACCTTGTGCCGCTTCTTCAGCCACTGAACGCACGCCATCCAGATCAAGACCAAGGATCGCCGCCATCGCGCCTTCGCCGACGGGAACGGCGCTTTGCATCGCCTGACCGCGCTTACGCAAAAGGCGCGCGGTATCGGCGACCGACAAAGCGCCCGCCGCCGCCAGCGCCGAGTATTCGCCCAGCGAATGCCCCGCAACAAAGGCCGCGTCGGTGACAGCGACACCCTCAGCCTCCAACGCGCGCATTGCGGCCAGCGAAGTGGCCATAAGCGCGGGCTGCGCGTTCTGGGTCAGCGTAAGCTCGGCAATGTCGCCTTCCCAGATCAGATGGCTCAGCTTTTCGCCCAGCGCGTCGTCGACCTCATCAAAAACGGCTTGGGCGGCCGGATAGGCTTCGGCCAGTGCTTTGCCCATTCCGATGGTCTGGGCACCCTGCCCCGGGAAAACGAACGCGCGTGTCATTGCAACCTCATGGATGACGTTAGGTTGCGGCGGGGTGTAAACTGACACGCGGCGCGGCACAAGTAGGGTGCATAACGGCACCATGAATGTGCGCAAGCTGTCACTTGCGCGCGCACGCTGTGGCTTTAGGTTGGACGCAGCTAACCTAATCCGGAGCCCCTGTTCGATGTCCGCACGCAACACTTTCTCCAGCTATGGCAGCGTCACAAAAGCCTTTCACTGGCTGACAGCATTGCTGATTTTCACAGCACTTCCCTTGGGATGGTTCGCCAACCAACTTGCCCATGCGATCTACGATCCCGCTATCCCGACTACCGAAGAGGATATCGCCCGCGCTGCTCAGTTGTTCTCAATTCATAAGACCATTGGGATCGCGGTGTTCTTTGTCGCTCTGGGGCGCATCCTCTGGGCCGTCTCGCAAACCAAACCCGGGCTGCTCAATGCCGAAAACAGGCCCGAAGCCTTCGCCGCCGAGACGGTGCATTGGATGCTCTATGCCTCTCTGGTTCTTGTCCCGCTGACGGGCTGGATACATCACGCCGCTGCCGAAGGGTTTGCTCCGATCTTCTGGCCCTTTGGCCAAAATCTTCCCTATGTCCCCAAATCACCCTATCTGGCCGAGGTAACGGCCGGGCTACACTGGCTGTTCATCTGGGTTCTGGCAGGGTCTTTGGCGCTGCACATCATGGGCGCTTTGAAACACCATGTGGTTGATAAGGACAGCACCCTGCGTCGGATGTTGCCCGGCAAATCAGGTGCCCCGGAGCCTCCGGCCCAGCACCATTCCATCCTGCCCGCCTTCGCAGCGCTTTGCGTCTGGGGCGCGGTTCTGATCGGGGGGGGGATGATGGGCATCTTTGCGGATCACTCCAACGCACATACCGACACAACCGAGCTGGCCGAGGTGCAATCGGATTGGCAGGTGCAGGAAGGCAGTTTGTCGATCACGATCACTCAGCTGGGCAGCCCGGTCACCGGCAGTTTCGCGGATTGGACAGCAGCCATTACCTTTGAGGACCCATCTGAACCCGGCCTGGCGGGATCTGTTGATGTAAATGTATCCATCGGATCGCTTACCCTTGGAACAGTCACGGATCAGGCGATGGGCGCCGATTTCTTTGACAGTAGCCAGTTTCCAACCGCGCGTTTTGCAGCCGACCTGTATAAAACCGAAACCGGGTACGAGGCACGCGGCCCACTGACCATTCGGGATAAAACGATGGATGTGGTCTTGCCGTTCGACCTGGAACTTCAGGACAACACGGCTACCGTTTCAGGGCGGCTGGAGCTAAACCGTCTCGATTTCGATATCGGCGCGACGATGCCAGCCGAAGATTCACTGGCCTTTGCCGTATCGGTAGCGATTGAAATGACTGCGATCCGGGGCGAATAAGGCAGTAAAAAAACCGCCGGGGCAAAGCCGCCGGCGGTTTCGTTTCCAAAGTTAGATCAGATCTTAGTCGGCTTTCTGTGCTTCGACCGAGATCTGAACCTCCACTTCATCGCTGACGAAGGGGGCGAACTGGCCCAGATCGAACTCACTGCGAACGAGCGTTGTGGTCGCGTTGAAACCTGCCCATGGCTTGTTTGCCATTGGGTGCTGATCCACTTTGTTCAGCTTTGCATCCAGAACAACCGATTTGGTGACACCGTTCATAGTCAGGTCGCCGGTGATGTTTGCAGTGTCATCCCCGGTGATTTCAATACCAGTCGAGGCAAAGGTGACCATGTCGCCCTCGGAGGCTCCAAAGAAATCTTCGGTCATGAAGTGATCCGACCGCGCTTCCCATCCAGTGAACATCGACATCACAGGCATGGATACCGACACAGTCGAGGCAGCAGGGTTTTCCTGATCAAACATGATCTCGCCCTCAAAGCCCGAGAACATGCCATAGGTGGTCGAGAAGCCCAGGTGGTTATAGCTAAAGATCACTTGGCTGTGGCTTGGATCCAGAACATATTTCTCGGCACTGGCGAACGCTGAGGTCGCCGACAGTGCAATCGCGGCGGCAAGAAGTGTGGATTTCATGACAGTCTCCGGGTTTGTGAACACTATGCAAACTAGTACGTTTGCTCGGAAACAAAAATGTGCCGCCTAAGGGCGGCACACAAGTAGTTTTGATTCACAAACTCTGTGCCTTTTTGAACAGAATAAAAATCAGGCGAAAATTGTTACTGTTTGGCTCAATTGCGCTTTGAGCGCTCGGCTAACATCCGCCGATTGCAGGGGCAGCTTCATCAAAAGACTACCGTCGACGTCATAGAGTTCCACTTCATCGTCGTCGAAACGAGCTCCGCCCAGGGTATCATAGCTGCGGCGCAGCACGGTCTGTGGGCGACCGTTTTCATTCTTTTGCAGAATGCGCACTTCGCGACGGATTGGATCAAAATAGGCGTCTGGACGTGGGTCCATCAATTCGATCGTCAACAGGCTGACCCCGACAATCAGGAACAACATGGATGCGGCCAGCTTGATCGGCCAGACCTCGGCGCCAATCACTGACCCTGGCATCAGCCACATGGAGAAGGCCGAAACAATCAGAAACGCGCCCACAACGCGGGCCAGAATGACCCGCGCCTGCCAATTCGCCTTGAACGCGATCTTTACCGGTACCGAATGCTCAAAGCTTGCGCCGGATGTCTGCTTGGCAAGTGTATTTGTGTTCATCGCGGTCATAACATGTTCACCCTGAATAGGTCGCCTTTACTCGGCTTTGCTTTCCGGGTCCTCCCCGGCTTGGTAAACAACTTTGAGCCGAAAAGCGTCAGGAATTGGGCACAGCAAAGGAATTTGGGCGGCTTCACCAAGGCACCTAAGGCAGGCCTTGCCCCGCACGCGGAAACGTGTATACGGGGCCATCCTTCGCACTAAGCATGAATCGCGCAGCCTCTCGTGGCAGGGTCGCGAAGGACCAGATGGCCCCGCCTTTGAAATGCGCCTTGATATAAACAGGAGTGAACATGCCACTGTATGAGCATGTAATGATCGCGCGTCAGGATCTGTCCAACGCGCAGGCAGAAAGCCTTGTCGAACACTTCGGCACCGTTCTGGCTGACAATGGCGGCAACGTCATCGACAGCGAGTACTGGGGCGTTAAGACAATGGCCTACAAGATCAACAAGAACCGCAAGGGTCACTACTCTTTCCTGAAGACCGACGCCCCCGCCGGCGCCGTTCAGGAAATGGAGCGCCTGATGCGCCTGCATGATGACGTAATGCGCGTTCTGACCATCAAGGTCGACGAGCATGCCGAGGGCCCCTCGGTCCAGATGCAAAAGCGCGATGAGCGCGAAGGCCGCCGCGAGCGCCGTTGATCAACGCCTGACGAAAGGACATAAACCATGGCCGCAAAACCATTTTTCCGCCGCCGCAAGGTCTGCCCGTTCTCGGGTGAGAACGCGCCGAAAATCGACTACAAAGACACTCGTCTTCTGCAGCGCTACATCTCTGAGCGTGGCAAGATCGTACCTTCGCGCATCACCGCCGTTTCGGCAAAAAAGCAGCGTGAACTGGCCCGTGCTATCAAGCGCGCCCGCTTCCTCGCCCTGCTGCCCTACGCCGTGAAGTAAGGAGAGATTGACATGCAAGTTATCCTTCTGGAACGCGTTGCGAAACTGGGTCAGATGGGCGACGTCGTTGACGTCAAGTCCGGTTACGCCCGCAACTTCCTGCTGCCCCAAGGCAAAGCCCTGAGCGCATCAAACGCCAACATCGCGTCGTTCGAAGCCCGCAAGGCGCAGCTTGAAGCGCACAACCTGGAAACCAAGAAAGAAGCTGAAGCACTGGCTGAAAAGCTGGACGGTCAGCAGTTCATCGTGATTCGCTCGGCATCGGATGCTGGCGCGCTGTACGGCTCGGTCACCCCGCGTGACGCCGCCGACGCCGCGACTGAGGCTGGCTTCACTGTCGACAAGAAACAGATTGCCCTGATCGCTCCGATCAAGGAACTGGGTCTGCACTCGGTCGCAGTCAAACTGCATCCTGAGGTTGAAGTCGAGATCAAGATGAACGTTGCCCGTTCGGAAGAAGAAGCCGAACTGCAAGCTTCGGGCAAATCGATTCAGGAACTGGCCGCTGAAGAAGAAGCCGCTGCTGAATTCGAAATCGCCGAATTGTTCGACGATATCGGCTCGGCCGCATCGGATGATGACGACCTAGCATCTGACGCAGCACCCGCTGCTGAAGAAGACGACGCAAAAGCCTGATCAGGCCACGCTGAACGCATCAAAGGGCTGCGCCTTCCGCGCGGCCCTTTTTTGTTTCCAACCAGCAAAATTCAGCCCAAATTCGCCGATACGGTTGCGACACCCAATGCGATCCATATCATCGCGTTTCTGAGTTTGGAGTACATTAATGGCAATCTTCTCCCGTCGTGGCCTCATCACGTTGATCGCAATCTCGGCCCTCAGTGCGTGTAGCGGCGCCGAGGTATCGCGCAACGACACCGAAGCATTCGATCCTCCGCTCTACCCCAATGAGACGCCAGAACTGCGCGCATCGATCAACAAATGGGCCGATTATTACGAGCTGCCTCGCGATCTGGTGCATAAGCTGGCAATCCGTGAAAGCACGCACAGGCCCTGGGCCGTGAACCGGCCCTATTACGGCCTGTTGCAGATCCTGCCGGCCACAGCGCGCTCAATGGGCTATCAGGGCAACGCTCAGGGTCTTCTGGATGCGGATACCAATCTGGAGTTCGCAGGCAAGTACCTGCGGGGCGCGTGGCTACTGTCCGATGGCGACCAGAAACGGGCGATTTTCCTGTACGCAAAAGGCTTTTATCCCGAAGCGAAAGCGCGCGGAATGCTGGTTGAAACCGGCTTAAAATCGGCACCCTGACACCGTTCCAAATCCCGAACACGGCCTGTGGTTTGGAAATTTGGTGATAGTGATAAAAATGTTCTAGTCTACGCAAGTTATACTCAAATGTGCAGACAATTGGCACCTCGCCTTGTCATATTCCCAAAAGTATGTTGTGTTTTCTTGGTGAGGTAATTTGGGTTCCGCTCTAAGTTTACTACTGGTCCGAAGACACCATCGGACCTGTGGGATGGGCCGCAGTTGGTAGACGCCGCATGGAAATTGTTGATCTGAGCACTCTGCCGGATGCAGAAACTCGGTACACCGAGTTTCTCAAACAAGTGTGCGAAAAGCATGACATGGATCATGCCGCCTATGCAGGCATGAATCCTGCGTCTGGTACGGTTGCGGGCTTCGTAACCTATGATGATGCCTGGACCGAACACTACCAGAATCAGGGGTTGATCATGATCGACCCGACAATCCACATGGCCCGCCGCAGTATCGCGCCCGTGGATTGGAGCCGCTTGGAACGTGGCCCTGAATTCCAGCGCATGTTCAATGACGCCAGTGAATTTGGCATATCAAACCAAGGCGTTACGATACCGGTACGCGGGCCGTTCGGGGATATAGGGCTGCTGAGCGCCTCGCGCGACTGCAGCAAGGACGAGTGGCGCAAGCTCTACACCCATGTGATCGGCGACCTGCAATCCATGGCAGTCCATATTCACGACCATGTCGTGTCATCCGACGAACTCACTAGCGCGCTCTACCACCCCAATCTCTCAACCCGCGAGGTCGAGATCCTGCAATGGGTTGCAGCAGGCAAATCACAACAAGATATCGGCGATATTCTATCAATCTCGCACCGCACTGTCGAAGTGCACCTGCGCTCCAGCCGCGAAAAGCTGAGCGCTTTGACCACGCCGCAAGCGGTTGGTCGGGCTATAGCCATTGGTCTGATTACGCCTAGTTAGACACAAAAAACCCAAAATTCCGTCAAAATACGGGAAACCCCCAATAGAAAACCCCCAGCAAAACGGTAACGTCTAGTTTACCGAACAACCACTCGAAGGGGGAAAAAATGATTGTTGTTGTTGATGGGCTGAACAGACACCTGTTCGGCGAAGTTCTCGACGAAATGTTCCAGCTGCGTGCACGCGTTTTTGGCGGACGCCTCGGCTGGGATGTAAATATCGAAGATGGAAAAGAGATCGACGAATTTGATCATCTGGACCCGGCATATGTAATCGGACTCGACGACGGGGGGAATGTCGTCGCAGCCGTGCGTGCCCTACAGACCACCGGACCTCACATGCTGGCTGACGTCTTCTCGGCCATTCTCGACGGCGAAGCACCGATCCGCAGCGCAAGAATGTGGGAATCCACCCGCTTCTGCGTCGACACGCAACGGCTCAGCCGCGGGAAAGAGAAGAACTCGGTTTCTTACGCTACCTGCGAACTGATGATTGGCTCACTCGAATACGCCAAAAATGCCGGTATGGATGATATTATCACCGTCATTGATCCAGTCATGGATCGGGTTCTGAAACGCTCGAACTGTGCACCTTACGACTATGTGGGAAAGACCGTTCCAATGGGCAAAGTGTCGGCGCTGGCCGCCTTGCTTGATTGCACGGACGAACGCATCCAGGGCATTCGAGAGTTCGCCGGGATCCGTGAAGATGTGTTCCTGGAGGACGAAGAAGCGCTCGCCCTGTTCAACTCGAAAAAACTGGTCGAGAAACAGCCTGCGAACCGCGACCACAAACCGCTCACTGATCTTGAGAAGTACTTTGTCGAGCAGATGAGCGCAGCGCGCACCGAAGAAGAACGTCAGGATGTTCTTCGGTTGATCGAGACGCTGACCGATACCTTCACGCCAGAGCAAAGAAACGCTCTGCTACATACCCCCCGTGCTTTTGCTCATGAGGCCTGACCCCCTCACCTCATAATACAAAAGCCACCCACGCGGAGCCGCCCTGTGCAGAGGCGGCTCCGCTCTATTTTAGCCCCCACAAAGGGGGAAGAGGATTACTCCTCTTCCAGTGCCTCAACGGCCTTTTGCAGATCGTCCTTGCTGACTTCCTTGTCCGCAACTGTGGCCAGTTCGAACACATAGTCGACAACCTTGTCCTCGAAGATCGGCGCGCGCAGCTGCTGCTGCATCTGAGCGTTCTGCTGCACGAACTCAAAGAACTGGCGTTCCTGGCCCGGGTACTGACGCGCCTGGTTCATGATGGCCTGAGTCATCTCGGCGTCAGTCACTTCAACCTCGGCCTTTTGGCCCAGTTCAGCCAACAGCAAGCCCAGACGCACGCGGCGTTCGGCCAGCTTGTTGTGCTCGTCGGTCGGCTCAATCTCACCGTGGTCGTGGCCTTCCACATCCGGGTTTTCTTCGTGGAACAGCTGATGCGCGATCTGCTTGGCCTCGGCCTCAACTAACGACGGGGGCAGGTCAAACGAGACTTTCTCGTCCAGCACATCCAGCAGGCCGCGTTTCATAACGGCGCGCGAAGCGCCAGCATATTCAGCTTCCAGACGCTCAGAAATCTGACCTTTCAGGGCTTCCAGATCTTCGGCTCCGAATTTCTTGGCCAGCTCGTCATTCAGCTCAGCGGCAACCGGTTCTTTCACTTCTTTGATTGTGCAGCTGAAAACCGCATCTTTTCCGGCCAGGTGTTCAGCACCGTATTCTTCCGGGAAAGTGACGTTCACGTCCTTTTCTTCTTCGGTCTTCACGCCAATCAGCTGCTCTTCAAAGCCGGGGATAAAGCTGTTCGAGCCCAGAACCAGTGGGTAATCCTCAGCCGAGCCACCTTCGAACTCTTCGCCATCGACCTTACCGACAAAGTCGAACACGATCTGATCGCCGTCCTTGGCTTTCGAACCCTTGCGGCGCGCTTTGAAATCCTGCGCGGTTTCAGCCAGGTTGTTCAGCGCCTCTTCGACGGCTGCGTCATCAGCTTTGACAACCAGCTTTTCCAGCTCAACTGATTTCAGATCAACCTCTGGGATCTCGGGCAGGGCTTCGTAAGACATCGCAACTTCGACGTCGTCGCCTTCTTTCCAGTCCTCATTGGTCATCTTGACCTCGGGCTGCAACGCAGGACGATCGCCACTGTCTTCAAAGTGCTTGTTCATCGCACCGTCGATGGTTTCCTGCATGGCTTCGCCCAACAGACGCTGGCCAAACTGCTTTTTCAGCAGCGCCATCGGCACCTTGCCTTTGCGGAAACCTTTCATTTCGACTTCCGGCTGCGCTTCGGTCAGTTTTTCGTTGACCTTGTCGTCCAGTTCGGCTGCGGTCACAACGATGTTGTAGCCGCGTTTCAGACCTTCGTTCAGCGTCTCGGTAACCTGCATTGTGGTAGTCCCCATAGGATTCGGGGCGCGCAACACGGGCGCGCCGGGCAAATTTGACGCCTTCTATTTGCACAGCCGCCCGCGTGCAAGGGGGCAAAGGCCGGAACACGCTTCATTTGCGCTGCATCCGTTCAAAAAACGCCCCGGATCTGACCGGGGCGCTTCAAATCCACGTGGGGTGATTAAATCAAAACCTCCAACGTGCGCCCAATACCCAGGCCTCGTTTTTGTCAAACGATGTACCATCGTCAAAGTCGTGACTGCGGTATTTTAGGTAAGCATCCGTGTTGATGCTGTCGATCCGCTGCACCAAGGCGATCCCCCAGGATTCGGTGCTGGAGCCGTCGGTTTCAAAATCTGAACCATCATAGTAGTCGATGCCTACACCGGTCTTTCCCCAGGCGATCCAATCGCCTTCATAAGACAGCTTCCCATACCAGAAGCTGGGGTCTGACGACCCGCTGCGTTCATCGTCTCGGGTACCGGCCGCAAAGGTAAAGCCAAACCCGCTGGGCAACAGAATCGAGGCTGACCCGATGGTATCCTTGCGATCCCCTGAATTGTCATCGCGCGACCGAACCGCATAAGCCAAGCCCGCCGCAAGCTCGATACCACCGGCGAGCGTATTTTCATAATTCACACCCACGTCGAAATAGTCATCATCATCGCTGCTGGACAGGATGTTCTGACCATATGCGATACCTGCCGAAAATCCGTTGAAACTGGGCGTATCATACCGAACGCGGCCACGGCGCGAGCCGTCAAAGTTGCTGCTCGAATCGCCGACGGTAATGTCGCTCAGAACACCATCGGTGCCCCGATAGAAGAAGCTCGAGTTTTCATCATTCGTGAACGAGTAGAGGGCAGTTCCAACATAGGACAGATCCACCTCGGACGCACCATCGGAAACCATGCTGCCCTGTCCGGCCGAGAATTTACCCCAGTCGCCCTTCAGCGCAAAATCCACATGCCGGATATCTTCGCGTGACCAACCTTCCGAGTTGGTGCCAAACTGATCTGCTTCGGCAGAATTTGGCAGGCCCAGCGCGGTTTCAAACCGGAACGTGAATTCGTTGGTCCCAAAGGGCTGCATAAGACGCAGGCCAACCCGGCTGTTGGACAGATCATTGTCCAGCACGCGGGTTTCGGTTTCCTGCCCATCATCGACTGAGATAAGCGCCGGGTTGAACTGACCGTACAGTTCGACATAGCCGCCACTGTTGTTTTCATACTTCAATTCGGCGATTGCCGAGGTGGCAGTGGCTGTGACCACAAGGGCCGCAGCGGACGTTGGTTTGAAATAAGAGTTCATATCAATCACCATCAATGGCTTAGGTTCTGGTACTGCCCAGACAATCACAAAAACATGTGTTTCCTGTGATGGGGTTTCCGGATCGCCCGCCGTCGATTCAGCTGCCTAATCCCACATAGGTGGGCGTCATTATTGTTTTGATCATAAACTAGGAATTGCGTGGCGTATCTTTTGATCCACCAAGGCAAGTTTGCACCTTGGCCTCGTGTCTTGCAATTCCCAGAGCAGCGCTCTGCCGTCAGCTGCACTGTGAACGTGCAATTTCTCAGTGTTCTCGGCCAAAACCCGCTGATCGTCGTTACATTTCCAGCGCCCGGAACACGGCAGGAAGTTGTTCTGGCAAGTCTTCGGCGATCAGACCTGGCCCAAACTGTCGGGCACACTCCACATGCAGCCAGGCCGCGCTTTCTGCGGCCTGCATTGGGCCAAAACCGCGCGCAAGCAAACCAGCGATAAACCCGGCCAGTACATCGCCCGACCCCGCTGTTGCCAGCCAAGGGGCCGCGCGCTCGTAAACTGCGGCATTGATCGAGCATCGCCCGTTCGGGTCGGCAATCACCGTGTCTGGCCCTTTGAACAGCACAACGCACCCTGCCCGTTTGGCAGCCTCTCGCGTCGCATCAACCTTGGAATAGGCCGGGCCTTTGGTTGGCACAGCGTTTAGTTTGTCCGAGATGTCCGGAAACAACCGCGCGAACTCCCCCCCGTGTGGCGTCAGCACGCAGTTCTTGTGCAGTTGCGCGAACAAAGCAGCAGGGTCGTCTGCAAAAGCGGTCAAAGCATCCGCGTCCAAAACCGTTGCGCGACCAGCTTCCAAAGCAAGCGGCACAAGTTCGCGCGCACGCGCCAAACCCAAACCGGGGCCAAGACACAAAGCGTCAAGCCGTTCGTCCTGCAACAGCTCGGATAAGCCGTTTGCATCGTCAATCCGCTGCAACATGATGGCTGTCACCTGCGCCGCAACCTCCATCTGCGCCGATGGAGGAACGCCCAGCGTCACCAACCCCGCCCCGATCCGCAAAGCCCCCCGCGCCGCCAACCGTGCCGCTCCGGTTTTGCCGGGCCCGCCGGAGAGGATCAGTGCATGGCCGTGGGTGTATTTGTGTGACAACACAAACTTGACGAGTTCTCGCGGGTCCGAAGAAACGTAACCGTCCGCCTTCGCATCGACTTGGGTCAACTGCACCAGATGTGAATCGCTTTCAGACAGTTCGCAGCTTCCAAGGCCGATAGATCTAACGACCGCTTTTCCGCAAAGATCAGGCCCCATTCCAAGAAAATGACCAACCTTCAAAGCATGAAACGAAACAACCAATTCTGCGCGATAGCTGTGTCCAATTTGCTTTCCGCTATCCGAACATAGACCCGAAGGAACATCGACGGCTACGCGTTTGATGTTCTCATGTGACATCAGGTTTTGCATAAGCAAATCGAACTCAAAAATGTTGTTTGGCAGCGGCTTTGACAGCCCCGTACCGAACACAGCATCAACGATCACCGTTGGAACTTCCGACTTAGCAAAAACATCGATCAACTTAAGGCGTGTATGAGCTGGTAACTCTGATGGGGGGTACACTTCTCCGATACTTGCCCACCGCTCGTAATTCACCCGTGCATCCGACGGCAGCTTCTCTGGATCGCCATACAGAAATACCTCAACCTCCCATCCCCGCTCTCGCAACAACCGCGCGACTACAAACCCGTCACCGCCATTGTTCCCCGGCCCACACAACACCAGTGCACGCAGGGGATCCCTTTCATCTGGCCCCAAATATGCCGGGGAGCGGTCTTGATCGTTTGCGCCATCGGTTCGAACACCCGATGGCGACGGGCTGGCTCCTCGGCCCTTCAACTCCGGCCATTCCTCGATGATCGCTTCAACAACGCCCTGCCCGGCGCGCTCCATCAATTCCAGCCCGGTGACTTTACCGGACTCGATAGCCGCCTGCTCAACCGCCCTCATTTGCGCCGCTGTCAGCAATTCCACCATCCCGAACCCTCACGCGATTCAATTCCGATTACTTTTTGTGCAAAGCGCACAAAACTTAACCCGCCACCAAGATTCCATCCATCCGAAACAGGCCAAATCCGCAATCACATTGCCCCCCTGATTTAGACGTGATCACTGCGGTTCTGACAACCATGCGAGGTGAGCCGGGATGAAAAAGATCGAAGCGATCATCAAGCCGTTCAAACTGGACGAAGTGAAAGAGGCATTGCAGGACGTTGGCGTCCAGGGCCTCAGCGTGATCGAGGTTAAGGGCTTTGGCCGCCAGAAAGGTCACACGGAGCTCTACCGTGGTGCCGAATATGTGGTCGATTTTCTGCCCAAGGTGAAGGTCGAGGTGGTGCTGGACGACGATCAGGTCGATGCAGCCATCGAAGCCATCGTTTCGGCCGCAAAAACCGACAAAATCGGCGACGGTAAAATCTTTGTCTCGCCCGTTGAACAAGCCATCCGCATCCGTACCGGCGAAACCGGCTCGGACGCGCTGTAACATACCTATCTTCAAACCAGAGGAAACAAGAGAATGAGCAAGGACGCAGTTCTTCAGCTGATCCGCGATGAAGACGCAGAATATGTCGACATCCGCTTTACCGACCCGCGCGGCAAACTTCAGCACGTGACCATTATGGCCGATCAGGTTGACGAAGACTTCCTCGAAGAAGGCTTCATGTTCGACGGGTCATCCATCGCGGGCTGGAAATCAATCGAAGCGTCGGACATGAAACTGATGCCTGACACCGACAGCGCCTATGTCGATCCGTTCTATGCCGAAAAGACCATCTGTGTGCACTGCTCGGTTGTTGAGCCCGATACTGGCGAAGCCTATGATCGTGACCCGCGCGGCACGGCCCAGAAAGCCGAAGCATACCTGAAATCCTCGGGTATCGGTGATGTTGCCTATATGGGGCCCGAAGCTGAATTCTTCCTGTTTGACGACGTCCGCTTTTCGAACAGCATCAACAAGGTTTCCTACGAGGTGGATGCCACCGACGCGTCGTGGAACACCGACACCGAGTACGAGATGGGCAATATGGGCCATCGTCCGGGCGTCAAGGGCGGTTATTTCCCGGTCAACCCGATTGATGAAAGCCAGGACCTGCGGTCGGAAATGCTGTCGACCATGAAGCGTCTGGGCATGAAGGTCGACAAGCACCATCATGAGGTTGCATCCTGTCAGCACGAGCTGGGTTTGATCTTCGACAGCCTGACCAAACAGGCCGACGAGCTGCAGAAATACAAATACGTCATCCACAACGTCGCCCACGCCTACGGCAAATCGGCAACCTTCATGCCGAAGCCGATCGCAGGCGACAACGGCACCGGCATGCATGTGAACATGTCGATCTGGAAAGACGGCAAGCCGCTGTTTGCGGGCGACAAATACGCTGATCTCTCGGATGAGGCGTTGTATTTTATCGGCGGCATCCTGAAGCACGCCAAGACCCTGAACGCCTTCACCAACCCGGCGACCAACAGCTACAAGCGCCTGATCCCCGGTTTCGAAGCCCCTGTTCTGCGCGCCTACTCGGCCCGTAACCGTTCGGGTTGTGTCCGTATTCCGTGGACGGAAAGCCCGAAAGCCAAGCGCGTCGAGGCTCGTTTCCCCGATCCGGCTGCAAACCCCTATCTGTGCTTCGCAGCCCTGCTGATGGCTGGTCTGGACGGCATCAAGAACAAGATCGATCCAGGCGAAGCCATGGACAAGAACCTGTATGATCTGCCTGCCGAAGAGCTGGCCGACATCCCAACCGTTTGCGGCTCGCTGCGTGAAGCTCTGGAAGCACTCGCATCGGATCACGACTTCCTGCTGCAGGGCGACGTGTTCACCAAAGACCAGATCGACGGCTACATCGCATTGAAGATGGAAGAGGTCGAAACCTACGAGCACACGCCGCACCCGGTTGAGTACGGTATGTACTACAGCTGCTGATCCGTCACAGGGTTACATCTGCAAGGGCGTCCATACGGGCGCCCTTGTTTCGTTTTTTCCGATCTTCGAAACCCGCACCATCCGGGTAGGAGAGATCGCATGTCATCCGATACCACCTTTTCTCGCTTCCCAGCCATAGTTTCGTCGATTAAAGGTTTCGAACACACTACCGGCGCAGATTTGCGTGGACCCAAAGCTTTCGAGGAACGGTTCGAAAGTTTAAGAAGAACCAGCGAGTTCGGCCTTTGCAAATTACATTGCGAAATCCTGCGGACCATCTACGCTCTAGACACCACAGCCATATCGGATTGCCCCCAATGTTGCGTATATTGTTGATTTCCTTTGTCCTGATCATGCCAACACTTGGCACTGCGGCACCTTGCGGGAACTCAAGTGCAGGGTTCGAGGCCTGGAAGGCCGATTTCGCCAAACAAGCCCGTAAGGCAGGTGTGAAAAAAAAGGGCCTTCAAGCGTTGGCCCAGACGCAATATGCCACAAGAACGATCGCCGCGGACCGAAACCAGAAGAGTTTCAGATACTCGCTGGACAAGTTCATGCGCGTGCGCGGCGCAGATACGATTGTCGCCCAAGGACGCAAGCGCAAAGCCCGGAACCCACAGTTCTACGCCGCGCTTGAACAGCAATATGGCGTGCCAGCCGGGGTTCTGATTGCCATTCATGGTATGGAAACCGGCTTTGGAAATTTCATGGGCGACAGTCAGGTTGTGTCAGCAATAACCACTCTGGCCTATGATTGTCGCCGATCCGAGTTCTTTGTTCCGCATGCAATTGGGGCACTCAAACTGGTCGATCAGGGCAGTATCACCATGGCGACAAAAGGGGCAAAACATGGCGAACTGGGCCATACCCAGTTCCTCCCGGGCAATGCACTGAAATATGGCGTGGATGCTACCGGAGACCGCCGCGTGGATTTTTACAACCTGACAGATGCTATGGCCTCAACCGCCAATTTCCTGCGCAAAAAAGGGTGGAAACCGGGGCGCGGATATCAGCCGGGGCAACCCAATTTCGCGGTTATCGAACAATGGAACGCAGCCACGGTTTACCAGCAATCCATTGCCATCATGGCCGCCCGAATCGATCAATAGCCCAGTCACGCGCTCAACACGTGATTTGCGCAATTTCGCCACAATGTCGCCATAGCAGTCGCAAAAACCCCTTATTTTATTGGTTTCCAAAGCGTAATCAATCATCCGGTTTTCTGATTTTTTTGCACTTTTCGTCAAATTCTACCCAAAAACGGTTGTTAACCTTTGATTTGCAACGAAAGCGACAAAGGAAACTCCCGTGGCTCAGAACCGCAGTTATCATGGCGGCCTGCAATTCGATGGCGACGCCGATGGCGCGATCGAACGGTTTGGTTCGATCGTCGCGACAACACTTGAGGATTACGGTCATCTGATCGAGCGTAAAGCGATGCTGAATCACACAGAGGCCAGCATCGTCTCAAGCCAGTATCTGGTGCGCCTGACGCTTAAGCGCGAGACCGCGAACGCTGACACCCATCATGACCGCCTGGATCGGGTGGTGGGGCTGAAATCAGCCCCGCGCCGCCGTATCGCCACACGCCCGCAGAACAAGTTGCAGATCACTGTCTCACCGGTCTCTCCTGTGCTGGACGATCCTGAGATTTCTGAGCTGATGCTGGCGGTAATGCTGTATCGTATGGTCGATATCTGCTCGACCCGTCGGGTCGAATGGCTATCGCCGCGTACTGTTCTGACGCTCGAACAGTTCATGAGTGCATTTGACACCCTGGCGCCCGGAAAATCCCGAGACCGAAAACAAATCTTCCAATCGATATCCGGTCAGTTCGCGGGGGTGGATATACCCGAGCCCAAAGAACAGATCGCGGTCTTGAACCCCTCTGCCCGCCCGATCCAACTGACCGATGACCAACTACTGAGCATCGCGTTTCGCGCAGATGAAACGTTGGAGCCGGCCTCAAACGAAAACAAACCTTTTGAACAGGTCCAAGACAATACCGAAGACGAAGACCGCCCAAGCGACATCCTGCGGCTCAGCAGTTGGTGTGTAACGGGCGTGATCGCCAGCGTTTCCATGCCCATCGCCTGTTCGATGGCGGCCGTCAATCTGATCCGGGGTGAAGATTTCCGGCTGAACACGCAGGTTCTGGTCTTTTCCTCTGCCATCGTTGCGCTGAACACCAGCAATGCCTTTGCCGACGTGGTCAACGTCCTCGGCATGTAACAGAATTACCGAAGACCCTCCTTGGAGGCCCCGCCGTCAGGCGGGGTTTTCCATTTCTGGCAGGCTGTCTGCGGCCAGAACATAGGTGTGGATCGAAAACACGACCGCCCCGGTGCCCGGCAAACGCATCAAGGTTTGGCGTTCGCTGCGTAGATACGAGGTTGTCCCCTCCTGGGGCTTTTCACGCGGGGTGCTAGCGCTGCGGGGCTGATAAAGCTCGGGGTCTTCATACCAAAGCGCATTGAAGCGCCACAGCGGACGGTCAGGCTTTATCCCATCGAACAGGCGTTGAACGCGCCGGGCAATGTTGTCGTCACAGCTGTCGACTGGGATGTGAATATCCACCAAAGGCCGCATGAACTTTTCCGACGG
Organism: Ruegeria sp. YTSA075; assembly: GCF_059610245.1. Classification (NCBI taxonomy): domain Bacteria; kingdom Pseudomonadati; phylum Pseudomonadota; class Alphaproteobacteria; order Rhodobacterales; family Roseobacteraceae; genus Ruegeria; species Ruegeria sp. YTSA075. The sequence goes on along the minus strand of NZ_JBXWNG010000001.1, from coordinate 269,123 downwards.
GCGCCAGCTGGCCGGAAAGCACAGAATCGCGCCCGTCAGGACATGCTGGTCGCCATGCTTTTGCAGGATGCAAAAATCCTCCTGAACCAGCAGGCAGAGCGTATCCAATGGCCGTGCCGTATCAATTTCAACGCGCGCCCCATCAGGCCGAATTACGTGATCAGTGGCACTAGGGTAAGCTGTTGTCAGAACCAGTGCCAACAACTCCTGCGCGGCCTCTTCTGCCTGGGGATCAAGCACCAGCACATCGTCACGACGTTCATATAGCAGCGCCGCGCGCCTATCCATCTGCGCTGCAAAGGCATCATCCTGATACAGCCAATCCTGCATTTTCGTGGACTGAATACCCGGTAAGGCACGTAAGTCCGTCGGATCATACGGAATTTTCTTTTGCAGGATCACACTCATAAAAACCAGCTATCATTGAATTTCCCGAATGTCGGTCAAAAAACGACAAGCGGGCGGTCGCAATCTTCTGCGACGTCTTTCGACCGTCTTAACAAGATTACCTCAAACAGAGGGAGGCGCGTTGTGAATCAGCACTATCGGGATACCCGTAAAATCGACCCAACCCGCGGCGAAACGCTGGGCGATGGCACACCGAACGACAACGACAGAATCGAGATCGGGCCCACGCAGCTGGCCTTTGACGAATGGTCAGCCGCAGGGCTGATCTTGCCCAATCTGGACCAGATGCGCGCGTTTCGCTGGGAACGCCTAACCCAGGCCATCGTGGATCGCGGTTATGGTGGTTTGCTGATTTTCGACCCCCTGAACATCCGCTACGCAACCGACAGCACCAATATGCAGCTGTGGAACACCCACAACCCATTCCGTGCAGTCCTGCTGTGTGCTGATGGCTATATGGTGATCTGGGACTATAAGAACTCCCCTTTCCTCTCCACCTTTAACCCTCTGGTCCGCGAACAGCGCTCTGGCGCAGATCTGTTTTACTTTGACCGTGGCGACAAGGTGGATGTGGCCGCCGATGTGTTCTCGAACGAGGTGCGGGTGCTGATCGAGCAACATGGCGGCGGCAACAAACGTCTAGCCGTCGACAAAATCATGCTGCACGGGCTGCGCGCGCTTGAGGCACAGGGTTTCGAGATCATGGAAGGCGAAGAGCTGACCGAGAAAACCCGCGCCATCAAAGGACCCGATGAAATCCTGGCCATGCGCTGTGCCAGCCATGCCTGTGAAACCGCCGTGGCCGAGATGGAAGCCTTTGCGCGCGCCAATGTGGGCGATGGAAAGACATCCGAAGATGACATCTGGGCCGTTCTGCATGCCGAAAACATCCGCCGCGGTGGTGAGTGGATCGAGACGCGCCTCTTGGCGTCGGGCCAACGCACAAACCCCTGGTTCCAGGAATGCGGCCCCCGGATCACGCAGCAGAATGAAATCATCGCATTTGACACCGATCTGGTCGGTTCCTACGGGATTTGCGTCGATATTTCACGCACTTGGTGGATCGGGGATCAGAAACCGCGTGCCGACATGATCTATGCGATGCAACATGCCCATGAGCATATCATGACCAATATGGAGATGCTGAAACCCGGCGTCATGATCCCCGAGTTGACAGCGAATTCGCACCGGCTGGATGATAAGTTTCAGGCCCAGAAATATGGCTGCTTGATGCACGGCGTTGGCCTGTGCGATGAATGGCCTCTGGTCGCCTACCCGGACAAGGCGGTTGCAGGCGCTTATGACTATCCGCTGGAACCCGGCATGGTTTTGTGTGTCGAGGCTGCGGTTGGCGAGGTGGGCGGCGATTTCTCGATCAAGCTGGAAGATCAGGTTCTCATAACCGAAGACGGCTATGAGAACCTGACGCGATATCCGTTTGATGCCCAGCTTATGGGGCTATAGCAACCCGGTTAGTCAGGCCAGTTCGACCGCCGCACGTTGCCATGCCAGTCTTCGACGGGCGGGCTGATTGTATCAGAGTGCTCATTCTCGCTAAGTGGCAAGGACTGGCCCAGTGCGAACCCCAAGACGACGGCCAGAATAAGTGCGACCAGCCGTTCCATGCCAACCCAGGGTGCATTTGGCTTTGCTGTAATATCTACCATGTTTCCCTCCGGCTATGGTTTCGATAGCGGGTAGATGGGTCTTTATGTGAAATAATTAAAACGAATGTTTGACTGACTATACATCACAAAACGGAATGTATGACTTATCTTCCGGTTTCGATGACGGACCACAAACCCGTCACCAACCTTACGGCAGTCCCTCACCTTACCGTGACGCCTTTGACATATAGGTTGTGGCAGGCCCTGCATGATCGCAATATTGCAAACGCCCCCAATGGAAGGAGCCGAAATGCCTACGGAACGCATCACCTTTGCCGGTCATGATGGCGGCCAACTTGCCGCTCGGCTGGATTTACCCGATGGTCCGGTTCTGGCGACGGCCCTGTTTGCCCATTGCTTCACCTGTTCCAAAGATATCCCTGCCGCGCGCCGTATCTCAGCCCGATTGGCGGCGATGGGAATCGCTGTGCTTCGGTTCGACTTCACAGGGCTTGGGCATTCCGAGGGCGAGTTTGCCAACACCACTTTCACATCGAATGTCGAAGACCTGATTGCGGCGGCGACGTATCTGGCTGGCCGAAACATGGCCCCGGCCCTGCTTATTGGCCATTCACTTGGGGGAGCCGCTGTGCTGCGCGCTCGCGCGGGTATCCCATCGGTCAAAGCGGTGGTCACGCTTGGGGCCCCTGCGGATCCCAGCCATGTTTCGCACCATTTCGAACAGGCCCTGACCGAGATACAGCAGGAAGGCAGCGCCGAGGTCTCGCTGGGTGGTCGACCGTTCCGCATTGGCAAAGCGTTTGTGGACGACATTGCTGAAACGGCCCTAACACCCTCGGTGGCAGAGTTGAAAGCCGCCTTGCTGATCCTTCATGCACCCTTGGATGAAACAGTCAGCATCGACAACGCCAGCACCATCTTTCTGGCCGCCAAGCATCCCAAAAGCTTTGTGACGCTTGATGACGCTGATCACCTGATCACCCGTGCCGCGGATGCGGAATATGCGGCAGATGTGATCGCTGCGTGGGTGTCACGATATGTGCCCCTGCGCCCCCCGGCCCCACCTCCCGGCGCGCCAGAAGGCGTTATTCGTGTGACCGAAGCAGACCCGGGTGGGTTTTTGCAGGATATTCAGGCCGGGCCGCGCCATCATGCTGTGGCGGATGAACCTGTGTCATATGGCGGCACAGATCGCGGAATGTCGCCTTATGGGTTCGTCTCGTCCGGGCTTGGGGCCTGCACGTCGATGACCATTCGCATGTATGCAAGACGCAAACGGTGGCCTCTGACCGGCATCAGTGTGGACGTGTGTCATGACAAAGTTCATGCACAGGATGCTGGGCTGGCAAATGAAGGCAAAGTGGACCAGTTCAATCGCAAAATCCGGCTTCAGGGTCCTCTGACCCAGGAACAAAAAGAGCGGCTGCTGGAAATTGCCGACAAATGCCCCGTGCACAGAACGCTGGAAGGCTCGGCACTTGTTACGACCATACTGATTGACAACTGATTGGAATAGCTGCCACAAGGCCGCTCTATCAGGCAGTAAGCGGCGGGCGCATGGACAAACAGATCGTTTGCATCAACTGGGGCACGCGCTACGGTGCCCCCTAAATCAACCGTCTGTACCGGATGGTCTGTGCCAACACCACGCCGCCGTTTCGGTTTGTCGCGTTTACTGACACGCGCGAAGGGGTCGACACCGGCGTTGAATGCTTTGACCTGCCCGAAATGCCGGGATTCATGCCCGAACGCACCATCGGCCAATGGCCGAAATCCAGGCTTTGGGCTGCTGAACTGGCCGATCTAAAGGGGCCATTTCTGTTCCTGGATCTGGATGTTGCAATCACAGGGTCGCTGGATCCCTTCTTTGAGTTTGGCGATGCGGACGATGTTGTTCTGGCGCGCAACGTGGCCAAACCGTTGAACCGGTTGGGGCAGACCTCAATCTACCGTATGCCGGTTGGTGCGCTCGCCTCGCTTCAGGATGTCTTTGCCGCCGACCCTCAGGGCGTGGCCGACAAATATCGGTTCGAGCAGCATTTCGTCACGAAGAATGCGCCAAACGGGGTGAAGTTCTGGCCAACCGGATGGGTTCGCCATTTCCGCATTGAATGCATTCCGACTTTCCCGCTGAACTACTTCAAGGACACACGCCCGCCCAAAGGCACCCGCGTGGTCGTCTTTGCCGGATCGTTGAGCCCGCCGGACGCGATCAAGGGGCAATATAACGACGCGGTTCCGCACCTGCCCCCGAAGCAGCATATTCTGCGGGCGCTCAGGTCAAAGCACAAACTCCGCGCGATACGGCAGTACTTTCGACCTGCAAGCTGGGTTGCCCGGATCTGGGATCGGGCCGAACGCAACTAGTTTCGACTCGCTTTCGTAAGCTATGCAAAATCTCAAAAACGAAAAAACCGCGCCGGATCTCTCCGGCGCGGGTCATTCAGATTGAAAATGGCAATCGCGGTTAGCCGCGTGCGTTTCCGACCAGTTTCCAAACCGCAGGGATCAGCAGAGCAGCCAGAGCCAGCTTAATCGCATCCCCTGCCAGGAATGGTGTCAGACCCCATTCAAGGATCGGCTTGTCCCAACCATACAATTGGCCCAGCCACAGCAGACCGGGAACATAGATCAGCACGTTGGCCAAAAGCAGTGCGAATGCCAGTTTGCCAACCGACCGGTCCCAGCCGCGTGCGGCCAGAGAGCCCAGCAAAACGGTGGTCAGCAGATAGCCAACCAGGTAGCCACCCGTGCCACCCATCATATAGGTCAGGCCGAATTTCTCAGCCGAGGAGCCGGCGAAAACGTCAAAGCCCAAAGCGCCGACCAGCAGATATCCCATCATGGTCACCAGACCCAGACGTGCCCCATAGGCTGTGCCGATGGTCAGAACGGCAAAGGTACCCATTGTCATCGGAACCGGCCACATCGGCACTTTGATCTTTGCGGCAACGGCCAATGCAACGATGCCCAGAACAACCAGAGCCACCTGTTTGACGCGCAGCGCCGTCCCTTCGCGCGGGCCAAATGCGTTGGCCAATACGTTTGCGTTCATCTCATATCTCCACATTCGGACTTGTTTGCACCTGCAGCAATGCCTGTTCCGGGCGTCTGCTGCAAGATGATTACGCTATCGCAGCGTGTATTTGGTTTCCATTTCATAGGATTTTCGCGGCCCAGACACGGTCCAGCGGACTGTCCAGCGCGGCCATCCCGAGAAATCATAATGTGCATCATAGCTGTCAGGGGGGCAATCATGATGGTCGGCCGCGGTGGTTGCACCCAGCTTCAGCGCATGAAAATACCGACCGTCTTCAAAATGAATGGCAATGCGATCGCCATCTGGCTGCCAGAGATAGCGCCGCGTGCCCTTCATCGGCGGCTGGCCGGGCATGCGCACCGTCACCTCTTCGCTATAGATCAGACCATCGGCATCCGGTACCAGATTAGCATGGCCATCGGCCTGCACAATCTGCCCGGCCTTGTCATCACGGATTTTCCGCATCAGCGACCAGGTTCCCGCGAAATCCTTCAGTTCGCGTGGCAGGGTCATTCCGCAAACGCCCCATCCGTTGTGTTGCCCGCATCATCAATGAACCGGATCGTCTGGCCGTTCTGTTGAACATCATAACAGGCCCACAGGTCCGAGGGCGGCCAGAGCGAGCAATAGCGACCCTCCCGAACGGCCCACCGGCCTGCACTGTGTTCGCCCAAAAAATACTGCGTCAGCATCGAGGCCTCAAAGGTCTGCCAAGCACCGTTTCCATAATCCAGCTTCTGATCCGTCAATGCGGCTCGGATTTCGGGACCTGACAACGCACGGAATTCGCTGGCGGCCAAAACACCCGGCCAGATCGCTAGAATCAGGGCAAACCGTCTCATATCCGTACTCTCGTCTTGTTCCGCTGGCTGCGCAGGTTTAAACCCCGCGGCATCACCCACTGCCCAATCACAATAAGGCGATGCTGCCAATGATTCCACGTTATTCCCGCCCCGATATGGTCGCCATCTGGTCGCCTGAAACCAAATTCCGCATTTGGTACGAAATTGAGGCCCATGCCTGCGACGCCATGGCCGATCTGGGCGTGATCCCGCGCGAAAACGCCGAGGCCGTGTGGAAAGCCAAGGATGTGGAATTTGACGTGGCGCGGATTGATGAGATCGAGGCGGTCACCAAACACGACGTCATCGCCTTTCTGACCCATCTGGCTGAACATGTCGGCAGCGAAGAGGCGCGTTTTGTGCATCAGGGCATGACCTCATCAGACGTGTTGGACACCTGCCTGAACGTGCAGCTGACCCGCGCCGCTGACATTCTGATCGCGGATCTCGAAAGTCTGTTGGCGGCCCTGAAGCGCCGTGCAATCGAACACAAACACACCGTCCGCATCGGCCGCAGCCACGGCATCCATGCGGAACCCACCACCATGGGCCTGACCTTTGCGCGCTTCTATGCTGAAATGGATCGCAACTTATCCCGCATGCGCGATGCCCGCGCGGAAGTTGCCACCGGCGCGATCAGTGGCGCGGTCGGCACCTTCGCCAATATCGATCCGCGCGTCGAAGAACATGTCTGCGACCAGTTGGGTCTGGTCCCCGAGCCGATCAGCACGCAGGTCATTCCACGCGACCGCCATGCAGCCTTTTTTGCCACGCTGGGCGTCATCGCAAGCAGTATCGAAAACATCGCCATCGAGATCCGCCATATGCAGCGGACCGAGGTGCTGGAAGGGGCCGAGTTCTTCTCGATGGGTCAAAAAGGCTCGTCGGCGATGCCGCACAAGAAGAATCCTGTTCTGACCGAAAACCTGACGGGTCTGGCCCGCATGGTCCGCGCCGCCGTAATCCCGGCAATGGAGAATGTGGCGCTGTGGCATGAACGCGATATCTCGCATTCCTCGGTCGAGCGTATGATCGGCCCCGATGCCACGATCACATTGGATTTTGCGCTGGCCCGTCTGACCGGCGTGATCGACAAGATGCTGATCTTCCCGGAAAACATGCTGGAAAACATGAACAAATTCCCCGGACTGGTCATGAGCCAACGTGTTCTGCTTGCCCTGACCCAGGCAGGCGTCAGCCGTGAAGACGCCTATGCCATGGTTCAGCGTAACGCGCTGAAGGTCTGGGAACATCGGACCGACTTCAAAGAAGAATTGCTGGCGGACGCCGATGTCACCGCTGCGCTGAGCGCCGAGGAAATCGAAGAAAAATTCGACCTCGGCTATCACACCAAACATGTCGATACGATTTTCGAACGTGTGTTTGGGGAATAAGCACCTGCGGTAACTCAAAAAAAAAGCCCGGCTAGCCTGATGCTGGCCGGGCTTTTGGTGAATCTACGGGAATCGGGTAGTCTGGTGGCGATGTTTCCGCGAAAAGGACAGATCATGATCCGAACCGTATTTTACTCAATCGCACTTGTCTGCATGGCCTCAGCCAGCCTGGCTTGCAGCGCCCATACCAAGCAAACCCAGTCCTGTATCGAAGGCACGACCTGGGACCAGGAAACCCAAAGCTGCCTGAAAATCATCAACAGCTGAGGAAATTCTTTCCTGTTTGTGAATAAATGCGACCGATCCGGTGTTAGCTTTTTGGAAGATCACACTATGATTTCAAAAAGCAGTCCTGAGAACGGAGTAGAATAATGCGCCTTGTCCTAGCATCCGCAATCGCGTTTCAAGCCTTTGCCTTTGCCCCTGCCGTCCATGCCGCTGGCGGTGATAGCAATCCGCCAAAACCCACGAACACAACTAAGAAGTGCCTGTTCGGCCGCGTGTATGACGAAGCGGCCGGCAAATGCGTAAAGCCGAACAAAAGCAATTTCTCTGACGATCAGCTTTACGATGCGGTTCGTGAGCTGGCCTATGACGGCCAGTACAAAAACGCTCAGGGTATCCTGCGCATCATGGATCAGCGCGACGATCGTGTTCAGACCTACTGGGGCTTCACCTACCGCAAGATGGGTGAGCTTGAGCTGGCGAACCTGTTCTATGAAAAAGCCATTGATGTCAACCCTGACAACATTCTGGCCCGCAGCTATATGGGGCAGGGTTTCGTAGCCGAGGGCAAAACCGATCTGGCCATTGAACAGTGGCGCGAGATCAAGGCCCGCGGCGGCGAAGGCACCTGGGCCGAGGCCTCATTGCGCGAAGCCATCCGGACCGGGCTGACGTACAGCTACTAAAGCCTTTGAACAGCGGCACATCGCCAGCATCCCGGATATGCAAAAACATCAGCCGGGGCTGGCGATGCGCTTGTTTTAGTGCATTGGGCTTCAGCCTTTCTTTACCCGACACTTGCTATTCTGCCTGTGGAACTGACTACGGCTCGGCAGGCACATGCAGGATACAAACGCACTGATACAAATGGCACCGGGGGCGACGCCGCCCGCTGCGGGCACTGAAAGCAACGCTGCCAAGATCGTCCCCAGATCGCTGAGCAGTTTGCAAAAAGCGGCCGTTGTTGTGCGGCTGTTGCTGAACGAAGGCGCGGATATCCCGCTGGAGGAACTGCCAGACGATCTGCAGGAAAGACTTACACATCAGCTTGGCCAGATGGGTTTGGTGGATCGCGTGACACTGGATTCTGTTGCGCGAGAATTCGGTGATGCGCTTGATAACATTGGGCTGTCCTTTCCCCACGGGCTGGCAGGCGCGTTGGATGCCATAAACGGTAAAATTGCCCCTGCGACGGCAGCACGCTTGCGCAAGGTCGCCGGTGTTCGGCAGATCGGGGACCCTTGGCAGCGGTTGCGGGAAATCCCAACCGAAGAACTGGCAGGCATGGCGCAAGCCGAAAGCACCGAGGTGGCCGCAGTGATGCTGTCCAAGCTCGATACGGCGCAGGCAGCGCAGCTGCTGGGTCACCTGCCCGGCCCGGTCGCGCGCCGAATAACTTACGCGATATCAAAAACCGCCAGCGTCACACCCGAAGCGGTGGAACGTATCGGGTGGTCGCTGGCCTCACAATTGGATCAACGCCCGGCCCAAGCGTTCAGCGATGGCCCGGGCGCGCGTGTCGGGGCCATCCTGAACCAATCCGCTGCTGCAACCCGCGACGGTTTGCTGGATGCTTTGGATGCCGAAGATGCCGATTTCGCCAGCGTTGTTCGTCAATCCATTTTCACCTTCGCGCATATCCAGACCCGCATTCAGGCACGCGATATCCCAGCGGTCTTGCGCGAGGTTGAACAACCGGTTCTCATCACCGCCTTGGCGGGCGCTGCGGCAGATGATGACAAGGCATCGGTTGAGTTTCTGTTGTCGAACATCTCCGCCCGCATGGCCGATAACCTGCGCGAAGAAATGGGTGAACGCGGGCGCGTCAAACAGGCCGAAGCCGAAGAGGCAATGACCCAAATCGTCGGCGCCGTGCGGACGCTGGTTGACGCAGGCACGATCGTTCTGGTCGAAACCGAGGACGAGGACGAATAGACCCTGTGCCCTGCAAACCCGGGTGTAACCAACCGGTCCGTATCAACCGCGGCTGACCGCTTGAGCTTGCGGGTTTTGACCTATATGTCTGATCTCAAAATTCGCAAAACGCGGTGAGACGCATTCATGCCCGTCGAAAAGTCAAAGCTCAGCCGAAGTGAGCTTGCAAAGTACTATGTCGCCAATCTGTTCCTGAAGGGGGTCATCGGCACCATGCGCCTGCTGCCTTACGAGCGGCGCATCCCCGCAATGGGCGCGATCGTGCGCGGCCTTGCCCCCATTGTCGGCTTTCGCCGACGGGTTCTGCGAAACCTGAACCTCACCTGCCCAGAACTTTCGGAAGCCGAGGCAAGAAAGATCAGCAGCGATGTCTCTGACAACGCCGGGCGCGCGATCATGGAGCATTTTTCGCCCGAGGGGTTCATCGAACGTCAGAAACACGCAAAAATAAGCGGGCCCGGGATCGAAGCCTTTGACGCAGCAATTGCCGAAGGTCGTCCGGTCATGATGATCACCGCGCATTTCGGGCACTACCTGGCCGCGCGCGTTGCTTTGCAGCACCGCAGTGACAAACCGATTGGCTGCCTGTATCGCCGGATGGCAAATCCTTATTTCAACGACGCATATGTCGAAGCCTTCTACAAATCCGGCTCACCCATGTTCGAACAAGGTCGGCGCGGCATGGTCGAGATGGTCAGGTCTCTCAAGAATGGCGGTATTATCGCCATCGTCTCGGACCTGCATTCGCAAGGTGGCGAACAGCTACAATTTTTTGGCAAACCGGCGATCACATCGGTCCTGAATGCTGAACTGGCGATAAAATACAAAGCGGTCCTGATCCCCTGCTACGCGGTTCGTCAGCCCAACGGGCTGGATTTTGAGATCATTCTGCACGACCCCGTTCCGCACACGACACCGCAAGAGATGACACAGTTCACCAACAATGATCTGGAGCAGGTCGTTCGCCAGCATATGGGCCAGTGGTTCTGGATTCACCGCCGCTGGAAGCACTGGAACGGCCTGGGCGTCAGCCTTGAAGAAATGCCCTGATCATTTCACATTGGTGGCGGCGACAATGGGTCCGTGACCAACCTGTTGCACCAGCACGACGGCAGGAAAATCTGCGCTCAGCGCGGTCTCAAAACTTTGCGGCGCTGTGCCATCCCACTGACCTGCGATCTGCCAGCTTTCAACAACGTTGGCATAGTCCAGGTCATGGCCCGCCAGCTCACCCCGACGGATCGAAGCATGCCGCATCGGAGAATATTGAACCACCCGCACATCATATATCTGCCCATCGGACAATGTGACCGGGGAAACATCGACCAGTACAGCATCCCCATCACGACGGGCCCGAACCGTGGCCTGGGGCACGGCAGCCAAATGAGTCTCGATCAGCTGGTTTAACTCGCCTGCTTTGGCACCGACCACATCCTCTTGCCCGTTGATCACCATCTGAGGTGTATAGATCATCGACCGCCCGCCCTGACGCGCATAGGCGCGCTGTCGCACCGTGTGATCAGGATCCGCGTATTCATCTTTCCAGCCGATATAGTCCCAATAGTCCACATGCAGCGCCAGACCGATCACATCGTCGCGTTTCACGAGTTCTTGCATGATCCGGTCAGCTGGTGGACAGGATGAACACCCCTGCGAGGTAAACAGCTCGATCACAACCGGGTCTTCTTCGGCCGCAGCGTGGGTCGCGAGCAAAAGAGCAAGAGCGGTTGTGACTATAGTGGCTTTAAACATCGGTAGGCCTTGGCTAGTTTGGCTGCTCAGAAGGTTTAGCTGCTTTGACGTTCAACCTCCAATCAAGGTTTCTTGAAACGCGGTAAGAATGTCCTTGGGTTATTGTGTACAATAGTATACAAAATACACATCAAACGCGCTGATCGCCCTTGAACCGACAGCCCTGGTGATGCAGATAAAGCGTAGCGACCCCATAATCCAAGTTATTTGAGAGGGAGGCCAGAAGATGCCCATCAAAGTCGGACAGGACACCGCCAAAACCCGCCGCAGCCTGAGTGTGAATGGCACATCCATTTCCTACTATTCGATCCCAACCGCGCAAGAGGCCGGTCTCGGCGATTTCTCGAACCTGCCCGCCGCCTTGAAAGTAGTGCTCGAAAACATGCTGCGGTTCGAGGATGAGGGTTTCTCGGTCTCGGTCGATGACATCAAGGCCTTCGCCGAATGGGGTGCGAATGGCGGTAAGAACCCGCGAGAGATCGCCTATCGCCCTGCCCGTGTTCTGATGCAGGATTTTACCGGTGTTCCGGCGGTCGTCGACCTCGCCGCGATGCGCGACGGGATCAAAGGCCTGGGCGGCGACGCGCAAAAGATCAACCCGTTGAACCCCGTGGACCTGGTCATCGACCACTCGGTCATGATCGATGAGTTCGGCAACCCGCGCGCCTTTCAGATGAACGTGGACCGCGAATATGAGCGAAATATGGAGCGGTATCAGTTCCTGAAATGGGGTCAGACCGCGTTCAATAACTTCCGCGTTGTGCCCCCCGGCACCGGTATCTGCCACCAGGTGAACCTGGAATATCTCGCCCAGACCGTCTGGACCGATACCGATCAGAACGGGGAGGAGGTCGCCTATCCTGACACGCTGGTTGGCACCGACAGCCACACCACCATGGTCAACGGCATGGCCGTGCTGGGTTGGGGTGTCGGCGGGATCGAGGCCGAGGCCGCGATGCTGGGTCAGCCGATCTCGATGCTGATCCCCGAGGTTGTGGGCTTTGAGCTGACCGGGTCCATGGTCGAAGGCACCACCGGCACCGACCTTGTTCTGAAGGTTGTCGAAATGCTGCGTGAAAAAGGCGTAGTCGGCAAATTCGTTGAATTCTACGGCGAAGGTCTGGACCATCTGCCGCTGGCGGATCGCGCGACCATCGCCAATATGGCACCTGAATACGGTGCGACCTGTGGCTTCTTCCCCATCGACGGGGAGACCCTGCGCTATATGCGGAATACAGGTCGCGACGAAGACCGCATTGCGCTGGTCGAAGCCTATGCCAAGGAAAACGGGTTGTGGCGCGGTTCGGATTACGCACCGATCTACACCGATACATTAACGCTGGATATGGGCACCATCGTACCTGCGATTTCCGGCCCAAAACGTCCGCAGGACTACGTTGCGCTGACGGATGCCAAGGCCGCCTTCACAAAGGAAATGGCTGAGACGTTCAAACGCCCCATGGGCAAGGAAGTCGCTGTCAAAGGTGAAGACTACACGATGGAATCGGGCAAGGTTGTGATCGCCTCGATCACTTCCTGCACCAATACGTCGAACCCATATGTGATGATTGGGGCTGGGCTTGTGGCACGCAAAGCGGCAGCTCTGGGTCTGGATCGCAAACCTTGGGTCAAGACCTCTCTGGCGCCAGGATCACAGGTCGTTTCGGCCTATCTTGAGGCTGCTGGCTTGCAGGATGATCTGGACAAGATTGGATTTAACCTTGTGGGCTATGGCTGCACCACCTGTATCGGGAACTCGGGCCCGATCCAGAAAGAAATCAGCGACGCCATAGCCGAAGGCGATCTGGTCGCAACGTCGGTACTGTCGGGCAACCGCAACTTTGAGGGCCGCATCTCACCTGATGTACGCGCCAACTATCTGGCCTCGCCGCCGCTAGTCGTGGTCTATGCGCTGGCTGGTACGCTGGATATTGACCTGACTTCGGACCCCATCGGTCAGGACAAGGATGGCAACGATGTCTACATGAAAGACCTCTGGCCCAGCCAAGCCGAGATTGCGGAACTGGTTCAGGCGACCGTGACTCGCGAAGCGTTCCAGTCGAAGTACGCCGACGTCTTCAAAGGCGACGAGAAATGGCAGAGCGTTGAGGTGCCGCAACAGGAAACCTATGACTGGCCGCCAACCTCGACCTATATCCAAAACCCGCCCTATTTCCAGGGTATGGGGGCTGAACCGGGTACCATCTCGAATATCGATGGGGCCAAAGTGCTGTTGATCCTGGGGGACATGATCACCACTGATCACATCTCGCCCGCCGGGTCGTTCGCGACCACCACCCCTGCCGGGAAGTATCTGATCGAACGGCAGGTGCAGCCACGCGAGTTCAACTCGTATGGATCACGCCGGGGCAATCACGAGATCATGATGCGCGGTACCTTTGCCAATATCCGCGTCAAGAACGAGATGCTGGATGGCGTCGAAGGCGGGTACACGAAAGGACCTGATGGCCAACAGACCTCGGTCTATGAGGCGTCGATGGCCTATCAGGAACAGGGCACGCCCTTGGTGGTGTTCGGCGGCGAGCAATATGGCGCGGGCTCGTCCCGCGACTGGGCAGCCAAAGGGACCGCCTTGTTGGGTGTGAAGGCCGTGATCGCCGAAAGCTTTGAGCGCATTCACCGGTCAAATCTTGTTGGCATGGGTGTTATTCCGCTGGAATTCACGAGCGGGGACACGCGTAAGACGCTGGGCTTGAAAGGCGATGAGACAGTGTCGATCCATGGGTTGGATACGGTCGAGCCGCTGCAAGAGGTACCCTGTACTATCACTTATGGCGATGGGTCCGAGAAGACCATTACTCTGAAATGCCGCATCGATACCGCGCCTGAGATTGAATACATCGAAAACGGCGGTGTGTTGCATTATGTGCTGCGCAACCTTGCCAAATCTGGCTGAGATCGGATTTTACATGACCTTAAAGGGACGCCGAGGGCGTCCTTTTTCATTTTCAGCGAGGCTCTGCCTCGCGCTCCGAGGTATTTGTGAACAGAAGAAGTTGAATATCGCGCGCATTCCGGGTCTGGTCAGCGCAAGGAGGCGATTATGGACAAAGTGGCATTGGTAACGGGCGGCGCGCGCGGAATTGGGCGGGCAATCGTGGACGAATTGCGCGGCGATCACCATGTGGCGTTCACCTGGTTGACGAGCGAACCAGAGGAGAAAAGCGAGTGCCTGGCCCTGCGGTCTGACCTGACAGCGCAGGGGCAGCCCGAGACCGTTGTTCAGCAGGTCTTAGAAAAGTTCGGACGTCTCGATCTGATCGTGAACAATGCCGGGGCGGTTACGATGACCCCGAAAGACGTGTTCGATAAGGATGATCACCTCTCCATATTGGACCTGAACCTGCTGGTGCCCGCTGCTTTGCTGACCGCAGCTTTACCGCATCTGAAACCGGGCGCCGCGATTGTCAGCATCTCTTCGATGAATGCCGTTCTGCCACCCAAGGATGCGGTGACCTATGGGGCCAGCAAAGCCGCACTGAACCTGTGGACGCGCGGCATGGCAAAAGAGCTGGGCCCGAAGGGTATTCGTGTGAATGCTGTGGCTCCTGGCGCGATCAACATCCCCGAGGCCCCGCGCCCGGACGACCTGACCGCCCTATTCGTCAAGGATACCGCTGTTGGACGCGTAGGCCGGCCAGAAGATATTGCAAAGGCCGTTCGGTTTTTGGCCTCTGATGACGCCAGTTTCATCACGGGTGAAGTTCTGGGCGTGACCGGCGGGTATCGGTTATGACCCGCCTGCCGCCTGGTCCAGAGCAGGCCGGATCGTGCTTTCGATGACACGCTGCGTGATCGGCCCGGCGAAGCGCAGGATCACTGTACCGTCGCCGTCAATCACGTAGGTCTCGGGCACACCGTAGAGGCCCCAGTCCAGCGCCATACGCCCCTGCTCGTCTCGGCCTATGCCTGAATAGGGGTCACCCAGTTCTTTCAGAAAGCTTTCGGCATTATCCAACTGATCTTTGTAGTTGATGCCGTAGACGGGTATGCCTTCGGCAGACAGCGCTTCGAGGTTGGGATGCTCGGCCCGGCACGGGGCGCACCAGCTGGCCCAATAGTTGACCAGCTTAACCTTGCCATCCCTTAGCGTTTCATCATCGAACAACGTTTTGCCGGGAAACTCGGTCAGGATAACAGGTGGCGCGGGCTGCCCTTGGCGTGCAGAGGGCAGCGCGTCGGGGTCCTCACGGAACATGCCAATTCCGGCAAGAACTGCAAAAGCACCGAAGATCAGTGGCGGCGCGATCATCAAAGGTGAAATCTTAGCCATTGCGCATCATTCTTTGTTCGACCTTTTCCATCTCGGCCCGCACCTTGCGGCCGCGTATCACGCTGAATGCAACAAGCGCCAGCAGCAAGCCGATTGAAACAGCATAAGACCACAGGACTGCATCTGCATATTTTCCAAGATCGGGGATCATCCGCCCACCCTTTCCCGTGCCAGCAGAGCCTTGACGCGCCGCGCGCGGATTTCAGTGCCTGTGCGGTATAGAACCAGCGCGATGAACAGCAAAACAAAACCAATGATGCAAACCATCAATGGGTAGAAGAAGATGTTGCTCACCTTCTCCTCGGTATCTGTGCCTGTGATGGCTCCGGCCCGCATAACGGATGCGCCCTGATGCAGGCCCTGATTCCAGAAATTCACCGCATATCGGCTGAGGATCGCAAAGACCGAGCCCACCAGACACAGAACTGAGGTCAGGTCAGCGGCCGTATCAGGGTCTTCGATGGCTTCCCAAAGCGCCATATAGCCAAGGTAGAACAGGAACAAGATCAGGAATGAGGTCAGGCGCGGATCCCACGCCCACCATGTGCCCCACATGGGTTGACCCCAGATCGCCCCGGTTGCCAGCGCGATCAGTGTCATGACGATACCCACCGGGGCTGCCGCCCGCGCGGCCAGGGCGCTGACATGGTGGCGGCGCACCAGCCAGATCAGCGAGGTCACCAGCATCATCAGCCAGCAGTTGATGGCCATCAATGCCGCAGGAACATGCAGATAGATGATCTTGACGGTCGATCCCTGTTTGTAATCGTCCGGCGTGAAGAAAAAGCCCCAGACAAGCCCGACCATCAGACACAGCGCTGACGTGATCCAGAAAAACGGCAAGACGCGTTCGCTGGTGGCAAGAAACTTGCGCGGATTGGCATATTCCCAAAGGGCGTTGGCTCTGGCTGCGATTGTCATGGCTGATATCTAGTCTGAAACGGGCAGTTTCTCAATTGACCTCCGTCAAGAATGTGGCGCTTCACCGCAGATTGATCCGTAGCACAGCCGCGCTGGCAAATGGTAGCAAGGCAATGGTGGCTGCGGTGATCCCGGCCAGCATCAGCAGCGGGGTCTGTGTATCCATTCCGGTCGCACCACGACGGGCGACCTCTGCCCCAAAAATCAGGGTCGGAACATAGAGCGGCAACACCAGCAGTGACAGCAATAAACCTCCGCGCTTGAGCCCAACGGTCAGGGCGGCGCCGAAGGTACCGATCACGCTCATGGCCGGGGTGCCCAGCAGCAGCGAGATCACCAGCCACGAAAAGCCCGGTACTGGCAGGTTCAGCAAGATGCCCAGGAAAGGGGCTGCCAAGACCAATGGCAAGCCTGTGGTGATCCAATGTGCGAGCGCCTTGATGGAGACAATCGCCTCAAGCGGCAATGGGGCCGTTGCGAGAAGATCCAGTGACCCATCTTCCCAATCCAGAGCCAGGAGACGATCAAGAGAGAGAAGACAGGCCAGGAGCGCCCCAAGCCAGAGGATGCCGGGCGCGATGGTGGACAGCAGCGCCGATTGCGGACCTACTGCAAAGGGCACCAGAACGGTCACGATCAGGAAAAAGGCCAAGCCCAGGCCAAAGCCGCCCCCGGCCCGAAAGGCCAGTTTCAGGTCACGCAGCAGCAGAGCGATCACAGGAACGCTCCGTCCAGGTCATCGATAGGATTAAACCTGGCTTTGTAAGGGCCCACATCCATGACCTCGGCCACGAGACCCAGATCGATATGAGTGGCAATCAGGGCGGATCCACCCTGCCCCAGATGTCTTTGCACGGTTGAAGCGAACATCTGCACCGCGCTTTTGTCCAGTGACACGGTAGGCTCATCCAAGGCCCAGATGGGTCGTCCCGTCACCAGCATACGCGCAAGGCCCAGCCGCCGCTTTTGTCCTGCTGACAGGTTACCCGCATGGCGATCTGCAAGCGCATTCAGCTGAAAGGCATCCAATGCGGGCTGGATGTCATGTGTTCCAAAGACTGCAGCCCAGAACGTTAGATTCTCTGTCACAGTCAGGGTTGGTTTCAGCCCATCCGAATGTGAAGCATATGCGATCTGATCTTCACCCCCGTCGATGCGTCCGGAGAGTGGCGGTTGCAACCCTGCCAAAGTGCGCAATAACGTCGTTTTGCCGATCCCGTTCGGCCCGCGCAGGATCAGTGCCTGACCGGAGTTGAGTGAAAAACTCAGCCCTTCGAGCACCGGAATACCGCCACGCACAATCGCCAGATCTGTCACCGTGAGTGTCATATCCCTCGCTTATCTGATTGGAGAGGCAGGCAAAAGGAGGGATTTGCCGCAGGGTTCACAAGCTTGCATATCTGGCGAGTGCGGGAGCGAGAGGCCAGCCTCTCGCGCTCTCCGGGATATTTTGGGCCAGATGAAGGGGGACCCGGTTACACGGGGATCAGGGCGAGCGCGATACGGCGACCTTCGGAGAGCAGCACGTTATAGGTGCGACAGGCGGCGGCTGAGTTCATGATTTCGACGCCCAGCCCCACCTCTTCCAGAGTATTGCGCAGGTCGGTGGGGATATGGGTCAGATCAGCACCCGTGCCGATGAAGAGGACATCGACCATGTCTGTGAGTGCCAGCAGATCGTCGACCTGCGCGTAGCCGCCCCAAGGTGTTGTTCCTGTTGGGCCGGTCAACACGCCACCGTGATGCACTTGACCACCGATGCGGAAAAAACCAGGGCCATATCCATCGACAGGCTGGGCATTTGTGTAGGTGATCTCATTCAATCGCATGGGTATTCTTTACCCCCAAAGCGGCAGGCCGGACAAGGCGGCAAAGGCAATCGCCAAATAGGCCGCGTTGCGGTACAGGCGCTCTCGCCCGGGTCGGAACAGCCAGCCGCCCAGCCAATTGCCCAGCAGATTGGGTATGGCCAGCGCAAGCCCAAGGCCAGCGGTTGCATAGGTGACTTGCCCCATAGCCGTCAGAAAACCCAGTAGCAGGAAATCAAAGGCAAGGAGGAACAACAAGATTGTTGCCCGGATCACCTCAACCGGCAGCGGGCGTGACATATAAAACAGAATCACAGCAGGCCCCGGCAAGCCTGCAACGCCCCCCAGGAACCCAGCTGTGGCACCGATCGCGCTGACCATCATGCGACTGATGCGACCGTGATAGCGCAAACCCAGGATCAAGATCGCCAGCATGGCCAGCGCAAGGCCGCTGACCGCATAGCGGAACACATCTGGGTCAACTTGGGTGAGCACCCATAGGCCTACAGGCAAGACTAAGGCGCAGCTTACTACGAGGCGCCTCAGGTCGGCCTGATTCACGGACCTCCAGGCCCGACGCAGGTTGGGCAGCGGGCCGAAGATATCCATGATCGTCAAACCGATCAGGGCACCAAACGGACCCAGATGCGGTGTTGCGAGGGGAAGGAAGATGAGCGCAGTTCCAAAACCCGAAAACCCGCGCACTACACCGCTGAGACCTGCGGCAAAGACAATGATGGCCAGCCCCTGAGGCGACTGGCCGAACAGCTCAGGCATCCACGTTGGCAAACTGGTTGCCCGCGTTGTTTGACGGTTTGGACCAATCGCGCTTGACCCCCAGCCACAACAGGATGGTCGAAGCCACGAAGACCGAGGAATAGGTTCCCACGATCACGCCCCAGATCATTGCGAAAACAAAGCCGCGGATCACGTCACCGCCCAGCACATAGAGCGAGATCAGCGCCAGCAGAGTCGTGACCGAGGTCATCACCGTCCGGCTAAGCGTTTCGTTGATCGAGATGTTCAGAACCTCTTTGAGGTCTTTCTTTTTGTACTTACGCAGATTCTCGCGCACCCGGTCGAATACAACCACTGTGTCGTTTAGTGAGTAACCGACGATGGTCAGCAGTGCTGCGATGATGGCCAGATCAAAGCGGATTTGCAGTTCCGAGAAGATGCCGATGGTCAGGATCACATCGTGCACGAGGGCCGCAACCGCCCCCAGTGCGAACTGCCATTCAAAGCGCAACCAGATGTAGACCAGCACTGCCCCGATGGCCAATGCCACGGCGATGATCGCCGTTTGGATCAATTCGCCAGACACTTTCGGGCCGACCGATTCGACTGAGACAAACTGAATATCCGGGATCACGGTTTTTAACGCCTCTTCGACGGCGGTGATTGTCGCAGCTTCGACCGCTTCGGCATCAGCCTGCGCCTGGATGCGGATCATTGCGACGTTTTCGTCCGGGCCAAAGGTCGGGTCAAAAATCTCGGTGATCGTCACATCGCCAAGCCCCAAGGGCGCGATGGCATCACGATAGGCGCCCACGTCAATTTCAACCGCACTTTGTGTCCGAATGGTTGTACCACCTCGGAAGTCGATACCAAAGTTCAGCCCCTGCAACAGGAAGGAGGTGAAGGCGATGACCATCATCAGGCCCGAGATACCCAGCCAAAGCTTCCAGCGGCTGAAGAAATCGAACGAGGTGTTCTGGGGTACGAGTTTCAGTCTCATGTCAAACCTCGATCATTTTCGGGCGGCGGCGTTCGAACCACATGACAACCAGTAGGCGCGTTACGAAGATCGCCGTGAAGACTGAGGTCAGAATGCCCAGCCCCAGTGTGATCGCAAATCCGCGGACCGGCCCGCTGCCCATGGCAAACAGGATCACGGCGGTGATGAAGGTGGTAACATTGGCGTCCACAATGGCCGACAGCGCCTTTTCATAGCCCAGCTCGATCGCACGCGCCGGGCCTTTGGCGGATTTCAGTTCTTCTCGGATTCGTTCAAAGATCAGCACGTTGGCGTCTACCGCCATACCCACCGTCAGAACGATGCCCGCAATACCCGGCAGGGTTAGCGTGGCTCCGATCAGGGACAGAAGGCCGAACAGAAGGCCTACGTTGATGATCAGCGCGATGTTGGCGAAGAGACCAAACAATCCGTAGCTGAGCGCCATGAAGGCCAGCACTGCCACAAAGGCCACAATGGTTGCGACCTTACCCGCATCAATACTGTCTTGGCCCAGCTCGGGACCGATTGTGCGTTCTTCCAGAAAGACCAACTCGGCCGGCAGGGCACCTGCGCGCAGCAAGATCGCTAGGTTGGTGCTTTCCTCAACGGTGAAATTGCCGGTGATAATCCCCGATCCACCCGGGATGTGGCTTTGGATGACGGGGGCCGAGATGACCTCATCATCCAGCACAATCGCAAAAGGCGCGCCGATATTGTCGCGAGTGTAATCACCAAACTTCCGGGCACCTGAAGTGTTAAAGCGGAAGCTGACGGCCGGGCGACCGTTCTGGTCGAAGGAGGGCTGCGCATCTACCAGTTCCTCACCTGTTACAACCGGCGCGGATTCGATGATGTATATTCGTCCACCCTCTTCGACCGAAGGCACGACCGTCTGACCAACTCCTACAGGCTGGTCCAAACTGTTCGCAGGCCCTACCACCGGGTTAAAGGTCAGCTGCGCCGTGGTTCCTATGATATCCTTCAGCTCTCCGGCGCTGCCGATCCCCGGCACCTGGATCAGGATACGATCCGAACCCTGACGTTGAATGGTTGGTTCACGGGTGCCGACCTCATCAATCCGGCGGCGCACGATCTCAAGCGATTGGCGCACGGTGCGGTCGTCCGAGGCCAGTTTTTCAGCCTCAGACAGTTGCACTATGATCGTGTCCCCATCGGCGCGGGCCTCGATATCCGTGGCACCTACTCCGGTCAGGGTTTGCACCTGGCGGGCCAATCCCCGAACAACCTCCAGCGCGCGGGGCATGCCTTCGGGCTGGCTGATGCGTACACGAATCTCTCCGGGCGCTGCATCCTGTCTGCGGATCGTGCCAACAGTGGCCCGTTCATCCCGCAGCACATCGCGGATTTCAGGCCACATCGCTTCCATCCGCGCCTCGTAAACATCTTCGACCTTCACTTCGGCCAGCAGATGCGCGCCACCCCGAAGATCAAGGCCCAGATTGACCAGCGACGACGGCAGCCAGTTCGGCCATAGCGCGGCATCAGCCTGGTTGTCTGGCGTATCCGCACCCAGTTCGATGGCGGCTTTGGCGTCGTTCGAAAGCTCGACCCGCGTGTAGAACGCATTCGGCAGGGCCAAGAGCAGGCCGGTCACGCAGACCAGCCCGATCAGAACCCGCTTCCAGGTATCAATTTGCAGCATAACCCTGCCTTTTCAAGGGGTTGTCAGGCGAATTTATTTCGCAGGTTCAGTCTTGTTCAGAACTTGAGCGATGGTCGACTTGACCACGCGAACCTTGACGCCCTCGGCGATCTCGACCTCGATCTCGTTCTCGCCTTCCTTGACCTTCGACACTTTGCCAATCAGACCGCCCTGAGTGACAACCTGATCACCGCGACGCACCGCTTCGACCATGGCCTGATGTTCTTTCATCTTCTTTTGCTGCGGACGGATCAACAGAAAATACATGATCGCGAAGATCAGGATCAGCGGGAGAAACTGGGCGATTGCGCCACCTTCCATGGGATATTCCTTTGCTTTGTGCTGCGGTACCGTTCCGCAAATTTGGCGGGAACCTATGCGCTGATATGCCTGTTTGCAAGCAAAGGCGGCGGTGTGACCCACCTGCACTGCCTTTGCCGCCCCAAAGACGGAACAGAGCGTTGCAGATATGCCCTAGGAACACGAGGTATCTTGGGTATAGTTGGCCCTAGGGGGGCGTGATGAGATTTCTCTACAAATACTTGCAGCTACTGAAGCTTTTGCTATCCACGCTGCTGCTGATCACCATTCTATCCACCGCAGGACAGGCGCAGGACGCCCCCGCTGAACCGTCGGAGACTGATGCGGATAGCTCTGAAGTGTTCAAGGCGCCTGTGGTCATCGACGGCGATCCGCTTTTCTTCCTGCGCGGCTCCTCTGCCCTGCCCGCCAATGAACGGGCTGAGCGGGTCCAGAACAGGATCATTGAAATCGCTGAATCATCAGAAAGCCTGAATGTCGAGATCACCTATCGGGACAGCGAGCTCGGAACTGAGATTCTTGCAGATGGCGTTATTGTGTCCGTGGCAACCGAAGCGGATGCTGAACTGGACCAGATGGAGATCGATATTATCAGCGTGTTGCAGGGAGATGCGATCCGCGAAGCAATCGTCACCTATCGCGCCAGCCGAAGCGATGAGGCCCGCGTTTCGGGCGCAATCGAGGCGGCGGGATGGACCTTTGGGTTTGTCGTCTTCATTGTGTTTATCCTTTGGCTGCACCGCCGGATCAGGCGGCGTACGCTGGAGATCGTACAAGGCTATTTGAAAGACGTCGAAACCGTGACGGCCAAAAGCGTACAGGCCGAAGCGATTGCCGCCCTGATCCGCTATGGTCTGAACTTTATCCTGCTGGTCCTCTTCTTTCTGGGTTTTTACTATTACCTGTCCTTCGTGCTGCTGTCGTTTGCCGAGACACGGTACTTTGCCCAATTGCTGCTGACCTACCTGACCGAGCCGGTCCTGCTGATCTTCCGGGGCATCGTCAGCTACATTCCCAACCTTATCATGCTGGCGCTGATCACATGGATCACGCTTTATATCATCCGGGGGATGCGGGTGTTTTTCGACGCGGTCGAGGCCGGTTCTTTTGAGATGAAAGACTTCGAAAGGCACTGGATCAATCCAACCTTCAACATCGCCCGTGTTGTCATCGTGCTGATCGCGCTGGTCTTTGCGGTGCCCTATATTCCTGGCTCGGATTCGGCAGCCTTTCAAGGGCTGACCATCCTGGTGGGGGCCATGCTGTCGTTGGGCGCGAATTCGGTCGTGTCGAACATGCTGGCCGGGCTGTTTGTGATCTATCGCCGCTCCACATCGATCGGGGACCGTATTCAGATCGGTGATCACATTGGCGACGTGGTTCAGATCAAGCTGATGGAAACCCATCTGAAATCCATTAAGAACGAATTGATCTCGATCCCCAATTCCCAGCTGATGAATTCGGATGTGGTGAATTTTTCCAAGAAGACCGATGGCAGCGGCCTGTTGCTGCATACAACGGTTGGCATCGGATACGAGGAGCCGCCCGAAAAGATCGAGGCGATGCTGATCGAAGCCGCGCATCGCACCAAGAGCATCAAAACAAAGCCAGAGCCTTTTGTGTTGTGGACCGCGCTGGCTGACTATGCGATCAACTATCAGATCAATGGATATACCACGCGCGGCAGCATCATTCCGAAGATCAAATCTGATCTGCACCGTAACATCGTGGCTGTGTTCAACGAGAACAACGTCCAGATCATGACACCGTCGTACATCGCCGATCCGCCAGAACCCAAAATTCCGACCGAAGGGTGGGACGGGCATCTGGCGCATGAAGAAGATGGGGATGAAAAGACTTAGGCGGAAATCGCTTAACCGGTGCTACACCCTTGCCGCCATATGGTGCATAAGCGGCGTTAGTGATTCACGCAGTAAGGATCTGAACCATGCACGACATCCGCGCCATTCGCGAAAACCCTGCCGCTTTCGACGCCGCCCTTGCGCGCCGTGGGGACGCGCCGGTGTCGTCAGATCTGCTGCGGCTGGATGAAAGTCGCCGCGCCAAGATTCTGGCCGCAGAGACAGCTCAGGCCGAACAGAACAAGGCCAGCAAAGAGGTCGGCGCCGCCAAGGGCCGCGGGGATGAGGCTGAATTCGAACGCCTGCGCGCGCTTGTGGCTCAGAAAAAGGCCGAAATCGCCCAGATGCAGAACGAGGCCAAGGATCTTGACGCCCTGCTGACCGACCAACTGGCCCGCATTGCCAATCTGCCCGCTGACGACGTACCGCAGGGCGCAGATGAGGATGACAATGTCGAAGTGAACCGCTGGGGAAACCCGCGCAACTTCGAGTTTGACCCGAAAGAGCACTATGACATCCCCGCCGTTGCCGCCGCGATGGATTTTGAAACCGCCGCCAAAACCAGCGGCAGCCGCTTTGTAAACCTGTCCAAAGGCGTGGCGCGCATTCACCGGGCACTGGCCCAGTTCATGCTGGACACCCATATCGACCAGAATGGGCTGACCGAAATGCAAACCCCCGTTTTGGTGCGGGATGAGGCGATGTACGGCACCGACAAATTGCCGAAATTCGGTGACGACAGCTATCAAACCACCAATGGCTGGTGGCTGATCCCCACCTCTGAAGTAACGCTGACCTATTCGGTGGCCGGTGACATTCTGGACGAATCCGCCCTGCCCATCCGCATGACCGCCCACACCGCCTGTTTCCGGTCCGAGGCCGGCAGCGCCGGTAAGGACACCGCCGGTATGCTGCGCCAACACCAGTTCGAAAAAGTCGAAATGGTCTCGATTACCCATCCGGACAAATCGGATGAGGAACAAAAACGCATGCTGCGCTGTGCCGAGGATCTGCTGGAACAGTTGGGCATCCCCTATCGCACCGTCGTTCTGTGCACCGGCGACATGGGTTTTGGCGCGCGGCGCACTTTTGATATCGAAGCGTGGTTGCCAGG
Organism: Ruegeria sp. YTSA075; assembly: GCF_059610245.1. Lineage (NCBI taxonomy): Bacteria > Pseudomonadati > Pseudomonadota > Alphaproteobacteria > Rhodobacterales > Roseobacteraceae > Ruegeria > Ruegeria sp. YTSA075. The sequence goes on along the minus strand of NZ_JBXWNG010000001.1, from coordinate 244,178 downwards.
TCAGAACACCTATCGCGAAATCAGCTCGGTCTCGACCACCGGGGATTTCCAGGCCCGCCGCATGAACGCCCGTTTCCGCCCCGATGGGGGCGGCAAGCCGGAATATGTGCACAGCTTGAATGGCTCTGGGCTGGCTGTGGGCCGCTGCCTGATCGCCGTACTTGAAAACGGTCAGAACGAAGATGGCAGCGTCACCTTGCCAAAGGTTCTAAGCCCCTATCTGGGCGGTAAGCTGACGCTTCAAACCGACGGGACACTGGCATAAAAAACCGGCGCTTCGCTAAGCGCCGGTCTTTCAGACAAATGGGCGAAGAGGGTTCACTTCTTCGCCTTTTTCTTATCTTTTTTCTTATCTTCCTTCTTGCTGTCTTTCTTACCAGCGTCTTTCTTTTTATCGTCCTTTTTGGACTTCTTGTCCTTCTTGGACTTGGCCTTCACCTTGTCCTTGGCTTTCGAAAACGCGGCCTCCATCTCGGCGCGTTTCTTGGCAGCCTTCTCAGCCTTTGCTTTTGCTTTGGCCTTTTTCTTTGCCTTCGCCTCGGCAGCTTCTGCAGCGGCTTTTTCCTCGGCGGCTTTCTTCGCGGCCTCTTCCGCACGTTTTTCGGCGGCAGCGGCAGCGACTGTTTTGCGCGCAGCGGTCTTTGGGGTCGCAGGTTTGCGGGCTGCCGGTTTGCGTGTCGTAGCACGCCGCGTTGCCGGAGCGCGTTTCGCGGTGGCGGGTTTCGCGGCGATTGCTTCTTTGGCGGCAGCGATCAGAACAGCCGCGCGCGCCAGGCCAATTCTGGGGACCTTGACCAGATCTTCGGGCTTGGCCTTTGCCATGGCTTCGGCTGTCTTAAAGCCATTGGCTGCCAAGGCTGTGGCGAGCACGTCTCCCACACCTTTTACGTTGGTCACTGCGGTCATTATAGGTCCTTTCTCTCATTCCCTGCACATACGTATATACACCAGATATACAACCCTTCAAGTCACGAGGCCCACCTGCTGCGATCTCAACTGCTATGGGCCAGATTGGCCGTGTGCCCTTTCTTTGGAAAAGGCACGAGACGCTTTGCATCTTCGTCCCAAAGTTTCAGGTTCAACGCCGCCACCGCCTCGGGGAACTTGATCCGGCGCGGGGTGTATTCGGGCGGCAAATTATAGTGGCAGGCGCGCAACCGATATGACGGGATGCGGGCATTGAAATGGTGGATATCATGCAAGGTGATACAGGCCACAGCATTGTCGAACCACCATCCAAAGTCCAAAGCAGAAGATCCCTGTAGCGCCGCGATTTTAGGATCGAGATCAGGCCGCCGATCCCAATAGGTGTCTTCGAAATTGTGCTGAAGATAGACAAGGAACACACCCAGCATTCCGCCGATAAACGAAAACACAAGCCAGATCAGAATGCCCGTTGTGCCTGCGATCAGCCAGAGTAAACCCAGAAACACGATGATCGACAGGTTATGCAAAAGAACACCCGTTACGCCGAACCGCACAGTGTTCTTGGGCCAGCGATAGCGGATGAAGTAGGTGAACAACGCCCCGACCGGCACAAGGATGAACGGGTTGCGATACAGGCGATAAAACAGGCGTTTCTTCCAGTCTGCTTCAGACCACTCCCGCAGGGTCATCGTGTGGATTTCTCCGGTTTCACGGTGTTCCAGATTGCCGATCCCCGAGTGATGCAGATTGTGGTTCTGCTTCATCACCTCGAACGGGGCGAAGGTGAACGGAGACAACCCATGTCCCGCCCATTCATTCTGTTGCCGTGTCTCAAACAGTGAATGATGTCCGCAATCATGTTGCAACACGTACAGACGCACGGCTGAGAAGGCAAAAACGATCCCCGCCGGGACCATGATATACCAGCGATCCACAAAGCCGATCGCCAGAGCCAGCGATGCAAAGTACACCGCAAAAGTTCCGAAATAGCTTAACGCTGCCAGCCTATTATCCTGAACGGCGTATTGTCTTGTATATTCCCTCAGATCCATCCAACGCGCTCCCCACGAGGCCCGGTTAAATTTGAACCAAAAAATAGGCGCGACTTGCACATGCACAAGCCACGCGCATGAAACATATGCGCGCAGTAGAATGCTAGCGCGGGGAAAAGGCGCTGTCACGCCCTCAGGCTAAAAACACTGAAAATTGGCGCAGTTACGCCTTGCCCTTGAGATGTTTGGCCAAAGCACCGGCGTTTTTCTTGCGCCGTCCCTTATATGGGTTCTTGTCGCCCTGCCCCCGCAGGGTCAGGCGGATCGGCGTGCCGGGCATATCAAAATCCTCGCGCAGGCCGTTCACCAGATAGCGGGTGTAGCTGGCGGGCATCTTGTCGGGATGTGAACACATCACCACAAATCCAGGCGGGCGGGTCTTGGCCTGGGTCATGTAACGCAGCTTGATCCGACGCCCCTGGGGCGCTGGTGGCGGGTGCTGTTCCAGCATCGCGGTCAGCCAGCGGTTCAGCGCCGCGGTGGGTACACGCCGGTTCCAGATGTCATGCGCACGCAGGATCGCGGCGCGCAAGCGCTCAAGCCCGCGACCCGTCTTTGCCGATACGGTGATCAACGGCGCACCGCGCAGTTGCGGCAGCAAACGCTCAAACGACTCCTTGAGGTCACGCAGTTTGTCCTGCTTGTCCTCTTCGATATCCCATTTGTTGACGGCAACCACCACGGCGCGCCCTTCACGCTCGGCCAGATCAGCGATGCGCAGGTCCTGCTGTTCAAAGGGAATCGCTGCGTCCAGAAGAACCACCACGACCTCGGCAAACTTGACCGCGCGCAGGCCATCCGAGACCGAGAGCTTTTCAAGCTTTTCCTGAACCTTGGCCTTTTTGCGCATCCCCGCCGTGTCGAAAATCCGCATAGGAGTGCTGTCGCCATCGGGATCGGCCCAGTCAATCCGCAAGCTGATCGCGTCGCGGGTAATCCCGGCTTCGGGACCGGTCAGCAGGCGGTCTTCACCAATAATCTTATTGATCAGCGTGGATTTACCCGCATTCGGGCGACCTACCACGGCAACCTGCAAGGGCTTCGCCGCAGTGATCAGAGGTGTTTCGCCCTCTCCATCCTCATCAATTTCGATATCGGTTTCGGGCGCGTCATCCTCGGCCTTTTCCTCAGCCGCATCTGCCAAGGGCATCAGTTGAGCATAAAGGTCCGTCATCCCCTCGCCATGCTCTCCTGATAGGCGCACTGGCTCACCCAAGCCCAGATTGTATGCTTCCAACACACCCGCATCCGCCGCCGAACCTTCGGCCTTGTTGGCAGCCAAAATCACGTGTTTCGAGCGTTTGCGCAGGATCTCCGCAAACATCTCATCCGTCGGGGTCAACCCCGTACGCGCGTCGATCATGAACAGGCACACATCGGCCATATCCACCGCACGTTCGGTCAAACGGCGCATTCTGCCCTGAAGGCTGTCATCGGTCGCATCCTCAAGGCCGGCCGTGTCGATCACGGTGAACCGCAGATCGCCCAGCCGCCCTTCGCCTTCGCGCAGGTCGCGCGTCACGCCGGGCTGATCGTCGACCAAGGCCAAACGCTTGCCCACAAGGCGGTTAAACAGGGTGGATTTGCCCACATTCGGGCGCCCCACGATGGCGAGGGTCAGTGACATGTTCTCAACTTTCAAGACTCAAGATGCGCCCTTTAGCGCATCTTTAGGTCAACGGAAAGCGTGTAGATCACCCTTGGTCGAAACGACATACAATGTCTGGTTGGCCACAACAGGCGTTGTTGTTGCGCCACCCGGCACCTCGACCTGATTAATCAGCGATCCGTCAACCGGATTGAAGAACCGCAGATAGCCATCATTGGAAGCCACCACAAGACGCCCACCGGCCAAAATCGGGCCATAGTGGGCCACAATCGGCCCGCGCCGTCCTGGGCGATCTTTCACAAAGCCCGGAAGGTCATGCGCCCAGATGACCGAACCGTCAGCAGCACTCAGGCGTACCAACTGGCTGCGGTCACTGATCAGAAAGACGCTATTGCCTGCAGGCCAAACCGTATCGACCGCGCCTTCATCTGCTGTCCAATTCCGCTCGCCCGATGCGGCGTCAAACGCAACCGTGCGGCCCGAGTGATTTCCGATGTAGATCGTATCGCCGACCACCATGGGTGATCCCGTGACGTCCACAATCTGAGCAGCAGCCCGCCCCCGGCGCCCACCAGCAACCGAGGCGTTCCAACGGCGGATGCCACCGCGTCGGAAGGTGGCCGCGATGTCCCCTGATCCGAACGCAAACACCGAAAGGTCCGAGGCAATGACGGGCGCAGGCGCACCCAGAACATTGCCGACGCTCGGGGTGCCCTCGATCTGCCAGGCGATGCGCCCATCCTTGGTTGAGATGGTCCAGCCGGTTTCGTCGCCTGCGACCAGATATAACAGCCCATCCGACACCAAGGGCGATCCACTACCTGTAGCGTTCAGGCGATTCTGCCAGCGAACGGCGCCACTTTTGGCGTCCAACGCTGTCAGACGGCCAAAACCGGATGACACGTAAAGAACCCCATCCGCATAGGCCATGCCACCACCCGTGGCATCGCCGTCTTTGTCGGTGGCAGGGATAAGATCCGCAGTCCAAGCGATCTGCCCCTGGGGCGTCACCGCCGAAACGGTGCTGGCCGCATCAAGCGTATAGATCAGGCCACCGGCAACAACGGGCTCGGCAGTGATGCGCTGCTTGCGCGAGTCGCCCGCGCCGATCGAAGTCGACCACACCCGTTGCGGGGTGGCGCGCAACGCGGCATGGGTTGTCCTGAAGGCTGGCGTACCGGGGCTTTGCGACCAGCTGCTGTTCGCGGTTTGCGCAGGCAGGCTGATGGGCTGTGACCCTTGCGTTTCCACAGTTTCGGTATCGGAAGCGGGCCGAATGTCTTCGCGTGCGCCGGGCAGGATAATCTCGGGCTCCTGGCATGCAGCCAGCGTGGTCAGGGCAATCGCCGCAGCGGGCAGCCCCATGCGGGAGAAAAAATTTGTTACCATATCAATCCGAACTCGCCTGTCCTTTGTCTTCCCGTCAGCTTAGCCCTGTTGTGCCACCAACGGGTCCGGATCGCCACCCAAAGCGGTGATCAATTGCGTGGCACGCTGCTGCATATCGATCCCGATCTCGGCATCCTGTCGCAGCGCTTGCAGACGATCCAGCGCCGCATCCACATTGCCTTCGGCAATGTCGATCAACGCCAATTGTTCTTCCGCCAACAAACGCAGCGGTGCACCCGGAGCGGCCAACGCTTCAAACTGCAAACGCCGATCCGCGACTGGCATCGTATCTGTCTGCAGCAAAAGCGCCTTGAAGCTTGCAATGGCGCGATAGATTTCCGGCAGATCACCTTGCACAGCGATTGCATTCAGGCTGGATACTGCATCCGTCTCAGAACCGGCTTCGATCTGCGATGCGGACAGCAACATATTTAGAACCGCCTCACCACCCGCAGATTGCGGCTCAATCCCCTGCAAACCAGCAGCCCGCGCGGCGGAATCATTCTCGGACAACGCCGAAAGAATCTCATCCCCGAGCAACTGCGCCCGGGCAGTCTCGCGCGCTTTGCGAACCTCGTTAAAGGCCGCACCACCCACGATCAGAATGACAGCAACAACACCAACCCAGCCCCAGCGGCGCAACAGCAGGTACATCCGGTCGCGCCGGACCTCTTCTGTGACCTCATCGATGAAACTGTCAGTATCGCTCATCCCTGCCCCCGGGCTGTTCTATCTTGCATTCGTGCGCCATGTCATACCCCGCCACCACGGCCAAGCCAAGAGCCGGATTTTGCACGATCTTGCAGTAAGAGTCCGCCCTTGCGAAAAAAAGTGAACCGAACTATTCAGTTCAGCGTAGAAAATCCACATGCCACCCCCCATCTACAGGCATGAATGTCAGATATTTTCTGATGCGGAACTCTGGGAGTACCACTTTATGCGGTTGATTTCATTCATCAACGCCCTTCTGGTGATTGTTGCCTTGTATTTTCTGGTTTTCGAGCGCGACTCGTTGTTTGCATTTGCCGGGCGCGACGACGCGAATGCACCTGCCTCTGAGGGTGAAAACCCCGACGGCACCGCCGCAGCCGACGACGCGGTGCGCGTGGTGGCCATCCGCTCACAAGCGCGCGAGATCGACAGCGCTGTTCTGCTGCGTGGTGAAACACAAGCGAACCGTCAGGTCGAAGTGCTGGCCGAAACCACATCGACCGTTGTGTCAGAACCCAAGCGGCGCGGCACCTTTGTCGAAAGCGGCGATCTGCTGTGCGAACTTGATCCTGGCAGCCGCCCTGCAAGCCTCGCCGAGGCCATGGCCCGGAAGTTGGAAGCAGAAAGCCGTGTGCCCGAATCCGAGGCGCGGTTGGAAGAGGCGCACGCCCTAGTTGCCGAAGCGCAAATCAACCTGACCGCGGCTCAGAAGTTGTCAGAAACCGGGTTCGGATCAGAGACCCGTCGTATTTCCAGCGAAGCTGCGATGAGTACCGCCGAAGCCGGTATCAAATCCGCCGAAGCGGGGTTAGAAGCCACCCGCGCGGGTATCGAGGCAGCCTCGGCAGTGGTCGAAGCCGCCGAGCGTGAGATCAAACGCCTGACCATCGAAGCCCCGTTTCAGGGCCTGCTGGAAAGCGACACCGCGGAACTGGGCAGCCTGATGCAGCCTGGCTCTCTTTGTGCCACGGTAATTCAGCTGGACCCGATCAAGCTGGTCGGGTTCGTGCCCGAGACCGAGGTCAACCGCGTACAAGTTGGCGCCGAGGCCTCCGCACAACTGGTCACGGGCCGACAGGTTGAAGGTCGCGTGACATTCCTCAGCCGTTCGGCGGACGAGACCACCCGCACCTTCGAGGTGGAAATCACCGTGCCCAACCCGGACCTGACCATCCGCGATGGCCAAACCGCCACGATTCGCATTGCCGCCGAAGGGGCCAAGGCGCATTTGCTGCCTCAGTCGGCCCTGACGCTGAATAACGAGGGCCAATTGGGCGTTCGGACGGTCGGAGCGGGGAATATTGTCGATTTTGCACCCATCCGCGTGCTGCGCGACACGGCCGAGGGCGTTTGGGTTGGCGGATTGGCAGAAACCGTTGATATTGTCGTTGTCGGACAGGAATTCGTGATCCGGGGCGTCACTGTTGCCCCAACCTATCAGGAAGTGTCGCAATGACAGGTGTTGTCGCATGGGCCGCTGATCGGGCCCGAATGGTTCTGGCCTTTATCGCCATTTCACTGGTCATTGGCGGCTTTGCCTATGTGAATCTGCCGAAAGAAGGCGAGCCGGATATTGAAATCCCGGCCCTGTTTGTCTCGGTCCAGTTTCCGGGCATTTCCGCCGAGGATTCCGAAAACTTGCTGGTCAAGCCAATGGAGACGGAACTTGCTGATCTTGACGGTCTGAAAGAAATGACCGCCACGGCTGCCGAAGACTATGCCGGTATCGCGCTCGAATTTGATTTCGGGTGGGACAAAACCGCGATCATGGCCGATGTACGCGATGCCATGAACAGCGCACAGGCCGAGTTCCCTGAAGGGGCCGAACAATATTCACTGTTCGAGATAAACTTTTCAGAATTCCCGATCGTCATCGTCAACCTGACCGGCGCGGTGCCGGAGCGCACGATGGCACGCGTTGCCAAAGACTTGCAGGATGATTTGGAAGCCCTGGATTCGGTGCTCGAGGCCGGGATCGCCGGAAATCGGGACGAACTGCTGGAAGTCATCATCGATCCCTTAAGACTTGAGGCCTACAACGTTACCGCGGCTGAGTTGATCAATGTTGTTCGAAACAACAACCAGCTAATCGCTGCGGGTGAAGTCGACACGGCACAAGGCACATTCTCGGTCAAAATCCCGTCGTCATTCAAAACCGCACAAGACGTTTATGGCCTGCCGATCAAGGTCAATGGCGACCGGGTTGTCACCTTGGGCGAATTGGCCGAGATCAACTATACCTTTGAAGATCGCGAAGGAACGGCCCGTTTCGACAATGTGCCAACCGTCGCTTTGCAGGTGGTCAAACGCAAAGGGTTCAACCTGATCGACACCGTCGATCAGGTCAAAGCCGCTGTGGCCGAGGCGCAAAGCAAATGGCCGCCTGAATTGCGAGCCGCGGTTGATGTGGGCACATCCAATGACCAAAGCCGCATTGTCGGCTCGATGGTCAGCCAATTGGAAGGCTCGGTTCTAACAGCGATTGCGCTGGTGATGATCGTCGTGCTGGCCTCGTTGGGCTCTCGTGCGGCCCTGCTTGTGGGTTTCGCGATCCCGACGTCGTTCCTGCTGTGTTTCGCATTCCTTGCGGTGATGGGCGTCAGTATTTCGAACATCGTGATGTTTGGCCTGATCCTGGCCGTGGGTATGCTGGTGGACGGCGCAATCGTGGTGGTCGAATTCGCGGACAAGCGCATCAAGGAAGGCGTTGGGCCGATGCATGCCTATGTGCAGGCGGCGCAACGCATGTTCTGGCCTATCGTCTCGTCAACCGCCACAACGCTTTGTGCCTTCCTGCCGATGCTGTTCTGGCCCGGCATTCCAGGTGAATTCATGGGGATGCTGCCGGTCACCCTGATCTTTGTTCTGTCAGCCTCGCTGATCGTCGCGCTGATCTACCTGCCGGTGATGGGCGGCGTGTCGGGACGGCTGAGCCGTATCTTCGACCGTTCGTCCAACTGGTTGCGCGCGCGTACGCCATGGTGGTTGCGTGCTGTCCTGGTTGCGCCGTCATTCTACCTTGTGTTCCTGGGGGCTATGCAGGTCCTGAACCCGGGATACCTGCTGCCGGTTGGTGGATCATTTGCCGGCGCCGTGCTGATGATCTTTGGCGCATTTGCCGGGTCAGTAACCTTGGGCGCGGCCAAGATCGAACGTGCCCCCGACACCACCGTTCATACAGCGAAAGAACACACACCCTTTGGCTACGCGATTAAGTTCCTGGTCGGCAATCCGATCATGCCGATCGTCTCGATCGTCGCAGTAGGATTTGCTGTTATGATGGTTGTCTCGTATTTCGGCGAAAACAATCGCGGTGTTGAGTTCTTCGTCGAAAGCGAACCGGAACAGGCCACCGCCTTTGTGCGCGCGCGCGGGAACCTTTCGCTTGATGAAAAGGACGCCATGGTACTCGCTGCCGAACGGGTTATCTCTGCGCATCCGGCGGTCATCAACGTGTTCTCGTTCGCGGGGGAAGGTGGCCTGAACCAGAATACTGGCGGGGCCGACGCGCCGGCGGATACCATTGGTCGAGTTCAATTCGAGATCATCCCATGGGAAGATCGCCCCAATGTACACGAACCTATTCTGGGAGGCCTGTTTGACCGCCATTCCGTCGCCCCCGAATATGACGGCGACTTTGTTCTGGAAGAGCTGAACGCCCAACTGGCCGAGCTGCCGGGGTTTGTCGTCGAAATAGCGGCGCTCGAACAAGGCCCCGCCTCGGCCAAGCCCGTGCATCTGCGGATCAAGGGTGACAATTGGGACAGCTTAAACGCAGCTACCAACGCCGCACGCGCGCAGTTCGATACGACACCTGGCCTGATCAAGGTTGAAGACACGCTGCCCCTGCCCGGCATCGACTGGCAGATCGATGTGGACGTTGCCAAAGCGGGCCGCTTCGGTGCCGATGTGGCGACCGTTGGAGCGATGGTTCAGCTTGTCACACGTGGCATTCTGCTGGGTGAGATGCGCCCGGACAGCACGGATGAGGAGATCGAAATCCGCGTTCGCCTGCCCGAGGAAGACCGGGTCCTGTCCACACTGGATACATTGAAGGTTCGTACTCCTGACGGGTTGGTGCCCTTGTCGAACTTTGTCACGCGCCAACCAGTGCCCAAACTGGCAGAGATCAACCGCATTGATCAGGAACGTTACTATGACGTCAAAGCGGATGTTGAACCGGGGCTGAGCAAACTGTTTGTGGACAGCAATGACGGCACCGAACAGCGTCTGGCTGTGGTCCGCGCGCTTGAGGATGGTGCAGAGCCCACCGCATCAACCCTGACCATGCCGGATGGCAAGCGGTTCGATCTGGTGATGCTGACGGGTGCAGCTTCGGTTGACGAGCTGCGCACAGCCATCGACGATGGTGATGCGCGGACCAGCCTGATCAACCCGAACGAGCGGATCGCGGTTCTGACCGAGTGGCTGGACACCAGCCCGTTCGATCCCGCGATCAGCTGGGAATGGACCGGCGATCAGGAGGACCAGGCCGAATCCGGCGCCTTCCTGATGAACGCCTTCGCCGGTGCCTTGGGTCTGATGTTTGTGATCTTGCTGGCGCAGTTCAACAGCTTCTACAACTCGATCCTGGTTCTGCTGGCCGTGGTCCTGTCCACCACCGGGGTGCTGATCGGGATGCTGGTGATGGAGCAACCCTTCTCGATCATCATGACCGGCACCGGGATCGTGGCGCTGGCGGGGATTGTGGTGAACAACAACATTGTTCTGATCGATACCTATCAGGAATACAGCCGCTATATGCCGCGCATTGATGCAATTGTCCGCACGGCCGAGGCCCGGATTCGCCCGGTTCTGCTGACCACCCTGACCACGATGGCGGGCCTGACGCCGATGATGTTTGGCCTGTCTCTGGACTTCATCAATGGCGGCTACACAATCGACAGCCCAACCGCGCTGTGGTGGAAGCAGCTTGCCACCGCCGTGGTCTTCGGGTTGGGCATCGCAACTGTTCTGACACTGATCGTGACACCTTCGATGCTGGCACTGCGGGTGTGGTTTACCACCTACGCGATCTGGTTGGGCAGAGTGCTGGCACGTGTAACTGCGGGCCACTCCAGCCAGATTGCGCAGGATATGGCCATCGGACGCAGCGCGCGCGCCATGCAAGCAACCGAGCTTGTCTGGACAGATCCGCCCGCACCGGATCACGATACGCCAGAGGCACCGCCCGGTGCCCCGTTGAAAGCTGCGGAATAAGTCAAAGGGGCCGGATCATCCGGCCCTTTTTTGTTGCGCCCGACAACAGCTAAGCAACGATACTATCAGGCAGCCTGAGTGTCGGATTGCTGGCGGCTCCAAAGCTGCGCGTAGCGCCCTTCCCGTGCCAGAAGCGCATCATGCGCACCCTGTTCGACAATCTCACCGCTTTCCAGAACCACAATCTGATCCGCCTCGGCAATCGTGCTGAGCCTATGGGCAATGGTAATGACCGTGCGGCCCTCACCCGCGCGGGCCAGGGCATCCTTGATCTCTTGCTCGGTGTCCGTATCCAGGGCCGAGGTCGCCTCGTCCAGCAGCAGGATGGGCGGGTTCTTAAGCAGCGTCCGGGCAATGCCAACGCGTTGCTTTTCACCACCAGACAGTTTCAACCCGCGCTCACCAACCTTGGTATCATACCCCTCGGGCAGAGAGATTATGAATTCATGTATCTGCGCTGCGCGGGCGGCTTCTTCCACATCTGCCTGCGTCGCGCCATCCCGACCATAGGCGATGTTGTAGCGGATGGTGTCATTGAACAGGACAGTATCCTGCGGCACCACACCGATAGAGGCATGCAGGCTGTCCTGTGTCACATCGCGCACATCCTGGCCATCAATCTTCAGCGATCCGCCGGTAACGTCGTAAAACCGGAACAGCAGACGGCCTATCGTCGACTTGCCCGAGCCGGTCGCACCCACAATGGCCACTGTCTGCCCGGCCGGGACGGTCAAGGACACACCTTTGAGGATTTCGCGTTCAGCCTCATAGCCGAAACGCACATCCTGCAAGGTAACCTCACCCCCGTTGACCTGAAGGTCCGGCGCTGCTGGCTTGTCTTCAACCTCGGCAGGTTGTTCCAGCAGATCGAACATCTGCCCCATATCAACCAAAGACTGCCGGATTTCACGATAAACAGTGCCCAGAAAGTTCAATGGTACGGTGATCTGGATCATGTAGGCATTCACCATCACGAAATCACCCACGGTGAGTGAGCCGTTTTGCACCCCGATGGCGGCCAACACCATGACACCGATAAGACCGCAGGTGATCAGGAAGGACTGTCCGAAATTCAGAAATGCCAATGAATAGGCCGTTTTCAACGCTGCACCGGCATAGGCTTTCATCGACACATCGTATCGCTCAGCCTCACGCGTTTCCGCGTTGAAATACTTGACGGTTTCAAAGTTCAACAGGCTGTCGATGGCGCGCTGGTTCGCTTCGGTATCCTGATCATTCATCTCGCGCCGCAGCTTTACGCGCCATTCGGTGACAGCAAAGGTAAACCAGATATAGAGTGCGATCGTCACGGCCACGACGACCAGATACCAAACGTCAAACAGCCACATCAGGATGATGGCGACCAGCAACAGTTCCAGAATCAGCGGCCCGATTGAGAACAGCAAGAACCGCAGAAGAAAGTCGACGCCTTTAACACCACGCTCGATAATGCGGCTGAGCCCACCGGTACGGCGCGAGACGTGATAGCGCATCGAAAGCTGGTGGATATGCTGAAACGTCTCCAGCGCCAGCGCACGCAAGGCCCTCTGACCCACCGGCGCAAAGGCTGCATCTCGTAGCTGCTGAAAGCCCACCGTCAGCATCCGGGCAACACCATAGGCGACGGTCAACCCGACTGCGCCCAGCGCCACGGGCGGCACCCCTTCCCCGGCCAGTGCATCGACCGCCCCTTTGTACAGGATCGGCGTGTACACAGCGATCAGCTTGGCCAGCACCAGCATAGCCATCGCAATCACAACCCGGCGTTTCACCCAAGGCTCATCCTCGGGCCACAAATAGGGCGTGACCTTCCGGACCGTCCGCCAGCCCGAGCGGCGTTCGTCGATCTCGGCCATTTCGTCAGAAGTCATAGGGGACGTCCGTCTCATCACGTGCCTTATCTGCGGTCAGAGATATCGTCTGGCCCCAAAAGGGCCAGACGTTTTTTATTCGGGGATCGTAAAAATCTGCCCCGGATAGATGAGATCAGGATCACGGATCAAATCGCGGTTGGCATCGAACAGGCGCACATACAGGACGCCATCGCCAAAACGTTCACGCGAAATCGCCCACAAGGTATCCCCTTTTTGCACAGTAACCTGACGGATAGGGGGTGTTTCAGCGGCGGCGTCCGCGGTTGTCGCAGCGTCTGCCGCTTGCAGAACTTCGACAGGCTCGCGCTTGAACGGAGTCTCAAGGCGGCTGACAACGGTACCATCGGTGGCGACCTCATCCACGCGCAAGGTGTAGACACCAGGTTCAATCCCCTGCAACTCACCCCGCCAATTGCCACCTGCCTCTGGTGCGACATCCGCAACAAGACGGTTGTTCAGGTAAAGACGCACGGCGGAGCCGTCGGTGACCCGGCCTGTCAGCTGAACATCACCCGTATCGGAATAACCGATCGTATCCAGTTCCACCTGCTCTGGCGCTGTCGGTTCCGTCGAAGGAGATTGAACCAGTTCAACCCCTTCCTCGCCCGAGCGCAACACGGCCACTTGCTGATCATCTGATGTGGTTTCAGCCGGTGACGTGCTTTCGGCCGCAGCCTCAGCAACCGCAGACTGTTGGGGCTGTTCCCCGGCGTCTGTGGTGTCAGAGGCGTCAGACGAGTCCGGAGTGTCAGCCTCGTTGTCCTCGGGTGTTACCGCAGGATCGGCGCTGGCGACCTGCTCTTCTTCAACAGGTTTCGGCAGGGCCGCAATCAAGTAGTCGTCGGATTGTGCCGTGGTTTCTCCATCCGACGTTTCCAACACCAATCCCCGCGCGGCCTCACTGAACGGGATCGAAACAAATTCGGCAAACTGACCGGTATTGTCGACCGTAAAGCTGTGCACAGCTTCACCATCCAGCAAAACCCGAATCTCACTCCCGGGCTCGGCCTCACCCGACAGCAACGCATTGCCATCTTTCTCAACAAAGATCTGATCCAGGACAGGTGCGGCCAATTGCTGTGTATCTGCGACGGAGTTGTCTGCCTCGGTGTCAGCCGCGACCTCTGTCGAGTCGTCTGGTTCGGCAGGGGTGTCTGTCTCTGCCGTCTCGGTGTTCGGCTCTGCCGCTTCTGGCGCAGGGGTATCTGCCGCTTGTTCCTGAGGCACATCCGCTTGTTCCGGCGCGCGGCTAAAGGTGCCGGACAGGTATGCCCCACCTAAGCCCAACAGCGCGACTATTGCGACAACCACCCCCCAAATGAAATTGCCCGAACTTCCGTTTCCCGACTTGGCGTCCATTGTTTTCCTTTCACCCCGCAGCATAAACACATGGTTTCTGAATGTGTTCAGGCGGGCAGTTGAGCCAATTTATCAATCCCGCTATCACGGGTCAAAACCTCTGACACAACCCCGGAGCGCCAAATTCATGTTTCAGAAGTCTGTCTGTGTGTATTGCGGGTCACGCGATGGCGCTAACAAAGCCTATGCCAACGCGGCCCGATCGCTTGGAACTCTGCTGGCCGAAGAGGGCTGGCGCCTGGTCTATGGCGCCGGTGATGTCGGCCTGATGGGAGAGGTTGCGCGCGCAACCCAAACCGCAGGCGGAGAAACTTTTGGCGTCATACCCGTGCATCTGGTTCAACGCGAGGTCGGCAAAACCGACCTAACCCATTTCGTGATCACCGAAACAATGCACGAGCGTAAGAAAGTGATGATCATGAACGCTGACGCGGTGGTAGTTTTGCCCGGCGGCCCCGGATCGCTGGACGAATTGTTCGAAGCGCTCACATGGCGACAACTGGGCTTGCACGACAAACCCATTGTTGTGGTGAATGTGGATGGATATTGGGACGCTTTAAAAACGTTGCTGGATCAGGTCGTAGATCAGGGCTTTGCCGAACAGTCGCTTGCCGCGTTTGTCACCTGGGTCGACAGCGCCGATGCGGCAATAGCCGCCTTGCGCGAACAAATCTAACCGCACGCGGCACGGCTGGGCGGCATGCGCCGCCCAAACAGGGCTACGCTAAACGGTGTGTGGGCTTAAGACTCTGCCTCAAAACCTGTTCGACCTTGTGGAGCGGGTGGTTCGTCAGAGTCTTGTCAACCTCGGCCACAACTTTGGCCAGTACCTCGCTGTGCAACCGCCGACGCAGCAGACCCAGAACATGCGGGCTTGCGACCAGAACAAGGCGCTTATAGGCACCCTTCAGCCCTTTGCGGTTCAGCAGGGTCGCGAGTTCCTGCACAAACAGAGATTTGGCATGGGCCTTCCAAGATGGATCATTCAAGGCCGACTTCTGGTTGGGTCCGCCATCATTGCGCCGCCCTGCCCGGTCAGAAGGCGGTGCGGCGGGCATGTCTGTTTCTTCGACTGAAACAACAACCAGATTGGGATCTTCGGCATCGGTGATGTTCTCCATGAACAATGCCTTCTCCCCATCTGCGACAATGACCCAAGTTCCCTGTGAAAGTGCGACCATCGAGATCTCCTGTTATGATGTTCTTTGTGGCGCATCCCTCGTCAATCAGGCGGGGTTGGTTCCCACGTTGCCGGACGCATCCGACGCGTTGCCTGTCTGTTGGTATGTGGTTTGCGGCTCTCCCGGACCGCTTCACCTTAGGTAAGCATTGCAGGGCCGCATTCAATCCCGTCTCAGGATGAAACTTCGTTCATGAACGGTTTTTCGCAGCAAAAAGGCCTGCCGACGTCTCCGCCAGCAGGCCCTTGATGACCCTTTATCGGATCGTTGGGTCACATCCGCGATGCGACGTTTTCCCAGTTCACCAGATTGTCCAGGAAGTTCGACAGGTAAACCGGACGCTTGTTGCGGAAATCGATGTAGTAGCTGTGCTCCCACACGTCACAGCCCAACAGCGCGGTCTGACCAAAGCACAGCGGGTTCACGCCGTTTTCGGTTTTGGTCACGGCCAGCGATCCGTCAGCATTCTTGACCAGCCACGCCCAGCCAGAACCGAACTGACCGGCACCCGCGGCGCTGAACCGCGATTTGAACTCATCGACCGAGCCGAAGCTTTCAACCAGTGCTTTTTCCAGCTCACCCGGCATCGCGTTGCCATCGGGGCCCATCATCTCCCAGAACTGGTTGTGGTTCCACAGCTGGCTGATGTTGTTGAAGATACCGTTCTGCGCGACGGCGTTTGCATCGTAGGTACCTACGATGATCTCTTCCAGCGACTTGCCGTCCCACTCGGTGCCGGCGATCAGCTTGTTGCCATTGTCGACATAGGCCTTGTGGTGCAGGTCGTGGTGAAATTCCAGTGTTTCGGCAGACATACCCTTGGCTGCCAGCGCGTCATGTGCATAAGGAAGATCAGGAAGTTCAAAAGCCATGTCGGCCCCCTGTTGAAATGAATGTTGCGGTTTCCAAAGGTTAAATGCTTTGGCAAGCGCCGCAGGTCAAGAGCTGCGACAAGAAAACCCGGAGACCCGCGATGCTGACACAGGCGCGAAAAATGTTTTACCGCGCCCGCGGATACTATGCTGGGAACCTGAATGGCGAAGCATTTCGTCTTGATCCCTATCATTCCAAGTTCTGGCGCAAAGCGTCAGTCGGCAAATGGGAACCCGAAACCTTTGCGGTTCTAGACAACTATCTGTCGCCCGAAAGTGACTATCTGGATATCGGCGCCTGGGTCGGACCAACTGTTCTGTATGGCGCCCGAAAAGCCCGGCATGTCTTTTGCTTTGAACCGGACCCTTCGGCCTATCGGTTTCTGGCGTGGAATCTGGACCTGAACCAGATCAGGAACGTCTCGGCCTTCGGGGTCGCCCTGTCTGACAGGTTCGGCATGGCCCGAATGGCTTCGGTTTTTGGCGAACCCGGAGATTCGACCACATCCCTGCTGCACGACGAAACGCATGGGAGTGACGCGCTGACGATCACATGGGAGCAATTCCAGTCGACCTGTGACCTGTCGAGGGTTTCACTGGTCAAAATGGATATTGAAGGGGCAGAGTTTTTTGTACTGCCAACGCTGATACCCTGGCTCAAACAGCACCGCCCGACGTTGCTGCTGTCGACACATGCGCCATTGCTGAGCGAGGAAGAGAGATCAGACAGGATGAAGCATCTGGCCGATCTGTTGTCCTTCTATGATACCTGCCAGAGAGAGGGCACTGGGTCCGATCACTCGATGAAAGATGAGAGTGCTTTGAACGGTTTCCAGACTTATCTGTTCACGTCTTAGTGCGATGAGAAACCGCCAGCGGCGGATCATCGGGAAGAGCGCCCAAAAACGCTCCTCCGTCAACGACCAGCATATCAGTACAACGAGTGTGTATTCACCACTTTGCAACTACCGACACCACTGGGTCGGTTCGTCACATTCGCCTGCGGGAAGCGTGCGACCATCTCAAATTTATTGGTCTGCGGGTCCAACATAGCGGTGTAGGAAAGACGTACTTGGCCACCCGCGCTGGCCATCAGGCTGACCCGCCAATTCATCTGGTACTCACCGCGACGATTGACCTTGAACTTGGTGTCTTTGGGCTGCTGCTCGTTCCGACCCGCCGCTCTGTTATCCTCGCGGATCGCTCCATCATAAGCCCGAGCACGCTTGTTTGCAGCATCAACGCTCAGCCAAACCTCGGGGGGAATCCATCCCCGAGCTTCCATACTATGAAGCTTACATTCATAGTTCACAACTTCGGCTTGAGCCGCAGCGGCGAACATAGACAAACCAATCGCAAGAAGTTTCATTTTCATTTTAAGCACCTGTTTCGTTAACTGGATGGTGTTGGAACCTGTGTGCATTTGCCCCGCGCAAAACCGTCGCGCGGCAGATATGCGGTTTGCGAAGAGGATTGCGCCGTCGCCTTCATCGTTCTGCGATCCAGAAACACCGTGAATTCCTGAGTGAGCAGGTCGATCGCATCAATGCGCGACTCGTTCGACGCATAGCTTCTGCCGGTCGAGGTATAGACATAGTCTTGACCGACCCAGGCAACTGACAAATTTCGTATGCTGTCGCGCTTAACCCTGGCGGGCCCCGGTCGCGTGTCGATATCCGGCATCCAGATCTCGTGAATAAAGGCCGAACGACCGTATTCATCGACCGAAAACACCAGAAACTCCGGCGTAGGTTTGTTCGCGAGACCACGGCCAAACTTACATTCATAGGTTTCTTTGAACGTTTGAGCGGATGACATAGCCGGTAAGGTCAGCCCAAGTACCAGTGCAAATAATATCTTTTTCAATACCTTACTCCATCATTCTAATTGATAAACTGCACTTCAACACACGCGCCATTGGCATTCCCGTCATGCGAAGCTTGTACATTCGATTTCGAACTGGCTATTGCCTTCATCGTCTGACGATCCAGGAAAATCGAAAATTCTTGGCGACCTAAATCAAGAACCATCCTGCGAGGGTCACCACCTCTGGTTCGCCTGCCGGTTCGTGAAAACGTATAGGTGTCGCCCGGCCAACTGATCGAAAGTACCCGAAAGCTGTTTCTGTTGATTGAGGCCGATCGTTTCGACGTGTCTATACCCCGCATTTCGACTTCATGTAGAAGAGCTGATTGCCTTCGTGCATCAGTTGAAAAAACAACACGTGTCGGAGTTGGCCGATTTGCCAAGCCTTTTCCAAAAACACATTCAAATGTCTCGGAATAGGTCTCGGCGATAGTCACGTTAGGTATAGTTGAAATGGCGATTAAGCCGCTTACGAATAGTCTAAAGAATTTCACAACAAAGTTCTTGTATTTTAGCCTTTTAGAGATCGCTACCCTAGTCTGCTGACACCCGCAATAGGAGAAATCTCGTGGAGGCAGTCGCGACAAAATCTGTTGCGCACCTCACACTCAATTCGCTTTGCATAAGAACAAAAAACCATGGCCACCTGTCCGGGACAAGGCGGCCATGGATCAAAACTTCAGATCTGCGGGTTGGTCAATAAACGCCGACCTCACTGCCGGGCTGTGCTGCAACCTTGAGCAGTTTGAACACGTAGTCAGCGGCCGAGCGGAAGCAGACCACGCGGAAGCTTTCGGTGTCATCCATCCAGAATGCTCCTGCCACCTGTGCCAGACGCGAGCGGCGGATTTGGCCGGGTTGGAAGGCGTCGCCCGAGAAATCGACCGGAGCGACCTTGCCCATCACCTCGCGCGCGGTTGCACCGGATACGCGAAACACCGCGCGGGCATCCGAGACGTTGACAGCCAAGGCATGCGTTCCGCCCAAAGCGTTGGTCATGGCGGCCAGTTTGGCCTCGACCTCAGCATATGGGACCAGCACCAGCAATTCGTCCGGGGACATCCAGCAGACGCCGGTATCACCGCTGACCAATGCCTCATGCTGGCCGGGCACTTTCTGACCGGTGGCGTCTTTGATCGCCTTGGCCAGCACCTTGTCGGATTGGTTGCCACGCAGGGTGATCATGCCCTGCAGACCGCATTCTTCGACCTTGGCGATGCCCTGATAGCTTACGTGGTTCAGTGCGCTGATGGGTTCAGACATTCTGCTTCTCCCCGTCTTTGTCATAGAAGATCGGGTCCACGATCTTGGCTTTGTAGGTTTTGCCGTCCGTTCCCGGGAACTCGACAATCTCGCCCATCCGGTCGGGCCCATGCTTGATCAGGCCCATGGCGATGCCCTTGCCAAGATTGGCCGAGTAATAGGTCGAGGTCACGCGCCCGATCATGTTGCGCTGACCGTTGGCATTAACGCCCTCGCCCACCGCATAGGCGCCATCTGGGATGACGGAACCATCCACAGTCTCCAGCCCGACCAGTTTCCAGCGGTCCGGGTCGGCCATGTGGCTGCGCGAATGAGCGCGTTTGCCCAGATAGTCTTCTTTCTTCTTGGACAGAGCCCAATTCAGCCCAAGATCCTGAGGGATCACGGTGCCGTCGGTCTCATCCCCGATCATGATAAAGCCCTTCTCGGCCCTCAGGATGTGTAGACATTCGGTGCCATAAGGCATCACGCCGAATTCCTTGCCAGCCTCTATCAGCGCATCCCAGAAGGCCTGACCCTGGCTGGCAGGGACAGCGATTTCATAGGACAGCTCACCCGAGAATGAGATGCGATAAGCGCGGCAATCGAAGTCACCGATCTTGCCATCGCGCCATTCCATGAACGGCAGGGCCTCTTTGCTGACGTCCAAGCCACCCAGTTTCTCAAGCACCTTACGGGCGTTGGGGCCGACCACGGCGACCTGCGCATATTGCTCAGTCACGTTGGCGACATAGACTTTCCAGTCCCACCACTCGGTCTGCAGCCATTCTTCCATGTGACCATGGATACGCTCGGCTCCTCCGGTGGTGGTGTGGCACAGCCAAGTATCCTCATCGATCCGGGCCACAACGCCATCGTCGATCAGGAAGCCGTTCTCGGAACACATCAAGCCATAGCGACATTTACCGATCTTCAGCGTGGACATCATGTTGGTGTACATCATGTCCAGGAACTTGCCCGCATCGGCGCCCTTGATGATCAGCTTGCCCAATGTCGATGCATCCAGCAGGCCGAGGTTTTCGCGCGTGTTCTTCACCTCACGGTTCACCGCGTCATGCACGGATTCACCGGGACGGACGTAGGCATAGGTGCGGCGCCAGTGGCCGACCGGCTCCCAATCGGCGCCGTTCTTGTCATGCCAGTTGTGCATCGGGGTTTGGCGGATCGGCTGGAAGATTTCGCCGCGCGCTTCGCCCCCGATCGAGGCCAGCGAGATCGGTGTATAGGGTGGACGGAAAGTGGTGGTGCCGACCTTCGAAATCTCGGAGTCCAGCGCATCAGCAAGGATCGCCAGGCCATTGATATTGCTCAGCTTACCCTGATCGGTCGCCATGCCCAGCGTGGTGTACCGCTTGGTATGTTCAACGCTTTCGTACCCTTCTCGCGCGGCCAGTTGAACGTCCGAGACCTTCACGTCGTTCTGGAAGTCCAGCCAGGATTTGGCGCGCAGTTGGATTTCCGCATTGGCAGGCATCAGCCAGACGGGTTCCATCGGTGCCTCAGCGGTGGTTTCACCCTCAGGGGCCTTGGTGCGTTTGGGTTTGTGCCCGGCCGCTTTCGCCGCAGCCTTGCCTGCCGCATCCGCGTCAGTCAGAACGTCACCCAGCGCAAGCGGCCCGTTCGAGCTGCCTGCCGCCAGAACAAAACCTTCGCCGTCCGCACCCAGCGGGGGCCGGGAGGGATCGGGACGGAAATGGGCATTTGCATCATCCCAAATCAGCTTACCACCGCAATGCGACCACATGTGCACAACCGGGGACCAGCCACCGGACATCGCCACCGCATCGGCCTCGACCTCTTCACGCGCGCCGCCAATGCCTTCCTGATTGCAGATGGCAACCTTCTTGACGCGCTTGCCGCCTTTGACTTTGGCGATGGCTTTACCCGGATCGACACGGATGCCCAACTGGCGCGCTTCTTCGGCCAGCGGACCCGCCGCGGCGCGGGCATCGACCACGCGCAACACGTCGACACCCGCCTGTTTCAGGATAATCGCGGTACGGTAGGCGTCGTCATTGTTGGTGGCCACGATCACGCGCTGGCCAGGGGTCACGCCCCAGTTCACAACGTAATCACGCATGGCCGAGGCCAGCATCACACCCGGAACGTCGTTGCCCGCAAAAGACAAGGGGCGTTCAATCGCACCCGTAGCAGTCACGACCTGCTTGGCACGGATGCGCCACAGGCGATGACGCGGGCCCTGGGTGCCAGGTTTGTGGTCAGTCAGACGTTCATAACCCAGCACATAACCATGGTCGTAAACCCCCGCGCCCATGCAGCGGGTGCGCATGGTAACATTGTCCATCGTTTCAAGCTCGGAAACCAATTGTTCCACGAACTTATCCACAGGCTCACCATTGATCGAACCGCCATCAACCGGAGCACGACCACCCCAATGCATGGTCTGCTCGATCAGCATGACCTTGGCACCAGACGCAGCCGCCACCTTGGCCGCTTGCAGGCCTGCCACGCCACCGCCGATCACCAGCACATCGGTGAAGGCGTAGAAATGCTCGTACGTATCCGCATCGCGGCTGTCCTTGTCAGGCGCTTTGCCCAGACCGGCGGATTGGCGAATGAACGGTTCGTAAACGTGTTTCCAGAACGGTTTCGGGTGGATGAACGTCTTATAATAGAACCCGGCAGGCAGGAACCGCGCCAGAGCGGTGTTCACCGCACCGATATCAAATTCCAGGTTCGGCCAGTGGTTCTGCGAGATCGCGGTCAGCCCATTGAACAGCTCGGTCGTGGTGGCACGCTGGTTCGGTTCGAAACGGTTGCCCTGCCCCAACCCGACCAGCGCGTTCGGTTCCTCCGCACCGCTGGCGACCATGCCGCGCGGGCGGTGATATTTGAACGACCGGCCCACCATCATCTGGTCATTGGCCAGCAGGGCGGAGGCCAGCGTATCGCCCTCAAAACCCTGCATCGAGGTGCCGTTAAAAGAAAAGGTAACCTTTTTCGACCGGTCAATCAGCCGGCCTTGTTTTGCGAGACGGGTGCTCATGGTGCGGACCTTTCGCGGGTGGAGACGTCGGAGCCTCCGGCGGGAGTATTTTTGAACAGGTGAAGCATCAGGAGAACTCTCTCCACGACCAGCCGGGACGTTTGGCTGAGATGGCGTCTTTGATTTCTTGCGGTGGCTCAGTGGTCTGGGCCGGATAGGTTCCGTAGACCTCAAGCGTTTCCGTATCGCGGGCCGCAATGAACCATTTGCCAATGCCATAGGCATGCAGCCAAAGTTCGAAATGCACACCGCGCGCGTTTTCGCGGGTGAACATGTAGCTTTCAAAATCCTCATCCGAGGAACCCGGGCCGAAACGCTTACGATGCGCTTCACCGCCACAATGGAGTTCGGTCTCATCCAGCATCGCGCCAGTGAACGGGCATTTGAGTGTCAGCATCTTGCCACTCCTAACTTGCAATTTCCAACCCACGCACCCAACTTCAATACATGGGTATTTTGACAATCGTTTTGACCGTATTGGGCACATTCATCTTTTTTGGAATGATCGCCTTCCTTGTTTTCCGATCTGAGGAAAAGAAAGCTATCAAACCGATATCCACAGCACCAAAATGCTCGGGTAGCGCCCACGAAGCAGGTTTTGAAGACTGACATCAGTGCGCCACCCCGGCGGCGACGCTTTCGTCGATAAAGCGGCCCTCTTTGAAACGCTCCATCGTGAAGGCTTCGGTCAGCGGTGAATGGCCGGTGGCCATGAGCTGTGCCATACCCCAGCCTGAACCCGGAATGGCCTTAAAACCACCAGTGCCCCAGCCGCAGTTGATAAAGCAGTTGCCCAGCGGCGTGGTCGACAGGATGGGCGAGCGGTCGCCGGTCATGTCCACGATACCGCCCCACTGACGCAGCATTTTCAAGCGCGAGATCATCGGGAAGGTTTCGATCAGCGCGCGCACCGTTTCCTCAATGTGGTGGAAGCTGCCGCGTTGGGTGTAGTTGTTGAACCCGTCAGTGCCGCCGCCGATCACCATCTCACCCTTGTCGGACTGGCTCATATAGCCATGCACAGTGTTGGCCATCACGACCACATCCATGCAGGGTTTGATCGGCTCGGACACCAGCGCCTGTAGCGCCACGGCCTCCAACGGTAGACGGAAGCCCGCCATATCGGCCAGTTGCCCGGAATGGCCAGCAACCACGATACCCAGTTTGTCGCAGTCGATCGCACCCTTGGTGGTGTCGACACCAACGACGCGGCCGTTTTCTGACCGAACCCCGGTGACCTCGCATTTCTGGATGATGTCCATGCCCATGGCCGAACACGCACGCGCATAGCCCCAGGCCACCGCATCGTGGCGCGCGGTACCGCCGCGTTCCTGCCAGAGCGCGCCCAAAACCGGATAGCGCGGGCCGTCGATATTGATGATCGGCACCAGCTGCTTGACCCGCTCAGGCCCGATCCATTCGGTTTTCACCCCTTGCAGGGCGTTCGCATGCGCCGTGCGCTGGTAGCCGCGAATTTCGTGCTGGGTCTGGGCCAACATCATCACGCCACGCGGGCTGAACATGACGTTGTAGTTCAGGTCCTGGCTCAGATCCTCATAGAGCCTGCGGGCCTTTTCATACAAAGCGGCCGATGGGTCCTGCAGATAGTTCGACCGGATGATGGTCGTGTTCCGACCGGTATTGCCACCGCCCAGCCAGCCCTTTTCGATGATCGCCACGTTCTGGATGCCATAGTTCTTGCCAAGATAGTAGGCCGTCGCCAGACCATGCCCGCCCGCACCGACAATGATCACGTCATAACGTTTCTTGGGTTCAGGAGACCGCCACGCGCGTTCCCATCCTGTGTGATAGCGCAACGCTTCGCGCGCAACAGCAAAGGCTGAATAGTGTTTCATAAGCGAATCCATCCGGTTCGGTGATTGGGCGCAGATATGCCGTGAAGCCGCAAAATATCTCTGCCATACAACGCCACAATATCGCACTATTGCGACATGTCGTCCATTCGCGGCCATTTGTCCCTTTTGTCAAGCGACCAGCGGGTCTAAGTCAGAGCAACCACTGCGGAGGGGCCATGACGTTCTGGGTTCTGATACTGTCCATCGCGCTGCTGATCGCAGCCTTCCTAAGCTACAGCTTGCTGCGCGGTCGCCGCGATGCCGAGCCCGCCGCCGCCTATGACCTGCGGGTCTATCGAGAGCAGCTGGCCGGCGTTGACCGTGACTTGGCGCGCGGCGTGATCGGCGAGGCGGATGCCGAGCGGGTACGCACAGAAATCTCGCGCCGTATTCTGGCGGCAGATGCGCAGATGAACAGCAAGGCCTCTCAGACAGGACCGTCACGGGTGGTTTCTGCGGCGGTGATCGGTGGACTGACACTGGTACTGGTCGGCGGTGCGGCATTAATGTACCAGCGTCTGGGCGCCGTGGGTCTGCCGGATATGCCGCTTCAAGCTCGGATCGAACTGGCGAAAGATGTCCGTGAAAACCGGCCCTCGCAAGCGGTGGCAGAAGAACTGACCCCCGCGCCGCCGCCCAGGCAACTGGATGAAAGTTATACCCGTCTTCTCGGTCAGTTGCGCGAAACTGTTGCAGCGCGCCCGGATGATCTGCAAGGGCAAATGCTTCTGGCGCAACATGAAACCAACGCAGGCAATTTTCGCGCTGGGTACACAGCGCAAGAGCGTGTGATAGCATTGTCGGGCGACGCGGCAACAGCCGACGCTCATGCGGATCTTGCCGAGATGATGATCCTGGCGGCCAATGGCTATGTCTCGCCCGAGGCCGAGCAGGCCTTGACCCAAGCTTTGGACCGAGATCCGCACCATGGCCCTGCACGGTACTATTGGGGTCAAATGCTGGCGCAGGTCGGTCGACCAGACATCGCTTACCGCCTCTGGCTTGAAACCTTGCGCGATGCCCCCGCTGGTGCCCCCTGGGCCGGGGCGATCCGGTCTCAACTGGATGATCTTGCCTGGCGCGCCGGTGTGTTTAATGCCCCGGAAATTGGCCCGGCAGCCGGACAACCTGGTCCAGGCCAGGAAGACGTCGCAGCCGCAGAGGAACTGACATCTGAGGAGCGACAAGAGATGATCCAGGGCATGGTGAGCCAACTGGCAGATCGTCTGGCGACCGAAGGCGGCACCCCCGAGGAATGGGCGCGCCTGATCGCGGCCCTAGGCGTTTTGGGGCAAGCCCAGCGCGCCATTGATATCCGCGACGAAGCCGTGCGCCTGTTTGCCGGCAACTCCGCCGCCCTGCAACTGATCGAGGCCGCAGCGCTACAGGCGGGAATTGCGCAATGATCCATGATGAGTTCGAGGGTTTTGCTGCCTCACTGTCGCCGATGACGGCGCTGATGGGTCTGGACCTTGGCGAAAAAACAATCGGTGTCGCCGTGTCAGACCGCATGCGCGGCGTGGCAAGCCCGCTTGAAACCGTGCGCCGCAAGAAGTTCACACTCGATTCCGCCCGATTGCTAGAGTTGATTGCTGACCGTGAGATCGGTGGCATCATTCTGGGCCTGCCTAAAAACATGGACGGAACCGAAGGGCCCAGGTGCCAATCGACCCGCGCCTTTGCCCGCAACCTGTCGCGTCTGACCGAATGCCCCATCGGGTTCTGGGACGAACGCCTCAGCACTGTTGCGGCAGAAAAGGCACTGTTAGAGGCGGATACGACACGAAAACGTCGCGGACAGGTTATTGATCATGTCGCAGCGGGTTATATCCTTCAGGGAGCGCTCGACAGGTTGCGCTTTTTGTAACGGGTCGGAGACCGCAAATGACAAACATGGTTTGGAAACGAAACGAGGTGGAAAGCCCCTGTATCCAAATCTGCGTCGTCCACCCTACTGAGCGGATTTGCACCGGCTGTTACCGCACCATTGACGAGATTTCTCGCTGGTCAAAAATGGACAGCACAGAGCGCGCGGAAATCATGGAAGACCTGCCCAACCGAAAGCCGCGTCTTGCGAAACGTCGCGGCGGTCGGGCTGCGCGTCTGAACGGGTTGTAGCCCGTCAGTTCGCCGTGTCGTGATGCTCTGGCAGTTTCGTACTTGCTACATCGTGAATTTGATGGCGGCCACGCAGTTCCTCGGCAAATAGACCCGCGATCTCGGATTGGCTGGTTTTGGGTTGATCTGGCGCCGTGACCTCATGATCCTCAGCCAGATCACCGGGCAGCGACAGAACAACGCCGCGTGAGAGAAAGAAATTGTTTAAGACAGTCCTGAACGTCATTTCGAGCATCCTTTAGTGAATTAAATAATTAATGTCGCCGCGGGCAGCGTTCGAGCTGAGAGGGGTCGTGCTCAAGAACGTTTCCGGCGTGAGTGGTAACCCGCGGCGACAGCGCCGAGGTAGCCAGTTCGATCCTCAATTTTACGGGGAAAACTCTCGAATTTTGATCGCTTTTGAGCCCAAAGTCGAAATTTCAAACAAATACCCACAAATTCCCTTACGTCACAAATGACGCCTATCGACACCAAGCGCGCCAATAAGAGCACACCAATGCCTGCATTCGAATCGAATTTGTGCATATCTCAGCCAGCAGCGAGCCAGGATTTGGCGTTTTCCACCTCAGTAGAGGGGAAAAACTGCGTGCGAACCCCCAGGATATGACTGGCCACGCGTTGTGCGATATGCTGCCACGCTGCATCGCCAACGATGGCCGCGCGATCCAACATACGGATGTGATTTCGAGCCAGACGGAAATGCGCGGCCAGGGCCGAAAGTCCCTGCCAGCCGTCAAACTCGCGCAGGTCAATCAGTAGGCGAAAGCTGTCGCGCCCTTGCAGAACCGCATCCAATGCCTGTTCGGCTTTGCTGTATTCATCCGGGTCCAGGTTGCCCAACAGGCAGATCTGAACACAAGGCCCGCCCAGATCGGTGACATGGATCGACCCCAGAGATTCACGCATCCACCGCCGTGCAGGTTCCAGTTCCGCCATCTCGAACACCTGCGTCGGACAGGGTAGGATTGGGGCGGCCAGCCGGATGCTGGTTTGCACCCAACCCTGATCGGCAACAACGGCGATCCGGTCAAACCCGCGCCAATGGCTGAGCCCCAGCTTGGTATCGGACCACGCGGCGCCCAGGTCATAGCCTTTGAACTCAGGCTGAACGATGACCAGCAACCTGACCGCTTCATGCTCGGCCAAGGCAGCTTCTATGGCAGGAACCAGTGTTTCGGAATAATCAGCGCTGGTAACTTCACCTGACAATTCGACTTCGATCAACGCGCCGTCTGAATTCGTATGAACCGTAATCATGGTTCGAAACCTCCACCCAAAATATGACACGAGGTTATGGAGATTCGATCCATTCGGCCACTCCCCCTGCGTATTCGGGGCGGAAATAGGCGATCATCCGTCCATCTGGCCCGGCCAAGGCCCCATCACCCCATGGGGCAACCCCATGCAGACAGTGGCGGTGCAGCAGATAAGCCTCACCCGGTTTGGCAGGCAGAGTGATCCGGGGGCAGGTTTCAAACACCGTGCGGCGCGTAGCCTGATAGATATCGGTGATGTCGACGGTGTGCAAAACATCGCCCGCGTGGTCCGCCAGCGCATCCCGAAAGGCCGCGCCCATCGCCCTGTGGCTTTCGTCCCAAACAACCAATGGCGCGGCCTCATCGCTGGCCTCGGTTAGCGGGATGCCCAATATCCAAGCATGAGGTTCGTCAATCCGGCGTCGGCGATCCGGCCCCATGGGGCGCAATCCATCCACATGGGCGGCATCCCGATTGCGCCGATACCGCGCGGCAGCCTCGCTTTCACCCCGTCGGGGGCGTGGGTATCCGGGGTGGATGACCGATACCTGTCCCCGGTGTAATGGCAGCCGCCCAAAGTGATCCTGCAAAAAAGAGACGGCATTGCCCGCAAGCGGCGCTGAGCTTCCAACGCGACCCTCGGTATCATTCGGCAGCGCATCAACGCCAACAAACCAAGTTCCTTCGCAATCCAGCCAATCTGCAAGGGCGGGGTCGCGCACCGACTGCTGCGCGGCAGGCAGGGCATGTTCGACCCAGTCAGCCAACACCGGGTCATAAGGGAACTTCACCCATCCGCGCGACCAGAAATCACCTACCATCCCAGCGCCTTGCGCAACATGTTCAGCGCCACCAGCGTCAGGAAAACCGCAAAGACACGCTTAAGCGGCTTCGGGTCCATCGCGTGAGCCAGCTTCACCCCCCAGGGCGCGGTGATCATGGTCATCGCCACAACGATGCCAAAGGCGACAAGGTTCACCGCGCCGATGGTCAAGGGCGGGCGATGTTCGGGCGCGATACCCAGGAACAGAAACCCCAGAACGGATGGGACCGCAATGATCACGCCAAAACCGGCCGCCGTCGCAACGGCCCTGTGGATGGGCGTGTTGTAGAGGCTCATGAGCGGGACACCAAAACTGCCCCCTCCGATCCCCATCAGGACGGACAGAAACCCAACCGAGGGCGAAAGAGCCGCGCGCTTGATCCCCTTGGGCATCGCATCGCCCAACCGCCAATCGGATTTTCCCAACCCCAGATAGGCGCCGATCACCATGCCCAACACCCCAAACAACGCCTGCAGCGCCTCGGTCCGCAGGGCTGACGCGACCAGAACACCGAAAACCGCCCCCACGGCGATGCCCGGCCCCCAGCCGTGCAGGATATCCCAATCCACAGCACCCTTTTTGTTATGGGCCAGGACCGAACGGATAGAGGTGACGATGATCGTCGCCAACGACGTGGCCAGGCACAGCTGCATCAACTGCGGCCCGCCATATCCCAGTGTCTGGAAGGCATAGAAGAACGCCGGCACCAACACGATGCCGCCCCCTACCCCCAAAAGCCCGGCCAGAACGCCCGCAAATGCTCCGATCACAAGCAAAAGGCCCAGCATCTGCGCCAGCAACATCGTATCGGGCATACTTCCCCCCAAGAACCGGCAGCGCCGGTGTTATCTTTTTAAACCTCGGCCAACAGCGCGACGTGGTCCAAAGCCCTCAGCATCACCTCGGGCCCGGCCCCCTCATGCACCGCCCCTTCGGACAAGGACCGCCGCCACGCCCGGGCCCCCGGGCGGCCAGCAAACAGGCCAAGCATATGCCGGGTGATCTGGTGCAAACGCCCCCCATTGGCAAGGTGGCGTTCGACATATGGCACCATGTCCTGAACAACGGCAATTGGATCCACAGTCGCGCCGGTCCGGTAAATCCTCATATCCGCCTGAGCCAGAATATCGGTTGGCTGATGATAGGCCGCACGCCCGATCATCACGCCATCCAACCCTGCCTCAAGATGCGCCTCTGCCTGATCCAGCGAGGTGATCCCACCATTGATCGAAATATGCATATCCGGAAAGTCGGCCTTCACCTGATGCACCAGATCATAATCAAGCGGAGGGATATCCCGGTTTTCCTTTGGGCTGAGACCTTGCAGCCAGGCCTTTCGGGCGTGGATCGTCACCCGCATACATCCTGCCGCGCGGATTTGGGTCAGAAAATCCGGCAGAACCTCTTGCGGCTGCTGATCATCGACTCCGATCCGGCACTTGACCGTCACATCAACATCCACCGATGTCCGCATCGCTGAAACGCATTCGGCCACGCGACCCGGTTCTTTCATCAAGACCGCACCAAAGGTTCCGGATTGCACCCGATCCGAGGGGCAGCCGCAATTCAGATTGATCTCATCATACCCCGCATCTGCTCCAAGCCGCGCCGCCTGTGCCAGCTCCTCAGGATCGGAGCCGCCAAGCTGCAGCGCCACGGGATGTTCTTCGGGAGTATAGTCGAGTAAATGCAATGCCCCACCCCTTACCAGAGCGGGTGCAGTCACCATTTCTGTGTACAACAAGGTCTCGCGACTGAGCAGCCGATGCAGGTACCGGCAGTGACGATCCGTCCAGTCCATCATAGGGGCACAGGATAATCTAGCGTGTTGATTTATTTGCATTTTTTGTGTATCTTCAAACTGTTGGCGGCGGATGCTGCTACGCTGTAATACGCCCCAATATCCCCGAATTTGCCCCTCTACGACGACTCATTGCACACACAGCGCACACGAAAATGGCCTCCATCACCAAGCTCCCCTCCGGTGCCTACCGGGTCCAGATCAGACGAAAGGGCCGCTACGCGAGCGAGACGTTCCTCCGCCGCGACGACGCCCATCGTTGGGCCCGCCAGGCGGAGACCCGGGTCGATCAGGGGCTGGCGCCGAACAAGTCGTCCGTTTCCCGCCTCCAGACCTTTGGCGACCTCATCGACCTTCATATAACCGATATGTGCGAGGTAGGGAAACCGCCGCGTCGCAGCAAGGCCGCCACGCTAACGACGCTCAAGCGCGATCTGGGCAAGGAGAAGGTCGGGCACCTCGACCGGCAGAAGTTGATCGACTACGGCAAGATGCGCGCCGAGCAAGGCGCGGGACCGGTGACCCTCGGGATCGATATCGGCGTGATCAAGATGATCATCACCCATGCGGCGGCCGTGCACGGGCTCGATATCTCTCCGGAACCCGTCGATCTGGCGCGCGTCGCGCTCAAGCGTCTCGGTCTGATCGGCAAAGGCACAGAGCGGGATCGTCGCCCCACCACGGACGAATTGAACCGCCTCTTTCGCTGCTTCGATGACAACGATCGCCTGACCCTGCCGATGACACGGATCGTGAAGTTCGCGGTGGCCACAGCCATGCGGCTCGACGAGATCTGCCGCGTCGAATGGACCGATCTCGACGTCGACCGCCGAATGCTCATGATCCGCGACCGAAAAGACCCACGCAACAAGACCGGCAACGACCAGCGGATCCCCCTTTTCGCTGCCACCGGCTTCGATGCCTGGGCGCTGGTCACTGAACAGGCCAAGCATCTGGGTCACACCAACGGACGGATCTTTCCCTATAACTCGAAATCGGTCGGTACAGCCTTCCGGCGCGCCTGCACCGAGGTCAGCGTGAAGGACCTGCATTTCCACGATCTACGCCACGAAGGCACAAGCCGCCTGTTCGAGGCCGGATTCGCGATCGAACAGGTCTCACTGGTCACCGGCCACAAGGATTGGAAAATGCTGCGCCGCTACACGCATATCCGCCCGGAAACGCTGCACCGGCTCGCCGCGTCGCGCGCCCCTTCCCCGCTCGAGACCCGCGCAGCCGAGTGATCCGAGAGGTAGAGGGGTGCCGTCCCGGCCCGTGACGGGTTTGGAGGTCGAGAGAGAGGCTTTCGGCCGCCCGTCGCGGGAGAAAACCCATGAATACCGAAATCATCGATGCCGGGCGTGACATGAGCGGCGGTTACAAGGTGGATGTGTCGCGCGGCACGAATGTCGACCGGGTGTCGTCCGAGTGGTTCTCGCGGCCGGATGACGAGCGGTATCTGTCGCTCGACGATCTTTTCGCCTCGGTCAAGGGCCGGGCGGAACGCAGCCGGACGCGCACGGTGGAGAGCGCGGCGATCCGGGTCGAAGCGCATCGCGACAACCCGGAGAGGCTGGGGCTGGTCCTGCCGGGGGCGGATGAGCCGATCGCGCCGACGCATTGGTCCTTCGGTCAGCTCTCGAGCCTCGTCGGCGCGCCCGCGGCCTATCTTCGGCAACTGCCTGCGCCGCTGGCGGGCATCAACCTGCAATACGGGCTGACGAACCACCGGGCAGAGCAGATCAAGACCATGGAGGTCGCGAATGGCCGCACCGAGCTGCGCGCCGTGACCGGCCCCGACTACGGGCGCATCTACGACCACGAACTGGTATCCGCCGTGCAGCGGATCGCAGGCAACGGCACGGGCGACACGCGCTGGAAGGTGCCGGGCGTCCTCGATTGGTCGACCGGCATCTACAACCCGTGCGTGGACGTGACGAAGGAGACGACGACGCTCTACGCCTCCGACCGCGACGTGTTCCTGTTCCTTGTCGATGACCTCAACCCCATCGAGGCGGGGCTGCTGCCCGATGGCTCACCCGACCTTTATTTCCGTGGGTTCTACTGCTGGAATTCCGAGGTGGGCGCCAAGACGCTCGGCATCGCCAGCTTCTACCTGCGCGCCGTCTGCCAGAACCGCAACCTCTGGGGCGTCGAGGACTTCCAGGAGATCACGATCCGGCACTCGAAATACGCCGCCTCCCGCTTCGCGCACGAGGCCGCCCCGGCGCTGAGCCGCTTCGCCGAGTCCTCGCCCGCGCCGTTCATCGACGGAATCCGCGCGGCGCGGGAGAAGATCGTCGCACGCTCAGACGAGGACCGGCAGGACTTCCTGCGCAAGCGCGGGTTTTCGAAGGCGGAGACGGGGCGAATCGTCGAGACGGTCCTGGCCGAGGAAGGCCGCCCGCCAGAGAGCGTCTTCGACTTCGTGCAGGGGATCACCGCGGTGGCCCGGTCAAAGCCGCAGCAGGATACGCGGTTGGTGATGGAGGGCAAGGCGAAGGCGTTGCTGGAGAAAGCATGATTGCGTTTAATATAACATACATTCAATGCCCTGCAGAGATAAGCTCACGCACTGAATAAAGATTTCGAGGGGCGCTATAGCCCCTCGATCGTGAACTCGGGCGCACCTTGCCAAACCAGCTTCCAGCTCGCGCCAGGGCGGACATTCTGGATGATCCCGGGATCGAAGGCGACAAAGCACCGTCCGCCCGGGTGGCGCACGGAGGGGTAGATCAGCCCGCGATGCCCCTCTGATCTCAGATCCGCCGCGAGGTGCTGCCCGGCCAGATAACCGCGTTCCGGATCCGGATCGAGCGCCTGATGCGCCTCCCCGTGCAGATCGGGGAAGTCCCCAATGAAATCCGCCAGCAGTTCCACGTAACGGGCCTCGTCCTCGTAGCGACCTATGAAGCCCAGTTCGCGGGTCCGGTGAAACCCGACCTCTTGCGCGCTCGTCAGCATCTCCCAGGCGCAATACCAGGCACCGCGGTCACCAGTATTGAAGCGGTTGCCCGAGGGTCTCGTGTACGTGAAGGCCGCGTTGATATGGCTCTGTCCATAGAGGGTCAGGTCATGAGACCGCCGCGCGAAGGCCAGTTCGCGACGGTCGAGTGCGGGGCTTCCCTCGCGCTCGGCGATCAGGCGGGCGCTCGTCTCGCCTTCGATCTCGGCCAAGATGTCTGCTTCCTCGTCGCTGTCGACCAGCCCTCGCAGCACCGGGGGCTTGTGATGGGTCTCGGAAATCAGCCGGACAAGGGCGCGGTCATTGACAGAGGTGATCCTCAAACCCCGCCCCTAAGCGCATCGACATAGCTGCGCACGCGCAGGATCTTGGGCAATCCCCCTTCGATCATCGCGTCCACGGGCCGCGCGCCGTCGAACTCAGGACCCCGGTTGGGCAGCTTCACCCATTCCCGCGAGATCGGCTCGTTGAAGTAGAGCTCGAGCGACTTGTAGAGGCCGATCAGCGCGCTCAGGCGCAGCATCTGGTCCCGTGTCAAATCCCCCGCAAAATCGGGCTTCTTCGCTCGCTTCCAGGTCGACTCAGACATGTCCGCCAGCGCCGCCGCTTCACGCAGGGTGAGCGACCAGGCCTCCGCGATCCGCGCGAAGGCCTTGAGAGCGACACCCTGCCGATCCGGCGCCGGACGTTCCAGAACAAGGTTTTCCATGTGTTGGCGCTCCTTAATAGGTTGACTGATGATATAAGGTCATATGGATTCCATTGCAAGTCCATATGACCCGAATGGTGCCCCCAGAGTAAGAGGGGTGCCGAGTTTTCCGTGACGGGTTTGGAGGTCGGGAGAGAGGCTCCCGGCTGGCCCGTCGCGGAGATATCCCGATGACCAAGCAACAGAAGATCACCCTCAGCGCCTCGCGCGACATCCCCTTCAACAAGCTGATGCTCAGCCAATCGAACGTGCGTCACGTCAAGGCCGGCGTGTCGATCGAGGAACTGGCCGAGGACATCGCGCGGCGGACGCTCCTCAGCTCCATCACCGTGCGGCCCGTGCTGGACGACAATGGTGCCGAGACCGGCATGTACACGATCCCCGCCGGTGGGCGGCGGTTCCGGGCGCTCGAACTGCTCGTCAAGCAGAAGCGCATGAACAAGACCGCGCTCGTGCCCTGCATCGTCCGCACCGATGGGCTCGCCGAGGAGGACAGCCTGGCCGAGAACGTCCAGCGCGCACCCCTGCATCCGCTCGACCAGTTCCGCGCCTTCCAGGCGATGCGCGAGAAGGGTCGCACCGAGGAGGAGATCGCGGCCGCCTTCTTCGTCTCGCCCAGTGTGGTCAAGCAGCGGCTGAAGCTCGCCGCGGTCGCGCCATCGCTGCTCGACGCCTATGCCGAGGAGGAGATGACGCTCGACCAGCTCATGGCCTTCACGGTCAATCCCGACCATGCGCGGCAGGAGCAGGTCTGGGAGGCGTTGCAGCGGCACTATTCGCGGCAACCCTACGAGATCCGCCGCATGCTGACCGAGGGTGCGGTGCGGGCCTCGGACAAGCGTGCGCAGTTCGTCGGACTTGACGACTACGTCGAGGCCGGGGGCGAGATCCTGCGCGACCTGTTCCAGCAGGACGACGGTGGCTGGCTGCAGGATGCCGCGCTGCTCGACGTCATGGTGCGCGAGAAGCTCGCCGAAGAGGCTGAAGCGGTGCGTAGCGAGGGCTGGAAATGGGTCGAGGTCGACACCGAGTTCCCCTATGGCCACACCTTCGGGATGCGCCGCGTCCATGGCGAGGCGGTGCCGATGAGCGACGAGGAGGCTGCCAGCTACCAGGCGCTGAAGGCCGAATACGAAGCGCTCGAGGCCGAGCATGCGGAGGCCGACGAGTTGCCCGAGGAGGTCGATGCCCGGTTGGGCGAGATCGAGGTGGCGATGGAGGCACTCGAGGCGCGTCCGATCCGGTTCGAGGCAGGCGACCTTGCGCTAGCCGGAGCTTTCGTCAGCATCGACAGCTCCGGGCGGCTGAGGGTCGAACGGGGCTATGTGCGGCCCGAAGATGAGCCGATCGAGGAGGTGGAGGACACCGGCGAAGTCGCACCGGAAGCGGCGCCGGTCGAGGACGCCGATGACACCGTCGTGTCTACCACGGACGAGGAGGAAGAGGATGACGGCCTCAAGCCGCTTTCCGATCGCCTCGTCATGGAACTGACGGCCCATCGCACCCTGGCTCTGCGCAATGCACTCGCGCAGGATCCGCAGGTCGCCTTCCTCGCGGCGCTGCACGCGATGGTCCTGCGGCTTTTCTATCGCTACGCCGTCGACAGCTGCATTGAAATCGAACCGCGCAATGCCGCCTTCGGATCGCAGGTGCCGGGCCTCGGTGATACGCCCTACGCGCAGGCCATCGACCAGCGTCACGAGACCTGGGCATGGAACCTGCCCAAGGCGTCGGAGGATCTCTGGGAGGCGCTAACCGAGTTCGACAGCTGCAGCCGCGAGGCGCTCTTCGCCCATTGCGTGGCGATGAGCGTGAATGCCGTCCACGATCCCTACCAGCGCCGACCGCGTGCAATCGCGCACGCGGATGTGCTGGCCGGGACCGTCGGGCTCGACATGGTGAAGGCGGGCTGGACGGCAACGGGCGACAGCTACCTCGGCCGCGTGACCAAGGCGCGCATCCTCGAAGCCGTGCGCGAGGCGAAGGGCGAGGACGCCGCTGACCGGATCGCCGGGCTGAAGAAGGCCGAGATGGTGACGGCTGCCGAGGACCTGCTCTTGGGCACCGGCTGGCTGCCCGAACCTTTGCGCACGCCGCGGCTGCTGGAAGAGGATGCCCCGGAGATCGAGCTGGTCGACGAGGCGGACCGCTCCGACGATGACCCTTCGGAAGACGATCCCGACAGCAGCGAAGCGCAATCGGCGGAAGACGGTGGCGAACCGGCTATCGGAGACTCCGACCTGATGGAGGAAGATGATCCCGTCGCCGGTGACGCCTTCGCCCGAACTGCCGCCGAGTGACCTTCGAGCAGGTCGGAGCTCCTTCCCCCCGAGTTCCGGCAGCCGGGGTCCGCCAGAAATGGCGGGCCCCTTTTTCTATCCACGACAGGAGGCAGAAAGCATGCACAGCCCCGCCGCCGACATCGCCCGCCGCCTGGCCAAGGATGCCGAGGCCGTCTGCCGTCACTACCTCATGAACGGGCGCAAACAGGGCCAATACTGGATCGTGGGCGATGTGCAGAATACGCCGGGCCGCAGCCTCTACGTTCGGCTGACCGGTCCGATCTCTGGTCCCGGTGCGGCTGGAAAATGGACCGATTCCGCGACCGGGCAGCACGGGGACCTTCTGGACCTGATCGCCCTGAACATGGGGATCACCACCCTGAGGGACACGCTGGACGAAGCGCGCAGGTTTCTCAGCCTGCCGCAGACAGACAGGCACCGCGCCGTCAAACCGCCAGCCAGTCGTGGCTCACCTGAGGCGGCGCGGCGGCTCTGGGCCATGGGCCAGCCGATTTCCGGCACCTTGGCAGAACGCTATCTCGCAAGGCGCGGCGTCACCGGGCTGGGCCAACTCGACAGTCTTCGGTTTCACCCGAACTGCTTCTACTGGCGCGAGGATCATGCGCTGACAGACCCGCCGGAGACTTGGCCCGCCCTGCTCGCCAAGGTGACTGATCTCGATGGACGGCTCACCGGCCTGCACCGCACCTGGCTCGATCCTGCTACTGCGGACAAGGCCCCGGTCAATCCAGCACGCAAAGCGATGGGCAATCTCCTCGGGCATGGTGTTCGCATCGGCAAACCGGTCAGCGTACTGGCCGCAGGCGAAGGGCTTGAGACCATGCTCTCCCTGTATCAGGCCCTGCCGAAGCTTCCTGTTGTGGCGGCTCTTTCCGCCAACCATCTCGCAGCCCTGCAGCTGCCCGCCGATCTTCGCCGCCTCTACATCGCCGTCGATGCCGACCCGGCGGGCCTATCCGCCGCGGACCAACTGGCGCATCGGGCCATCGGGGCCGGGATCGACGCCGTCCATCTCTCCCCCTGTCTCGGCGATTTCAATGACGATCTGCGGGCCAATGGCCGCGACGCGTTGCGTGCGCATCTGCGTCCGCAACTGGCGCCCGAGGATGCCGTGACCTTCCTCGACCACGCCGAGGATTGATCGGGATCGGCGCAGCCGGCCAGCGCCTCCGCGATCAGAGCCACGCCTTCCGGCCTTCCGAGAGCGGGCAAAACGGAGCAGAGCCCAGACGGGCCCGCAACGGCCATGGCCGTCCTCCGCTGCGCTTCGGTTCCACCCCATCGCGCGGGCGCGACGGGGACCCCTGAGAATGCAGACCCGTCCCGCCCCCGCTTTTCCGTTGCCCGGGAAGGCCGCGAGAGGCGCGGTCTTCGACAACCGGAGACGACATCATGACCGACACACATCTTCAAACCCGATCTTCCACCGCCGTCGTGCTCGAGGAACTGCAGCTCTACGGCTGGCGCCCCTTCACCGACGAGCCCGATCCCCGCCCCTTGCCGGAGCCTGACGCCATTCTCAACGCCGTCGCCGACATCTTCGACGCGCTCGTTTCGACCCTGTCCGACACGCGGCTGGAACCCGACCTCGAAGATCTGCTCTGGTCCACCACGAACCTGTTTCACCGCATGGCGACGCGGACAGGCCAGGATCTCGACAGCAACGAGCAGGCACAAAAACGCGCACAGCGCGAACAGGACGGATCCGAGGTCCGGTCCGTCGAACTGGAAACCCTGATCGCGGAGGGCATCACGCTCATCGAGCGGCGCAATGCCTTTGAGGCCATCCGCGATCTCGCTGCCGAGTTGTTCGAAACCCATCTCGGCCAAACCTGGCACCCGCGCACGGGCAGCCACGTGAACCGGCGTACCTTAACCGCCTCTTTGATCGACAGCCGCGATCACTTGACCGCAAAACGCAGGGCCGATCTGGAACCGCTGCTCCCCCAAGGCACAAAAATCGCCTTCACCGGCGGGCTGGACTGCAACGATCATGCGGCCATCTGGGCGGCTCTCGACCGCGTCCATGCGAAACACGCCGACATGGTCCTGTTGCACGGCGGCGCGCCACGCGGGGCCGAACGCATCGCTGCAGCCTGGGCCGACAACCGCAGCGTGACACAGATCGTCTTCAAGCCCGACTGGACGCGGCACGGCAAATCGGCCCCCTTCAAGCGCAACGACCAGTTGCTCGACACCCTGCCCATCGGGCTCATCGTCTTCCTGGGCTCGGGTATCACCGAAAATCTCGCCGACAAGGCCCGCGCGATGGGCATTCCCCTCTTCGACTTCCGGCCGAAAGCCGCCCCACCGGCATGACCGGATTTCCGCCGACGCCCGCCCCGGACTCTCCCGGGGCGGGCCGTTTTCTGCTATGATCTGCCCGTGCCAATGGAGGAGGTGGCGGCGCGATCCTTGTTCTCGAAAGGAGTGCCTCATGTTTTTCTCCACCCTCTTCACGCTGTTCGGCCTCGGTGCCCTCTGCTGGATCCTGTTCAACCTGGCCGTCTACGCCCTGCCCTTCGCGATCGGACTGACGTCCGGCATGTATCTGTTTGAAACGGGCCAAGGCGTCTTCCTGTCGATCATTGCGGGCCTCTTCATCGGCGGATTCATCGCGGCTCTCGGAGAATTCGCCTTTGACCGCATCCGTTGGGTCCCGCTCAAACTCGCCATCGGTCTGATCTACGCGGTCCCCGCCGGGATCGCCGGGTTTCATGCGGCAAAGGGTCTTGCCGAGTTCGGCAGCGCGGGCGCTGTGACCATCACCTTCCTGTCTTGGCTGGGCGCACTGGTCGTGGGTGGGACCGCATGGGCGCGTGTATCGGGCTGGTCCGAGGTCAACGCCGTGTCCGACCCGCATCCGCACAGGTCTTTCAACGAACACTGAACGCCCTGTGAAGCTTGCGCGGGTGCTTGCCGTCCGCCACATCGTCAGAATGCGCCGCAACCGATTGCTGCAAAAGGTCTCGATCCTCGCCGTCACTGCAGCGTTGCGGTTGGGCAGGACCGGCTGAGCAAAGCCAGACCACTGAGACCCACGTTGTGGCGCATGGCCCCGGTCGCGCATGCACTTGCAACAACGGCAGACCGAAAATTACGGCAGACAAACGCAGACACGGCGAGAGGGGGCAATCCCGGAGTAGCGAGGCACGTCCGGGACATGCACCGTTTCCGCCTGCACGCCAGAACCTGTCTTTGAACGATGCATACTGCCGGGGTCTTGCGCGGTCCAAAGGTAGCCTGTCATCCCCTCTTCCATGGCATGACGCCACGCGTCCCTTGCGGGCCTCTCAGCGGCTGATCTGACCGGGATCGGCTGACGCCTCGACCGCCTTGGCCGCAACGGCCGGTCCGGACTTTCTTCCCCTGGCGCCCCCGAAAAGTATCGGGTCCGCCATTCCTCGCGGAGCAAGAAAGACCCGCCTTGCCGTCCTCCGCTGGCGCTGCGGGCCACAGGGGCTGCGTCGGCGGATCGTCCCGGTCCTGACGATCGCCATCGAGGCCGCGAAGGGCGCGGGCTCGGACAAGCCAAAAGGAGATATGACATGGCCACCATCGGAACCTTCAAGAAGACCGGCAGCGAATACGTCGGCGAAATCGTCACCCTGAGCGTTCAGGCGAAAGCCGTCCGCATCGTCCCCGAGGACAGCACCCCGAACGACAACGCCCCCTCCCACCGCGTCTTCGTGGGCCGTGCTGAGATCGGCGCCGCATGGTCCAAGCGCTCGACCGAGGGCCGCGACTACCTGAGCCTCAAGCTCGACGACCCGAGCTTCACCCAGCCGATCTATGCAAACCTCTTCGACGATACGGTGATCGAAGGCGGCGAAGAGACCTTCAGCCTCATCTGGTCACGCCCCAACACCCGCCGCAACGGCGACTGATAGCAGACCGCCCCGCCCGGGATCACCGGGCGGGGTGACCTTTACTCATCTTGTGCTGACCGCGAGCGACTCGCGGTTATACTTGACCGCAACGGGTCCGGCCCAGAGTCGACCTTGAACAGGGCCCCGAATTCTGCGCGTGCACCCCGCAAAGCTGACATTCAATCACTAAGATCTCCGTTTCCGCGTCCGGCGTCGAATGCGGGGAGCAGTTTCTGCGTCGGAGACAGAAATTAGTGCAGCCGAACCATAGTGGATCTCGTCAACCAGTGACTGAAGGTCCGCCTCGTTCTCGGCATAGAGGTTTCGATCT
Source organism: Ruegeria sp. YTSA075 (assembly GCF_059610245.1). Lineage (NCBI taxonomy): Bacteria > Pseudomonadati > Pseudomonadota > Alphaproteobacteria > Rhodobacterales > Roseobacteraceae > Ruegeria > Ruegeria sp. YTSA075. The sequence continues at coordinate 203,816 of NZ_JBXWNG010000001.1, read as the reverse complement.
CCTGTGCGACAAATGAAGAAATCATAGTAGAAATCATCTGTACGCTGGGTTTTTAGAGTCGTCAGCGAGTTATCGCCGGCCTCTAAAACGCTGCGGGCGCTTAGGATTTTTGTATCCTTTTCTCCGTAAGCAAAAACAAAAGAACTATCGCTATTCGATAGCATTGTCTCACACTGCCCAAGCAGACGTGGTTTAGAGTCGACGGTCAGGCCAAACTTCTTGTTTTTATTGATCTTGGCCTGTGCTTGAAATCCCTTCTGTACATACAAGCCTCTGAAATCCATCGTTACACTGACAAACAAGTCGGCACCTGTTGCAGTCTCTTGTCCCGACTGTTTGTCGCTTACATGGGTCGCTACATTCCACGATAGGCCGCCGTCCGCGAAACCGTCCAGTCGCTCATCCAAAAGGGTGACAAATTTTTCTGAGTAGCGTTCTTCCCGGCCAGCTACTCTAACAAGCTTTTTTCTGACATCTCTATCAACGTTTGCCACAAGTTCAGCAGCGGAACGCATCGCATCATCAAATTCTTTTAGCATTTATCAATTCTTCCAGACCGGTCAGCGTAGCCTCTCAGGATTGTATCGTGATATCAACCAGGCGGCCCAAACCTGCCGTTCGCTAACTCAAGCAGGTCCTGCGGTGCGGCCCACCAGAACTGACGTTCGCCACGAGCGCAAAAGGCCGGTGTAGCGGGCGGGGCAGATTGGTTAGGATAGCCCCCAACAGAAAGCGGCTTAACTATCGTTCAGTTCATCAAGCTGATGCTGAATGTCGCGTGCGAGCAACTCAGATAGCCGAACCATGCTGTGTAGGCGCTCGAGGCGTTCTCGAAGCTTTTCTCTTTCCTCCTCCACACTTCGCTCACTGCTAGAGCGCTGACCTTCGAGTTGATGAATCACTCTTACGATTGGTAGGTCGCGTGCCCCTGCATCAGACGCGAGTTCGATCCATTCTTTAAGTTTTCCAGAAGTCTCATTGGCGACGCGGTCGAAGCACATCTGGATTAGGAGCCTTGCGCTATAATCGATCCCCCTGGATAACTTTAGCCAATCCTTGGCCGCCACAGGCAAATCTGAGTTATCGGCGACTTCCTGAGCGCGGGTCTGATAGAAGTAACTGCGTTCGTCGGGGTCCAGGGCTCTAATCGTCTCAACGATAGGTTCCAGGTCGCGAAACGGTCTGGTCGCAGTTGGAACAGAGAGTATGTGCTCCCATAGCTCAAAGATTGCTGCCCTACATTCCTGCTGTGCCGCGCTCGCGTCGTCTTCAGGTCCTTGCTCAGCTTCCGCAATAAGCTGGGCCAAATGATGAGCCATCCAGCGACCTAGTGTATCGCAGCTCCTATCGAGTTCCAGTTCTTGGACAATCCTTTTCCCAAGCTCAATTACCCTCTTATGTTGTTCGGAATGTTCCATCGGAGCCCATGGTTAGAATGAGTGTGTATGGTGGAGTGTAAGTCTCTATCGATCTTTCGCGATTTCGATAGGAGTCTCTCCTGAATTCTCGTTCAACTTGAACTTCAAAAACTAGTTCTCGATCTAGCCGCTCTAAACACGCCAAGAGTGCTTCTCGTTGCATCTCGAGGCGAGAGCCCGTCTCTGCGGTCCGGAATTCCCGTTCTTGTTCCTTTCGACCCCATGTCAGCGATCTGAACTGAACACCATCTGGGTCAGAGCGGTTGTGCCAGACACGACATTCACTATCTGGAGACAGATCAAACTCATCGCAAAGCCAACTCGCCGGACGAAGGCTTGGAAAATGAACAACCCCAGCCCAAGGATCAAACTCATCAATTCCTTCACTTCTTGAATCCGTGGCCACCCAACCTTGGAGCTGGAACGCACCCGCATTGACCTCAAATTCATCATCCGCCGGCGGAATGCGATAATCCATTGGATTTGTGGCGGTCTGCAGGGCTCGAACCAGCGATCCTGACCGCTCCGGCGAAACAAGTGCGGAAGAAATACGGACGAACTGCTCTCTGTCTCCGGCGACTTCCCTCCAGCTGCCCCAAATCGGAATGAAATCTCGATGCTCGATTTGCCTAAGCAGAACGTCCTTCGATACCGAAGTTGGCCATTCATCCGTCTCTTCGGTGTCTTTCCAATCGGGCCAATAAGGAGGCTTTGGATCGCGACGATCGGCCAACCAGTTGCCATCGGGCCGGGTGATCCAATGTCGTTCAATCCAATCTTCAAGTCGATCATAGTAATCTGGGTTCTCAAGTGCCGGAACTTCATCGATCAGAGTACCAGCGACCTCCATCATCGCGTGATATGCGCGATAGAAGCTTAGGCTCTCAACTCGCGGATAGCTTCCGTGCGAGTGATGAGCAATCATGTCTCGATAATGGCCCCGTTTACCTCGTGGATCTTCAACCCAAGCACCGGTATCTGCTGACGACCACTTGTTCCGAATGACACCCAGAACGCGTCGTTCGATTTCGTTTTGCGAAATTCCAAAAACCCGCCCCAAAGGGCTGAACCAATACTGAGGCAGATCAATACCAAAGTAGTAACGGTCATCTTCACTTAACAGCTTGTTTTGGCTCGTTGGTTCAGTAGCCGTGTCCTGCTTAGAGACTGGAGCAAAATCGGATGCATTGATCCGCTGCAACCTGACAACCTCTTTCTCATCAAGCGTTACGGTACCGCTATTGTTCAACAACAACGCACATTGAGAGGCGACCCCGCGTATGATTGTGTGGGTCACCGTTGGCGAACAGGAGTTCATGATGAACTCTATCAACTCCTGGGGGATACCATGGCCAGCACTGAGCGTTCGCCAAAGTGCGATCAACAACCATTGCTCAGCGGCATGTTTGTAGAACGGTAACGAAAAATCAAAGAAAACGTTGGGTTGTTCGGCATTTGCCAGCCGACCGAGAGCTCCCAAAACCTTTGTTTCACCGAAACTGGCCAATAGGCAAACGACGTGTGCCGCTTGCCATCTGGTTGATACTTCGGGAGCTGCCAAACTGGACCATAAGTACCCAGCTAAGCCAGTTGTCGCATCAGAAGGTGGGAAGAGCTCAGTCTTCCATTCCCCGTCTCCATCACTTTCGTTCATTTCCTTCTCAAAGAGAGCCAAACCGTAGCTCAAGGTATCTTGTGCTTCTTGCGGTGAGATCTGACTTGCTATCAGCCCCACAAGGGTCAACAAGCGCTGAGAACCGAAAAGATCTGGATGCTTCGCACTTTCGTCCACGACAAAGGCAAACACCTCTGATGTTGATATTCCCGTCACTTCAGTAATAAATTCAAAGGGCAAAGGTTGATAGTATCTGCTCTTTGCTATTTCATAAAAGTGGGTTCGGCACACCTCTTCTATGATTTCTCTTAGCGCTCGTCTTACGCTTTGAAGCTTTTTCCAATCCTCAGGAACCGCCTCCAATATACCTTGCACGTCATAGAGGCTGATGTCCTTCATCAAGAACAGCGACTTCAGTGCGTCGGCCTCTTTCCCGATACTGGTGCGCTCGAAAAACCGAGCAGAAAAGCTCGATAAATGGTACGGAGGTTCAGAGTCCCTAAACCGCTGATAACACCCTCGGACGGTAACCGGATCATCTAACCGCATTCCGGAGAAGATTTGGTTCCAATCCTTTTCTTCGTTTCTCCCGCCTATTCCCGCGAAACCACTGTTGTTGTCGGATTTTGCTTCCCTGCACTTTGCCACGGACAAATGTGAACTCAACCGTTCAACCGGCCAGCCATTTGACTGGCCAATTTGAACAAAACTGCTGAGGTGAGATGACGAAGCGCCTGATACTAATGTATATTTTGCGGTCTCATCAAAGATCCTCCGTCGGAGATACTCATTTTCACAGGTGGCCAAAGCCGCCTCAAGTAACTCGGGTGTCCTTGAGTGAATATCAAATCCGATCGTGGATAGTTGCCCCAAGCGGCTGATTTCGCCCATATCAACCAGCTTCGACAAAGCGATCGGTAGAATTCGCTCCTGCCACCCAAAACCTCGATCTCTCCAGCGGCTTAGTATTGCGAGCGACGATGCAGGACAGAGCATCGTGATTGCCTCAACGGTACCTTCCCAGTCAAAGTACTTGTCGCGGGCGACGTACTCATAAGCGACCTCGGCTCCGCGAGAGACACGATATGCTAGCTCGGCTTGGGGTGAATCTATCGTCGCTGATTGCTCAGACAGCTCTATGATTGCTTTCCAATAGTCTAGGTGCTCTTGGCCTATCCTACCTGCAACCTCGACTGCTTGGTCAAAATAGCAATTCGCTTCACCGGGACTTAGAACAAAGATAGAGCGTGATATTTCGCAGAAACCTTCAACTTTTTGCTCAGCCTCCATACGCTCGTTCTGGAGGATGTCGGCGGCTTCCACCGCAAAGTCTATCGCATAGCCTTTGAGCGGGTTCGAACTCGAACAGACACGTGCGAGGAGACCCAGGTCGGGCGTGAACAACTGACGCTTTAAGCCGTTTTTCCACTCGATGAACCGAGACATGTAGGGAGCAGGATCATCGATCCGAGAGAGGACCTGCACCCAGAGTCTCGATACTTCGCCGGCAATGTGGCGTCGATCGCGATCTCGGTATTCTAGGTTCTTGTTATAGTCTTCGATACAGAGAGTTATCTCGTCGTTGAGTTGGTCTGTGATTGCTTCGCCAAGCTGGACGCTGGCCCAAAGCATATGCCACCGAAACACTGGTCCAACTTCGTCAAGAAACTCTCGCGCCTCTCTACTATGTACCTGTCGGTCCTTAGCCAGCTCTTCTCGAATTTCTGATTTCGCCAAGTCTTCCAACTTGATATTGTCGCCAGCTAGTTTGGCTCTTAGGCACTGAGCAGAAATTATGGTCGACTTCGGCTCGGATGAAAAATTGCTGAAGTAGGTTTTGGACGGATCAGGAATGTATTTCGTGAGCATGGCTGCAATAGCTGCACGGGGGGCGACGCCGTGGTGGGCAGCAGCAAGTGCTACATCTCGTACGATCGATAGGAGCGGCTGCCTGTAGTCATGCTGGTTCTCAAATTTTTTCAAACGTTTCGGCGAAGAAGCCACACCGTTGAAGGCACGTAGCACGGCGTCCTTCGGTGGGAACCGCAGTACCTTCGACTGCGCTCGGGTTATTGCGAGCAGAATACAAAGGTTATCCTTTGCCGCGTTGCTGATCTCATCTAGGAGTTCGTAGTAGCCGAGATCGACTAGCTTCTCGGCAACAATAAACCCCGCACGATAAGCCACGCTTTTTGGAGTCCAACTCTCAAGCTCCGCTACGAAGGCGGCGGCTCCAGAGACCTTCAATGAAGCGAGTGCTAGTGCAGCGATGTCACTATCCGACATCTCCTCCTTTTCACGTGCCTTTGGGCCGAGACCAGCCCATGCTTTCAGCCATCTCTTCGCAACGCGGAGAGTGTTTCTTGCTTCTGAGATTGTGCTTTCATTGTTTGCGAGTAAGGCTGCCTCGTAGGCGCGCTGACCTCCATGCCAAGAAGTGGAGAATCCGTTGTTTGCGGCTGTTTCACGCACTTGATCGTCCGACAGAAAATGCGCCACTAGATCAACATTGTCTTGAAACAATTGCTGCTGACGATCGTCCCCTGCCGTTTCAATGCCAGCTTTCAATGCCAACTTCGCTGCATCCGCCAAACGCTTGTCTCTCAGCGCCGCCTTGAGAGCAAACTGAAGTCTGCTGAGTGACGCCTGCCGCATTTCTGCTGGAGTGCCTTGAGGAAGCGCGGCCTCTGATAAGACCATCTCCACTAAGTCGTTGTATCTACCGGCTTCAAGCAGGAGTTGCGGTAAAGCTGATGCTACGTAGCTGCTGCTCGTCGCAAGTGGCATGACCTTGTCGACAAAATCTGACATTTCACTGCGGCTCGGTTTGTAGGTCTCTCGAAACCAAGTCTCGGAAGGTTCATCTATGAACTGAACAGCATCGGACCGGATCTGTAGAGGGCGACCGATGTCCACGACGAAGCTCTTGATTGCTTCTTCTGGCAGGCCCGAAGCGAGCGATAGAACTTTGATTGGAACAAACGGCCTGAGCGCTGCCAACGCCTCGCAAAACAACTGAATCTGAGCCGATTCTGCGTTGGGCGATTGATCTCTCAATGCTTCAATTGATCGAGCGAACAACTGGCGGATAGTATCTTCGACGGTAGTTGCTGTGGGACCCAATGCCTCCAAGGCTTCACTGAGAGACGAAGTTGTTTCAAGAGCTGTTGCCTGAACCCTTGGGTTTTGGGAAGTCAGCCGGTGAAACTCTAGCAAATCATGCCCGGACGCTTTCGGGTAGGTCTTGTGGAGAAACTGTTTTGTCTCCGCCTGTGAGAAAGACGCTAGTTCAAGGGTTTTACAGTCCAGAGGCGGAGCGAGATATTCGGCGACGCGGTGCGATCGGCTCAAGCATACCAAAACAACGCCCTTGGGTAGGCTCTGCCTCAATAGATCACGAGGAAAACTCGTTCGTTCATCACACTCTTGTGCTGCCATCTGAGCATTGTCAGCAGCGTCGACTATAATGACGATTTTGGCGTGTGCATTTTCGACGGCCAGTACTTCCATTGCCTGAGTCAGGCGACGATTGAAGGCTCTTAAGTAATCCGCCGCATTTGCGAGGTTTGATGGGATAAGTGGGTGACACAAACCTCTTGCGGCCAATTCGTTGGCTATCTGACAGCATGCAACTTCGTGTCGATGTCTGGGACTGATTGTGCTTCGGTATCCGCCGTTTCCAAAGCAATCGTACAGCACGACTTCACATTCGTCTTGCAGCCGGTTCGACACCCTACGGGCTAACGCTGTTTTTCCAACGCCGCCGCCAGCGTGAATTATGATTGGATCATGGCGCTCACTCAAAATAGCATCGACGAACTCATCTTCTTGCTCTCGAGGAAGCAGTTCAGCTGCATCTTCAATAAGACATGGCGCAGGAAAAAGTCGCTCTTCGTCGGTCTTCAGAGCACGAAGTACATCTTCTTTTCTAATGGAAGGATTTCCAGCGCTTTCGGGCAACGCCTTCTTGGTTACCAACAGCAGGAGTTGGTCCGCCCCGTCTTGATCTGGACCAGGAAGATACCCGGTCAATTCTTGGTGCAGGATGTTTCGCTGTTCCCAATACCCATCCGTCGTGTCGGCAATACTGAAATGGCCAAGGAAGTCGTATGCCGCTTCATCGTCTGCCGAAAGGTACCGTTTGATCTGCTGCCATTTTGTGTTGTCGCTAGGCAGAAGTCTTCTTGATTTGACCCTCTCCAACAAAGTGTGAACCCAGTCAGCAACGGGCCGGTTTGTGAGAAACACAAACTCTACCAGCTGATTTTCTTGATCCTCAATGCCCGACCGGAATGCATGGTATCTTTTGAAAAAGCCAACCAAAGTCTTCTTGAGATCACTTAGAACCCAGGGCTTCTCTACATTCAGGGTAGAATGTTTGAGCTGGAGATAAGTGACTTTGTTGCATTTGGAGAGCTCTTCGCTTCCAAAGTACTCAGCTACATCAATAACTTCCTCGCCGTTCGTTTCGCTCAGCTCACCGGTCTCGGAGTCTGAAACACCTTCGATCGAGATTGCGACCAAATCCGACGCAGGCATCAGAAGACGCAGACTGCGTCTGGCGGCCCAAAGGTAGTGAAATTGGTCTCCGGCTCTACTGGGTCGGACGGGGTCAAGTCGCATATCAAATTACGCTAAATGCTCGAAGTTACTGCTGCATGGGCACTATATATTGTGATTGACATACAACAACATAGATTCTTTCATGAGACTCTCTCGCCCCTGCAGTCTAACGTCAGCTTTCAACAAGCTTTGAACTCGATATCGCTCGAGCAGCGAACGACCGCTTTCCGCCCATCATGTCGATCTGGCCAGCGCCTGAGTGACGATTGGCTAAATGTCCGCTCCCAGCTTTCTCGCATCTTCACATCGCGGCTGCAGCGAAAGTCCGGACTCCGCCCCTCCTCGAAGAGTTTGTTGGTCTTCAAGCCTTCGCCTATATGACTAAGCCATACCCCAGAGCCCAGCATGACCGTCAAGACAACCATCAGCTTCACCGACCGCCACCATCGGTTCCTGACCGACAAGGTGGGCCAAGGCGTCTTCGCGTCGCAAAGCGCGGCTGTGGCAGCGGCTCTGGAGCAGATGATGCGCGATGAAGAGAAACGCGAGCTGGCCCTCGGCGCGATGGCCGAAGAAATTCGGGCGCGGCTCGACATGCCGCAAACCGACTATGTCTCGGCGGAGAAAGCCTTTGCCGACGCCCGGGCCCGCCTTCAGACCGCGCGCGAGGCGTGAGCCATCGCATCCGGTTCCATCCGGCGGTTGCGGAGGATCTAGACGCGATTATTCGCTGGCTGAACGATTATGCCGGCCCTCAATAGGCAGCGCGCAGGTTGGACGAGATCGAAGCAGCTATCGCTAGCCTTACCGAACTGCCCCAAGAGGGCAGCTGTCGGGATGGGATTGCGCCCGGGCTGCGCGGCATTCCTGCAGGCCGCAAGGCCGTGATCGCCTTCACTATCGACGATGATGCACGCGAGGTGTATATCCACGCCGTGACCTATGCCGGGGCCGACTGGATAAGGCGCAGAAAAGCACGCGGGCGAAAGTGCACACCTCGGGCAGCCAACGAAACCAGTGCCACCAAGCAGCCGAGCGCCGTCGTCCAATCCAGCCGCCCAAATCAGATAGGGACTTGGTGATCCTGGAAATCTATTCGGATTCCGAGTGTTCTTCGATCAGCTTCGCTGGGGCCACATCCAGATGCGCTGCGACCCGCTGCAGGGTCTGCAAGGTGACATTCTGCTGACCGCGCTCCATCGCGCTGACATGCGCGCGGTCGACATCCATCGCCGCCGCCAACGCGGCCTGTGTCAGCCCGCGCAATTGGCGGTAGTGCTTGAGATTCCTTGCAAAAACAACGCGGATGTCCATCCGCGAGTAAAGAACCTATCGCGTATTTTGGTGCGACGTATTATAATGCTCATCTGCAGTTTGACTGACCGCAATCCGACCTTGCACATGCAATCTGATGTGCTGTTATGAGCCTTAACGCCCAACGGCGAGGGGGAATCATGTCTACCACCGGCACCACGCCGATCGCTGATCTCGCACCACAAAGCGATGAGCTGACCGATTACGACCACGCCCACATGACGCTGTACTTGCGCCTGTTTGATGCCGCTGAAAGCGGAGCCAGCCTGCAGGAAGTTAGTGAGATTCTATTCGGTATAGATGCCGCCGAAGAACCAGAGCGTGCCAAAAAGATGTACGACAGCCACCTCGCCCGCGCCCGCTGGATGACGGAGCAAGGCTATCGCAAGCTGCTTGAAGGCCGGACTGGCTGAACTTTGCCCGATCCATCTGAGATAGGCGAACACCCGCGCAGGTTGCGCAAAGCAACCGTTCCTGCCGTCGTTTTGACGCATCACCAAGCTATACTCATTGTTCATCGAAACAGCTGACGCGGAGCTTCGCCATGACCAAGGATTGGCAAGACGAAACGGCGTACAAGCATTTCGACAGTCTCGACCTGTCCGGGCTGGCCTGGGAGTGCTTACGCCGTAATTCCGACTATCGCGCCAATTACCCGCAAATGCGGGATGGATTGAAATCACCGGCCGCATGGGGGTTGCGATTTCCCGGTTGACCCGGACATCGACGCACCCGATGCACCCGTATTCTGGAAGCCATCAACCGCCCCGGCGGCGGTCGGGTATGCTGTACCGGTCCCCGGCGGCGACACCACCGCGCCGCACATTGATGCAGATGATCTGACCGTCATCGGAACGCAGGGCGGTTTGATGTATGTGCGCCTCGCAACAGGCGCATTGCTTGTGCTGGATGCCAAAAACCTCCAACGCCCGATTGGGATTCTGCTGCCGTTGGACGAACATTGGGCGGCACGAGTGGACATACTCAAGGCGCTTCGCGCGCAGCTGTTGTACCGCAAACGATCCCCTCCGCCCCTGACGTCGCAGCAGCGACGGCGCATCCAGCTTGCACTGCGCACGCTCGACGCGCGCCGGGACGATGCCAGCTACCAGACGATCGCGCGGCACTTGTACGGCGCCGAGGCTGTGTCGCGCGAGCATTGGAAGACCAGCTCCCTCAAGGCCCAGATCACCCGACTGTCAGCCCATGGTACGCATCTCACCACCAAAGGCTATCGCTATCTCCTTCTCGGCAAAGGACCCACGGGGCGCTCCAAGCCGCGCAAGTGATCACCGTGCGATCTCCGAAAATCGAACTCCCATCAATCCCTGATCCTGTTGGCCTTTGGGGGTGACGTTTTCACGGCGCGATCTTCGTCATCCCTCCTCACGGCGCTCTTCCGTTTTCATGACCTCCGACAGCCCGCGACGCGCCGTCGCGCGGCCTAGCCACCGGAGATGCTAAAATGCCCGACCCAAATGAAGGACTCCCGCCCCGCTACCTCAGAACCCCGGAAGCCGCCCGCTTTCTCGGCCTCTCCGGACGCACTCTGGAAAAACACAGGACCTACGGGACCGGCCCGCGGTACTCGAAAATCGGCGGGCGTGTCGTCTATGCGGTCGACGATCTGCAGGCCTGGGTCACCAGGGGCGAGAAGACCTCGACCTCAGACGAGACCGAAGACAGCGTTCTGCCCGCCAAACGCCATGCCGCCGTTTCGCCGGCCTATCTGCGGCGGGGGCGCTGAGCCGATGCAGACACTTGTCCACCTCACCTGGATCGAAGGGCGTATCGAGCGCTGGATCCGTTTCGGTCAGATGGCCGGGGAAACCATCCTGACGCGCACGGAAAAGCGCGTGGCCTTCGCTCCCGGCGCGATCTTCGCGCTCGTCCGCTGGTCGTCGAACGACCACGGCACCGTTGAAAGCCGGATCGACATTCTGCGCGCCGTCGGCGCTGGCGAGCCCTGCTCCACGGTGCCCTGTGTCACGCCAGGCGGAGAGCTTTTGCTGCGCCTCTCCGGCTGGCCCAAGGTCGAGGCGGCGCTGCGGTCCGTCGACATCGTGGAAAGCTATGGCATCGCACCGGAAGATGTCTGTCCCGATCATTGGCGGCACGTCCACAACCGCCTGACCGCGGCATTGGAGCCCCGGCCTTACACGCCTGCCCGGCATGCGGCCTGGCTCAAGCGTCGCATGGTGACGACATGAGCGCGGCGGTCTCTCCCCTCCTCGCGGCCGGTTTGTCCCTTAGTCTTCTCGCAGCTGCACAGATCGACCGCGCACCGCGCCTGATCTGGAATGCCAAAGCAAGCGTGCCGATCGGCCTCTACGTCGCTCGAGCGTCACACGGGCCATCGCTGGGCGATCTCGTTGCCGTGCGCCTGCCGGAAGACCTGTCATCCTGGGTGGTTGAGCGCGGCTATGTCGGTGCGGATACCTTGCTGTTGAAACGCGTCACAGCCGTCTCGGGCATGACCGCCTGTCGCCACGATCTCGATATCACCATCGACGGCACCGTTGTTGCCCAAGCAGCATCGAATGACCGGCAGGGTCGCCCGCTTCCCAGATGGACGGGATGTGTCACCATCGGCTCGGACGAGGTTTTCTTGCTCGTCGCAGGTGTCGCGGACAGCCTCGATGGACGGTATTTCGGCCCGTTGTCAGGGGACACGATCCTCGGACGCGCCATCCCTCTTTGGACATTTGGAGGGGCGGAAGATGCGTAGTCTTGAACGCGGTCACAGCCGTCGGCACGCGGGCGTCACGACCGCGCTTGTACTGATCCTCTGCATGCCGATGACCGTGGCACCGTCCGCCGTGATCGCTCAGGACCGCACTGCTCCTGCATCTGAACAGCAAGCGATCGACAACTATATCGCAGAAGCCTCGCGCAGGTTCGGCATCCCGCAGCACTGGCTCCGTGCCGTCATGGAGGTCGAGAGTGCGGGCAATCCACGTGCGGTCAGCCACGCAGGCGCCATGGGGCTCATGCAGATCATGCCCGGCACCTGGGCCGAGTTGCGCGCAGCTTATGGGTTTGGCGATAATCCCTTCGATCCACGCGACAACATCCTCGCCGGTACCGCCTATCTGCGGCAGATGTATGATCGGTTCGAATCGCCCGGCTTTCTCGCGGCCTACAATGCCGGGCCTGCGCGCTACCAAGAGCACCTTGATACCGGTCGCGACTTGCCGCGTGAAACCCGCAATTACCTTGCCATCCTCGCGCCACTCATCGGCGACGGGACCAACGTTGCGCAGGCAGTCAGCCGCCCGCGCAGGACACAGGACTGGCGCGACGCCCCGCTGTTCGTGGCAACGGCTGAGGAGGGTCAAACACCGGGTGATGACACTCAACGGATTGCGTCTGACGCGTCTCAGAACGGGATTTTCGTGCCTCTCAGCCAGAGGCGAACACCATGATCCGCGAAATCGCACCATGGCGAGGTCTGGAAAGCCCGGTCGGAGGAATGTGCCGGAGAGGATCGACGCGCACGGTCTCAACAGAAAGAGCGCGAGATAAAAGAGGTGCCGCAAGCGGACCTCAAGCTGTTGTTTCTCTGCGAGGATTTGCGCGGCACATCCAAGCCGCATGCCGCAGGACTTCACCTAGAAAGCTGATTTATGGGGGTTTTTCAAGCGGCAGCTGGCCCTGCAAGCGAGTGTCGCCATGACCCGGCGCGACAATGACCTGCGCATCCGCCCCGGACGCATCCGCGGCGGCGGCAGGACCTCGAAGCAAGCGACACGTTTCGTCAACGAGGTTATGCGTGCCGCGCGGAAATCCGGACATACGGGCTATCGTATCGGCGGGGTCAGCAGGCGTTCCGGCAACACCTCTTTCGGGCGCGGACAATTTGCCCGAACCGCCAAGGGCCTGACCCGCACCTCCCGGCGCGTTGTCGTGAAGGCCCGCGTCGTGCGCCACCAGGGCAAGCGTTTTCGCTCCGCGCCCATGGTCAAGCATCTCGGCTATCTGCAGCGCGATGGCGTCGGTCAGGACGGGCGCGACGCCGACTTGTTCGGGTCTGAACGCGATGACCTCGACCGGGGCGGCTTTGCGGCGCGCTGCGAAGACGACCGGCATCATTTCCGGTTCATCGTCTCGCCGGAAAACGCGGGCGACCTCGAGGACCTTCGCGCCTTCACCCGGGATCTGATGGCCCGTGCCGAACGGGATCTCGGCACCCGATTGGACTGGGTCGGGGTTGATCACTGGAACACCGACAACCCGCATGTGCACATCCTGTTGCGCGGCAAAGCCGACGATGGGCGCGATCTCGTCATCTCGCGCGATTACATCGGCCGGGGGTTTCGAGCGCGCGCAGAAGACCTCGTACAACTGGAGCTGGGCCCCCGCAGCGCGCGCGAGATTTCCCAAGCCCTGGAAACGCAGGTCACGGCGGAGCGCTGGACCGATCTCGACCGCGGCCTGCGATCGCTGGCGGACGATCATGTCGGCATCGCCGACCTGCGCCGCGGCACGCCGGAGCCACGCGATCCGGAGCTGCGTCGCTTGATGATCGGGCGCGCCCAGACACTGGAGAGGCTCGGGCTGGCCGAACAGATCGCCCCTGCCGCCTGGGAGCTGAAACCGAGTGCCGAAGACACTCTGCGCGAACTTGGGATGCGCGGCGACATCATCAAGAGAATGCACCGGGCCATGGGCGCCGACCGCCACCGCGCAGCGGGTGATTTCGCCATCGAAGGCACGCCCACGGCCCCGATCCTCGGGCGGCTCATGGAACGCGGCTTTCATGACGACCACGCCGGGACCGGCTACGCGATCATCGACGGTGTTGATGGTCGCGTTCATCACCTGCGCTTCCGGGATCTCGATGCGACCGGCGACACGCCACAAGGTGGTATCGTCGAAACCCGGCTCTGGACAGGGACGACGGACGGGACAGCGCAACTGTCTCTTGTCGGTCGTTCCGATCTGCCGCTTGCCGCACAGATCGACGCCGATGGCGCGACCTGGCTCGACCGCCTGCATCTGGCCCGGGACCGCGCACCGCTGAGTGGTGCCGGATTTGGCGCGGAGGTTCGCCAGGCGCTGGTGCGCCGCTCGGATCACCTTGTCGCCGAAGGTCTCGCCCGACGGCAAGGCCAGCGCGTGACCTTTGCCCGCGATCTGCTGGCCACCCTGCGCAACCGCGAACTGGACGCCATCGCCCAGGACCTCAGCGCCCAAACCGGACTTCCCCATCACAAGCCAAACGAGGGCGAGCATGTCGTGGGCACGTTTCGCCAACGCCTCGATCTCGCCTCGGGCCGCTTCTCCATGATCGACGATGGCCTTGGATTCTCGCTCGTCCCCTGGACCCCGCAACTCGAACGCCATCTCGGCCAGACTGTTACGGGCACGATGACGCCCGGCGGCGGGATCGACTGGAGCCTAGGACGCAAGCGCGGGCTCAGCCTCTGATCAGAAAGGACATCACCATGAGCCGTCAGGACACGTCATTGGCCACCAAGATCCTCTGGGGCCAGATCATCATCGTCAGCATCGTGGTGCTGCTCTTCGTCTGGGCAGCGACGCAGTGGGTCGCGTTTCGTCTGGGGTTCCAACCCCAGCTTGGCGCGCCTCTCACCGCCCTGTTCGGCCTGCCGATCTACCGCCCGTGGCAGGTCTTCACCTGGTGGTACTGGTACGACGTCTACGCGCCGCGCGTCTTCATGGAAGGGGCCGCAATCGCCGGCGCAGGCGGCATCGCCGCCATTGCCGTCGCGATCTTGCTGTCGGTCCTGCGGGCGCGCGAGGCGAGCGATGTGACTACCTATGGCTCCGCCAGATGGGCAGGCCTCAAGGATATCACCGCCGCTGGGCTGTTCGCAGACGACGGCGTCGTGCTGGGCCGTCTCGACAAGCGCTACCTCCGGCATGACGGACCAGAACATGTGCTGTGCTTCGCGCCCACCCGCTCCGGCAAGGGTGTCGGCCTGGTGATCCCAAGCCTGCTGACCTGGCCCGGCTCCGCGATTGTTCACGACATCAAGGGCGAGAACTGGCAGCTGACGTCCGGATGGCGGGCACGGTTCGGGCGTGTCCTGCTCTTCGATCCGACCAACGCGGCCAGCGCCGCCTACAATCCGCTCCTCGAGGTCCGTCGCGGCGAGCGCGAAGTGCGCGACGTCCAAAACATTGCCGACATCCTCGTCGATCCCGAAGGCCAGCTCGAGCGACGGAACCATTGGGAGAAGACGAGCCATTCCCTTCTGGTGGGCGCGATCCTGCATGTCCTCTATGCTGAGAAGGACAAGACACTGGCAGGCGTCGCCGCCTTTCTGTCCGATCCGCGGCGTCCCATCGCTGCCACACTGACGGCAATGATGCGCACGGCCCATCTCGGAGATCGCCCGCATACTGTTGTCGCTCAGGCCGCCCGCGAGCTGCTGAACAAATCCGAGAACGAACGCTCCGGCGTCCTGTCCACGGCCATGTCCTTCCTCAGCCTCTACCGCGACCCCGTGATCGCCGCCGTGACCCGGCGCTGCGACTGGCGGATCGATGATCTGGTCTCGGATGCGCGGCCGCTCACCCTCTACCTCGTAGTACCCCCGTCGGACATTTCCCGCACGAAACCGCTGGTCCGGCTAATCCTGAACCAGATCGGCCGCCGCCTGACGGAAGAATTGCACAACACCAACCGCAAGCACCGCCTTCTATTCATGCTCGACGAATTCCCCTCCCTCGGCCGTCTCGACTTCTTTGAAAGTCAGCTGGCCTTCATGGCGGGATACGGTCTCAAGGCCTTCCTGATCGCCCAGTCGCTGAACCAGATCGAAAAGGCCTATGGCCAGAACAACGCCATTCTGGACAACTGTCATGTCCGCGTCGCCTTCGCGACCAATGACGAGCGCACGGCGAAGCGTCTGTCCGACGCCCTAGGCACCACGACCGAGCTGCGCGCGATGAAGAACTATGCCGGGCACCGCCTGTCACCTTGGCTCGGGCATCTGATGGTCTCGCGCCAGGAAACCGCCCGCGCCTTGCTCACGCCCGGTGAGATCATGCAGCTGCCACCCGACGACGAAATCATCCTCGTGTCGGGCGCAGCCCCGATCCGAGCACAAAAAGTGCGGTACTTCCGCGATGCGCAACTAACGGCAAGGATCCACAAGTCGCCTAGCGTAGAAGCATCTGCAGCAATCGGCACGGCGGGAACCGACGACTGGAGCAGTCTTCAACCGATCGTGCCATCTAAGGCATCTAGTATGAACAAGCCCACTGCCGATGCAGATGGCGGCATCCGACGAGAGCCTGAGATCCCCGAGCATGAGGATGCGGCACCTGAGTTGCCGTTCCCGCGCGAGGAATTCGCGGCTCTCGAAGACGAACCCGACGACGAGGCCCAACGCGCCCGTGCGATGCAGACCCGCTTCCGCAACGTCGCGCGTCAAGCTGCCCTCGATCCCGACGACGGCATCGAACTGTGAGGTGACGCGATGAAGAAAGCCAAGATCACCGCTTATGTCGACGCAGCCCTCTTCGACGAAATCGACGCACTGGCGGCGCGGCGACGCGTCCCCAAAACGCAAATCATCGAGGCGGCGCTGGCGTCGTTCCTCTCACCAGACAGTGCCGAACAGAGCGAAGCCGCGATCGTCCGCCGGCTGGACCGTCTGACCCGGTCGCTTGAGAGGCTGGAACGTGACCACGAGATCACGACCGAGGCATTAGCACTGTTCGTCCGCTTCTGGCTGACGACGACGCCCCCGCTGCCCGATGACACCTACGCAGCGGCCAAGGCGAAGGGCAAGGAGCGTTATGGCGGCTTCGTGGAGACGCTGGCGAGGCGGCTGACCAAGGGATCAACCCTCACCAAAGAGCTTTCACGTGACCTGTCAGCATCTGCAGACTAGCGAGAGAGCAGCCGAAACACTAACTGACTCACGACGAAAGAAAGCCGCCGTTCCCAGCACCGACTATCAATGTCGATTGCGCGGACGAAGTGAGCTTTCGCTGCAGTTGCGCCAACGTCAGCTTTCAAGAAGAGGCGGTGCCAAAAACGGTCATTTTCGCCGGTGACAGAAACGGTTGAGTTTTGGCCAAATCGGCGCACCACGTGACAAGTGCCGAATAATTCGGGACACTCCTTGGAAAGCCATAGGAGTGCCGGATGCCGCTTGAACTGTCAGACCCCATAGTGAGCCAGGAAAGGCTCAGAGAGATCATCCCGGAGTGGGATGGCAATGCGAGCAAGAAGGACCTCGACCGTGTCAACGAGGTTGCGCGGGAGTTCATCGCGAGGTCGCCTTACGCGATCATTTCCTCTGCTGGAGTAGACGACCGTCACGACGTGTCACCAAAAGGCGATGCGCCAGGCTTTGTGCATGTTTTCGACGAAAAGACACTCCTCGTGCCTGATCGTTTGGGAAATCATCGCGTCGATACCTTCGAAAACCTGTTGATTGACGATCGGATTGGATTGCTGTTCCTCGTTCCGGGCCACAAGGAAACCCTTCGGATTGCCGGGCGAGGGCGCATTGCCGCTGATGAAGCCTTGCGCGAACGTTTCGCAATCAACGGACGAGCGCCTGACCTCGTTTTGGTGGTCGATGTGGAACAGGTGTTCATGCACTGTTCGAAGTCTTTGGTTCGCTCAAAGCTCTGGTCGCCAGACACATGGGAGCACGCACAGGGTGCTCCCAGCTTGGCTCAGTGGGTCAAATCAACCGTCGACACAGAGGAAACCCTGGAACAGGTGCAAGGCAACCATGATCGAGATCGGGAAACACGGCTGTATTGATGCCGCCGTTCGAGCAATGCCAAATACCTGGTGACAGAACCAACGTGCCAAAAACGGTCGTTTTCGCCTGAGACAGAAACATATGAGTTTTGGCAGAATTTTCCCAGAACAGTGGTAAACGATGGAGTTCAGAGGTGGAAGATCGATGCGATGATTTTCCAGTCATCAACTGCCTTCTGAAAGACATATGTTTGCTGCCAGTCTCTAATAACGCTTCCATCATTGCGTTTCATTGTCCAGGCACAGGAAAATCGGCAAGAACCAGCCCCAAGGCGTTCGACTGATGTCGCCGCAGCGGAAAAGGTAGTCATGCCTTCATTTGCGTAGGTTTTCAGGACGGACATGAAGAAGTTATCAATCTCGTTGCGCTGAACAAAACCGTGAGTTGAGCCATCAGGTCGGACAGTGACGCAAGGTACGTTGTAGAATGCACCAACACGGTGACCATCAAGGGCTTCGAAAGCACGGATGTAGCTTTCGACGAAGGCTTGCTCGTCAAAGTCGGACAGCATTAATGTGCATCTCTTCTCATGTCCATTTTGGAGAGTAGCGTTCCAAGAACGCCTGGATACCTTCCGCAAAATTTGGGTGCGCAGCGAGCGCGTTTGCCTCCCGTTGCTCAATCTCCATTCCCTGAGCCATTGTCGCATCCCCACCACTCGCGACGCATTGACGGATCGCAGCGAGCGCGTTGGCTGGTTTGCTTGCTATCATCTCGCCAAACTCTTGAACGGCGTTTTCGACTTTACCGAGTTCATAAATTTCATCCACAAGGCCCATATCCAAAGCCGCCTCAGCGTCCAGTAGTTCACCAGTGTAAAGCATCTTGTAAGCGGCGCTCCTTCCTACCAGTCGAACAAGAGCTTGCGTCCCTGCGACAGGTGGAACGAAGCCAATTTTGATTTCCGGCTGACCGAGTTGAACGTCACGAGAAGCAAAGCGACGATCAGTGTGCAGAGCCATTTCAAGCCCACCGCCAACAGCGACGCCTTGAAGGCAAGCAAATACTGGTTTCGGTCCGGTTCGTATCTTGCGAGCGAGCCGGTGACAAACGGTGATCCAGTCACTCATTCCGTCCGATGAAATATCCCGAAAGGTTTCCAGATCGGCACCGGCGCTAAAGTACTTGGGATTGGTGGAGCCCAGAACGATAACGCGTGCCTCTGTACTGGCTGTCAACGTATCAAATGCAAGTTCTGTTTCGTTGAGCATTTGGCGGTCAAAAGCATTGACGCGAGGACGGTCAAAACGAAGCCAAGCGACCCCGGCGGTCACTTCTGTGACGATGTGAGCGAGCTTTGGCACTGCATATCCAAGATGGTTTTTCACAAGGCAGTATGGTGCGAATGGGAAAAATAATAAAGCCTTCAACTCGCGGGCGTTGGTCTGATTATGTTCCCCTTCAGTAACCGTACGGATAGGCTTGAATGACTGAAAACCATGACAGAATCGACGGAGAAGCATCGTGCAAACAGCCAGACAGCTTGTTTCAGACTACCGACAGACTTGGGAGAATGTAATTCGGGGGGATGCGCCGCTTGACGCATTAGACCGTTTTTTTAACGTCCCATGCTTCATGGTTTCACTGGATGGCCAAATGACGCTTTACGCCTCTCAGGCAGAGATCACGGATTTCAATCAAACAAGGCTTGATGCTTTCCGCGCCGGAGGAGTCCAAAACGCTTCCCTTCGCGCCGTGGACCTGTCTAGCCAAGGGCAACACCTGAGCCTCGCGGTCGTAAACTGGGAACTCACAAAGGCGAATGGATCACTTGAGCGCGCTTGGAGGCACTACTACACAATTTTGGATAACAGAGATAACGCTGCACCGACGATCGTTGTTTCGGCTTTCCAAACTGGGGCATAGTCAAAGCTCTTAGTGACTAACGGTTGTGACAAAAACCCCTTGCCAGAACCAGTGCGCCAAAAACGGTAGGTTTTGACATACCGCTCTGCGCCACGTTGGATCAAAGGCTTAGCCGTGTCACAACCCCTATTCAAAACCTCAAAGGTTTTGACATGTTTTTGACCACCCCACGAAAGAGCCGACATTCGGACGCACTGCAGCATTGGTCAAAATGGGCTCCGAGCGGGCATTCGCTGCGATCGAAGTCAATAACCGCTTGGTGCGGTTAGATATCTCGTCGGTTCCGTTTCGCCAGCTCCCTGTCTCCATACGCCCCCGCACTACTACGCCTTCATAACTGTTGCCCGGAGCCAAATAGCGGTCTTCTTGATCGGTCTCATGATCTATCG
Organism: Ruegeria sp. YTSA075; assembly: GCF_059610245.1. Classification (NCBI taxonomy): domain Bacteria; kingdom Pseudomonadati; phylum Pseudomonadota; class Alphaproteobacteria; order Rhodobacterales; family Roseobacteraceae; genus Ruegeria; species Ruegeria sp. YTSA075. Next base: position 183,895 of record NZ_JBXWNG010000001.1, on the reverse strand, counting down.
CGAGAACCATCATGACCGTTACGCCCTTCAAAACCGACACGTCTTCCCGCGGCGCGCGGATGCTGCGCACAGCCCTCGGCCCCGGCATCGCGACCTGGCTCGAAGATGCCGCCGTCGTCGAAGTTATGCTGAACCCGGACGGGCGGCTCTGGGTCGACCGGTTGGCCGATGGGCTGGCTGATACCGGCGCGGTGCTGTCCTCTGCCGATGGCGAGCGCATCATCAGGCTTGTCGCGCATCATGTCGGCGCTGAGGTGCATCCCGAGACTCCGCGTGTTTCAGCGGAGTTGCCGGGGACCGGCGAGCGTTTCGAAGGGCTGCTGCCGCCGGTCGTGTCCGCTCCAACCTTCGCCATTCGCAAGCCCGCCGTCGCGGTGTTCACCCTCCAAGACTATGTCGCGAGCGGCATTCTTTCGGCCGACGCCGCCAACCATTTGCGCGAGGGTGTCACTGGCCGGGCCAATATCCTCGTCGCGGGTGGGACTTCGACCGGCAAGACAACGCTAACCAACGCGCTCTTGGCGGAGGTCGCCAAGACCTCCGACCGTGTGGTCCTGATCGAGGACACGCGCGAGCTGCAATGCTTGACCCCCAACCTCGTGGCCCTGCGCACGAAAGCCGGCGTTGCGACCCTGTCCGATCTCGTGCGCGCGTCGCTGCGCCTGCGCCCCGATCGCATCCCCATCGGCGAGGTGCGCGGCCCGGAAGCACTGGACCTGTTGAAGGCCTGGGGTACCGGCCATCCGGGCGGGATCGGAACGATCCATGCCGGCTCCGCAATCGGTGCGCTGCGGCGGCTCGAGCAGCTGATCCAGGAAGCGGTGATCACCGTCCCGCGCGCCCTGATCGCAGAGACCATCGACATGATCGCCGTGCTGTCAGGCCGAGGCGCTGAGCGTCGCCTCTCCGAACTTGCCCGAGTCACCGGTCTCACTTCGTCCGGCGACTACGCCCTCACCCACATTCTTCCGCCAAACTCAGGAGACCGTCCGTGACCCTCATTCGATCCCCCCAACTGCTGCTCGGCACCGCCGCGCTGACCCTTCTGGCCTTCGCCCTGCCCGAGCCGGCGCTCGCCGCCGGGTCCGGCATGCCCTGGGAAGCACCCTTGCAAACCATCCTGGAGTCCATCGAAGGCCCGGTCGCCAAGATCGTCGCGGTGATCATCATCATTGTCACGGGCCTGACTCTGGCCTTTGGCGACAGTTCCGGCGGGTTCCGGCGGCTGGTGCAGATCGTCTTTGGGCTATCCATCGCCTTCGCCGCCTCGAGCTTCTTTCTCTCCTTCTTCTCCTTTGGCGGTGGAGCGCTGATTTGATGGAGAACCACACCGACATCCCCGGCTATTATGCGCCGGTCCACCGGGCCCTGATCGATCCGATCCTGCTGGCCGGTGCCCCCCGCACGATCGCGATCGCCAACGGCACTCTCGCAGCCGCCATCGGTCTCGGTTTGCGGCTTTGGCTCGTTGGCCTCGCTTTCTGGATTATTGGTCATCTCCTCGCCGTCTGGGCCGCCAAGCGGGATTCGCAGATCGCGGAAGTAGCGCGCAGGCACATGCGCTACCCGTCCTGGTTCGGGGTCTGAGCTGGTGATGAGCCTCGCCGAATTCCGGTCCAAACCTGCGCTTCTCGCCGATTTCCTGCCATGGGCGGCGCTTGTCGCACCGGGCGTCATCCTGAACAAGGACGGCAGCCTGCAGCGGACGGCACGGTTCCGGGGACCGGACCTGGACTCCGCAACGAAAGCCGAACTGGTCGCCACATCGGCCCGGCTCAACAGCGCGTTACGGCGGCTTGGCTCGGGCTGGACTGTCTTCGTGGAGGCACAGCGGATACCAGCGCAGGACTACCCCGCCTCCGAGTTTCCAGATCCGGTCTCCGCCCTTGTCGATGCCGAACGCCGCGCGCAGTTCGAGGAAGCGGGTGCACATTTCGAGAGTGCGTATTTCCTGACGCTGGTCTGGCTGCCGCCCGCTGACGACGCGAGCCGCGCCGAAGGCTGGTTGCTGGAGAACGCCCCGGATCGCAGCACCAAGCCGCAGGATCTTGTCTCCAGCTTTGTCAGCCGCGCCGACCGGCTGACCGATCTGCTCGACGGGTTCATGCCGGAAATCGCCTGGCTCTCGGACGCCGAGACCCTGACCTACCTGCACTCGACAGTTTCAACGCGACGCCAGCGCGTGCGCGTGCCGGAGGTGCCGATGCATCTCGACGCGGTTCTGGCCGATGATCCTCTTGTGGGTGGATTGACACCCCGGCTCGGAGCAGCGCATCTCAAGACCCTGACCATCGTCGGGCTACCAAGCGCCACCTGGCCCGGACTACTCGACGAGTTGAACGCGCAGGGTTTCGAGTATCGCTGGTGCACGCGCGCGATCTGCCTCGACAAGACAGATGCCGCCCGGGTGTTCACCCGCATCCGCCGGCAGTGGTTCGCCAAGCGCAAGTCCGTGGCAGCGATCCTGAAAGAGGTGATGACCAACGAAGCCTCGACCCTGCTCGACAGTGATGCGGCCAACAAGGCGGCAGATGCCGACGAAGCGCTGCAGGAATTGGGCGCGGACGTGGCGGGCGCGGCTTACGTCACCGCCACGATTACCGTCTGGGACGAAGACCCCCGAGCGGCCGAGGCAAAGCTCAAGGCAGCAGAGAAGATCGTGCAGGGGCGCGATTTCACCTGCATCCCCGAATCCCTGAACGCGCTCGAAGCGTGGCTGGGCTCCCTGCCCGGCCATATTTACGCCAATGTCCGCCAGCCGCCGATCTCCACGCTGAACCTCGCGCATATGATCCCGATCTCGGCGGTCTGGGCGGGTCCGGATCGGAACGACCACCTCGACGGTCCACCGCTGTTCCACGGTGAGACCGAAGGCACGACCCCGTTCCGATTCTCCACACACGTTGGCGATGTCGGCCATACCCTGATCGTCGGGCCGACCGGGGCGGGCAAATCAGTCCTGCTAGCATTGATGGCGCTGCAATTCCGCCGTTACCCGGGCGCGCAGGTCTTCGCCTTCGACTTCGGCGGCTCGATCCGCTGCGCCACGCTCGCCATGGGCGGGGATTGGGAGAATCTCGGCGATGGACTGGCCGACGAGGAACTAGCGGTGCAGCTGCAACCGCTCGCAGGGATCGATGAGGCGTCGGAACGCGCCTGGGCGCAGGATTGGCTCGCGGGAATCCTCGGGCGTGAAGGCGCGGCGATCGACCCGACAGCGCGGGACCATCTCTGGTCGGCGCTGACCTCGCTCGCCTCGGCCCCGCGCGAGGAGCGCACACTCACCGGCCTCTCGGTCCTGCTGCAATCGACCGAACTCAAACGCGCGCTGAAGCCCTTCTGTCTCGGCGGCCCCTTCGGCCGGCTTCTGGATGCCGAGACGGAGGAACTCGGGTCGTCCGATGTGCTGGCCTTCGAGACCGAAGGGCTGATCGGTTCGCCCGTGGCTCCCGCCGTGCTGGCCTATCTCTTCCACCGGATCGAGGCCCGGCTCGACGGGCGCCCCACGATGATGCTGATCGACGAGGGCTGGCTCGCCCTCGATGACGCCAACTTCGGCGGGCAACTGCGCGAATGGCTGAAGACGCTCAGGAAGAAGAACGCCTCCGTCATCTTCGCCACCCAGTCGCTGGCCGATATCGACGGGTCTCTCATCGCGCCCGCCATCATCGAGAGCTGCCCCACGCGGATCTTCCTGCCCAATGAGCGCGCTTTCGAGCCGCAGATCGCGCGCATCTATCAGAATTTCGGGTTGAACTACCGCCAGATCGACATCCTCGCCCGCGCAACGCCGAAGCGGGACTACTACTGCCAGTCGCGCCACGGAAACCGGCTCTTCTCCCTAGGCCTCGGTGAGGTGGCGCTGGCCTTCACCGCGGCTTCCTCCAAGGCAGACCAGACCGCCACGACCCAGATGCTCGCCAACCCTGGCCGCGACGGCTTCGCCGCGGCCTGGCTGCGCCATCGCGGCCTCGACTGGGCGGTCGAGCTGCTTGGCAGCGCCACGGCTCCACCCGCTCCAGACGCCCAACCCACCGACCAGAAGGAGACCGAAAATGACCCGCAACCCTGACCGCCCTGCCCACTCCCTGAAACTCGCAACCGCGCTGATGGTCGGCACCCTTGTGCTCACACCGGTCCTGACGACACCGGCCCAGGCCTTCTTCTTCGGAGGCGGTGGCCGGATCGTCTACGACCCGCGGAACCACGCCGAAAACATCCTCTCGGCCGCCCGCGCGCTGGAGCAGATCAACAACCAGATCGCGCAGATCCAGAACCAGGCGCAGATGCTGATGAACGACGCGCTGAACCTTGCGAACCTGCCGCATTCCTCGCTGGCGCAGCTGCAGAACGCCATCAGTGAAACCCAACGCCTCCTGGCCGATGCCCAGAGCCTCGCCTTCGACGTAGCCACCATCGAACAGGCCTTCGCGCAGGACTACGGTGCTGCCGCAGCGCAAGGTGATTTCGACGCGATGATCGTCGGTGCGCGCGAGCGGTGGGAGACCTCCGTCGCGGGCTTCGAGGACGCGTTGCGCATGCAGGCGGGCGTCGTCGGCAATATCGACGGAGCCCGCAACCAGATGGACGCACTCATCCGCGAAAGCCAGGGCGCTGTCGGCGCCCTACAGGTGGCCCAAGCCGGGAACCAGCTCCTCGCATTGCAGTCGACACAGATCGCCGATCTGACCGCCGCCATTGCGGCGCAGAACCGCGCCGAAGCGCTGGAAGCTGCCCGCATCGCCTCCGCCGAGGCGCAGGGCCGCGAGAACCTCGCCCGGTTCCTCGATTACGGCGGCGGCTACACGCCCGGCACCGTGCGCTACTTCGGGGATTGAGCGTATGGCACTCGACACCCCGCGAACTCTGCGCCTTGTCGCTTTCTGTATCGGCGGCCTTGCCGCCCTCGCCGCCGTGGTGGAACTGACACGCACGGTCCTGCCCACCGACACCGGGCATGTGGTCAGGGATGACGCTTTGCGCAGCACCCTCGCGCATTGCCGTGACCTGACACCCGAAGACTACGCCAGCGACACCGAATGCCGCGCCGCCTGGGAGGCGGCCCGGCAGCGCTTCTTCGATCTGGCTCCAGAGCCGGCCGGGACGGAGTAAGGCGATGGGCGGCGTCAGTGTCATTGACCGGTTTCTCGAGGTCTTCGCCTCCTATATCGATTCCGGCTTCGGCCTTCTCGGCGGCGACGTCGCCTTTCTCGCCACCACGCTGATCGTCATCGACATCACGCTGGCCGCGCTGTTCTGGGCCTGGGGTACGGATGACGACATCATTGCTCGGCTGGTGAAAAAGACCCTCTTTGTCGGGATCTTCGCCTATATCATCGGCAACTGGAACACGCTGGCCCGGATCGTTTTTGACAGTTTCGCGGGGCTTGGGCTGGTCGCCACCGGTGGCACGATCTCCGCCGGTGAACTGCTGCAGCCGGGGCGCATCGCGCAGGTGGGGCTCGAGGCGGGCCAGCCGATCCTGGCCTCCATCGCCGACCTCTCCGGGTTCGTCGCCGTCTTCGAAAACTTCGTCCAGATCGGGATCCTGTTCTTCGCCTGGCTGGTGGTCCTGCTCTCGTTCTTCATCCTCGCAATCCAGCTCTTTGTCACCCTGATCGAATTCAAGCTGGCCACGCTGGCAGGCTTCATCCTCGTGCCCTTCGGCCTGTTCAGCAAGACCGCCTTCATGGCCGAACGTGTGCTGGGCCTCGTCATTTCTTCAGGCGTCAAGGTATTGGTGCTGGCCGTCATCGTCGGTATCGGCTCCACCATCTTCAGCGAGTTCACCGCCGGGTTTGCGGGTGAACCCACAATCAACGACGCGATGTCCGTGGTCCTTGGCGCGCTGGCGCTCCTCGCCCTCGGCATCTTCGGTCCCGGCATCGCCAATGGCATTGTCTCGGGTGGGCCGCAACTTGGCGCAGGGGCCGCGGTCGGCACCGGTATCGCCGTGGGCGGGGCCGCGGTCGCCGGTGTCGCCGGAACTCGGATGGCCCTTGGCACTGGCGGTGCCGCCCTGCGCGGTGCCAGCGCTGTCGGCAGCGGAACCGCTACTGCCTACCAGCTTGGCGCAGCATCGCGCAGCACGGCATTGGGCAAGTCCGTCGGTGGCGTGGCCGCAGTCGGAAAGACCGGTGCCGTCGCGGCATTCAGTCCGCTTCGGCGCGCGATCTCCGGCGGTGCGCAATCCGGCGCCCGCGCAGCCTATGCCGCAACCGGGGGACGGATGGCGGGTGGCACCCTGCTCGCCCCGGCCAATGACGGCCCACCGGACTGGGCGCGGCGGATGAAGCGCCAGCAATCCCTTCAACACGGCCTCTCGACCGCCGCCCATGTCGTCCGCTCCGGCGATCATGGCGGCGGCGGCACGGTCGTCAGCCTCTCCGAAAGGTCCTCCTGATGTTCCGACGACCCAGCGTCCGCTACGGCACCACACCCGAACCCGTCACCCCCTACCAAAAGGCCGCCCAGGTCTGGGACGAGCGGATCGGCTCGGCCCGCGTTCAGGCCCGCAACTGGCGCCTTATGGCGCTGGGTTGCCTCGCCCTCTCCGCCGGGCTCAGCGCGGTGCTGACCTGGCAATCGACGCGCAGCAGCGTCGTCCCCTACGTGGTCGAGGTCGACAGTCTCGGTGCGGCACAGGCCGTCGCCCCGGCGCTCGCCGAGTATCGCCCGACCGATCCGCAGATCGCCTGGCACCTCGCCCGCTTCGTCGAGCATGTCCGGCAGGTCCCGGCCGATCCGATCGTGCTGCGCCAGAACTGGCTGCGCGCCTACGATTTCGCTACGGATCGCGGCGCCGTCGCGCTGAATGACCATGCCCGTTTGAACGATCCCTTCGCCTTGGTCAGCGACACGCAGGTCTCCGTCGAGATCTCGAGCGTCATCCGTGCATCAGAGTCGAGCTTCCGTGTCGCCTGGATCGAGCGCCGCTATGAAAACGGTCAGCTCGCCACAACCGAGCGCTGGACCGCCATCCTGACCGTCGTGATCCAGCCCCCGCGCGATGCAGAGCGCCTGCGGGCCAACCCGCTCGGCGTCTATGTCCATGCCATCAACTGGTCGAGGGAGAATGCCCAATGAGACGACTTCGCCCCATCCCCGTTCTTCTCCTCGCGGCCACCGCGCTGACCGCCTGCAGCGGACAACGCCCGCCCGAAATCGCCTATGACGACAACGTTCCGGCCCTCGCTCCGCCGCCGGCACCGCCCCCGGAAGAAGGGCCGCCCCGCCCGGTTCACACGCCGCCAGCCTGGACGCCCTCCCGCGGCGGCAATCCGGTAGCGGACACGCCGGAAGCCCGCATCATCGCCGCCAATGCCGCAGCCCGGGTCGAACCCCGCCAGCAGGGCTATTACAATGCCATGCAGGTATTTCCGTGGAGCGAAGGTGCGCTCTACCAGGTCTATGCCGCACCCGGACAGATCACGAATATAGCGCTCGAACCCGGAGAGCGGCTTACCGGCCCCGGCCCGATCGCGGCCGGCGACACCGCGCGCTGGATCATCGGCGACACCACCAGCGGCGCAGGCCGCACCGAGCGCGTCCATATCCTCGTGAAACCCACCCGCCCCGACATCACCAGCAATCTCGTCGTCAACACCGACAGGCGCAGCTACCACATCGAGTTGCGTGCGAATGAGGAGGCTTGGATGCCCAGCGTCGCATGGGCTTATCCAGAGGCGCGAACCACGCCCCGCGCCCCGACAATTCGCCGCCCGGCGATCCCGCCCGAGGCCGACCGGCACTATCGCTACGGCCTGCAGGGCGACGCCCCGCCCTGGCGTCCAGTCTCGGTCTTCGACGACGGGCGCCGTGTCTATGTCGTCTTCCCGCCCGGCATCGCCCAGGGCGAAATGCCCCCGCTCTTCGTGATAGGCGCGGATGGACGCGGCCAGATCGTCAACACCCGCGTGCTCGGCAATGTGCTGATCGTGGACCGCCTGTTCGGGGCCGCAGAACTGCGTCTCGGCGAAAGACGACAGCAGGTCGTGCGGATCGTGCGGACAGATGGCGATCAACGCCCGCCGCGCGCGCCCCAGCCAGAGGTGGAGCGATGACACAAAACCCTGATATCCAAGAGCCGCCACGGACCGAGGAAGACATCGCCCACGAGCTTCGCCTCAGGCCCGATCCGCCCCGTGTCATGCGCCTGTCCCGCGGGGCCATTGCCTTTGCCACCGCAATCGGCGGTCTGGGTCTGGGCGCGGTCCTGATCGTGGCACTGCAGAACAACCGGCAGGAGGTCAACCAGACCGAGCTCTTTTCCACCGAACGCATTCAGGCGGCTGAAGGGCTGTCCACATTGCCTCGGGATTACGCCGATGTCCCGCGTCTCGGCCCACCCTTGCCCGGTGAACTGGGCCGCGCCATCCTTGGAGCGCAAGATCGCGGCCAGCCGGTCCCGGCACCGCCCCTTTCCGGTCCATTGGCCCCCACAGTCGATCCGGAGGAACAACGCCGCCTTCAGGAACTCGACGCCGCCCGGCTGAGCGCCCTTTTCGCGGAGGCGCAAACCGTGCCGCGCGGCGGAGCCCAGGCCACACCGACGCCCCCCGCGACCGGTACACTCTTCCCCTCCACATTGGGCAGCCCGACGGCAAACGATCCGGTCTCAAACCGGGAGACGTTCCTCACCCGTCCCGGAGACACGGACACCGTCAGTGCGCAGCGCATGGTGCCGCCGCCCAGCCCCTACATCCTGCAGGCCGGAACCGTGATCCCGGCCGCCCTGATCACCGGCCTGCGCTCCGACCTACCTGGCCAGATCTCGGCCCAGGTGACTTCGAATGTCTATGACAGCCCCTCAGGACGATACCTGTTGATCCCGCAAGGCGCTCGGCTTCTGGGAGAATATGACAGCCGCATCGCGTCCGGGCAAAGCCGCCTGCTCCTCGTCTGGACCCGCCTCATCCTTCCGGATGGTCGCTCCATTGTGCTGGAACGCGCGCCCGGCACTGACGGAACAGGCGCGTCCGGCCTGCAGGACCGGGTCAACTATCATTGGGGTCGCGTCTTTCTCGCCGCAGGCCTCGCCACGATCCTGAACCTCGGCCTGGAAAGCGGGGCCGACAGCGAGGATGACGTCGCCCGCGCCATCCGCGAGGCCGCACAGGACACGATCGGGCAGACCGGGGACGAGATCGTGCGACAGCAACTCGCCATCCCGCCGACACTGACCATCCGCCCTGGCTTCCCCGTCCGCGTCATGGTCACCCGCGACCTGATCCTCGAGCCTTTGGGAGAAGTGAGATGACGAAGCTGAAGCTCGGTCCGATCCATGACGACAAACCGGTCAAGCTGACAGTGGAGCTTCCCGCCGACGTCCACCGTGACCTCAGCGACTACGCAGCGGTCCTGGGCCACCAGACCGGACAAGACCTGGAGCCTGCGCGCCTCGTCGCCCCCATGCTCGCCCGCTTCATGTCAACCGACCGTGGCTTCGCCACAGCGCGCAAAACGGGGTCGCGGGCCAGCCGCAAGAAGCCGCCGGATGCGCAAGCGCAACCCGATGGCGAGCAGGGTTAAGCATGTTTGGTCGTAGATCCTGAGGCGGATCGATTTGCACACGGATCGCACATCGGCACGCCCTAGCCGCTTCAGGTCGCTACGGAGTCAGTCCGATCCTCCATAAGCGAAGCGTTCGACTCGCGGTCAGTGGCCAATAGCCATCTCCGGTAAACCTAGGGCGGTTCATATTGGCAAGGAAAACGATTAGAAGTGTGGGGCGTTTGCCGCCCCACACAGTGTCTTCACTATGCGTGGTGTTTCGGCATTTTTTGAAACACCACATAAAGGCCCGCCAGAACCAAAGCCGTTCCGACCACGCCGGCATTCCAAGCGGTCATAGGTTCGGTGAATCCGAACAGCCAAGGAGCCGCTACCAAAACCAAACCGTAGGAAACTCCCAGATAGGTCTGGACCAGGTAATGTTTGTTGTGGCCGTAACCCGCTACGGTCAATGCCAAAAGCCCCGAGAGAATGAGCAGTCCTGCATCTCCAACGAGGGCATTGCTAAGAGCCGATGGGCCGCCGAGAAGCATGAATGGCGACAACATCAGCCAGAGCCCCGAGGCGGTGAAGGTCCATCTGAAAGCTTCACGATTCTGCATAGCGCGCACTCCAATCCTTGGTTTCAGGCATCGGTTTCAGGATCCGCGAGATTGCCAAGCTCGACGGCGATAGCCATTTCCTCGTCGTCGACGAGTCCATCACCATTTGTGTCGATCTCGCCGAACAATTCCTCGGTGAGTTCAGGATATGAAACCTGAAGCTCAGCGAAGGACGCCATGCCGTCGCCGTCAGTATCAATTTCGGCAGACATTGCATTGGCGGAGAATGCGACGAATGTCATGAGGGCAGCTACGAGACTTACATTTTTCACGTTTTTTCCGATCAAGGTAGGGCAATCCATCATGGATTGCGGTTCAGGTCCCGGCGTATTGCATTCCGCATTTGCTCAAACTGGCCCGCTTTTTCACGCGGCCGTTATTAATTACGCAAGGGCTTTCCTGGCTGCGTCGAGTTCGTATTTCGTCTTGATGTCGTCATTCGCTTTATGCGCGGCTTCAGCAGCGTTGTAATGTCTCCAGGCCTGCGTTCGTTTTTCACCGAAGGGTGCGCCTCCACAGCTGGCTTTAACGGACTTCATCTTTTCCGAGATGGTATTGGGTTTGAGTTTCATTGTGGTGTCCTTTCCTAGGCACTTCGAGAAAGAGCGGGGCGCGAAAGAAGAAATTCTTTTTAGGGAACTGCCACTTGCGCGCCGCTTTAAAACTCGAAAACACACTTCCTGCTGAATTTTCAGCGGGCACTATCTAACTAACTTACATTCCAGTTTTCGACGCTTACACAGATCAGCTTGGAGCGATTTGATGTTGGAAAGCGGAGCCTTCAGACATGGTCTACTCAGGGGGAAGAGCGACTGGAAAAAGCCGGGGCGTTGGTGCGAGCCGTCTTCAGGAAAATGCTACTCGCGGCTCATAATGATTGGTTCCGATGCCGCGAGCAAAAGTTCGCTTCTACATCATGCCTTCCATACCCTCCATGTCGGGTATGCCGTGGCGGTTCGGCCTGGCAGGTTTGTCAGCCACCATCGCTTCAGTGGTGACCAGCAGGCCGGCAACCGATGTGGCATATTCTAGCGCGATCCGAACGACCTTTGTCGGGTCAATGACACCGGCCTTCAACATATCGTCGTACCGGTCCAGCTGCGCATCATAGCCGAACGTCTTGCTGGCGTTCTGAAGTACTTTTCCAGCAACGACCGAGCCATCAACTCCGGCGTTTTCTGCGATCTGGCGCAACGGTGCCTGAAGGGCTTTGCGGATGATCTTGATACCCGCATCCTGATCCGCGTTGTCTCCTTTGAGACCTTCCAGAACCTTGCCTGCATGGACAAGTGCGAGGCCACCGCCTGGTACGACGCCTTCCTGGACGGCCGCACGTGTTGCGTTCAAGGCGTCATCAACCCGATCCTTGCGCTCTTTCACTTCGATCTCGGTCACGCCACCAACTTTGATCACCGCAACGCCGCCCGCCAATTTGGCCAGCCGCTCCTGCAGTTTTTCCTTGTCGTAGTCTGAGGTGGTCTCTTCGATCTGTGTACGGATTTGGGTGACTCGAGAAGCGATAGCCTCTTTGTCGCCTGCGCCGTCGATCACAGTTGTTGTGTCCTTGGTGATTGTGATCTTTTTGGCATCGCCAAGCATGTCCATCGTGACATTTTCGAGCTTGATGCCCATTTCTTCGGAAATCACTTGTCCGCCTGTCAGGACGGCAAGATCTTCCTGCATCGCTTTGCGGCGATCCCCAAAACCAGGTGCTTTGACACCGGCCACTTTAAGTCCACCGCGCAGCTTGTTTACCACGAGCGTTGCGAGTGCCTCACCGTCAATGTCTTCGGCCATCACCAAGAGCTGCTTGTTCGCCTGCATGATAGCCTCAAGCAAAGGCACCATGGGGGCCAGAGACGTCAGTTTCTTCTCGTGCAGCAGGATGACGCAGTCCTCCAGGGTCGCCGTCATCTTGGCGGTATCTGTGATGAAATACGGGCTGAGATAGCCGCGAATTGCATGCCTTGGACCACTTCGGTCTCGGTCTCCAGACCTTTGTTCTCTTCGACGGTGATAACGCCTTCGTTGCCGACCTTGGCCATCGCGTCCGCGATTTGCTGACCGATAGCAGCCTCACCGTTTGCGGAGATTGTGCCGACTTTGGCGATCTCGGCCGTATCGCCCACTGGCCGCGACATTGCCTTGAGTTCCCAGCCCTCTTCGCCCCATAAGACATCGGTCGGCGTGATGCGAGCGACGTCTAGACAGGGCGAATTGACGGGTCCGGTACGGTACTGGGAAGACGGCGCGGGCACCGATAGAGATTAGCGGCGGCGAGATGCACCTGGGCTGACGGGCACGGCGTTCCGCCAGGCGTTCAACCCCTTGCAGCGCCGACAGATCCGTTCTCCAAAGCCTTCACTCCAGAAAACAGCATCGCATCTCAGACAAGGACGGTTTCGAGGTACGTCGCCAAAGGCCCTTCCGCGGGCGATGTCCGGAAATGCTATGTCGACCGAGGTTTTGTTCGTGATCATATCGAATCCGCGCTGACTTCCGTGCGCATAGCCGACGTCCCTGTCGGTCGTGGAGGCATGCCCTCGTTTTCAGCAGCATGGATTGGCGCAATGTCACGTGCACCTTGTCGCGCCGGGTTCCGGTCCAGGACATCCCTGTCAGACTGGGGCGTCCCGTGCCCGGAGTAGAGATGTCTCAGATGCGCCTCGGAGACGCCGTCGGCCTTCATCACGAGCTGTACCATCGGATCAGCCAGCATTTCCTCAAGGAAGAAGTCGGACAACGCCCGGCCCGTCAGCTTGTCCCTGGCGCGTGCTTGGTCGAGGTCGGCAAGGGAAACAGTCAGAGTCCGTGCAAGTCCCGGATGAGATATCCGGGGATGAAGCTTCACAAGGACGGAGGCTTTCCAGGCTGCGGGATCCCGTTGATCAGGGGGTGAAGCCAATTCCGTTTCGATCTCGTACTCTCCCGCCGGGAGCGTCTCGTCAAAGCCCGGAACGGTGAAGGGCCGGGAAAAAACCGCAACGGTCTTGCTCGTCAGATCTTCCATTAGTATGGCCCTTTCCCTTGTTGCTGTGGGTGGTCCGCGCCCGTTAAGAATGGGGCGCGTGGCCGGTGCAAATCTCAAGATGTCTTGGATTTCGCTGGTGCTTCCTTGCCAACGGCCTTGGACTCGTTCTCTTTTGCAGGGGATTTCGCAGGCTTCAGCTTCATTGCGGCCGCAGCCCTGGCTGTCAGGTCCTTGAAGGACATATGATCGATCCTTTGATTGGCCGGTGCCAACTCCTCGTCCATGACGGACCGGGATGCTTGGCGCCAGTACTAACTATATGGGGATTGGCGACCCGGTTTACGATGGCGCATCGAAGAGAAAGCCAAGGTCAGTCAGGCCAATTCATCCGTCCAGACCTTGAATTCCATCAAAATGTTCTGACCGAATGTCTGGGTCAAAGGGACATCAGCGGCATCGCGGCCCCGCGCGATCAGAATTCTCGCAAACCGCGGCTTGTTGTTCCGCGGGTCAAACATTTGCCATTCTCCAGCAAGGAAAACCTCCATCCACGCGGCAAAATCCCCGAGTGGATAAGGGAGAGGCTCGCCAATGTCGCTCAGGTATCCGGTGCAGTAACGGGCCGGAATGTTCATGCATCGGCACAGGGCGATGGCGAGATGTGCAAAGTCGCGGCAGACACCCTGCCCCTCGGCGAGGGTCTGCGACGCGGTGCGCGTCGCCTTTGCCTGCATATAGTCGAAGCGGACATGTCCGTGCACGAAGTCACAGATCGCCTGGACGCGGGACCATCCGGGGTCCGTGGTTTCGAAAAGGCGCCACGCCTCCTCTGACAGAAGGTCGGTATCGCAATACCGGCTCCCCTGCAGAAACACGAGCGTCTCGAAAGGAAGATCCTGAACCTCGTGCTGCCGCGCGCCGGGCATGGAGGGATCAGGGTGGCCCGTATCGCGGAAGATGCCATCCGTCGACAGGCAGAAGTCGCCCGCCGGAGCCAGGACGCGCGTGCACCAGTTGCCGAAGCCATCCCGGTAGCTTTCAAGCGACACGCTGGGCGAGGTCACAAGATAGTCGGCACGCTCCAGATCGCCAAAGCGCGAGTAGTGGACATTCAGCATCGCAATCAGCGGCGTCGGCTGCGGGAAGCTGTATCGCAGACGACACCCGATGCTGACCCGCATGCCAGACACACGGCCGCGCCTGGTCATGTCATGAGTATCTTGCAAGGATGAGCGTTCCGAGGCATCGGGCCGGTGCCATCCTGCGCAAGGACGGGGAAGGCCAGGGACGCTATCACTCCAGCCACGATGGCCAGCCTCGAGATCAACCTTGCCAGCGGGTGTCTCATCGCCGCTTGCTCCTTGGCGGACCAGAGTCCGCCGGTTGCAGCGCGAGTCTTCGATAGCCCAAGCATGAGCGTTCCAGTCAGCCGTCGCGTGGGCGCGGGCGGCGGCGGGGAGCCCCTGGAATTCGATCTGGATGGCATTCCTTCGTTCTCGGCCACCTGGATCGCGAAGTCCGGCGGAACTGTCGGATGAGAGCTACCGGTCATCGGGGCGACAACTTGTGCAGGGCCGCAGCCGCAAGGGCATGTTCCTTCTGGTGGTAGTCGCCCCGGAACTTGCCATCGACCTGCACCTCCCAGATGCCGTTTCTTTCGCGCACCTGAACCCCATTGCGCTGCGTCGGCCGGTTCATGGAAGAATCTTGTGCTCCTCTGCTTTTCGGCGGCACGGGTTTCATGTCGGTCATTTCCGGCTCCCTCTCGTTTGGCACGCGCGCGTCTCCGAGGAGCATCACAGCGCGAATGAATTCTTCCGCATAATCATCGGTTTCGCGGTAGTCATGTTCATGCCGCGCCATGCGCATCGGCTCGACGAACCGTTCTCTCAGATGATCAATAAATCGCGGCTCGGTGCGGGCCATGAAGGCGATCAGGGCTTGAAGCACCTTTTCATGGGCGAGCACACGCCGTTCGAGATCGGTGGTCTCTGCGGCTGTCCTGGTTAGATGTTTGACTGATGTCATAGCGTATTGTCCTCCTCGCTGCGCGGTGCGACGTTGGATGTCGTGTCCTCGAGTGGGGGCAGGCAGGCCCTCGCCTCATCGCGACCCATCTCTTGCCATCCACCTACCAGCCAAGCGCAAATCGTGCGCTGACGCAGGTTAGGGGCACGGAAAGTAAGTGGGTGTGTCTTGCTCAGAAGCGGAAAGAAACCGACCTCGGTGGTCCCGGTGTCATTGACGTGCTTCCCGCTTGATACCCTCTATTCATGCTTGAAACCCTCCAACATGAACCTATCGGCCTGCTTCGACCTCCGTCTGTGTCAAGATTGGCGTCGCGGGGTCTTGCGCTGGTAGGGCCCTGCCGGTTGACGCCACGCCACCGTCGCCCGGGTCGCTGCCGGGATCGCGGAGTGGGTCTGCCTCGCCCTGCATGCCGCGCAGGAACCGGAACAGATCGCTGTCCGTCGTCAGGACAAGCGTCGTGTCGTCGGAGATCATGTCGCCGTAGGCCTGCATGGTTCGGGTAAAATCGTAGAATTCCACCGAAACGGCATCGACATTGTAGGCGCCCGCATAGATTGCCGCTGCTGCGGCATCGGCGGCACCGCGGATTTCCTCGACAGCGCGATAGGCTTCGGACTGAATCTTGTTCAGGTCCCTCACCCGGTTGCCTTGAATACGGGCCGCTTCGCCGTTGCCTTCAGACAGGAAGCGTTCGGCGATCTGCCGGCGCTCCGAGATCATGCGGTCATAGATCTTGGGTCGCACGCTTTCGTTGTAGTTTATGCGCTTGAAACGAATGTCGAGAAGCTCGATCCCGAAAACGCGCACCTTCTCCGCCGCCGCCTCGAAGATCTGCTGCTCGACCAGCGCCCGCCCCTTCGTGATGGGAACCAGTGCGCCAATGTCCTGCGCAAGCTCCTGATCAGTCAGAAGCGTGTCCCGAAGCGGCGTCCGGCCCCTGGTCGTGCGCACAATCTCGATGAGTTCGTGCTTGGCGACGGCGTTCCGCGTCTCGCTACCGAGGATATCATCGAGGCGCGACTGGGCGCTGCGCTCGTCGCGCAGGCGCAGAAAGTACTGCAGAGGATCGGTAATCTTCCAGCGCGCGAAGAGATCGACCGAGATATAGAGCTTGTCTTTGGTGGGCATGTCCGATGGCGAGCCGTCCCACTCCAGAACCCGGCTGTCGATCCGGTTAACCTCCTGAACGAAGGGGATTTTCAACTTGAGACCAGCCTCGGTGATCGGCGCGCCGACCGGCTTGCCGAACTGGGTGATGATGGCCTGTTCGACCTCGCCGACCGTGTAGACGGCGGATGACACAGCGACGACCCCGGCAACCGCGATTCCCGAGGCAATAAGCGAAAGGGTCTTCATGGTTGATCTCCTGTCTGTCGATCCAGATTCAAAAGCGGGAGGATGCTTGCTGTGGACCCGTCGACAATGATCTTGGAACCAATTCCCGGCAGAACATCCTGAAGGGTTTCGATGTAGATCCGGCGCCGGGTAACTTCGGGCGCCAGACGGTATTCCGTCAGGAGGGCCGTGAATCGGGCCGCATCGCCCTCGGCTTCATTGATCCTTCTCAGGCGATAACCATCGGCTTCGCGGATGCGCTGGTCCTTTTCGCCTTCGGCCAGAGGTATGACGCGGTTGTATTCGCGGCGGGCCTCGTTGATGATCCGCTCCTTCTCTTGTTGTGCCTGGTTGACCTCGTTGAACGAGGCCTGAACCGGCTGGGGCGGATTGATGTTCTTCAGCTGTACCTGATCGATGCTGATGCCCATCGCGTATTTGGTCGCGAGTGCCTGCATCTTCATCAGGGCTTCGCTTTCGATTTCCTGGCGCCCGACGGTGATCACCTCGTCGACTGTGCGGTCTCCCACAACTTCGCGCATGACGGACTCCGAGACGTAACGCAGGGTCGCGCTTGGCTCGCGCACTTCAAACAAGAACTTCCGGGGTTCGGAAATCCGGTACTGCACCACCCACTCCACGAGCGCGGCGTTGAGATCGCCAGTCACCATCTCGGTCTCGCGGCGACCGTCCGTCGGGCTCTGATAGGGATCGGAGGCACCCGGAGTCGTGAACCCGAACTCTTGCTTCAGCTGGCGCTTGACCGGGACCAACGTGGTCACGTCGATCCCGAACGGGATCTTGAAGTGCAGCCCCGGAGGGACCTCGGCCGCGTACTTCCCGAACCGTTGGACAATCGCAACGGAGTCGCTCGGCACCGTGTAATATGAGGAGAACGCCCCAAATGCCGCAAGCGCAATGGCGGCCCCGATTGCAAGACGCTTCACCGGTGGCAGACCGTCCGGCAGGATGCCGTGCAGCCGATCCCGGCCCCGCCTGAGAATTGCGTCAACATCAGGGGGAACGCGGGTCTGCTTGTTTTTCCAAGGTCCGCGATCTTCCGGTCCATTGTTATCAGAAGGCATCGCAAGCTCCTGTCTCGGTTTTGGCACTCGGGGTGATGCGTGGCTCGCGCGTTTGACGGTGCGATCCGTTTTGCGCCATCACATCGTCGGCTCTGAACAGCATGACCTCAGAGGTCCAGTTCCTTCAGGCAGGCTTGCGCAATGTCTCGGTCTGGGGCATCTGTTCCTGGCATCGTCGCCCAGCCGGCTGTCATGAGAGCGTCGCGCCTCTGGTAGGTCGAGGCTGCCCGGATCGTCGCAAGCTTGTCCGCCCTAGCCGGGTCCGACCGCGCCATGTCGAGGCAGACCGGTACCATTGAGGCGACGACATCGTCACGGGACATCGCCATCGCCCGGTCATTCGAAGTGCTGCCGGTTACCCAGCCGCCCCACGTAAATCCGACGACACCAACAAAAACAGCACCGATCACGGCACCATAGATGCCAGGTTTGAGCCATTCGGGAGTATTCATTTCAAGTCCTCCTGCGGAGAAAGCGCCGCTTCGCTGTGATTGTTCGTTTCGGTCGTGGCCGCATCCCGGCCCAGCGCCTCTTTCAGGTCGCTGTCGGAAATCGACCGTAACTCTGTATGTCCCGCATGACCGCCCCTTCCGCGCACCGTCAGGTAGGTCGCCGTTCGTCTGTAGGCCTCGAAGCTCAGCCCCTGGAGAAGCTCCTCTTCGACGAGAACCTCATAGTCGCCCGCGGGCAAATCGCCCGGGTATCCCGGCAAGGTGAACGGGTTTGAAAACGTCACCGTCGATCTGGTCGACCGCACGCTCATCTCTGGCCTCCACGATTTTGGCAGATCCGTCGCTCGCCGCTGTTGACGGCCCTTTGGATTCCGGACCTGACCAGTCGAACGATTTCTCCTCTTGTACTTCGGAAACGTTCGACCGGTGCTGACACATGTTAGTCCCGGGCGCCGCGCGGGTAGCGAACGCCCTGGAGAGGTTTGCGGGCACTGACCTGTGTAAGGGCGCGGGGACCGACCTGCGCGTACCCTTTGGAAAACAGGGATGATCTGCATTCCTGCAACCAAGAATGGAAGCACGATGGCCCAACCCAATGTTCTCAACCCGCACCCGCCCGAGTTCGAACGATTTCTCTATGCGTCGGTCGGCCAAGACCGGAACGGATATGTCGTGACGGTCCTCTCCACGCTCGCGCGCCTCGGTCTCGATCCATGGAAAGAAACCGCTGACCTGGTCACGCTGGGGCGCGACGACGCGCGGGCACGATTGGGAACGCTGCTTTCCGGATTTCGGGACGTACCCGCGCTCACAAGCGATCACGGCAAGATCGCACGAGACCTGAGCCAGCTGCTTCCCGAAGGCCAGACGTCAGGCAGCCTGAAGCGAGCTGCCTCGACGGTCGCCGACGGCCGCCCGGGAGCAAGCGGAGCGATCTGGACAGTGCTCGCGATTATCTTTCTGCTGTTTCAGATGTTTATTGTTGGCGGCTCGGGGTCAGGCGAATGACTGTCTTAACTGAGACCGAGAGGACACCGGGTCATGCAGCGCACGAGTCCGGAACTCTATCGCCGCGTGAACAGGGCGTTCTCTGGGACATGGAGGAAGACTTCTGGACCAGCGGCGCCGACAGTGCGCAGGCGACCACAGCAACCAACGCCGTTATGGTCTTCCCCTATCCGCCCGGCATCCTCCAGGGTGACCAGATCTGGCCCCATCTTCGCGAAAGGACCGGCTGGCGTTCCGTCGTCATGGCCGAACGGCGCGTGACGCGATGCGGTGACATCGCGATCCTCACTTACCGGGTCTCGGCTGAAAAAACCGACGTGCCGATCTACAAGGCGCTCTGCGCCTCGACCTATCTTAACGACGACGGCAAATGGCTGAGGATTTCCCACCAGCAAACAGCGGTGACTTGAAGGCCGACAAGGCAATCGACCCGCCACAGACGCCGGGACTAACCTGTGTCAGTGCGGCGAGGGTTGACATCGGCTAGGTAAGGCGTGCCCGCCGAATATTTGGCGGCACTGTAAATTTCCAAGTTCCTGAAAAGCGTGTGGGCGTGTCGATCCCAAAAAGATCGGCATGTCGGCACGCTTTTTATTTCTCGGAAAGTCCATGAAAGGACAATTCCAATGACACCCGAACAGACCAAGACTGCCGAAATGATGACATCTGTCAAAGCCGCGTGGGACAAGGCACCTTCCGGCCCGAAGAAAGATGCGGCATTGAAGCACTACCGCGCGGCCGAGACAGCACATACGGCGAAGAACGACGCGGAAACAAACAAGGAACTCGATGCGGCGACCCACGCCCTCGCTTGATGTCCAGCGTCTGACCTGAACACCGGGGTCGCCCGCCGATCAATGGCCGGCGGCCCTTCTTATTTCAAGAGCGGACCGGTCTGATCCAGATACGCCGAATCAAACTCAGCCAGTTCCACCAACCCGGTATGATCTTCAAAGGAAACACGACCGTCTCGAAAGGTCACCAGCCCCCTTTCGCGCAGCTGTCGCAGGACGCGATTCACATGAATGGCACTTAACCCCAGCACATCGGCCAAGTGATACTGGGTCAGTGGGCAATCGTATCCTTCCTTGGATCCCATACCCACCAGTGCCAGCCTCGATCCCAGTTCCAGCAGAAAATGTGCCATCCGGGCGTCCGCGTCGCGCCTGCCGATCCCGACAAGGTGTTCGACCACCATTGCCTCGTCCCGCGACGCCGCCCAGAGAATGGCTGTCGCAAGCCGCGGCGTCTGCGCGAAGGCCGCCAGGAGGTCGCTCTTCAACACTTCGGCAGCCTCGATTTCCACGATGGGTTCGAAACTGTGATCAGAGGTGCGCAACAGCAAGCTGCGCAAGCCGAGGAAATCTCCGGGCACCTGAAAATCGACAATCTGGCGTGTCCCGTTAGGCTGGAGCTTGTAGGAACAAACCCATCCTTCCGACAGGATATAGGCAGCCTGATCCGACTGCCCCTGATGCACCATATCGCGCCCAGCGACGAAGGAGCGGCGGCGCTGGTGCAGGCGCTCGAGCACATCCAACTCCGCCTTTGACAAAGCGACAAAGGCAGAAAGCTTGCGGGTGAGCGGGCTGGTCGCGAATGGTGTCATAGCTTCTCCCTGACAGGTCCGTCAGCCGTGTGGAAATCGTTCCTTCGACTGCTCTCGATCAGTCCAGCATAGCTCATATCGTGCGAGAAGTATGGGTAGGTCCGGTGCGAATTCGGGCCAGATCGCGAAACAAGAAGGGAATTCCGAAGATGTCTACGGCGAACGAGCATTCAGGACAGGCCGCCCTTTCAATCTGCGAAGCACTTCTGCTTGCGATGAACGATGGCGGACTGCTGCCGGAGCATGAGATCGTAGGTGTTCTTCGCGACGCCGCAGCAACCCATGAGAACGCAAAGGGATCAGAGGCCGAAACGGAAACGCACCGATCTGTTGCGGCACTCATCAACCAGATCATCGCTGGTGGCAACTCCGTTCGGAGGCCGCAAGTGTAAACGCTCAATCACACAGGATTTCTATTGCCGATAAAGCTTTCGTCCTATTCAACCAACAGTCGTCGCCAAGGGCGGGATCGAGAAGAGTTACCGGATCAGACCACCAACCAAGTCCGCAAAGCTCAGCCTCTGAGCGCGCCGCAGCCCCCAGTACAAGCGCGGGCCTCGTCCATTACGGGTAAGGAGCCGGGCACGCAAAATGCTGCCGGTCAGACTGATCTGATGCGGGAAGAGCCCAATTTGGCTCCGTCAGACTGGTCGCGGGCGATGGCGAAATACCGACAGCCAATCCATTCGCGCAGCATCTTCGAGCTGACTGTGACAGTGGCCCCGTTCGTGGCAATATGGGCGGTCGCCTGGTGGATGCTCTCGATCAGTACTGCGTTGGCAATGGCCCTGGCACTGGTGAATGCGGCGTTCCTCGTCCGACTGTTCATGATCCAGCACGATTGCGGTCACGGGTCCCTGTTTCGCAATCGGCGCCTATGCGACTGGATCGGTCGCGTTATCGGCGTGATCACGCTGACGCCCTATGACGTCTGGCGCAAAACGCACGCAATCCATCATGCCACGACCGGAAACCTCGACCGGCGGGGTGTCGGAGATATGCCGACTCTCACAGTCACGGAGTACCGAGAAAAGGGGTGGCTCGGCCGGGCGCTCTATCGGCTTATCCGCAATCCAATTTTCCTGTTCGGGGTGGTGCCGTTTTATACGTTCTTTTTGCAGAACCGACTGCCCGTTCACTTAATGCGGTCGGGCTGGCGATACTGGCTGAGCGCAATGGGAACAAATGCTGCCATTGGTTCGGCGCTGACCTTGATCGTCTGGCTGGGTGGATGGGACGTTGTTCTGTTCGTCTTCCTGCCAACCATGTTCTTAGGTGCGGTCGCCGGCATGTGGTTCTTCTATGTCCAGCATCAGTTCGAAGAAACCAGTTGGCAGCACGAAGAAGATTGGAACATCCACGAAGCAGCACTTTACGGAAGCTCACATTACGAGCTTCCGAGCGTTCTACGTTGGATCACTGGCAATATCGGTGTCCACCATGTTCATCATTTGGCCAGTCGAATTCCGTTTTATCGCCTGCCCGAGGTGATCGAGGATCACGAGGTTCTGGCACAGACCAAACGCATCACGCTTCGGCAAAGTCTCCGCTGCGCGCACCTCCACCTCTGGGATGAGAGACGCCGCAGACTTTTGTCGTTCGCCGAGGCACGCGCTCTGTCCGCCTGAACCTTTCATGATATGCTGTCTGGGCAAAGAGACGCGCGAAGGTGCCTACAGGGCTGCGATGTGAGAGCGGTGCATCGTCATTGGAAAAGGCATGTTCATCCCATGATCGACGATCCCCAGACTTTGCCCCATGAGGCCGCCGACAGAATAACAAAGCCATTTGTGCGCTTTCTGAAAATCGAAGCGGCGGCAGGAGGGCTCCTGCTTCTGGCGGTTCTACTGGCCTTGGCGCTGGCAAATTCACCTTGGCAAGAGGCCTTTCTAGGCTTTTGGGAGACGCCAATCGGCCTGACACTCGGCTCGTTGGATTTCACCCGCTCGCTGCGACACTGGATCAATGACGGTTTGATGACGCTCTTCTTCTTTGTGCTTTCGTTGGAGCTCAAGCGGGAGATCGTGCTGGGCGAATTGCGAAACCCTCGTCAGGCCGCCCTGCCGTTTGCAGGCGCAGTGGGTGGCATGGTTGTACCGGTCTCCCTGTTTCTTGCGATGATGTACGGGCAACCCGGGATGCACGGCTGGGGAACCGTGATGGCGACAGATACGGCGTTCGTGATCGGATGCCTGGCCCTTTTCGGAAACCGGATCCCTCCAACCTTGCGTCTGTTCCTGCTTTCCCTCGCTATCTTTGATGATGTCGGCGCGATACTCGTGGTCGCCCTTGGATACGGGGAAGCGTTGACTTGGTCGGCCCTCGGGTTGGGCCTGCTGGGAATTGGTATTGTAGCAACCGCCTCGCGCCTCGGGATCAGAAGCATCCCGGTCTATTTCTTCATGGGAGCGGCAGTCTGGCTGTGCTTCGATGCCTCTGGCGTTCACGCGACCATCGCCGGTGTCATTCTGGGCCTCATGACCCCTACCCGAATTTGGGTGAGCGATATTCGCCTGCGTGTGATCCTCGGGCGCGTACTCGCCGCTCCGAACGGCGACCATCGGCAAGGGGATGTTGCAGGCCATCATGACCTTCGTCAGGCGGGCCGAGCGCTCACCGAATCGCTCTCGCCGGTCGAACGTCTTGAGATAATGCTGCACCCTTGGGTCGGCTTTGCAATCATGCCGATCTTCGCGCTGGCAAATGCTGGCATCACGATTGGCGGTGGCGATTTCGGACAACCGGTTTCCGTTGCGATCATTGTCGGCCTGGTGCTGGGAAAACCGATTGGCGTCCTCGGGTTCAGCTGGCTTGCGGTCCGCTCAGGCTTGGCTGTGCTCGCGCCAGGGCTGTCGTGGCCATTCATCATCGCCGGCTCGTTTCTCACGGGAATCGGTTTCACGATGTCGCTGTTCATTGCGGGCCTCGCATTCGACTGGTCTGTCCTGAATGCGGCGAAGCTGGGCATTCTCAGCGGATCAGCTCTCTCCGCGATGCTCGGAGTCGCACTGCTGATCTGGCTGACACTGCGAAGGACGTGACAACAACTCACCGCTGGTACGATGCGCGACCTCGTTCATCTACCGCCAATGTCCATGGTCGATGTCGACGCTACGCGCTGGATGGGCATTGCCACCACGTGCCGCACGTCGCAACGGGCAGGACTATCGAGTTCGAGGGCACAGCATCCTTCTGATCCCGGGCGCTCAGTCCCCTGCTCCCGATCCATGTCAGTGCAAGGAACAGCACGAAAAAGAGAAATCCCGTCGTGACCAAGAGGTACATTCAGCCGACGTCTGTGGCTGTCGCATGGAGCACTGCACGCTCGATCGCCGCAGGCGTGATCGCGGCGGCTAGCAGGAAGATGGCCACGACCGCCACCGACACGGGAAAACGCCGACCTTCAACTCACCAACTCTTTGATGGGCACGACAAGGGACAAATGACTAAGTGCCGTTGCAGACTTGGTGAGATCTCTAGGCCGTTCCAAGGTCAACTCGCTTCAATTTAGCCAAATCCACACAATCGCCAAACGCCCGACAGAGTGCGCCAGAACGCGATTTCTTGTTGCGCACATAGTGCACACAGAACCGATTAAGATACTGAACTTACTAACTAACCCGTCCAATCCATCATCGGCGCAACAGACAGTCGCGCTGCGTTTATTGCCTTGCCTGTCACAGCAAAACCCCCGTCAATTTCTGTATGACCAGCATTGGGAATGCCAGCATGAGAACGCGCATCTTGCGCACGGCCTGCTGGGTCTAACCTGTATTTATCCGGATTGCCAACGGACATCTAATCGGCTCAGAAGGCCCTCAGTCAGGAATCCCATATCGGCTAATCATCATCTCAACGCTGCTCTCTATCGTCTCGGCCATCTCGGCCTCGCTGAGCACGGAACCGCTGAACAACAAGGGCCAGAACGCACGCGCCTTGATCAGGCCGATGAACTCCTTGCCTGCCTGTTCAGGATCATCAATATTCAGTTTGCCATCCTCTGCCGCGCCTTTCAGCATGTCGACAAAGGCCGCTGTTTTGTCCAGCTTGCCTTGCGCTTCGGCCGCAAGCCTCGGGTTGCGCAATGTTTCGCTTATTACCATGCGCGACATGGCGATGACCTCGGGCAGCATCAGAATGCGCCCTTCGGCCCAGGCCAGCTCTGTCATCTGTTCGCGTATGTCCCGGTCTGAATCGTACTTGATTTCGACCACTTCCGCGAACCTGCTTGACAACTCCACGACAATGGATCGAAAGAGATTTTCCTTGCTTTCAAAGTACTTATAAAGTGTCCGCTTGGAAACCTCAGCCCGTGCCGAGATGCGATCCATACTGGACGCGGCAAATCCCTTTTCAAGGAATTCGGCTACGGCTGCGTCGATAATCTGCGCGTATTTTGACGCATTCGGCGCGCTGCATTCGTTCATGGCAGAGCTATAGACCCATTGACCTGCGCAGGTCAAACACTACGTAAACTCACCAGTTTACAGAGAGCGCTTACTGTGCCACATGTAAACGCGCCAGTTTACCGACTCAGGTAACAGCCAACAGGAGACGACCCCCATGGCCCTTTCACTGAAACTGAACGGCGAGACCCATACGGTTGACGCCGAACCCGGCACCCCCCTGCTGTGGGTAATCCGGGATGAGCTTAAGCTAACCGGAACCAAATTCGGTTGCGGCGTTGCCTCATGCGGCGCGTGCACTGTTCACGTTAACGGCGAGCCTGTTCGGTCCTGCCAGACCTATGTCGAAGATGTGGAGGATGCCGAGATCACCACAATCGAAGCCATCGGCGACGACAAAATCGGCGCGGCCGTGCAGCAAGCCTGGGTCGAGCTGGATGTGGTGCAATGCGGATACTGCCAATCCGGTCAAGTGATGTCAGCTGTGGGTCTTTTGTCTGAAAACCCAAAACCCAGTGCTGAAGAAATCGACGAATACATGTGGGGCAATGCGTGCCGCTGCGCCACCTATCAACGCATCCGTGCTGGTGTTCAGCGCGCATCTGAAATTCTGGAGGCCTGATCATGACCATCAACACCTCCCGCCGCGGGTTCCTGAAAGGCGCCGCAGCAGCCAGCGCCGTTTTGATTATCGGCGCGCGCCCCGATGGCGCGCTTGCCGCTGCATCATCTGATAGCGCTCAGCTAAACCCATTTGTCAAAATCGACGCGGATGGCACCGTGACCGCAATCGTCAAGCACTTTGAGATGGGACAGGGCCCGGCAACCGGCCTGCCAACCATCATTGCCGAAGAACTTGGCGTGACGATGGATCAGATCGAATACGAATTCGCCCCGTCTGATCCGCAGGTTTACAACAACCTACTGTTCGGCCCGTTCCAGGGAACTGGCGGTTCGACTGCGATTGCAAACTCATGGATGCAATACCGTCAGGCAGGTGCCGCCGCGCGCGAGATGCTGATCAATGCTGCTGCTCAAAGCTGGGGCGTTGACCCAAGCGGTGTCACCATCAAGGACGGGATCCTCACTGCTGGCGACAAGACCGCCCCGATTGCAGATTTTGTGGCCGACGCGTCTCAACTGGAGGTGCCCGCAGAGCCCCGCCTTAAAGACCCGTCAGAGTTCCGATTGATCGGCAATGACAGCGTGCGCCGCAAGGATTCAGCGATCAAGGGCAATGGCCAGGCGAAGTTCGCGATGGATGTGCATCTGCCAAACCAGATGGTGGCCATGATCAAGCGGCCAGAGTCGCGCGGTGGCATCGCTTTGGGCTTTGACGACAACGCATCGAAAGAGATCAAAGGCTATATCAACGCAGCTGTTCTGCCCAATCAGGCCGGTGTCGCTGTTTACGCCGAAAACACATGGGCTGCGATTCAGGCGCGAGACATGCTTGAGGTCGAATGGGACATGTCAGCGGCAGAAACCCGTGACTCGGACCAGATCAAAGCCGAGATCATGGCCGCACTGGAGGCAGAGCCAGAGTTCAACGTGAACCAGGCCGACACCGCCGCGATCACCGCAGCCATTGATGATGCGGACACCGTCATCGAACAGTCGTTCTACTTCCCGCTGCTGGCCCATGCGCCGATGGAGCCACTGAACTGCACCATCGAACAGACCGCCGAAGGTGACATCATTCTGCATGATGGCGCACAGATGCCGACCGGCCCGCACATGGCCTACCAACAGATCTTCCAACTGCCGCCAGAGAAAATCCAGATCAAGACAATGCTGGCGGGCGGGTCCTTCGGACGCCGTGCGACACCGGATGCAGACTATCAGGTCGAAGCTGCGCTGGCCTTTGTGGTCACTGATCGGTCGCGCCCGGTAAAACTGGTTTGGACGCGTGAGGATGACATCCGCAGCGGCTACTATCGCCCGGCCTTTGGCCACAAGGCGCGGGTTGGTCTGGACACGGCTGGAAACATCGTCGGATGGCAGCATCAAGTAGCTGGTCAGTCGATCATGAAGGGCACGCCGTTCGAATCCTTCTCGGTTCATGACGGCGTCGACCACAGTTCGGTCGAGGGTATCGCGGACAGCCCCTACAATATTCCTAGCATGGCTCTTGGCCTGACGGATACGCCCAAGGCAACCTCGGTTCTGTGGTGGCGGTCGGTGGGGCACACCCATACCGGATACGTCATGGAGGTCATGATGGACCTGGCGGCTAAGGCAGCGGGTCGTGATCCGGTTGAATTCCGTCTCTCTTACCTGGCTGATGGTGATGATCCAGATCAGGCGCGCAAAGCAGGCGTCTTGAAACTGGCGGCAGAGAAGGCCAATTGGGGCAATCCTGCTGAAGGACGGGCTCAGGGTATCGCTGTGCACAAATCCTTTGGCTCCTACGCGGCACAGGTTGTCGAAGTGTCCGGTGACCCTGAAGCAGGGATCAAGATCGAAAAGGTCACATGTGCGGTGGATTGCGGGATCGCCGTGAACCCTGATGTTGTCCGTGCCCAGATGGAAGGCGGCATCGGTTATGGCATCGGTCACGTGATGCGCGGTCAGATCACACTGACCGGCGGGGCCGTGGATCAATCCAATTTCCCCGATTATGAGCCGCTGAGGATCGGTGATATTGCCGCCATTGATGTGCACATCGTACCATCAGCCGAAGCCCCAACGGGTGTGGGTGAGCCAGGAACGCCCCCGGCCGCGCCTGCTTTGGCCAACGCGATCAACACTCTGTCCGGCGTTCAGATTGCGGCGCATCCGATGACAGAGGACGGCATCAGCTTCGTCTGATCTTACTGATCACATATCGCAAACTGCGCCGCCCCTTTGGGCGGCGTTTTTCTTTCTACAATGCCTCCTTGAATAATTTGATCAAATTTCGTGACTTCAACAACTCGCTCGGATACACCTCAAGTAGTCTGAAGAACGGAACTGCTAAATGGACCTGAGCACATTGCATAATTTTCGCGTCGCGGCCTGCGATCTGAACGGTCAAATGCGCGGCAAGCGGGTTCCACCAAGCTATGCGGACAAGCTGTCAAAGGGAGCGGTAAGGATGCCGTTCTCGGCCCTGAATGTCGACCTCTGGGGCGCAGATATCGAAGGCAGCCCGCTGGTGTTTGAAAGTGGCGATGCAGATGGCGTTCTGCTGCCAACGGAACGGGGGCCTGTCCCGATCCCTTGGCTGGGCGCGGAAACAGCATTGGTTCCCATGTGCCTTTACGACGATGCAGGTACTCCGTTCGCGGGTGATCCAAGGCATGCCCTGTCGGCCACACTGTCCCGTTATGCCCAGCGCGGCTGGGCCGTCATTGCCGCCACTGAATTGGAGTTCACCCTGCTGGACTCTTCCGGCCCTCACCCCCAGCCTCCTCTGAACCCTGTGACCGGTCGTCGCCTGACGGATGAAGCGGTGTTGTCGGTCGCGGAAATGGACACGTTCGAGGCGTTTTTTACCGATCTCTATGATGGCTGCGCCGCGATGGGCATTCCGGCACAAACTGCCATATCCGAGAGCGGTATCGGCCAGTTCGAGATCAACCTGAACCATCAGGATGCGATGCGCTGTGCAGACGATACGTGGCTTTTCAAAGCCTTGACACGTGGCCTTGCCCGCAAACATGGGTTTGCCGCAACATTTATGGCGAAACCTTATGCTGGCGATGCGGGAAACGGGATGCATGTGCATTTCTCGGTGGTGGATGCTGATGGGCGAAACATCTTTGATGATGGCGGCCCCGAAGGCACCGCGCTGTTGCGCGCGGCCGTTGCAGGCTGTCTGGCGGCCATGCCAGCCAGTAGCCTGATTTTCGCACCACACGGCAATTCCTACGTAAGGCTGGTGCCCGGCGCACATGCACCCACAGGCGCAAGCTGGGCCTATGAAAACCGGACCGCAGCCATCCGGATACCGGGCGGCGCACCAGCCGCCCGGCGTATCGAACATCGTGTTGCCGGCGGTGATATCAACCCTTACCTTATGCTGACCGCCGTACTGGGTGCTGCGCTGATCGGGATCGAAGATGATATGAAGCCGCCAGCCCCGATCACCGGGAATGCCTATGAGGTGGACGGGCTGCCACAGCTTGCAAGCAGCTGCTCCGAAGCCATTAACCAATTCGAGGCCGACCCGATCATGACCCGTCTGTTTCCACCCGCGTTAGTCCGCAACATGGCCCTGACCAAACGGCAAGAGATTACGCGCTTTGCTGACCGCCCCGAGGATCAGCATTGGCTGAGTTATCTCGAAGCTGTCTGAGCCCCCTTGCCCGGTCCACACGACTCGGGTATTTCTGAATTTGATCAAATTCGGTGACTTATGAAAATTGGTATCCTACAAACCGGCCACACTCCAGACGTACTTAAAGACGAATTCGGAGACTACGATTCGTTGTTTCCTGCCCTCCTGAAAGGTCACGGGCTAGAGTTTGAAACCTTCGCCGTTGTGGACGAGATATTTCCAAATAGTGCGGATGAGGCAGACGGATGGCTGATCACAGGGTCCAAACATGGAGCCTATGAGGATCTGCCGTGGATTCCACGTCTCGAAAAGTTGATCCGCCAAATCCAACAAAGCGGCAAGCCCATGGTCGGCGTGTGTTTTGGTCATCAAATCATCGCGCAGGCCCTTGGCGGCAAGGTCGAGAAGTTTGATGGCGGGTGGTCCGTCGGACGCACCGAATATGACTTTGACGGCGAAAAGGTCTGGCTGAATGCCTGGCATCAGGATCAGGTGGTTGCCCTGCCCGAGGGGGCCAAGGTGACAGGCCAAAGTGATTTCTGCCAAAATGCGATGCTG
The DNA here is from genome assembly GCF_059610245.1 of Ruegeria sp. YTSA075. NCBI lineage: Bacteria > Pseudomonadati > Pseudomonadota > Alphaproteobacteria > Rhodobacterales > Roseobacteraceae > Ruegeria > Ruegeria sp. YTSA075. Next base: position 154,064 of record NZ_JBXWNG010000001.1, on the reverse strand, counting down.
CAATATGGTGATCAGATCTGGACCGTTCAGGCACATCCTGAGTTTTCCAACGACTTTGTAACCGGGCTGATGCAAACCCGTGGCAAGGGCGTGGTGCCCGATGATCTGATGCAGAGTGCTGCGAACCGGCAATCGACACCGGATCACAACGCGCAGATCGCGGATCTTATGGCGAATTTCCTGAAGAAAGCGAGGGCCTGATGGCCGATTGGACAGACGCACTGCCGCAGGCAGCACAAGCTTACATCGAAGGGCACCGGCTGGATGAGGTTGAATGCATCATTTCCGATTTGCCCGGCATTGCACGCGGCAAGGCGGTTCCCGCGTCGAAATTTGCACGGCAATCCTATTTCCACCTGCCCGACAGTATCTTTTATCAGACCATCACCGGGGATTGGGGCGAAGCTGCGGGCGAAGACGGGTTCATTGAACGGGATATGATCCTGAAACCTGACTTCTCGACCGCGTCCGCCGCGCCCTGGACTGGGGATTGGACTTTGCAGGTGATCCACGACGCCTATGACCGGGATGGCGAGCCGATCCCGTTCAGCCCGCGCAACGTGTTGAAGCGTGTCGTACAGCTCTATCACGCCAAAGGGTGGAAGCCCGTTGTCGCCCCCGAGATGGAGTTCTTTCTGGTTGCCCCAAACGTGGACCCGGCGCAGGGGATCAAGCCTATGATGGGCCGCTCGGGCCGCCCGGCGGCTGCACGTCAGGCCTATTCAATGACTGCAGTCGATGAATTCGGCCCGGTGATTGATGACATCTATGACTTCGCCGAACATCAGGGGTTCGAAATCGACGGCATCACCCAAGAAGGCGGCGCAGGCCAGCTTGAGATCAACCTGCGCCACGGCAATCCGGTGAAGCTTGCGGATGAGGTGTTCTATTTCAAACGCCTGATCCGCGAGGCTGCGCTGCGACACAATTGTTTCGCCACGTTCATGGCCAAACCGATCGAGGATGAGCCCGGTTCCGCCATGCATATCCACCATTCGATCATCGAGATGGAGACAGGGCAAAACATCTTTTCAGGTCCGCAAGGCGGCGAGACGGATGCGTTCTATCACTATATCGCGGGACTACAGAACCATCTGCCCGCAGGTCTGGCCGTAATGGCACCTTACGTGAATTCCTATCGGCGCTATGTCAAAGACCATGCCGCGCCGATCAATCTGGAATGGGCGCGCGACAATCGCACAACGGGTATCCGCGTACCCCTGTCCGGCCCCGAGGCGCGGCGGGTTGAAAACCGCATCGCCGGCATGGATTGCAACCCCTATCTGGGCATCGCGCTGTCGCTGGCCTGCGGCTATCTGGGTCTGACCCAGCAGGAACGCCCCCGTCGTCAGTTCTATGGCGATGCGTATGAAGGCGATGGCGATATCCCGCAGGTCATGGGCAATGCGCTGGATCTGTTTGATGAAGCCACGGAGCTACACGAGGTTCTCGGCCCGGATTTCGCCCGCGTCTATGGCATCGTGAAGCGGGCTGAATACGAGGAGTTCCTGCAGGTGATCTCTCCTTGGGAGCGCGAGCATCTGTTGCTGAACGTCTGAACCAGCGGAGCCGTTCGCCATGAACCTTCTGTATTCCAACGACCGCAAGGCTGAATATCCGGCAAGCTGGTATGCTGCGACGGCCAATACTCTGGCCCCGTTCCCTGCGTTCGAAGGCGAAACCCGCGCCGACGTCTGTATTGTCGGCGGCGGCTATACTGGGTTGTCAGCCGCGCTGCACCTGGCCGAGGCCGGGCTGGATGTTGTGCTGCTTGAAGCGCACCGCGTCGGGTTTGGGGCTTCGGGTCGCAATGGTGGGCAGTTGGGCAGCGCCCAGCGCATGGATCAGGAAAGTCTGGAGCGATTGGTCGGACAGGATGATGCCACAAAGCTGTGGGATTTGGCCGAGGATGCAAAGGGTTTGGTCAAATCCCTGATCGCCAAACACCAGATCAATTGCGATTTGAAACCCGGTGTGGCTGACCTGGGGTTGTCGATCTCGGACCAGAAAGAGCTGCACGCCCATGCCGAGCATCTGTCGAACACATATGGCTACGATCAAATAGAGCTTCTGGATGAGGCGGCGGGACATGCGCTGTGCCCTTCGCCCACCTACAAGGGTGGATATCTGGACAAGGGTGCCGGGCATTTGCATCCGTTAAACTATGCGCTGGGGCTGGCGCGGTCGGCGCAAAACGCAGGTGCGCGCATTCACGAAAGAACCGAGGTTCTGGGGATCGAAGAGGGCGATCCAGTGGTCGTGCGCACCGAAAACGGGACGGTACGCGCCCAACATCTAATACTGGCCTGCAACGGCTATCTTGGCGCGCTGAACCGGCAGGTGGCATCGCGGGTCATGCCGATCAACAACTTCATTGCTGCGACAGAACCACTTGGCGATGACGCCGCCCGCGTTTTGACCCGTGATGTCGCCGTAGCGGATACAAAATTCGTGGTGAACTACTTCCGCCTCAGCGCAGACAAGCGACTTTTGTTTGGCGGCGGCGAGAGCTATGGCTATCGCTTCCCATCCGACATCGCCGCCAAAGTGCGCAAGCCGATGGTTGAGATTTTCCCGCATCTGCAAGACGTAAAGATCGACTATGTGTGGGGTGGCACATTGGCGATCACAATGCGCCGAATGCCTTATCTTGCACGACTTGCCCCCAATATTCTTTCGGCATCGGGATATTCCGGCCACGGCGTTGGCACCGCAACCCATGCGGGGCAGCTTATGGCTTTGGCGGTTCAGGGACAGGCCGAGGGGTTTGATACCATGTCCCGCGTTCCTGCCCTGCCTTTTCCCGGCGGCCCGGCCCTGCGTAGCCCGCTGCTGGTACTGGCGATGACATGGTTTGCGATGCGGGATCGCCTGGGCATCTGACACGCGTTTTGTTTGCGACAGTTTGGTGAATTTTTGCCGATCTTTCGATTGGGGGCTTGGCACGGCCTGCCTGTCTGATTTAAATAAACGAAAGTTAGAATTCGGGAATTCCAAATATGACGCTGCCCCCCAACGTCCATGACGCCGAACCCATCCCCGCCGCCGCACGAGACGCCATCGACGCCCTGATGCAGTCCGGTGATCTGTTTCGGTACACCGCACCACAAGACGCGCCGGTTGCCCTGCTGGAGGCTGAGTTCGCGGCGCTGCTGGGCACTAAATACGCGCTTGCTGCCTCCTCCTGCTCGGCTGCGTTGTTCCTGTCGTTGAAGGCGCTGGACCTGCCGCGGGATGCGCGGGTGCTGATCCCGGGCTTTACCTTTGCCGCTGTTCCATCCTCGGTCGTGCATGCAGACTGTATTCCGGTTCTGTGCGAGGTGGGCGGGAATTACCGCATCGATATGGATGATTTCGCAGCCAAACTGGAGGATGTACAAGCCGTTATCATCAGCCACATGCGCGGCCACACCTCGGATATGGACGCGATCATGGAGCTTTGTGATGCGCGCGACATCCCAGTAATTGAAGACGCTGCGCATTCACTGGGAACAACCTGGCATGGACGGAACATTGGCACCATCGGCAAGGTGGGCTGCTTTTCGTTCCAGTCCTACAAGATGATCAACGCCGGCGAAGGCGGTATTTTGATCACAGATGACGCCGATCTGGTCGCACGTGCTGTGATCATGTCGGGTGCGTATGAACACAACTGGAAAAAGCACAAAACCCCACACAGCGACAACTCACCTGAGCTAGAGCAGGCCTTTGCACGCTGGCAGAACCAACTGCCGCTCTATAACTTGCGGATGAGCAACCTGAGCGCCGCCGTCATCCGCCCGCAAATCCCTGAGCTGGCGCGCCGGGTTCAGGATGGATTGGCGAACCATGACTATGTGGCGGAACGCCTGAACAATTCACCCTATATCAACGTCCCTGCCCCACTGTCGCCGGAACGCCGTGCGCCGGATTCGATCCAGTTCAATCTGGTCGGCATGGATGAGGCTGAAATCCGCGGCTTCGCTGCTGCATCCGAGGTGCGCGGTGTCAAGGTTCAGGTCTTTGGCCTGAGCGAGGACAACGCCCGGGCGTTCTGGAACTGGCAGTTCCTGCCCGAAAAGTTCGACCTGCCACAGACACGCGACATGTTGATGAAAGCCTGCGATGTGCGCCTGCCCGTACGCCTGACGCGCGAAGAGTTGGACGTGATCGCTGATATCCTGCTGGCATCAGTCGGTGAGGTCACAGGCCCGGTCCCGGTATACGGAACCTGACACAAAAAAGGCCCGCGCAAAGCGGGCCATCTTTTCCATGGTCCAAGATCAGTTGAGTTTGGACAGCTTGTTCTGCAACTCAGCCAACTGCTTTTTGATGTCGTCCAGATCTTCATTCGTTTCTGGCTTTTTCTCTTCCTGATCCGGCCCGGACCAGCCGCCGGATAAGCCACCTGTCATGGCCTTAAGAAACGCCTGTTGCTGCGCCTGCAACGCGTCGAACCCTGGTATCTGAGACATCGGGTTCATCGCGCTCATGTTCTCCATCATCTTGCTTTGGCTTTCGCGGAGCATTTCGAACGAGCTTTGCAGGAATTGAGGCATCATGCCCCCGCCCGGCAGCATGTAGCTGCGCACCAGATCATTCAGCACATTCACCGGCAGAACATTTTCGCCCCGGCTTTCGTGTTCTGCAATGATTTGCAGAAGATATTGCCGCGTCAGGTCGTCGCCGGTTTTCAGGTCAATGATCTGAACTTCGCGCCCGTCGCGGATAAACCCCGCAATGTCTTCAAGCGTCACGTAATCGCTGGTCTCGGTGTTATACAGCCGACGGCTGGCGTAGCGCTTGATAAGCAGCGGTTTTTCGTTGTCCGACACCTAGTACCCTCCCCAAGGATGATGCGTTGCAGCACAGGTTATGCGAGTGCAGCACAAAAAGAAAGGGCAGGTCAATGGACCTGCCCAACGCGAAAGCACCTATTGGGAGGAATAAGGTGCGCTTATCGCGAAGCTCTTACTTGGCGGCTGCGGCTTTCTTGGCGGCAGTCGTCACGTCGTTGGTTGCTTTTTTGACAGCTGCGGTTGCTTCTTCAGCAGCGTCTTTGCCAGCCGCCATCAGCAGTTCAACGGTTTCTGTCTGAACTTTTTTCGCGATTTCAGCGAAAGCAGCCAGGTTTTCAGCTGCAACTTCTGCCGACGCGCTTGCGAAATCGGTTGCTGCTTTGGCGTAGTCAGCAGGCTCTGCCTTTGCTTTCGACATCTCGGTCATCTTGGCCAAGGTCTCCTTGGTCCATTTGCTCGAGATCTCAGCCGATTTTTCAGCAGCTTCCAGAGCAACGCCCGACAGCTTTTCGTTCAGCGAAGCAGTCGATTTGAATGCGCCTTCCAGCGCGGTGGTGTCCACAGGGAACGCGCCCATCATGTCTTTCATGATCGCGGAAAAGTCTTGAGTCTTTGCCATCGTTCTAATCCTTTTGCTGAGCCGGGCCCACCCCGGCTTTCGTCAGCTTGAGAACAATATGGTTTCTGCATTGCAGCATTGCAAGCTTTTTCTTGCTGCAATGCAGAAAAACTGTGGTTTCAAAATGAAATCAGACGTTTGGATTGGCGACTACATATGTCCCGGGCGCCGGTGCAAGGCTTGGATGGGTCGAATCGCCTGCCTCCCGTGCGGGCACCTGTTTGCCCGATCGCTTCTTCAGCCAGGCCTCCCACATGGGCCACCAGGACCCTTCATGGAAATCCGCCTGTTTCAGCCAGGTGTCTGCATCTGATTTCAGATCGGGGTTTGTGTAATGGCCATACTTCTTCTTGCTGGGCGGGTTCACGATCCCTGCTATATGGCCGGATTCCGAGACAACAAAGGTCTTTGAGCGTGACCCCATCTTTTGCACACCGCGATAGCAGTCTTTCCAGGCGGCTATATGATCAGTTTCGCAGGTGATCGCCATCAAAGGGACATCCACATCGGCCAGCGTCAGCTTGTGCCCCAAAAGTTCGATCCCGTCCGAAGCAAATTCGTTGCGTTGGCACAGGCCGCGCAAATAATCGACCGCCATCTTCGCAGGCAAGTTCGCACCATCGCCATTCCAAAACAACAAATCAAAGGCCGGAGGCACTTCTCCCATCATATAGCTGCGGATGGCCGGGCCATACACCAGATCGCGCGAGCGCAGGAATGACATCGTCCGCCCCATAATCCACGAGCGCAGCACGCCCTCTTTTGTTACCTCTTCCTCGATCCCGTCGATGAAGTCATTTTGCAGAAACGGCGTGAATTCTCCCTGCTCCGAGAAATCCGTCAGTGCGGTGAAAAGCGTTGCCGATTTTATCGACTTGTCGCCTCGCTTTTTCATCAAGGATAATGTCAGGCTGAGAGTCGTGCCTGCAATGCAATAGCCAATCGCGTTGACCTGTTTGACCTTGCAGATATTCTTCGCGACATCAATTGCAGTCAGGAAACCATCCTGAATGTAGTCCTCCATCCCGGTTTCGGCATAGCTTTGATCCGGGTTGACCCAGCTGACAACGAACAGGGAATACCCCTGTTCCGTGATCCATTTGATCAGGCTATTCTGGGCCTTCAGGTCAAGGATATAGAACTTGTTGATCCATGGCGGGAACAACACAATGGGTGTTTCATGCACCGTTTCTGTTGCAGGCTTGTACTGGATCAACTCCATCATACGGTTGCGATAAATAACGTCGCCCGGGGTGGTCGCCAGATTGCCGCCAACCTCAAACGCGTTTTCGTCAGCCAGCTTGACCACAAGCTCGCCATCATTTGCTTCGAGGTCGGATACCAGATTCTCCAACCCGTCAATCAGCGATTGGCCTTCGGTTTCGACCGCCTTTTGCAACGCATCAGGATTTGTAGCCAGAAAATTGGTTGGCGCCATCATGTCGATGATCTGCTGCGAGAAATAGCTGAGGCGCCGCTTGTCCTTTGCGTCGAGATCATCAACCGAGGCGACCGCCTGAGTGATGGCCTGTGCGTTGGTCTGGTACTGCTGGCGGATCAGGCGGAAATAGGGGTTGGTGTCCCACATCGGGTTGGAAAACCGGCGGTCTGCAGGCGCGTCATGCGCCTCATCAACTTCACCTGTGGTCAGTGCTTGCTGCGCTTCGGCAAAGTTCAGAACCGACTTGCCCCAGTATTGAATCTGTTGCTCCAGCAGCTTGGCGGGGTTTTGCCACGCCTCAGCAAAATAGGCTGTTGCTGCTCGTGCGAAAAGCTCTTGATTCGGACCGTCCAGCGCAGAGGTATGAGGCTTTTTAGACGCCATAACTTCGACAAGCCGCTTGGACAGAGTTTCGACCTTCTCCATATTTTCTTTAAGCTTTTCAATATGCTCTTCAGTCGCTTCAGGCATTTGGTCTTCGCTTGTTGTCATTTTAACAATTCCCGCCTAGTCTCGCTGCTATGCAGAATAACGTCGTGGGTGTCGGGGGACAAAGCGGCGAATGGTCCGAACCGAACAGCCTTAGACTCTGGAGGCCGCTTCCATGCGCTACATGATGACCTACGACTTGATGGAGACCATGCGCAACACGAACCAATGGCTTGGTTCGACCGCCAGCGCGATGGCGTCCTATCCGTTGTTTTCGATGGTACCAAACCCGGCCTTCAGCTGGATGGCCGCCTGGGGTGAGGTGACCGAGCGCACCTTCCAGCGCATGGTCGTCAAACCCGACTGGGGTATTCATACGTTTACCTGCGAAGACGGCAAAGATCATCTTGTTGATGTTACCACGGTTCTGGAACGCCCCTTTGGCGATCTCGTCCATTTCAAGGTAAACGGACGAGAAAAGCAACCGCGCAAGGTTTTGCTGGTTGCGCCGATGTCGGGGCACTACGCGACATTGCTGCGCTCGACCGTCAAAAGCCTGCTTGTCAATTGCGAAGTTTACATCACCGACTGGCATAACGCGCGCGATATTCCTGTGTCTGCAGGCAAGTTCGATGTCGAGGACTACACCCTCTACCTTGTCGATTTCATGAAGGAGCTGGGGCCAGACACGCATGTTGTTGCTGTTTGTCAGCCCGCGCCTCTAACCTTGGCGGCAACCGCCTATCTGGCCGAGGTTGAACCCAAGGCACAACCCAGCACCCTGACCCTGATCGGCGGTCCGGTTGACCCCGATGCGACACCGACGGATGTCACGGATTTCGGCCGCCGCGTGACAATGGGCCAGCTGGAAGAAACCATGATCCAACGGGTTGGGTTCAAATACAAAGGTGTAGGCCGCATGGTCTATCCCGGCCTGCTGCAACTGGCCTCTTTCATGTCGATGAATGCCGAACGGCACTCTAAAGCGTTTTCAGACCAGATCCAGCGCGTGATCCGGGATGAGGCGTCCGATCATGATGCCCATAACAGGTTCTACGATGAGTATCTGGCCGTCATGGACATGACCGCCGAGTTCTACCTATCCACAGTAGAACGTATCTTCAAAGGGCGTGAGATTGCGCGCAACGAATTTGTTGTCGCAGGCCACAAAGTCGACATTAGTAAGATCACCGATGTCGCGGTCAAAACCGTTGAGGGGGCGAATGATGATATCTCGGCCCCCGGCCAATGCATTGCCGCGCTTGATCTGTGCACCGGCCTGTCGGACAGCAAAAAGGCCAGCCATGTTGAGCCGAATGCGGGCCATTACGGCATTTTCGCCGGCCGCAGCTGGCGCGATAATATTCGTCCGCTTGTGATTGATTTCATGAATGAAAACAGCCGCAAGCCGCTACGTCGGGCGGCGAACCGAAACAAAGTGGCCTAAGACGATGGGCGAGAGCGATCAATCCGGTCTCGCGTTCTCTTGCACCTGCGGTCAGGTTACAGGGCGCATCAAACCTCAGGGTCTTAAACACGGCTCGCATGCCGTGTGCTTTTGCGCCGATTGTCGTGCGGGGCAATTGTATTTCAAACAACCCGACCCTGCGCCCGGCCCAGTAGAAGTGTTTCAGATTGCCCCGGACGAGCTCATCTTTGACACAGGCAGTGAAAATCTGGCCGCGATAAAGCTGAGCCCCAACGGCATGCTGCGGTGGTATGCGAAATGCTGCAACGCACCGCTTGCGGCAACGCCAAACACGCCAAAGTTCCCATTTGTCGGGTTCATTGCGGCCCGTTTCAGCGACACGACGGCCCTTGGCCCCATCACAACGCGGGGCTACATCCCCACATCGGGTGGCAAACATAAGCACGAAGGCATTCGTGCGGCAATTGTCGCAATGCTCAAGCGTGTTGCCAAATCGCGCCTGTCTGGCAAGTGGAAGCAAACACCATTCTTTGACACCGCAACCGGTGAGCCGGTGGTCAGCCCCAAACTGATCGACAAATCCGAACGCGACGCGCTTTATCCATAGCTGGGTCTTGGGTTGAAGTTCAGCCAGTCTTGCATGGCTGCATTCAGCTCATCCGGGTTTTCCAATGTCGGAAGATGGCCTGCGCGTTCTATCATCTGCAATTGGGCTTCGGGGATCATCTCGGCCATAAACTCATGCTTGCGCGCAGGGATCAGTGTATCATGCGTTCCGCCAAGGATCAGACCCGGAACTTTGACCCGGCAAAGGATGCTCTGCTGATCCGGTCGCCGCTGCAAGGCCCGCATTTGACGCACAAATACTTCGGGGCCCAGATCGACGGCCATCGAGAGCAGCCGGTTCAAAATCGGGATACGTTGCGGCCCGGGGGCCAGCGCGTCCGATCCGATCACCTTGCGCATCACTTCTTCCAACCGCCCGGCTTGCGCACCAATGATTAATTCTTCGCGTGCAGCGGCCATCTGTGGCGTATCGGCCTGCGCATCGGTCGAAATCAGGCAGAGGCGTGACACCCGATCCGCCGCGCGCCTTATGATCTCAAGCGCGACAACACCGCCCAGACCTAGCCCCGCCAGGGCAAATCGATGCGGTAACTGATCGAGCAAGCCAGACGCGATCTCTTCGATCCGTTCGCCTGATGAAATTGGGGCAACCATCACAGCCCGATCGCGCGACAGCGCGTCGATCTGAGGATGAAACAATCGGGCGTCACACATAAAACCGGGTAGCAATACCAGCGGCTCGATCACGCGGGGCCTCCATCAGTTCGGGCTTCCGAACCCCTTCTTTTTCCCTCAGGATGAGAGTTTTTTCAGGCCCCGGCAAGCAGAAAACTCAAGGGGAGCGGCTACCCCGAAAAGCCGGGAAATCGGCATAACGGGCCTGTCTGGCCGTTTGGCTTTCGCCCGGCTCGGCCCCGGGGCGTAACAAACACCCGCGTGGCGCGATATAGCTGTCAATCCGGCGCACCGGCGCAGGTCGCCAGACAAGGTTAAAGGCACAGAGCTTGGGAAAGAACCAGATTTCTGAATAGTCCAGATGATCATGCATCCACCAGGCAAGATCACGCCAATCCCGGCCTTGCTCAAACTGATCCGCGAACCACGGGATCACAATCGACGCCCCTGCGATACGCGCATCTCCTACGCCTCGGTCCCAGATGTGACATTCCAAAGGGTTATCGTTGCGCGCGCAATTCAGCCGGTTTTCATTTCCAAACTGGTTCAGAGACGGCGAGCGATAGCCCGAGCGGACCGCAACGCGCCCGAATGTCTCCTCAAGCGGGTCCAGCAAAGTCTGGCAAAAGGCACGGCCAGTCTCGATCGCAAGATCAGGGTTTTCAGGGATGTTCTGGTGCTGGTGAAAATTCCCGATCTCGGAATACAGAAAATCCCGCATGAAAAAGTGCGGGGACAGACGCACGCGGCCAAGCGTTTCAAGGCTCCACATGCTGCCCGGTTTTCGCATTGTCTTGCTCCTAAGCGAAACGGCTACTCTACGCCCTGCGATTTCAACCATTCCAGAATACCGGTCACTGCTGCATCGGTCTGCCCCGGCGACATCAGGCGCCCTGCAACCACATGAGACATCGGATCATCCCCCTCGCCCATCGTGACCAGTTGAACCGCTGCATCAGCACCCCAGCCTAGAGCCACTTGGTGGGTACGATCTGGACGGACGACCTCATCATCGTCCGAAAACCAGAACAAGGCCGGCACCTGCGCGCCTTCGAAATCCAGTGCGTAGACTGTATCCACCAGCACAGTCATAGGCACGACAGCGACCCATGGGTAAACCGAAGACCAGTATTTGTTCTTCTCAGGGTCCGGGCCCGAGACGTCCCGCTCCTCTCCCATCAGCAGTGGCAGCCAGGACCGGGCCCATGGCAGGCCGGGAATGAAGGCGACCGGCGAGTTAACGCCAAAGTTTGGTGAGACAAAGACCATGCCGGCCACGTCGGTGCTGAGTTCGGGGTCAAGCGCGGCCGCTGCAACCAGCGTTCCCCCAGTCGAGGTTGATATGACAACAACCTTGTCACCCACGGCCCGTGCGGCGGCCAACCCTTCGGCCAGATCCTGCATCCAGCCCGAGGCTGTTGCCTCACCCATCGCGGCACCATCGCGCCCATGGCCTTGCAAGCGGGTATAAACCAGATTGGCGCCCAGCGCGTCCGCGACCCTGTCGGGAACTGGTCTGATTTCTTCGGAACTGGCTGAGAAGCCATGAACGTATAAAACCGAATAAGGTGTGCGTTGTTCTTCGTAGCCGTCCTGCCAGATCACACGCTTTTCGACACCGGGCACGATGTCATCAAAGGCGGATTCGGTGCTTTCAAAATAAACCTGCACCCCTTCGCCGAACTTGGCAGAGTCGAAGCGCGGATGAAGATCGACCTTTTCACGCGGGCCAAACCAGTAGACCAGACCGCCAACAACGATCAGCGCCAGTAGAAGCCGCCCCAGAAACCATCCAAATTTCCGCATCAGCCTTCTCCCATTACGTCCAGAATTGCGCGTTCGATCAATGACAGACACATGTCATCAGAGAATCTGTGGTCGGCATCTTTCACCAACAGCAGTCGCATATCAGGGCCTGAGGCATGATCCAGCAAGCGCACCGCCGTTTCAGTGGATACAGCGGTATCCGCAGTGCCCTGCAGAAAACGTGTTGGGAAAGGTAGATTCAGCGCTTCTCTCAGCACAAGATTCTGACGTCCGTCGTCAATCAGGCGCTTGGTGATGATGTAAGGTTCCATATAGTCGGACGGCAACTCAACCTGCCCCGCTGTTTCCAACGCTGCCTTCTGCGCCTCTGTAAATGACGCCCAATACCCATCTTCCGTAAAATCCGGAGCGGCGGCGATTGTGACCATCCCCGCTATACGATCTGGGAGGGTTTTGGCCAGCAACAAGGCCTGCCAGCCCCCCATGGACGAGCCCACAATGATCAATGGCCCCTGCGTCAGCGCGGACACTGCGGCAACTGTGTCTTCGTGCCAATCTCCGATGCTGCCTTCTGTGAATGCACCCGAACTTTCACCATGGCCGGAGTAATCAAACCGCAAGTATGCTTGCCCGCGCGCTTTGGCCCAAGCCTCTAGATGAACGGCTTTTGTGCCTTCTTTGTCCGACTTTAGACCTGACAGAAACACGAGGGTCGGGCCTTGGCCTTCGCTCAGATCATAAGCGATCCGCCGCCCCTGATCGGTTGTCAAAAAAGCGCTCATCTTGCCGCCCTTCATATTTTGATTTGTGACACCCTAGCCCGCGCGGGCTGGGAGTTTAAACCTGATTTCAGATTTTTTAGGTTACCATATTGTAACGTGACTATCGAATCACATATAAGACAAATATGGACATGCTATTCAAAGCTCTGAATGACCCCGCTCGCCGAGAGATTCTGGACCTGCTGCGACAGGAAGATGGTCAATCTCTGTCGCAGTTAGAGGCACATTTCGACATGACCCGCTTTGGCGTCATGAAGCATCTGAAACTACTGGAAGATGCTGGGCTGGTCCTGACCCGCAAACATGGGCGGTTCAAATATCACTATCTGAACCCCTTGCCCCTGCAGGACATGCTGGACCGTTGGGTCGCCCCTTTTCTTCAACCGCAAGCCAGCGCGGTCAATGCGCTGAAACTCAAATTGGAAACGGAGACTCGTATGGGAAAACCAGATTTTATGATGCAGACCTTTATTCGCTGCACCCAGGACGCGCTGTGGGATGCATTAACCAAGCCAGATCAGATGGCGGCCTATCACTTCCTGTGCAACGAAGTACGCGGAGAGGTCTCGCCTGGTGCAACAGTGCATTTCATTACCCCTGACGGCAATGAGATGCTGCGGCAGGTGACGCAAAAGCTGGACCCGAAAACCCGGATCGAGATGGGGTTTGAGCCTCTTTTCATGGGCCCTGACGCCCCGCAATCAACAATGGTTTATCTGATCGAACCACAAGGTGATGTCTGCAAGTTGACCATCGAACATTATGATCTTGCTGTTGGCCAGGAAGGCTTTGCCGAAGGTTGGGCGCGTCTGGCTGCCTCACTCAAGAGCTGGCTTGAGACCGGCGATGCCCTGAAGGAGAGCGCATAATGGCTGAGTTTCCAACTGAACTGGGCGTGCTCACGTGTCTGATGTTGCTCGCTGTTTCCATGTGGATTCCATACGTGGTTGGCGTTTCGACCGACCCCTCGGGCGAGGAGGCCTTTGCCCGACCTGCACAGATTCCAAACCTGCGCCCCTGGGTGCAAAGGGCACATCGCGCGCAGTTGAATCTGCTCGAACAGGGTATGCCGTTTGCTGTTTTGGTTCTGATCGTCAACACGTTGGACGGCTTTACGGCGTTGACCTATTGGGCTGCTATTGTGTTCTTCTGGGTGCGCGTCCTGCACGCTATCGGCATGATCACGGGCATAGCGCGCATGCCCCTGCGACCCATTCTGTTTGCCATTGGATGGGTGTGCTGCCTGATCATGGGTTACGCGGTTTTTGCCTCCGTCTGAATAATCCAACAGCGCACCACGCAATCCTATGGTTGCGTGGTGCTTTTCGCATTTGCCTTCAAAGCGGTTGACATCACGCCACGCCAATAGCACATAGCCGGAACACCATAACCCGCAACCGGGCGTTCAGTGGGCGCCAAACCGACGAGGAGAGCCAGACCATGGCCTTGGATTCAAAATCCGTCTCACTCACCTTCCCTGATGGCAATGCACGTTCCTATGACGCTGGCGTCACGCCCGCGCAGGTGGCGGCCGATATCTCGACTTCTTTGGCTAAGAAAGCGATCTCGGCCACCGTCGATGGTCAGCACTGGGATCTGCAATGGCCCATCGAAGCGGATGCACAGATCGCCATCCACACCATGAAGGATGAGGCACAAGCCAATGAGCTGATCCGCCACGATCTGGCCCATATCATGGCCCGCGCCGTGCAAGAGATCTGGCCCGACACCAAGGTCACCATCGGCCCCGTGATCGATAACGGCTGGTACTATGACTTCGACCGCGCCGAGCCCTTCACACCCGAAGACCTCGGCCTCATCGAAAAGAAGATGAAGGAAATCATCAATAAGCGCGACCCCGTGACCACCGAGGTCTGGGACCGTCAGCGCGCGATCGATTTCTACACCCAGAATAATGAGCCCTATAAGGTCGAGCTGATCGACTCCATCCCCGGGGATGAGCCGCTGCGCATGTACTGGCACGGCGACTGGCAGGACCTGTGCCGCGGCCCGCATTTGCAGCATACCGGTCAGGTGCCGGGTGACGCGTTCAAACTGATGTCCATCGCCGGTGCCTATTGGCGCGGCGACAGTTCACGCCAGATGCTACAGCGCATCTATGGCGCGGCCTTCACCGGCAAGGAAAAGCTGAAAGCTCACCTGCATATGTTGGAAGAGGCGGCAAAACGCGACCACCGCAAGCTGGGCCGCGAGATGGACTTGTTCCATATGCAGGAAGAGGCCCCCGGCCAGATTTTCTGGCATCCCAACGGCTGGACAATCTACACACAGCTACAGGATTATATGCGTCGTCAGCAGCGCAGCGGTGGTTATGTCGAGGTCAACACACCACAGGTCGTTGACCGCAAGCTTTGGGAAGCCTCAGGCCACTGGGACAAGTATCAGGAAAATATGTTCATCGTCGAAGTGGACGAGGAACATGCGCGTGAAAAGGCCGTCAACGCCCTGAAACCGATGAACTGCCCCTGCCATGTGCAGATTTTCAACCAGGGACTGAAGTCCTACCGCGATCTGCCCCTGCGCATGGCAGAATTCGGATCGTGCAACCGGTATGAACCGTCAGGTGCCCTGCATGGTATCATGCGCGTGCGCGGCTTCACGCAGGATGACGGTCACATCTTCTGCACCGAAGACCAGATCGAATCTGAAACCGCCGAGTTCATTCGCTTCCTGTCGCAGATTTACAAGGATCTTGGGTTCGAGAATTTCTCGGTCAAGTTCTCGGATCGTCCCGAAAAGCGGTCTGGCTCGGATGAAGTTTGGGACAAGGCCGAAGCCGCCCTGCTTAGCGCGACACGTGCCGCCGGGATCGAACCGGAACTCAACCCCGGTGAAGGTGCGTTTTATGGCCCAAAGCTAGAGTTTGTTCTGACCGACGCAATCGGTCGCGACTGGCAATGCGGTACACATCAGGTTGATTTCGTTCTGCCCGAGCGGCTGGACGCCACCTATATCGGCGCAGACGGAGGCAAACACCGCCCCGTTATGCTGCACCGCGCGACATTGGGATCGTTCGAACGCTTTATCGGCATCCTGATCGAAGAACACGCAGGCAAGCTGCCCTTCTGGCTGGCCCCGCGTCAGGTCACAGTCGCGTCGATCACCTCAGACGCGGATGACTATGTGATGGAGGTCGTCGAAGCGCTGAGAGCTGCGGGTGTGCGGGCCGAATCCGATATCCGCAATGAAAAGATCAACTACAAGGTCCGCGAACATTCGCTGGCCAAAGTACCGGTGATCCTGGCCGTTGGTCATCGTGAGGTCGAAGACCGCACCGTCAGCGTGCGACGCCTTGGCGAAAAACAAACGCAGGTTCAGCCGCTTGAGGCTGTAACAAATGAGCTGTCACAGGCAGCGACCCCACCCGACCTGCTGTAACATTCGGCACCATATCGCCGGAAATCCGACCCCGGAACTGGGGTCGGATTGAAACACTCTATCCTTTTCCCTTCAAAAACAGTAGATTACCTTACAAGGGCGCACCCCGCGCCCTGACGCGCTTGTGAGACACGGGCTCGTGAATTTAACAATAGCCAACTTGCCCTTACCTTTGTCATTGTCACAAGCAGACATACCCAGTCATCAAGAGGATTTCCGAGATGTCGAA
This sequence comes from Ruegeria sp. YTSA075, assembly GCF_059610245.1. Taxonomy (NCBI): domain Bacteria; kingdom Pseudomonadati; phylum Pseudomonadota; class Alphaproteobacteria; order Rhodobacterales; family Roseobacteraceae; genus Ruegeria; species Ruegeria sp. YTSA075. The sequence continues at coordinate 137,949 of NZ_JBXWNG010000001.1, read as the reverse complement.
CACAGCAAAGTCCCTGGTTATCGCAACCGCAGTCGCAGCCGCCGTATCGGGCGCAGCAACCACAGCAACCGCCCAAGCCAAAGAAAAGTGCTATGGCGTTTCGCTGGCCGGTCAGAACGATTGTGCAGCAGGCCCCGGCACCACATGTGCGGGCACCTCAACCGTTGATTATCAGGGCAACGCCTGGACCCTGGTTGACGCTGGCACCTGCGGCGATATCGAACTGCCTGCAGAGGCAGACGGCACACCGCGCAAAGGTTCGCTGGAAGAGCTGAAGCGCGACCTGCCTGCATAAGCGTCGAGCAAACAACTTCAAGGGGGCGGGCACCTTCGCCCGCCCTTTCCTTTGATCAGAAGGAGCGTGCAAATGCTGGATGATGCCCTCAGATCCAATCGTCTGCCCGCAGCGCCGGGTGTTGGCTACAAACCACAGCATTTTGCCCAAATACTGGAGCACGCCCAACCCGTCGCCTGGCTTGAAGTTCATGCCGAAAACTACATGGGGGATGGGGGCCGCCCATTGGCGCAACTGCGCCATCTGTCTGAACAGTTTCCAATCTCGGTCCACGGTGTTGGCCTGTCCATCGGCGGCGAAGGCGCGCTGGACCCAGATCACCTGACGCGGCTGAAACACCTTGTCGGCTGGCTGAATCCCGCCAGTTTCTCGGAACATCTGGCCTGGTCAACCCATGACAGCCATTTCTTCAACGACCTGCTGCCCCTGCCCTATACGGATGCAACACTGGCACGGGTTTGCGCACATATTGATCAGGTGCAAGAGACAGTCGGTCGTCAGATGCTACTTGAGAATCCCTCCAGCTATCTGGCGTTCGAAGAAAGCACATGGTCGGAACCCGATTTCCTGCGCGAGATCGCCAAGCGTACAGGCTGTGGCCTGTTGCTGGACGTGAACAACGTCTTTGTCTCGGCCACCAATCTGGATTTCTCACCCCAGGGTTACATCGACGCTTATCCACTAGATCAAGTGGGCGAAATTCACCTTGGCGGGCATGATGAGGATGAAGATGACCATGGCCATCCCCTGCTGATCGACAGCCATGGGCGCGAGGTTGTGGACCCGGTTTGGGCGCTGCTGGACTATGTGCTGGAACGGTCAGGGCCCAAGCCCGTGTTGGTTGAATGGGATACAGATGTCCCCGATTGGCCCGTTCTGCGCGCCGAAGCGGAACGCGCGCAATCCGCATTGGAACGAGTCCCCGCATGAGCGTTACCCAAACGGAATTTCATGCGGCCCTGCTGGATGCCAAAGCGCCAATTCCGGACGGATTAACGGATGCGGACGATCAACCTGCGGGCCGCCGGTTCAGCGTCTATCGCAATAATGTCGCAGTTTCTCTGACCGAGGCGATGCATCAGGCATTTCCTGTCATCACCAAGCTGCTGGGCACCAAAAACATGGACGGGCTGTCCGGCATCTTTCTGCGACAGCACCCCCCAACCTCGCCCTTGATGATGTTTTACGGTGAGGCGTTTCCCGACTTTCTGGCCAACATGCCACAACTGTCTCATCTGGCCTACCTGCCGGATGTAGCCCGACTGGAATTGGCGCTGCGCCAGTCCTACCACGCCGCAGACAGCCGACCTGCCCCGGCAGATGCACTGGCCGTTTCGCCCGAAGAAATCATGCGCGCCCGGTTGGAATTCGCGCCTTCAATGCAGGTCATCCGGTCGGATTGGCCCATTCATGCGATCTGGCGTTTCAACACTGAGGCTGACGCGCCCAAGCCCTCAACCGGGGTCGAGGATGTGCTGATCACCCGCCCTGAATACGATCCTGCCCCTCACCTGCTGCCACAGGGCGGCGCGGATTGGATCGCCTACTTACAATCTGGGGACACCATCGGCGAAGCCTTCGAAAGAGCCGCCGCTGACACTCTGGACTTTGATCTTGGACCCACACTGGCGTTGCTGTTGCAAGGCGCTGCCATAACTTCTGTGATTATCGAAAGGCTGGAAACATGACTGCCCTGATCTCAATCCACAACAACGTTCTGGGTAAGGCGGACCATGCGTCTGGCTGGCTCACACCCACGCTTGCGCGGCTGGTCTTTATCGCGGTGCTGCTGGTCTACTATTGGAATTCGGCCATGCTAAAGATCGATGGGTCAATCTTTTCACCGTCCAGCGGAGCATTTGGACAAATATTCCCCAAAGCGGCCGAGGCTGTTTTGTGGGACGTCACGCAGATGACCTTGTTTCAGCGTATCGTGGTTTTCCTTGGCACCGTGGCCGAGTTTGTTCTGCCCGCCTTGTTGCTGGTCGGCCTGCTCACGCGTCTGGCTGCTCTGGGCATGATCGGCTTTGTCTGGGTTCAGACTCTGGTCGATGTAACAGGCCATGGCGTGAAACTGGGCAGTCTGTTCAACGCGGCCCCGGACATTCTGGACCAGCGAGTTTTGTGGACCTTCCTGTTCCTGGTGATCGTGCTCAATGGCGCGGGCCCCCTGTCTCTGGATCGCCTGTTGAAGCTGAAATGAGCTAGAAATGCGCCTTGGGTTCGTCCGGTTTTCCAGCGGCGAGCCCAAGCACCCCGGCAACGCCCGCAAACGCAATCGGGAACATGGTGAAGACACCAAACCCAAACGCGTAGTACATCCCCGCCGCAGACACCAACAGCAAGACACCCGCGACCAGAGCACGCGCATGGGCCATCGCGCCCCCTGCGATCGCCAGCAATGGCGCAACGATCGAGGCCGTTTGAATCAAACCGGGGTTATCGACCTGCTCGGCGATGCCATCAATATCCCCGAAATGCTTGATCGCCTCGACATACCCATACCCAAAGAACCCAACAATCATCCCGATCAAACCGGCGATGACACCTAAAATCATTGCGGCGTTTCGCATAAACTATCCTCGCAGTTGCGTCAGATCAGATAAGCATCCGATCAGGCGACGCCAAGCGTTGACCGCGTTTCAGCTGTCCAACCCAACGTCAACGAGCCATCTTTTTCAATCAGTGGACGTTTCATCAGGGTCGGATGTTCTTTCAACAACTCCATTGCGGGGCGAGACCGCTGCGCATCCTCCAAACCACGCCAGGTTGTCGAACGGGTGTTGAGCAAAGCCTCGCCGAACGTGGCAAGAGCCTGCGACAGCAGATTTTCCGGAACGCCATCTGCGCGCACATCCACAAACTCAGCATTAGGAAGCGATTTCAAGGCCTTGCGGCACGTGTCACAATTTTTTAGCCCATAAAGACGCATGTTTGTCCTGCTTCGGTGATTGTTTCAATTTTAGGCGAACCAGCCGGTTTCCAGCGGTTATTCTTGATTTTTTACTTCACCGTGCAATGTTGAAAAAGGTGAAACATGCAAAATCGGCTGTCGTCAGCATTGGAAACAGCCTGTTATTGCGGTTCTGCCAACCACGGCCCCACCAATTTGTGGGACAATGCGAAAGTAGAAGGAGACACGGGAGATGCCAACTGGCACCGTGAAATGGTTCAATACCACCAAAGGCTATGGGTTTATTGCCCCTGACGAAGGGGGCAAAGATGTGTTTGTGCATATCTCGGCCGTAGAACGGTCCGGACTGACCGGACTCGCAGACAATCAGAAAGTCTCGTATGAGTTGCAGGACGGACGTGACGGCCGCCAGATGGCAGCTGATTTGAAACCGTTGTAACGACGCCCCCGCCCCGCGCGGGGTTTTCCAATTAAGGATGACGGCCAATTTCCGGCCGTCACCCGCCCCCTATCTGGCAACTGCCCTATCCCCGTGCTGGCTTATCCTCAGCATGCGAATACCAGTCTTGTCCCATCGCAACGATGCAGGATGTGCCGGTGGCATAGGTCACAACCATGGTCCAGTCGCCCCGATCACTACTCCAGACCTCCATGATCTGTTCAGGCCCGCGCATGCCCGTTGCAATACGGGCAGAGCGAAATTGAGCCTGCAACTTGTCATGCAATCTTTGCGTTGGTTCACACAGAACCTCGGCAATTGGGTTTTTGGCAACAGCCGGTCCGGCCAGCGCCGACACCAGACCAAGTACGGAAAAAAACGAAGCATAGGTCATGGAACCAAAGTAACAGTTTCATGACGGTTTGTATAGACAATCGCTATGCTTTTGAATCAGTTTTCCTTGATGATGGCCTCGAACTCACGCCATTCCCGCGCTGTCATGCCTGAACTTTCCTGAGTGACGCTTTCACCAGCCAGCATCCGGCGCAGGCTGTCGACCATCTGAGCGGAAAGGTTCACAGCGCCAAGGCGGTAATCTTCGAACGCGCGATAGGCAAAGGGCACCCAATCGGCCACGATCTTGCACATGGCATCGGCATAGACCCGGATCTCGTATTGCGCATGTGGATCGGCGCGCAGGCGCAGGAAATGGAACAGGTTGTGCAGATCAACCTTCCAATACCATTGCGTATAGATATTGGCTGGCAAGTTCATCCGTGCCAATTCACGCGCCAGCCCCTGCTGCCCGTCCTGGCTGATCATCGCCTCATAATTGTCGTAGCAGCGAGTGCTGTCCGCCTTGAGCATTTCCAGAACCCGCGCGGCCTCTTCCCCTTCCAGAGCTGATCCGCGGCCTTGATTGTTCACTTCTGACTGCGCGGCGACATGTTCGGGCGCAGGGATGTAGAACTCACGATCCAGAATGGAATAGCGCGCCGAGTATTCGTTCACATTTGCAGTCCGGTGGCGAATCCACTGGCGTGCAACAAAAACCGGAAGTTTGACGTGCAGCTTGACTTCACACATCTCAAACGGGGTCGAATGCCAGTGCCGCATCAGATAGCGGATCAGCCCTTCGTCATTCTGAACCGATTTGGTGCCCTTGCCATAAGACACCCGCGCCGCCTGACAGATGGCCGCATCATCGCCCATATAGTCGATGACCCGGACAAACCCATGATCCAGCACCTGGTGGGCGGTGTACAGGTGATCTTCCATCCCCGTCGCTACGACACGGCGTGTTTGATGCGACTGCGCGCGCTGCGCTTCGATCTCGGCCTGTTGGTCGGCAGACAAGGGCATGAAAACTTCCTTTCGATACTGAGTCGCCTGCCACTATATATCGTCAGATCATCTGCTGGAACCGCAGGATATGGCCTAAGGTGCGGATTTTCGGAATTGTGTTCCCCACCCCCTCGACACGTTCCCGCAGCGCGCTAAGCTGAGGCGAACTCATTCAAAAAAGAAGGATTGCCAAGATGGCGCTGACATATCTTCACACCATGGTTCGCGTGAAGGATCTTGAGAAATCCATGGCGTTCTATGAACTTCTGGGCCTGAAAGAAACCCGCCGATACGAAAGCGAACAGGGTCGGTTTTCGTTGATCTTCATGGCGCCTCCGGGGCAAGAGGATCGCCCGATTGAACTGACCTACAATTGGGATGGTGATGACGCATTGCCAAGTGACAGTCGCCACTTCGGGCACCTCGCTTACGGCGTCGACAATATCTACGAGGCTTGCCAACATCTTCAGGACAACGGAGTAGTCATCAATCGCCCGCCGCGTGACGGGCGCATGGCTTTTGTCCGTTCGCCTGACAATATCTCGGTCGAGTTGCTACAAAACGGCGACGCGCTGGAACCGGCAGAGCCCTGGGCCAGCATGGAAAGCACCGGGCACTGGTGATCCGCACCCTTGTAGCATTAGGTCTGGCCGTCCTGGCCAGCCCTGTTCAGGCAGAGCCCTGCCGTCTGGCGCTGGCGTTGGCGCTGGATATCTCTGTTTCGGTGGACGAGGCAGAAGACGCTCTGCAACGGCAAGGCCTGGCGGCCGCCCTGCTCGCCCCCGAGGTTCATGACGCCTTCTTTTCCTCGCCAATGCCCGTCGCGCTTGCGGTCTATGAATGGAGTGGACGGTCCGTCCAGCATGTCATCATGGACTGGCGGATAATCAAGAACAGTGGCGATGTTCTGGCCGCCGCAACACAAATCAGCCAGTCCAAGCGGTCGGACACCCAATCCGCCACTGCGATGGGATACGCATTGGCCTTTGGCGCCGCCTTGTTGGAACGCGCGCCCCCTTGCCTATTCAAGACCATTGACCTGTCAGGGGACGGTTCGAACAATGACGGCTATGGCCCACAAAACGCCTATCGGCACTTCCCATTCAATGATGTCGTGGTCAACGGGCTGGTCATCAACGCAGCCGATTTCGAAGGCGAGCTGTTCCTGATCCCATTCTTTGAAAACAATGTTTTACACGGGCCGGGCGCGTTTCTGGAAGTAGCGCAGGGGTTCGAGGATTTTGAGCGCGCCATGCGCCGAAAGCTGGAACGTGAGCTCAGCGGGTTACAACTCGGAGATCTTCCTTCGACTAACCCGGCACATGTTCTGACGCACCCGCCAGAAAACAAATCGTCGCGTATCAGTAGATATAGCGAATCTGATCCGTCCAGTACCGCTCAACCCGGCGCAGTGATCCGGTGATATCTTCGATCCCCTCTTGCGCCAACACACCGCGGCTTTGCAACCCGTCTGCATGGCGCGCAAAAAGCTCAGATACGATATCCCGGATTTCCCGACCACGTGGTGTCAGCCGCACCCGGACAGATCGACGGTCAATTTCGCACCTCTGGTGGTGCATATACCCCATCTCAACCAGTTTCTTCAGGTTGTAGCTGACATTGCTACCCTGATAGTATCCACGGCTTTTCAGCTCGCCCGCCGTCACTTCATGATCGCCGATATTGAACAGGAGCAGCGCCTGAACGGCGTTGATTTCCAGCACACCGACCCGCTCAAACTCATCCTTGATCACATCCAAAAGCAGCCGGTGCAGCCGTTCGACAAGTGCCAACGCCTCAAGGTAGCTGTTCATGAACCCTTTGGCGCCCGGTGCCGAGACCTGCAATTCCATACTCATCCGACCCTCCGATTCAGTCGCGTTATTTCCGCCACGATGAACCGAAATCCCGAAAAATCAGTTAAGCTGGAATTATCCTTACTTTTGAAAGGTCTGAGCGATGTCGGCGATCAAGTCGGACAGCGCGTCGGGAGGGGGGACCTGCCCGGTCACCCATTGATACAGATCCTGATCGTTTTCGTTCAGCAAGGCGTCATACTGGTCCAGACCCGCCACATCCATCGTGTCCAGATTACGATCAGCATAGGCAGACAGGATCAGGTCCATCTCTTTGATACCCCGCCGCATCGACCGCATTTTCATACGTTTGATGCGGATATCGCGCGCCTCGGTCACTGGCCTGATTCCAGCATCAGCCGCAACTTTTTTTCCAGCCGTGCGGCGCGTTCCGAACAGGCGCGCATCTCGCCGCGAATGACGCGCAGCTCGGCGACGGCACCGGCAATATCAAGATTGCTGCTCTCTGCGTCTACGGGCGCGTCCATGCCTTCGCCTTCGCCAGTCAGCAACCATTTGATCGATACATTCACCATGCCCGCCATCATCGAAAGCCGGTTCGCGCGCGGTTCAGACAGGTCATTTTCCCAATCAACAATCGTCGATTTCTTGACACCCAAACGACGGGCCAACTCTGCCTGGTTCATCCCCGCCGCCTCGCGCGCGCCTGCCAACCGGTCCCCAAATGTCGCCGCGTCTGGTCCAAACCAATCGTATTCGTCGCTCATTCAGGTCTCCAATTCCGTGTTTCATATCGCTTGATCGTCGTTCGGGCGCACCCTATGACAGTCAGGCTGAACATACAAACCGAGGCCGCCATGAGTTTCCTGTCTGCGACATTGTCCCGCGTCAAACCTTCCCCAACGATTGCGATGACAGCCAAGGCGGCCGAGCTGAAGGCCGCCGGGCGTGACATCATCGGCCTGAGCGCGGGTGAGCCGGATTTTGACACGCCGCAGAACATCAAGGATGCGGCCGTTGCGGCCATTGCGGCGGGCAAGACTAAATACACCGCGCCTGACGGCATCCCCGAGTTGAAACAGGCCGTTTGCGCCAAGATGCAACGCGATCACGGGCTCGACTACACTCCGGCACAGGTTTCGGTGGGCACTGGCGGGAAACAGACGCTGTACAACGCGCTGATGGCAACCCTGAACAAGGGGGATGAGGTTGTCATTCCCGCGCCATACTGGGTCAGCTATCCGGATATGGTTCTGCTGGCGGGCGGAACACCGGTGATTGCTGAAACTTCAATTCAGACGAACTTCAAGCTGACTGCCGATCAGCTTGAGGCCGCGATCACACCCAAAACAAAATGGCTGATCTTCAACTCTCCGTCGAACCCGACTGGTGCAGGCTACAGCCAGGCGGAACTGAAAGAGCTTACCGATGTTCTGCTGCGTCATCCCCATGTCTGGGTGATGACCGACGATATGTACGAACATCTGGCCTATGACGGGTTTGAGTTCTGCACGCCTGCGCAGGTCGAGCCCAAGCTTTATGATCGCACGTTGACCTGCAACGGCGTGTCCAAGGCCTATGCCATGACGGGGTGGCGGATCGGCTACGCCGCCGGGCCCGAGCCGCTGATCGCCGCAATGCGCAAGGTACAGTCGCAATCCACCTCGAACCCCTGTTCAATCAGCCAATGGGCCGCGGTCGAGGCGCTGAACGGCACGCAGGATTTCCTGGCCCCAAACAACGTGACCTTCAAACGCCGCCGCGATCTGGTTGTCGATATGCTGAACGCCATCGACGGCATCAGCTGCCCCACCCCGGAAGGTGCTTTTTATGTGTACCCGTCCATCGCGGGGCTGATCGGCAAGACAACCCCTGCCGGGACAGTCATAAAAAACGACCAAGCTTTTGCAACGGCTCTTCTGGAAGAGGCCGACGTAGCGGTGGTGTTCGGCGCGGCCTTTGGCCTGTCGCCCAATTTCCGGGTCAGCTATGCGACCTCGGATGAGGCCTTGAAAGAGGCCTGCACCCGCATTCAGCGCTTTTGCGCGGCCCTGATCTGAACGGAGGCCTTGATGACAGCGGAACTGCCTGAATACTACTTTCGTGTCCGCGAGAATGGCGCGGCTGTGTTCAAGGTCGACACCGAAAACCGCCAGCGGCGGATCGAGATGGACCAGATCGCGGTGATCAACATCCGCAACGGTGAGGTCAAGCCGCATGGTCAGCGCAGCCTGACCGATGCCGACAAGGCTGAGATTGCGCGATGGATGGATGATCGCAAGGCGCTGCTGGCCCGGCGTGACATAGATGATATCCACCGGGCGGTTGATTATCTGAACGTGACAACGCAATGGGCTCAATCCAAAGCCACCGACGACCAATTGGACGACGTCACCGACCGGCTTTTGATGGCGATGCACGATCTGCGATCTGTGTTGGTTCGAAAAAAGGCGGATCGACTGGAAAAGGACTGATGGTTACTCAGCCGGAACGCCCACTTCACGCACGGATCGCATCCAGAACCGCGCCATCAGCAGTACAGCTGCACATGCGAGCCCCAGAACCAGACCCATCCACACGCCAATGCCATCCATGCCTCGGACAAAACCAAAATAGTAGGAAGATGGCAGGCCAACGACCCAATAGCTCAATGCGGCCATGACCATCGGAACCTTGGCATCCTGCAAGCCACGCAGCAGGCCCAGCGCGATGACCTGAGCACCATCGACCAGTTGAAACAGCGCTGCCATGGCGAGCAGCCCAGTTCCAATAGCCAGGATCTGGCCACGCTGCGGGTCATCAGATTCCATAAACAGTGAAATCAATGGCTCCGCACAGGTGAGGAAGAGGATCACCGTCAAAACGGACATAACCAGTGACATGATGGTCACTGCGATAGCGCCTTTCTCGAGATGTGCCCGATCTCGCCGCCCCAGAGCATTGCCAGCCCGAATGGTCGCCGCGTTCGATAGACCCAGATGCACCATGAAAGTGGCCGATGCCAGGTTCAACGCGATCCCATGCGCCGCGAGAGGTACTTGACCTAGCCATCCCATCATGACCGCCGAAGTGGCGAACAATGTGACCTCGGCCAGCGTTGTCAATCCGATCGGTACGCCAAGGCGCAGAACGCTTCCAAACATCTCCCAATCCGGGCGCCAGAAGCGCTGAAACAGGTTGTATTGGGGCAGGACATAAACTGCATAGGCAACAACCGCGACCAGCGACACAATCTGCGTCACCACAGATGCAATGGCCGCGCCCATCACCCCAAGCTCGGGCGCGCCCCAGTTCCCGAAAATCAAGGCATAGTTGGTCACGCCATTCACAAGAGCGGCGACAACCGTGATCCACAGGACAATCTGTGTGCGTTCCAGTGCCGCAAGGTAGGATTTGAGCACCATGACCAGCAACGCTGGGAACAGCCCCCACCCCGCCACGCGCAGGTATTGTGCGGCTGTTTCCGCCACTTGCGGCTCTTGCCTCAAAGCAATCAGGATAGGATAGGACCACCACAACAACGGCATAACAAGCGCCGCATAAAGCAGCGATAGCCACAGCCCCATGCGTGTCGAGCGACGGATACTGGTTTCATCCTCTTCGGCTGCCGCAGTGGCAACCATTGGCATCACAGCCCAACCAAACCCGGCCCCGAACAGGAACAGAACAAAGAAATAGCTGCTGGCCAGCGTCACCGCCGCTAGGGCCTCGACCCCGTACCAGCCCAGCATAACAGTATCGGTCAAACCGATCGCAAACTGCGCCAGATGCCCGCCGATCAACGGCAAGCCCAGCACAGCAATGGCCTTGAAATGGGCCGGATATGTCATCACCTTGTTCATCCGACCAGCCATATGCGCGGCCCGAAGCCGGGGCAAGAGCGGATCAGATAAATATCGTCATGAGACTTATGCGCTGCCGCATGGCTGTGGGTTTCACAACCTCAAAACTCAATTCTGTAAATTCATGTGCCGGGATGCAGCGAAGCGCCCAGAATATGTTCGGACTGGTGAATCACATGATGGGCCTGCCCGACAATCAGAGGGTCGGGCTCACCGACGATGGCTTCGTCTTTCTCCGGGTAGTCAAGCGACGCCAGAAAGTGGCGCATGCAATTCAATCGCGCACGTTTCTTGTCGTTCGATTTGACTATGGTCCAGGGCGCATCGGCGGTGTCGGTATAGAAAAACATCGCCTCTTTCGCCTCGGTATAGTCATCCCATTTGTTCAAGCTGGCCTTGTCGATGGGCGACAATTTCCACTGTTTCAACGGATCGGTTTCACGGCTTTTGAACCGGCGTTGCTGTTCATTTTGAGTGACCGAGAACCAGTATTTGTACAGTCGAATACCCGACCGGACCAGCATCCGCTCCAGATCCGGTGTCTGGCGCATGAATTCCAGATATTCATTGGGCGAGCAAAACCCCATCACACGCTCAACCCCGGCCCGGTTGTACCAGGACCGATCATAGAACACCATTTCCCCGACCGTCGGCAACTCCTGGACATAGCGTTGATAGTACCACTGCCCTTTCTCTTCCCAGGTGGGTTTGTTCAATGCCACAACGCGCGCCTGCCGCGGGTTCAAATGCTCCATGAAGCGCTTGATCGTGCCGCCTTTGCCAGCCGCATCGCGCCCTTCGAACAACAGCACGAACCGCTGCCCCGTCTCCTGCGCCCAAAGCTGTACTTTCAGCAGTTCCGCCTGCAACAAAGCCTTCTGAGCCTCATAGTTTTTGCGCGCCATCTTGTGCCCATAAGGGTATCTGCCACTTTCGAACGCCTTGCGGATTTTTTCGCGGCTGGGTTGAGCCGCCTTCTGCTCGGGTTTTGGAACGATTTTGACAGAAGATTGCTTTGCTTCGCTTGTTGTTACGGCGTCCATGCAGTGTTTCCTTTCCCTCGTTGTTCCTGCACGGCTAGCAGAAAGCACGGAATTGCGCTTTGATCGGCATCAAATAGATGTGGGGGAAACCCATCATATCGCTGTTCAACAATCAGGGTAGAAATGGACACGGAATTCACAGACCTGAACGGCCAGCCCTTCTTCCTGCGTCACTGGGGTGAAAGCGACAAACCGCCATTGCTGATGCTACATGGGTTCCCGGAATACGGCGGGGCTTGGAACGATCTGGCCCCGCACCTGGCCCACCGCTTTCATTGCATCGCCCCAGATCAACGCGGTTACGGGCAAAGCTGGTGCCCCGATGGTGTCGGCAATTACACCTTGTCCCAGTTGGTGAAAGATATGGCGGCTTTGATCGAACGGCTTGGCGGTCCCATATGCGTCATGGGCCACGATTGGGGCGCGTCGGTGGCCTATGGGTTGGCGATGTTCCGCCCCGATCTGGTCAGCCGACTGATTATCGCAAACGGCGTCCACCCTGTGCCGTTTCAGCGCGCCATGGCGGCGGGTGGCGCGCAATCCAAAGCTTCGGCCTATATCAACGACCTGCGCGCGCCCGACGCAGCGCAGCGATATTCCGCAGACCATTTCGCGCGCCTGGAACGTTTCTTTCGGTTCGGCATGGGGCTGGGCTGGTTGTCTGATGCGCGGATGCAGGACTATCGCACAGAATGGGCCCGCCCCGGTCGGCTTGAGGCGATGCTGAACTGGTATCGCGCCTCACCACTTGTGGTCGCTGACCCCGGAAAACCGCTCACTGACCTGCCCGAACTGCCTTTGGATCGGTTACAAGTGCGGTGCCCGCATCTGTTGCTCTGGGGGGCAGATGATAAAGCGTTATTGCCCGAATCCACGGCCGGGCTTGAGGCTTTTGCCCCTGACCTGACCCGCATCGATATTCCTGGCACAGATCACTGGCTGCATCACCAGCGGCCCAAGGGTATTGCCCAGGCCATACGGGATTGGATCGCAGACTGAACCCCTAGGTATGACCCCAATCTTCGGGGTCATCCGAATTGTTTGGCGACAGCCCCAGAACATCCCCTTGGGTCGAGCAGCCCAACCCCAAAACCGTCCGGTTGGCGTAGGAGAAATAGGCACAGACCTGATTGATCTCTAGGATTTCACCATCCTCCCACCCGGCATCGCGCAGGGCAATCACATCCGCCTCGACCATGTCCGCCGGTGCTTGGGTCAATTTCCGGGCATAGTGCATCGCAGCAATCTGAGCCGGGTCCAACGGCGCATCTTCAGGACGCCCTACCTCAATCGCTGCGCGGATTGCGTCCCCGCGCGGCGCGGCGCGCAACAGCCGCTGCAAACCGCTGAAATGATGTTCCACGCAATAGCCGCAGCGATTAAGAGAACTCACCCAAACGCCCAAAACCTCAAGAAACCACTTTGGAACCGTGTTTCCTGAATGATGCAACACGGTCTTATAGATGGCCATATGACCTTCCATCGAATGCGGGCGCAAAGAATGCACCATCATGATGTTGTCCACATTGTTGTTCGGTCCGGTCACCCGGTCATAGAGTTTTCGCAGCCGCCCTGTGGCCTGCTCAAACGGTACGGTTTTAATCCAGCTCATACGCAACCTACCTGATTGTTTTCCCCTGAACGCTATTCGTAAATATCTGACTTATCGAGAGAAATCACACATCAACGCACTGTGACTCAGCATATTATGCGTTTGCACCTATTTCGTGTATCATCCGGAAATTACTTTCATCAAAATTGTTCATTGCGAGTAGATCAGATGAAATTTGTCACAATCTTTGAAATTAATGTCGACCCGCTAAGCTCGACCAATGTGACGGTCCTGAACGCGTTTCAAGTAGCGGTCATCGACAATGACGACACATTAGAAGATCCCGATGCCGATGGTGGCCCGCAGCTGGATGTTTCGGGCGTGCCAGGGTTCCGAGGCAACTCAACCAATTTTCAGACCTTTGAGACCTATAGCGGCACAGTCGGCGGATCACCCGTCACGTTCACGCTGCTTCAGTTTTCGAACCCGCAATACATCATCGTCACCTCAGGTAATGCAAATGTTGGCGATACGATTGCAAACACCAACAACACCATCGTCACTGCTCCGCCCGTTGACTATGACACGCTACCCTCCTTTGTCTGCTTTACGGTCGGATCCTTGATTCTGACTCCATCGGGCGAACGGCGCATTGAAACCCTTAGGCCCGGGGACCCTGTGATCGTCGCGGATGGCAGCAGCCGCCCTGTGCGCTGGATCGGTCGGCGGCACCTCACCTCGGCTGAGTTGAGGCAATCCCCAAGATTTTGCCCGATCCGAATAGCCAAAGACAGCTTATCGCCGGGATGTCCCTCACGCGATCTGCTGGTTTCACCGCAGCATCGGATCGTCGTGTCCTCACACCAGATGCAACTGTATTTTGGTGATAGGGTGATGCTTGCCCCGGCCAAAGGGCTTGTTGACGGGCAATCTGTTACACAGGTTCCCCCAAATCAGGATGTGGAGTACATCCATATCCTGTTTGACCAACATGAGCTGGTGCAGGTCGAGGGCCTTTGGTCAGAAACATTTTTTCCCGGTGATACCAGTCTGGACGCAATGGCCCGCGAAACCAAGCGCGAGCTTTTTGAGCTGTTTCCCGAACTGATGTCGCGTGATGGGCCATTTGGCGAAACGGTCCTTCCGGTTCTGAAACCGCGTGAAGTGCAATTGCTACAGCCAACACTTCGTGCCCCGACCGAAGTTCCCATCGCCTTCTAGCGGTTGCACTTACAAATCCCACGCGACCCTGTTGCCGCGAAACGGCACGATAGGGCGATTGAGGCACGCAAATTCTCCACAACACCTCGTGGGCCTCTTCCCCCGAACCACATCCCCTGCCATAATGGAGGAAACTCAAGAACAAGAGCAGCACCCATGCCCGACGATCTGTTGACGCCCGACGCAACCAATACCTATGACGCCTCCTCGATCGAGGTGCTGGAAGGGCTGGAACCGGTCCGAAAACGCCCCGGTATGTATATCGGCGGTACCGATGAACGCGCGTTGCACCACATGGTGGCCGAAATCCTCGACAACTCGATGGACGAGGCCGTGGCGGGCCATGCCAACCGGATCGAGGTTGAGTTGCACGCCGATTACGCCCTGACCGTCCGCGACAACGGGCGCGGTATTCCGATCGATCCGCACCCCAAGTTTCCTGACAAATCGGCGCTTGAAGTCATCCTGTGTACCTTGCACGCGGGCGGCAAGTTCTCGGGCAAGGCCTATCAGACCTCGGGCGGTCTGCATGGTGTTGGCGCATCCGTGGTCAACGCGCTGTCGGATTCGATGGTCGTGCAGGTGGCGCGAGACAAAACGCTGTTCGAACAGCGCTTCTCACGCGGTGTTCCGCTTGGCCCGGTGGAGAAAATCGGCGCGGCCCCCAACCGGCGCGGCACGACCGTGACCTTCCATGCCGACGCCGACATCTTCGGCCATCACAAGTTCAAACCGGCGCGGCTGTTCAAATCCATCCGATCCAAGGCCTATCTATTCTCAGGCGTGGAAATCCGCTGGAAATCCGCCATCGACGATGGGGAAACGCCAACCGAGGCGACGTTCCATTTCCCCGGCGGGCTCTCTGACTATCTGAAAGAGACGATGAACGGCTCCTCCACCTATGCCGAGCAGCCTTTCGCCGGCACCGTGGACTTTCAGGAGAAGTTCGGCGCCCCCGGCAAGGTCGAATGGGCGATCAACTGGACGCCCTCGCGCGACGGGTTCATCCAGTCTTACTGTAACACCGTTCCCACGCCCGAAGGCGGCACCCATGTCGCGGGGTTCTGGGCTGCGGTCCTCAAGGGGATCAAGGCCTATGGTGAGTTGATCAACAACAAGAAGGCCGGTCAGATCACCCGCGACGATCTGATCACCGGCGGCTGTGCCTTGGTGTCCTGCTTTATCTCGGAACCGGAGTTTGTGGGCCAGACCAAGGACCGTCTGGCCACGGTCGAAGCCCAGCGATTGGTCGAAAATTCTGTCCGCGACCATTTTGACAACTGGCTGGCCGCGGACACGAAATCCGCCGGCGCGATTCTGGATTTCCTCATCCTGCGGTCAGAGGAACGCCTGCGCCGACGGGCCGAGAAGGAAACACAACGCAAGTCCGCCACTAAGAAACTTCGTCTCCCCGGCAAGCTGGTGGACTGTTCTAGTTCAACACGGGACGGCACGGAATTATTCATCGTCGAGGGCGATTCTGCGGGCGGGTCCGCAAAAATGGGCCGGGACCGCAAAACACAGGCCCTGCTGCCCCTACGCGGCAAGATCCTGAACGTGCTGGGTGCGGCCAGTTCGAAACTGGGCACCAATGCCGAGATCAACGATCTGACGCAGGCTTTGGGCGTGGGGCTTGGCACCAAGTTCAACGTCGACGACCTGCGCTATGACAAGATCATCATCATGACCGACGCGGATGTGGACGGGGCGCATATCGCAGCGCTGCTGATGACGTTCTTCTTCACCCAGATGCGGCCCATGATCGACGCGGGCCACCTGTACCTGGCCTGCCCGCCTCTGTACCGCCTGACCCAAGGCGCCAAACGAGTCTATTGCCTGGACGAGGCCGAGCGGGATGAATGGTTGGAGAAAGGTCTGGGTGGCAAAGGCAAGATCGACGTCTCGCGCTTCAAGGGTCTGGGGGAAATGGACGCCAAGGACCTGAAAGAGACCACGATGGACCCATCGTCCCGGAAATTGATCCGGGTCACCATCGACGAGGACGAACCCGGCGAAACCGGCGACCTGGTCGAGCGCCTGATGGGTAAGAAGCCCGAACTGCGGTTCCAGTATATTCAGGAGAACGCGCGGTTTGTGGAGGAGTTGGATGTTTGAATGAAAGAGCAAACATTGAAACGGGACCAGCGCGGGTCCAAGCTTGAAGAACTCGGCATAAAATTTACGAAACTCTACCTGATAGCACTATTCACCATTATTCCGATATTTTTGTTTTTGGGTTGGATTGAACTTGGCAGCCTAAAACTTAATGAGATTGGCGATTTACTGGCTGGCGCTTTCGGACCGCTAGCTATCTTTTGGCTGGTGTTGGGTTTCTTTCAGCAAGGAAGAGAACTTCAAAACAGTGTTGACGCACTGAATTTGCAAGCTGAAGAGTTAAGGAACTCGGTTATTGCACAACAGGACATGGTTAGAGTCACCACTGAAGCACTCGAGCACGAACGTTCCTTACTCGGCATTGAGCTGGAAAGGCGAAAGAAGAACTTACAGCCTGTATTTGACATAATTTTTGGCGCGAAGGTTAGCTATGGGAATGGTCAGGGAAAGTGGCAAATTTCAGTTACCAATACTGGCGCTGACGTAGTTGGGTTCTCAATTAGTGTTTTTTTTGATGAAGAGCTGTTCCTATTAAAGTCAATCCGTCATTTTAAAAATGGAGAAAACTGCGATCAAGTTACTGTCGAAGCAATGGAACCGCCTGAAGGAAAAATCACTGCAACGATCGTTTACACTGACGCAGATCAAGAGACCTTCGAAAAACACTTCGAAATACTTCGGTCGGATAAAGGTGACGCATTTAGCTATACGGTTTCACCTGTTGATTCATAACGAACTTACTTTCTTCAAACTTAGATTTTGATGGGTGTAAACACCCAACTTACCCAATCACAACCCTCGCGCCCGCCTATGGGGCGGGTCGGGCGCGTGCTTGATGCTTGGCATCAAGCATTGGTCGGATAGCACGGGAAGCTTCCAGACCCCGTAGGCCGGGCTTCAGCCCGGCACCACCGATACGCCACCAACCGCTCCGCATTGCGCCGCCCGACACACCCCCTGTAAGACGCAACAACTGCGTGTGATCCCGGTTGCGCGGGGCCGTGCAGCGCCTAAACTTGGCATCATGACATTTGTGACCGAAAACCAGTTGCCCCTGCTGATCCTGTTCTTTGTACTAGGACTGGTCGGAACCGGCTTTCTGTTCCGCAAGCCCGCAGGGCACCGGGCGTGGAAACTGGCCGATCTGGTCTGGGTTGTGCTGGGCGGTATCGGTGCTTTGGTGGCCGTTCTGGCGGGGCTTTATACGGCCGATAGCTCTCGGCTGGATCGGCAGATCGATGTGGCCTATGCGGCCTCATCCGCCTTTGATCGAGACGCCGCGCGGTTCAGGTTGCGGTTCTGCGATCCGGCCTATGACCCCGACACCAGCGTGCTGTGCGAAAAGGTCGAGTTTCTGTCGGCCTCCACCGCCAGCAATGCCGACCTGCCGCTGTTCATCGAGGTCACAAACGAAGTCGCCCCTCTGCAAGGTCTGCATTTCCTCTTTGGGCGGCAAGAGAAGGATGAGATGGAGCAGATGTCGGCCAAGGCGGATGCGTTCGACATCGATCAGTTTCTGGTCTTCACCTCGCTGGATGACAACACGCAGACCGCCATAGACAATATGCGCCGCAAAGTGCCCGCGATTGCAGGAGACTACCTGATCCTTGCCCAGAGCTATGACGATCTGATCGAGCAGGTCGGCAAGCTCAAGGACGAATGGGAATATCTGCAGGATAACGCGCATATTCTGGTTCTCCAGATCGTCGCGTTGTGTCTGGTCAGCTTTGCAGCACCCTTCCGGCTGGGCAAATCTATTGTCGAACTGCGCACATCCTTCAGCGTCGGTACGCCTGTGCCAGCCGTTTTGGATCAGCCCCAAGAAGATAGCGCATCAGGGTCCACAGGTTCCGAGCCCCCCGCCGCAGCCAGCCCGTCCGCTCATAACGCTCGGCACTCGTGACGACGCGCGCCTCCAGCAGCGTTATCCGCGGCAATGCGCGTGCAAGGGCAACATCCTCCATCAGCGGCTGGTCCTTGTAGCCCCCGGCGCACAGGTAGACATCGCGCGGAACCAGCAAACCCTGATCCCCATAAGGCAGGCTGAACACGCGGCTGCGCACGTTGGCCCAGCCGGCGACCCAGCGCGGCGCTAACCCCTTGGCGCGAAAGGACAACCGAAAGGCCGCCGGGGAGTGTAAGGCCAAATGGTCCGCCACAGGTTTTGTCCAACCTGGTTCCAGCACGGTATCGGCGTGTAAAATCAGCATCCAATCACCCTTGGCCAGGGCGCAGCCACGCTGCAATTGACCACCGCGCGAGGCGGGTCCGTCGAGTAGCTCAGCCCCGGCTTCCTCGGCGATGTCCAGGGTCAGATCGGTCGACCCGCCATCGCTGATGATCAACTCACGGATCAGGCCAGCATGCAGGCCTTCCATCAGGGCCTGCAAACAGGCGGGCAGCGTTGGTTCTGCATTCAATGTCGGGATCACGATGCTGATCGGCGCGGGCACAGCTGATAACCTCTGGTCTTGGCAGCAGGATTTCCTATATCACGAGGTCAGAGCAAATGACGAGGACCCTGCCATGCCCAATCGCCGCATCCTGCGCCTGATCGGCTCGGATACCGAGAGCTTTTTGCAGGACCTGATCACCAACGATATCGGCGGGCTGGACGCAGGGCTGGTCTATGCGGCGCTGCTGACGCCCCAAGGCAAATACCTGGCCGATTTCTTTCTGAAACGGGATGGCGACGCCGTGCTGTTGGACGTGGCCGAGGCGCTAGGGGATGGGCTGGCAAAACGGCTGGGCATGTACAAATTGCGCGCCGATGTGGCGATTGAGCCCGCGGGCTTGAACCTCCAGCGTGGCACGGGGCCCGCGCCCGCAGGTGCCCTCCCCGATCCGCGCCATGTGGACATGGGCTGGCGCGCTTACACCGATAGGCCCGAAGGTGATGACGGGACCGATTGGGATGCGATCCGTGTGCGCCTCTGCATTCCCGAAAGCGGGATAGAACTGCACCCAGACAGTTATATTCTGGAATCGCGTTTCGAAGACCTGAACGGCGTGGATTTCAAAAAAGGCTGCTATGTCGGGCAAGAGGTCACCGCCCGGATGAAACACAAGACCGAGCTGCGCAAAGGGCTGTGCCGGGTTCGGGTCGAAGGCAGCGCGCCAGCAGGAACCGAGATCAAGGCAGACGGAAAACCGGCGGGGACCCTGTTCACGCAATCCGGGGCGCATGGGATCGCCTATCTGCGCTTTGATCGTGCCAAGGGCGAAATGCGCGCCGAGGGCGCCGTGATCACACGCGTCGACTAGATCAAGCGCTGTTGCCGATCCGTTACGCTTGTACGCGACCCGCTGCCGATAGGTTTGAACTGCGCGCGCCCGCTGCCAAACTGAGGGCGCCGAAACCATCCGGGTGCCGTCATGCTAAAGCTCTACACCGCAATCTGGCGCGCCAGCGCAGGGCGGCAGATTGTTCTGATCGTACTGTCACTGGCCGTTGCAGCGCTGGCTGCGGTTCCACTGGAGTTTCAGCGAGACATCATCAACCATCTGACCTCGACCGATGTGGGGATCGAACGGCTGGTTCTTTTGGGCCTTGGGATGATGGGTGTCATCCTTTTGAGCCTCGCGCTGAAATGGGTCTTGGGATATCGTGCCGGAACCCTTGGTGAGGACCTGATCCGCCTGATCCGCCAGCGCCTCTTGTGGCGTTCGACCGATTTGAACGCGTCCGGTGAAACGCTGCGCAAGGGTGCAATGAGCACCGCAATTTCGGCCGAAGCGGAGGAGCTCGGGAAATTTGCAGGTGGTGCGTTCTCGGATCCGGTGGTGCAGATCGGTACCCTGATCAGTGTGATCGGCTATATCTCGTCCACCCAACCGGGGCTTGGGATGATTGCGTTTTCAATGATCGTGCCACAAATCATTATCGTCCTGATATCGCAGCGTAAAGTGAACGTCTTTGTCGCTGAACGTGTCCGTGTTCTGCGCCAGGCCACTGACACTCTGACCACTGATGATTTGAAAGCGGCCGAACACGATATCAACGCGATGTTTGACGACATTTATGAAACGCGGCGGCGGATGTTTCTGTGGAAGCTATCAGCGAAATTTCTTCTGAGCGTCATCAATTGCGCAGGCACTGTCGGCGTTCTGATGCTGGGCGGCTGGCTGGTTCTTCAAGGCCGAACCGATGTCGGCACCGTGGTGGCCGCAACCAGCGGGCTCAGCCGCATTCAGGGGCCAACGTCATTCCTGATCGCGTTCTACAGGCAAGTCAGTGCAAATCGTATCAAATATGAACTGATGCTAGAGTTATTCGGCCCCGACCCGTCACACTATCGGCAGACACGCAAGCCATAAGAAAAGACCGCGCAGCGGATGCCGACGCGGTCTATCAGATTTCCGGAACGCTTGATGCAGTGTTACGCGCGTTCGGAGTATTCCATTGTCTCGGTGTTCACGATGATCATCTCATCCTGCCCAACAAAGGGCGGCACCATGACCTTGACGCCATTGTCCAGGATCGCCGGTTTGAACGAGTTCGCAGCGGTCTGACCTTTGACGACCGGCTCGGTCTCGACAATCTTGCAGGTCACCTTTTGCGGCAGCGTCGCGTTCAACGCCTCGCTTTCATAAAATTCTACAACAATTGTCATGCCATCCTGCAGAAACGGGCGGCGTTCGCCCAGCAAGTCGGCAGGCAGTTCGATCTGCTCATAGGTCTCGGCATCCATGAACACCAGCATGCCATCGGATTCATACAGGAACTGCTGATCCTTCTGTTCAAGGCGGACGCGTTCGACCTTATCGGCGGAACGGAACCGTTCGTTCAGCTTGGATCCATTGCGTAGGTTACGCAGCTCGACCTGCGCAAAAGCTCCGCCTTTACCGGGCTTTACGTGATCCACTTTGACAGCTGCCCACAGCCCGTCGTTATGCTCAAGCACATTGCCGGGGCGAATTTCGTTCCCATTTATCTTGGGCATTACATATTTCCTTCACAAACGGTTGATGCGTCAGTTGCCGTCCCTATATCTGGCAGGACCAACCCTGACAAGACAACGACACTTAGTGCTGCACCCGCAGCAAGCTATGCACATGACGCAACGCAACTATGCAAATTAGGTGTATCCGAATCGCACCTAATAGGTCATAAGGACCGTCACGCCGAAAATGCAAGAGCAAGAACAACAAGGAAGACGAGATGAGAGATTTCGTTGACGGCACTGCCTTTAACAATGAGCAAGGCAATCGTGCTCGCAAACTTTTTGCAGCCGTTGTGTTGGCTGCGCTTGATGATGCTATCGCCGATGACAAGAAGTACGGCAATGGCCCAGAACAAATTGCCCGCTGGGCCCGTTCGCGCGATGGGCGCGAAGTGCTGTCCTGCGCCGGTATCGACCCGAATGAACGCGTTGTCAGCGGATTGATGGAATTTGTCGGCCGCGGTGTGCGCACCTCGGTGGCACTGTCGCGCGAAGAGAGCGAGCGTCGCAACGCCGCTCAGCAGGCCGAAGCGGCCTGAACCCGCAAAATGCCGGTTTTGAAAAAACGCGCTCCTGTCACCGGGGCGCGTTTTTCTTTGTCTGGTTAGAAGAATTTGGTCAGAAAAACCGCAACCATTGCCAAGCAGTCCAGAATTCAGCACCCAGCAATACAGTAAAAAACACCTTGGCCGTGATCGAAAGACCCCGTCGCCACAAGACCGCATACGCGGCGGCGCAGATCAGGGCTGAGATCGGCACAACCCAGAATGCGTGATGCGTGCTGTCCCAATAGCTGACAGGGCTGTGAAAGACCCAGTCGCTGAAAGGCCAGAATTGCGGGCGCCCATCGCCGGCATGCAGCAGGAAATCCGTTGCCAGATGCAGCATTCCTGCAGAGGCGGTCACAATCAGGAATGGCCAGCCTCGCCACACCCCCAATGTCAAGGCCAGCCCCCAAAGAACAAACGAGTTGTCGATCGCAAAGATCGTCTGCCATGTGGATGAGAAGTAAAGCTGATCAAAGACGACATTTGGTGGGATGCCCAGGATATAGAGGGATGTGCCCGCCATCAGGTAAAGCGACAGATCCGGCAGCAACGAGCCCAGCAATGCGGCCCCCAGAATATGCCCCTGTGCGGGCCGAGCAAAAACGGCGGCGCCGATCAAAAGATGCGCGGGCGTGTTCATCCGGGGCTTTCCCTTCGGCGTCAAATCAGGTCATCTGCACGCCAGCATAGGAGACGACCATGGTTCGTGCCATCATGATTCAGGGGACCGGCAGCAATGTCGGGAAATCGGTTCTCGTGGCCGGTCTGGCGCGCGCCTATACGCGGCGCGGATTGAGTGTCGCTCCGTTCAAACCGCAGAACATGTCGAACAATGCTGCGGTGACCGAGAACGGGGGTGAGATCGGTCGGGCTCAGGCCCTGCAAGCGCGGGCTGCAAAACGTGCCACGCATACGGATATGAACCCGATCCTGCTGAAACCCGAAACCGATACTGGTGCTCAGATCATCGTGCAGGGGCAGCGCGCCGGCACCATGAAGGCGGGAGACTATCGCAAAGACAAATCCAAGCTGTTGGGCGCGGCGTTGGAGAGTTTTGACCGGCTTTGCAGCGATGCCGATCTGGTATTGATCGAGGGCGCAGGAAGCCCCGCCGAGACCAACCTGCGCAAGGGCGACATCGCCAATATGGGCTTTGCCTGTGCGGCGGGTGTTCCTGTGGTTCTGGTCGGTGACATCCACAGGGGCGGCGTGATCGCGCAGATCGTTGGCACCCAGGCCGTACTGGATGACGGCGATCTGGCGATGATCAAGGGGTTCGCCGTGAATCGGTTCAAGGGCGATGTGTCCCTGTTCGATGAAGGGCGTGATGACATTGCGGAACGCACCGGTTGGCCGTGCTTGGGCGTTGTGCCCTGGTTCGACGGCGCGTGGAAACTGCCCGCCGAAGACATGATGGACATTCGGTCCCATACCGGTGGTGCCTGTAAGGTTGTGGTGCCACAGCTTGAGCGGATGGCGAATTTTGACGATCTGGACCCTCTCTCCGCAGAACCCGGCGTGAGTGTCGAGATCATCCCGGCAGGCCGCCCCCTGCCCGGCGATGCCGACCTTGTATTGCTGCCCGGCAGCAAATCCACCATCGGCGATCTGACCTATTTCAGAGCGCAGGGGTGGGATATCGATCTATTGGCACATATCCGCCGCGGTGGACACGTTCTGGGCCTGTGTGGCGGCTATCAGATGCTGGGTAAAACCATCGCTGATCCGGATGGCGTGGATGGCCACCCGGGAACGGTTGAAGGGCTTGGCCTGCTGGACGTTGACACAGTCATGGCAGGCAGGAAACGCGTGACGCTGACCGAAGCCGTTGCCCTGCCCAACCGTGCGCCTGTCAGCGGGTATGAAATTCACATGGGCCGGACCGAAGGCCCGGATTGTGCGCGTGCCTGGCTAGAAGTCGCTGGCCGCCCAGAAGGAGCCGCCAGCGCAAACGGCCGTATTCTGGGCAGTTATCTGCACGGCATATTCTCATCCGATGCGTTCCGCGCCCAATATCTGGCGACATTGGGTGTGACGTCTGAAAATGCGTATGAGGACGGGGTTGAGCAAACGCTTGATGCGCTGGCCGATCACCTGGAGCAGACTATGGATTTAGACCAGTTGCTGGAACTGGCCCAAGCACCAAAACGCGCCTGAGCGGCTATTCCAGCTCCTGCGCAGCCAATGCGCGATAAATCTCGCGCCGCACCATTTTGCGGACATTGCGCGTGATCCGTTCGCCCAACGCGCCTTTCAGCTCTTCCCGGACAACCTCGGCGATTATTGAACGCAGCGCCTCTTCGTCAATTGTCAGTTCCCCAAGCTGCGCAGTCTCCTGTTCCGCAGGCTCGGTCACGGGCGCAGCCTCGGCAGAGCGGATAAATGTGGCGGGCTGCGCCTCATCACTTTCTAACTCTTCTTGTCGAGGCGTTTCGACAACTGGTTCTTCGGCGTCGGAAGCAACTTGATCGCTCTCGGGCTGCGCATCTTCTGGCTGTTCATCCAGCGAGGCTTGCCCATCACTTTCAGCAAATGCCGTACCCGTATCCCAGGACAGGCTTTGATTCGGTGTACCTGAATAGGCATCATCGCTGTCGCCGTCAGGCTCCCACTGATCTTCAGTTCGGGCAATGGCGGCTTCCAGCGCTTCAATCTTGGCACTCAGGCTGAGTGTCGGGTCTTCTGACGGCTCTGCCTGCTCACCCATCGCCGCATCAGGAGGGGCATTCTGATCGGCGCCCGCATCATCTCGCACGATATCGCAGGCGCGCAGCAGCATCGGCTTGGCCGAAACTTCAGCGCTGTATTCGGGTTCCAGTTTAAACGGGGCGGTTTCAGCCGCAGCGGGTTTGGAAATGCGCAACGCGTCCGTCAGCACCAAACGACCCGGCTTGCGCGCCTTGGTGCTCTGATCAGCCCCCTCACCCGCTTTACCTTCTTCACTGACCAGACGTTTGACCGAAGACAACACGTCTTCGATCCCGGCTTTTACGACATTATCCGCCATTTTTCTCTACCGCTCTATGCTCAGAGCAGAGTGTAGCCAATCCTGTCAAAGCGAACAACAAATAGTATTGCTCGTCAGTCCCGGCGCAATGCTTTTAGCACGCGATCCAGATCCTTGCTCTGCTTACTGACCTGAGCGGGCGCATTTTTAACCAGATTGTAATACAGTGTCGGGTCGTAAATCTGCACAGCCAGTCCCAGACGCTCGGCCGTCAGCAGGCCCTGAGCCTGAAGCAACTGATACGCTGCCAGCGAACGCTCGGTCCGCGATGCGATCTCAGCCAGTTGCGCATCCAGCAAATCCTGCTGGGCCGTCAGCACATCCAATGTGGTTCGTGCACCGAGAGTGGCCTCTTCCCGAATCCCGTCAAAGGCTACCTGTGAGGCTCGAACGCGTTCGGTCGATGCTGTCAGGCTGGCCGTTGCAGTTTGAAACCGCACATAAGCATCGGTCACACCCTGTGTGATGTCTTTTTGAACATTCAAAAGGTTCGCGCGCGATGCATCGCGTGTCGCCATGGCACGACGAACACTCGCCGCCAGTCGACCACCAGCATAAATTGGCTGACTCAAACTAAGAGCAACACCTGCAGTATTTTGATAGTCGTCATCATTATAGTCTTCTCTAACACCAACGTCAGCACTCAAACTGACATTAGGACCAAGATTCGCACGCTGCTGCTGAACGATGAGATCCAAAGCTCGCACCTGGTGCTGAGCGGACAGGATTGAAGGGTGGTTGCGCAACGCCAGATTGATAGCTTCGGACTGCGAGCGCGGCAGGTTTGGAAGACTTGGTTGGCCGGATGTACGCCCCGGCAGCTTACCAACAGCGTTCACATATTCTGCCTGCGCCGTGCTGAGGTCCCCCTGCGCATCGGCCAAATCTGCACGTGAGCTTGCAAGTTGTGATTCAGACAGCGCCACGTCTGTTCGTGTAACTTCACCGACTTCAAAACGGTCATTCGAGGCACGCAGTTCTTCGCTCGACAAGTCGACGTTGTTTTGACGAATCTGAACTGTCTCTTCCTGAAGCAACACGCCAAGATACGCCGTTGCAGCACGAAACAGAACCTGTTGCTCGATATCAATCAGGGACTGTCTTGTCGACAAAACGGTTTCCTGCGCTGACTGCTTCCCCAACACAGACGCCCCACCATCATATAGAAGCTGGCTAAGCGTTAGCCCCGAAAAGAAACGCGATGGGTTGGCTGTTGCGACAGATGCGCCGGTTCGCGTCTTCGAGTAGTCCTGGCTTATGTTCACTGTCCAGTTAATGATTGGTCGCAAAGCAGCAAGAGCAATCGCCACGTCTTCATCTGCAGCCCGCAGCAACGCGCGGTTTTGCTCCAACAATCCGCTGGTGTTGTAGGCTCCGATAAACGCATCAGTAAGGTTATCAGCCCATGCCTGACGCAGCGGCATAACGCTTAAGGCCAGCCCTGCGGTCAATGCACATGCTCTGACCAGTTTGCCAGTCGCAGTCCTACGCATCACCAAATCCTCTCAACTCAAAATTTTCTGCTCTGTCGGCAATTTGCGCCGCCATTTTCAACTAATCAAGGTGGCAGACAAAACTACCTAACGACTATAGCGAAAATGCACCCTGATGGGAAAAGCTATCAAGCACCGGCGCACTGGCATTGAACGCATCGCGCCAACTGACGCGTCCACCTGCTTTGCGCCCGATGCGAACGACACCCAAGCCGTCCTCGACAAACAAACAGGCAATGCGGCCATTCTCTTTCAATTGATCCAACAGAGCATCAGGGATCTGATGCACGCCACCCTGAATCATGATCACGTCATACGGCCCGTGTTCTTCCGCGCCCTGCTCAAGCGGACCGACGTGAACCACGGCATTGTCTGCAGCGACTTCAGTCAAAGCAGCTTGCGCCTCAGCCGCCAGCGCTTCGTCGCTTTCTACGGCAACAACCAATTCTGCCATGCGCGCAGCCACTGCTGTCGAATACCCCAGTGCCGGTGCGATATCGAGCACGACCTCATCATTGCAAATGTTCAGCGCATCCAACATCTTGGCCAGGGTCCGTGGCTCCACCAAGCTGCGTCCGTTCCCAAGACTGATCACATCTTCGACATAGGCGGCTTCGCGCTGCGAATCCGGCACAAAGTCTTCGCGCGGCACCGTGAGCATAGCATCAATGATCGGGAACTTCGTCACATCCGAAGGTCGTACCTGAGTATCAACCATAATACGGCGCCGCGTTGGGAAATCTGTCATGTGATCTCTCGTCTGAAGTCTCAAGCCTGTTCGGCTTTTGCCACATCCCTTAGTCACCGGCAACGCCCCTATTGCCGCAATCCCTCATCAACGATCATTGGACCGCACACAAAATCGCGGTAATTCGCACGATGCCCCCGAATTTCGCCGCTGTCCTCTGGACGCCCCGTCGCAAAGCTGCTAAAACGCCACGAACACCACGGCAAGTATTTGATTTTGCTTGAAAAGGCGAGTTGGCGGAGTGGTGACGCAGCGGATTGCAAATCCGTGTACACCGGTTCGATTCCGGTACTCGCCTCCATTTAATTTCAAGTACTTAACGAAAAAGACCCACTACGCGAGTGGGCCATTTTACATTCCATTTTACAATCAGGGTTCTTCAACCGTTCTTTTTTGCCCCTTTCAGGATATGCAGAACGGCAATTATCCTGCAAAGCGAAGAACAGGGTACGGGGAAGTCCACCTTCATGGACCTGCTACGAGAACTCCTTGGTGAGCGGTACAGTGCCACAACCGCAGATGCCAATACGCTAGTTGGTCAGTTCAACAGCAGCGCCAAAGAAAAGATTTTGCTTCATTTTGAAGAGGCTGTTGCTCCAAATGATAGGGCTGTGGAAAGCAAGGTTAAGGCGCTCATCACCAACAAAACCATGACCTACAATGCAAAGGGGATTAGTATTTAGCTACACATCTTTGAATGCTTATCAGACAGCATACTTCACTCTGACTAAGTTCGATAGTAGGCACTCCGACCACACGAAAGTGTCGATCCTCTAAATCATTTATTATCAAAGGCTTGATATCAAATTACGGGAATGCAGAGCTTCTTACATGACTTCGTTCGCCATTTATTGCACCCACTTCCTACGTTGAAATTTGAATTCTCAGAAAACAACGTATTATCATATCAAAACGTATCAAAACACTGAAAATAAACACAAAAATCGGGTACGAGAACTGTCTCCCAGTCTACTAGAACGTATTGAACATGTCAGACTGATGTGGCGCAAGGCACGCGGGGCCTGAATCGCAGAATGTCTGCTATATGTCTGACTGCGCAATGAGCAGTAAACTCGCGCGTCCAGACGTCGCGCAACGCATTGTTTTTTATTGCAAAAATGGTGCCCCCACACGGACTCGAACCGCGGACCTACTGATTACAAATCAGTTGCTCTACCAGCTGAGCTATAGGGGCGTTGACCGTCGATTAATGTCTCCGGTCAAAGACTTCAAGCCAGAAATTTATCATCGAGTGAGGGATTGTCGAATTTCCTGAGAAAGTGTGAAATCACTCGCAACGAAATGCCCAGTCTTGATAACAATGAACCAAAGCCAAAATGGCTCGGCAAGACAGTCGGGCGCAGGGAGCATGATGCAGGTAGTCATTCACGCCGGAGTCCCCTTTACGGATGCGGGCCAATTGTTGGCAACGCTCGCGGCACACAAAGGCGC
This sequence comes from Ruegeria sp. YTSA075, assembly GCF_059610245.1. Taxonomy (NCBI): domain Bacteria; kingdom Pseudomonadati; phylum Pseudomonadota; class Alphaproteobacteria; order Rhodobacterales; family Roseobacteraceae; genus Ruegeria; species Ruegeria sp. YTSA075. The sequence continues at coordinate 109,176 of NZ_JBXWNG010000001.1, read as the reverse complement.
TTTGTACAAGGCAGGGACCCTGCCCTTAGGGCCGCGCCGGTGCAGGCAATTCGTCAAAGTCATGTCTGACGCCTTGGCGAGCGGATTGCCCGTTGCCGAAGCGCGCGAACAGATGAAGGGCGTGCTGCCTGATGCTGCGGATATTCAACGCATCGTTGTCTCAAGCGAAAAGTTCTTTGGGCCGATGCGCGCGGCCTTGCAACATGGGCAAATCTATCCATTCGCAGGGAAGCGGGCCGCGTATACGCAGGACCTGCTGAACGGCGCGCAGATCGAGATATTTGCCGGTTTGATGAACCCCGGCCTCTTTATCCCAAGGGTTCTGACGGCACTGGACCCGGCGCGCACCAGATCAATACTGGATACGACAGACCTGAGCTGCCTCAGCTGGGTCACCATGATCGAAGACCTGGGCGATCTGGTTCCAGATGTCAAAATCACCCTTTGGGAGAACGAGGATTCGCCACTGATATGGGGAGATATCCTGCGCGCCATGGCCGGTTTGCCCGACAGCATTGCGATCCCTGGAGAACATACCCTGCTCGCTTCTTTACTGACCGAACAGGGTAAGCATAAGCTTTTGCCGCTGATCCAGCAGGAGCAATCCGGAGCGCGGCTTGCATCGCGCGACGAACTGGCAGGGCTACTTGAGGCCCATGCTCAACCCGACCGGGTTGAGGAGGAATTGGACCTGCCCGGCTGGAGCACTGAAATAGTCAGTGCGTTTTCCGAGCTGTATGCACAAGACATGGCAAAAATCCGAGCGATGCCAAATGTTCGAATACTAGAGGTCTGAACCAGTCAGACGCTCTACATTCCCAATGCTTCTTTGTACATTTCCAGCACTGCTTCTTCTTCGGCGATGTCGTCCTTGTCGCGCTTGCGCAGGGCAACAACCTTCCGCATGACCTTGGTGTCGTAACCCCGAGCTTTGGCCTCGGCCATGACCTCTTTTTGCTGCTCAGCCAGGTCCTTCTTTTCAGCATCCAGCCGTTCAAATCGTTCGATGAACTGGCGCAGCTCACCTGCGGTCACACGGTAATTGGCGGCTGCCTGATCTTCGGTCATGTCTTCCATAGGCGTCTCTCCCCTAGGCTAGAATCTGATGCTGCGACATTGGCAAGACGCCGGATACAGTGCAGCCGCGCCGGTCGCAAGCACCCAATCCTGAACCGAGCCCAAAGCACGCTTGTGCGAATTGTCCCGATCCTTTAAGCGCGGGTGTGGATCAGGCAGCTTTGCGGGGAACCATGTTTGAATTCATCACCTGGGGCGGGGCTGCCCTGTCCGTTGCCGGGCTTGCCGGGCTGGTCTGGTGTATTCTTCGCGTGATGAAAGCGCGCAAGGCCGGACTGTCAGATGATGAACTGCGCGCGGTTGTGCAGGGCGTTCTACCCTGGAATCTCGGATCACTTTTCCTGTCGGTGATTGGCCTGATGCTGGTCATCCTCGGGATTTCCTTTGGATGACCTCGCGGATTTAGACAGGCATATTGTCAAACTGCGCTTCCATTGCATCTTCGCACAAGGCCGAATCCAGACGGCGCAACCGAGATGGAACATGCATGCCCTGACGGCGCATGCGGTCAACGATCTTGCTGACACTCGGCTGCAGGGCCAAGCGCGTATCGAGACAGGCATTCTCGAGCTTTTGTTCAATCTCTGAAAATTCGGAATACAGGGTGTTCTGTTTCATTTCGCTCCTCCCAGATGGTGCTAGTATCTCCGATATAGGTAACGGGATTAAGACCAGAACAATCTAACCTCAGGTTGTGCGGAATCTTGCCGGGTAATTCGGCGGCTTCGGCAATCTTTCCCAGTTCGACTAAAGTTTAATCCAATATTGGTATGGCTGCCTTGACAGACATCAATTGCCAAATCGGCTGTTGAAACACATTCCATAGTCAATATATGTAAATTGAACCGGGACGGAGGATGATATGACCCCCAAAGTGCAAGCTTTTTTTGATGATCAAACCTTCACAGTTTCCTATGTCGTGCACGAACCCGAAGGTCGGGCCTGCGCCATTGTCGACAGCGTTCTGGATTTTGATCATGCGTCGGGCCGCACCGGGACGCAGGCCGCCGACGCGATCGTTGACTATGTCAAGTCAAACAATCTGAAGGTCGAGTGGATCCTCGAAAGCCATGTCCACGCCGATCATCTGTCGGCCGCGCCTTATATTCAGGAAAAGCTGGGTGGTAAAATCGGGATCGGCGATCAGATCGTGACGGTGCAGGACACCTTTGGCAAAGTGTTCAACGAAGGCACTGAATTCCAACGCGATGGCAGCCAGTTCGATGCCCTGTTCAAGCAAGGCGACAGCTTTCATATCGGTCAGATGCGCGGGGATGTGTTGCATACGCCCGGTCATACCCCAGCCTGTCTGACCTATGTCATCGGCGACGCGGCTTTCGTAGGAGACACGTTGTTCATGCCGGATTTTGGCACCGCGCGATGCGACTTTCCTGGTGGATCGTCCTCCACGCTTTATGAATCTATCCAAAAAATCCTCGCCTTGCCCGACGAAACACGGATCTACGTAGGGCATGACTACAAGGCCCCAGGCCGGGATCAGTACGCCTGGGAGACGACAGTCGGCGAACAAAAAGCGCTCAACATTCATATCGGACAGGGGCGCAGCATCGAAGAGTTCGTGGAAATGCGCGATGCACGGGATGCAACGCTGGCGATGCCGCGCCTGATCCTGCCGTCTTTGCAGGTCAATATGCGCGCGGGTCAGATGCCCCCGGCGGATGAGCAGGGCGATGTGATGCTGAAGTTGCCGATCAACAAGCTCTGACCCTTCGACATCAACAGTAAGGACGAAACAGATATGGATGCATCTTGGGTGATGGGCCTTTTGGGCGGGCTGCTGATTGGCCTAGGCGGTGCGGTGTATCTGCTGGGCAATGGCCGCGTCATGGGCGCCAGCGGGATATTGGGCGGGCTGGTCGATGGCAGCGCGCGCAACGAAAGCGCCGAGCGTCTGGCATTTATTGCCGGCTTAATCGGAATGCCCCTACTGATGCGCCCATTGATCGCACCACAATCCGAAACGCATCTGACCGAAAATCTGCTGCTGGTCGTGGTCGCAGGGCTGCTGGTGGGTGTCGGAACCCGCATCGCAAATGGCTGTACCTCTGGCCACGGGGTGTGCGGCATCTCTCGATTCTCGCTGCGGGGTATCGTGGCAACACTGATTTACATCGCATCCGGTGCGCTGACCGTTTTGGCCCTGCGGCACATTCTGGGGGTCATCTGATGCGCATCCTGATCGCTTTATTCGCAGGGGCCTTGTTTGGCACCGGCCTGCTGGTTTCGGGCATGACTGACACGACCAAGGTTCAAGGTTGGTTGGACCTGTTCGGCGCCTGGGACCCGACGCTTGCCTTTGTCATGGGTGGGGCCATCCTGCCTATGCTGATCGCCTGGCGGATGACCAACGGACGGCAACCTATCGTTGGCGGCCAATTTCCAGCACCTCCACGCCCCGAACTGGACCGTCGCCTAATCATCGGCTCTGCGCTGTTTGGCATGGGCTGGGGGCTTGTTGGGCTCTGCCCCGGGCCTGCGATGGCTTCGCTAAGTTTCGGGGGCCTTGGCGGGCTGCTGTTTGTGTTGGCGATGATCACTGGAATGTTCATCGCACCTGGCCTTGGCGCACAGCTAGACAGGGCTGCAAACCCAACCTAAGGATTTGGCATGGAGATTCGCCCAATTACCCCCCGCTACGCCGTCTCACCGCAGATCTCGGTTGAGGATGTGCCCGCCATCGCCCAAGCCGGGTTCGTCAAGGTGATTTGCAACCGTCCCAATGACGAGGTTCCCTCAGACATGCAATCCGACACCATCGGCGAGGCAGTGCGCGCAGCCGGGTTGGAGTATGAGGTTCTGGAACTGACCCACCAGACCATGACGCCCGAAAACGTGGCACGTCAGAGGGATATGGCCGAAGCTTGTGGCGGACCGGTTTTGGCATATTGTGCATCTGGCACACGGTGTTCGGTCGTCTGGGCCCTTGGTCAATGCGACCGGATGAGCACCGATGACATTCTAAGTGCCACAACACATGCAGGGTACCAGTTGGAAAACCTGCGCCCGGCATTGGATCACATGCGCAAGGCTGTCGACTAATGTTTCGGGATCTCGGGCGACTAACTCGCGTCTTCGGGGCCGTCCAGCCCCGCTAGTTGCGATATCTCAGCCACCATTTGTTCAGAGTTTTCAAAACTCAGATCACCGTCTTGTGCCTCTAGGGTGTCTGGATCAGCATCATAATCCGTAACATCGACGGCTTGGGCGCCCAGAGGCATATCAGGTGCGTTTTGGCTGGCCGAGGCTGCCCGGCTTTCAATAAACTCCTGCGTCTCAACATCTGACAGAGCAGCCAAAGGGGCCTGTTCGTTAATCCGCACCGCGCGCAGTCCGCCACATTGGCCAAGCCGGCCAACCGCAGTCCGCGACCGATCAATGGCCAGAATTTCCGTCCGGTCAATGCGCGCATGTTGCAGCGGCAGAATATCCCCGACGCTTAGCCCTGAAAGGTCAGACAGTGGCACGTTCATGCGGCACAAAACGGCATTCAATTCGGCCCGGACAACGCCAGAGGATTGCTCCAGGCTGGGGCCCTCATCCGTTTCGGGGATCAGGCAATCCTCTTCCGGGGATGACTGTTGAGGCAACAAAATACAGACATGACCCTGCCGAACGCCACCTGCCAGATCGACCGTCAGTTCGAACCCACAATACAGATCTTCAACCAATGTCAGGCAAACGGATCGCAATTCCTGCGCACGGGACATGTATTCATAGCCGATCAGCCCAACATCATCTGATGCATTTTCGGCCAGCTCAGCCGCCTTGGCCAGCGCAGCTTCCAGCAGCGGCGCCGTCATAGCAGCATCCGTATTTGTGAACGCGCGCGCCTCTGGCGCAGTTTCGGTGACCTGACCAATAGTCTGGGTTTGCAAAATCGCCGACACCGCATTTGGATCCAGGCAGGCGGCTGCAATTCCATCTGGCCCTTTCAGGAACAGCAGCAGCCAGTCATTCCCAACCACATCGACCAGATCATTGGCAGGCTGCAGCGATTGCTTCGCACCAATCACAGCAAGGGGCAGGTTCAACCGATCCGCCGCTGCCCGCGCGAATCCCAGGCGCAGTGCGCGCAGCACTGAGCGCGGCCGGTTCTTCAAATTCTCGCGCCCCGCTGAAAGCTTTCGCAACAGCGCGGTGTTCCCTGCCTCTGACATGACCAAAACTCACCAATTGTTCGAGCCTCTGACCCTTGATGTAACCCGGTGAGTGTTACGAAGTTCTTTACCCGCACGTCATTGGGCCGCTTGTTGATAGGCCAAAGGAAGGCTGACACGGAACGCAGCCCCGCCCTGCCCCGGCAGATAACTGATCTCGCCCCCAAGCCGCTGCATGATCTCACGGCAGATCGCCAGCCCCAGCCCCGCGCCGCCGGCCTTATCGATCCCGATCCGCGCAAATTTTTCAAACACCATCGACTGGGCATCAACCGGGATGCCACTGCCATTGTCAACGAAATCAATCACCACGCGACCCCCGATATCATGGGCCGAAATCGTCAAAACGGGCTCATCCGCATCGCAGTATTTCTGAGCGTTGGAAATCAGGTTGATGACGACCTGTCCGAAACGGTCCAGGTCGGTATGTAGCGGAATACGCTCCGCAGCGCGTGTTCGGCGGATTGTCAGAGGTTTCGATGCTCCGGCCAACGCGGTTGAGACCGCACGATCCAGTATTGAACGCAGGCTACCATCGCTCATGTTCAGGCTGACCTGACCATTTTCCAGCACGCTCAAGTCCAACAGATCGTCCAGCAACCGCGTCAGACGCAAGGCTTCATCGTGAATGGTTGCGGCAAAGCGGGTCTGTTCCTCAGCGCTGAGCCCCGTGGTATCGCGCAGGATTTCGGAAAACGCCCGGATCGAGGTCATCGGGGTGCGCAGCTCATGGCTGACCTGGCTTAAGAAGCTGTCTTTTTGTTCCGACATAAGGGTCAGCTTGGTATTGGCTTCGCGCAGCTGCCGCGCGGTCCGGCTTAGTTCAGCCGACTTGACCTCCAGCTGGCTGGAGTATTCCAGCAACTGAGCGGATTCGTCCGCCACAGCCAACAAATCCTCGACCGAAATTGAGGCACCTCCCACGATCTGGCCAATCATGGCATGGGCCGTGGCCGCACCTACCGAACCGCTAAGCTCGCGTTCAAGCCGGTTCAGGAAGCCCGGCGTAGGCTCGGGCAGATGTGACCGTCCGCCTTGATGCTCGGCTTCGGCCTGAAAGAACGCCTGTGCGGGGCCGGTGCCTAGAATGCGCTGGGTCATGATCATCAAATCTTCGCTTTGCGCCACCGACCCCGACCAGCCGCGCGGCGCAACGGAATGGTCAAAGACATTCACAAACTGGGCCCCCTGCAAACGCTCCAATGGGCTCGGGAAGCTAAGAAGCGACGCGACGCAGAAGACGATTGTGTTCAAAGATATCGACCACATCACTGTGTGGACCATCGGGTCCATCCCCTCGATTCCGAACAGGGCCTGAGGGCGCAGCCAACCTATCCCGAAAGGGCCCTGCTCGATCACCGATTGAGGCATCCAAAGCCCGCCCATTCCCGGCAAGAGCAGCGTATAGCACCAAAGTGCAAAACCCACCGTCAGCCCGGCCAAGGCACCGATGCGCGTGGCGCCGCGCCAGAACAATCCGCCCACCAGAGCGGGCAGCATCTGCGAGACCCCCGCAAAGGCGATCAACCCGATGGAAGCCAGCGCCGCGCCGTCACCAATCAGGCTGTAATAGAAATACCCAAGCATCATGATGACCGCGATCGACACTCGGCGTGCCATCAAAACGATGGTCCGCACATCACCGGGGGCCGAGCCCACGCGTTCATGCGTATTCAGCCAGATCGGCATGACAATCTGGTTCGACACCATCGTCGAAAGTGCCATCGCGGTGATGATCACCATCGAGGTTGCCGACGAAAAACCACCGATAAAGGACAGCATGGCAAGCCAGTCATTGCCCTGTGACAGCGGCACCGTCAGCACGAAAAGATCAGGGTTCGAGCCAGGTGGCAAAAGGTCTAAACCAACCACCGCGATAGGAACAACAAACAGGCTCATCAGCAGCAGGTACAACGGGAAAGCCCAGGCCGCGGTGCTCAGATGGCCCTCATCGTCGTTTTCAACAACCATAACTTGAAACATGCGCGGCAGACAGACAAAGGCGGCGGCGGATAGAAAGATGAACACGGTCCAACGACCTGCGTCGATGTTCCATTGGCCGATCTCCGAGGCATCAATCTGATCCATCATCGGACCAATCCCGCCAGCAATCCCCCACACGACGAACACGCCAACGGCGATCAGGGCGAACAATTTCACCACCGATTCCACCGCAATCGCTGTGACCACGCCATGATGACGCTCGTTCACATCCAGATTTCGCGTGCCGAACAGAATAGCGAAGACAGCCAGCCCGGCGGCAACCCAAAACACGTTTGATCCGCTTGGGTAAAGGCCAGATGGAGCAGCCTCGACAAAAATCGAAAATGACAGGGTGATCGACTGAAGTTGCAGGGCTATATACGGCGTACCGGCAAGAACCGCCAAAATAGTGACGCACACGGCAAGCGTGTTGGACTTTCCGTAGCGAGACGACAACAGGTCGGCGATCGAGGTCACCCTTTGGCTGCGTGCAACCCGGACCAGCTTACGTAGCCCCCACCACCAGCTGACCATAACCAGCGTTGGCCCCAGATAGATCGTGACGTATTCCAGCCCGGATCGCGCGGCATTGCCAACCGCGCCATAAAAGGTCCAGGCGGTACAATAGATCGACAAGGAAAGCGTGTAGATTAGGGGCGACCGCAGCCATTTCCCACGCCCCGCCTCGGCCATTCTTTCAGCGGCGAAAGCCACACCAAACAGCAGAACCACATAGCCCAGGCTGACCAATATCAGAATATTCGGCGTCGCCATCACTCAGTGTCCGCACCTATATCGTCGCGAACCCCCAACCCTCTGGCCGTCAGGCCAAAGATCAGGCCAGTCGCGATCAGCACGCCCCAGCACACAAAGATGTACAGCATAGCCGATGAAAGCGGCACAGCGTTGTCGCCCCCGTTCTGATCAGGCCACAGCAGCGGCAGTGCCAAAAGCGCCGCACCCAGAAACGGCAACAGCCGGGCCGCATCAGCCAGCCTGCGGCGGCGGTAGCTTTGCCGCCCAAGGAATAGTGAGGACCGTTTGCCCTTTGGTATCCGGTCTATGTCACTATCAGAGTTCATGCCCGTGAGGCCTGCGCGTGTAGATCGCGCACCGCAGTCAAGACCTCGGCATTTGAAAACGGTTTTGTCATGAACCGGCTGACCCCTGCATTTTCGGCCATTTCCCGATCACGGGATTGTCCGCGTGCCGTCAGCATCAGGACAGGCAGGCGTTGCATCCCGTCCAATTCGCGCAGGTCACGCAGAATATCCATGCCGTTCTTTCCCGGAAGCATGACATCAAGGATGACAAGATCCGGGGCCGCAGCCTGAATCACCTGAACCGCATCAGAACCTTCCGAATGCGTTTCAACCTGCCAGCCTTCGCGTGTCAGCAAAAAGCGGATGGCCTCAGCGATGTTCGGCTCATCCTCGATCAACAGAACCTTACGGCTCATATTTTCAATTCCTCCCCATGGCAGATCGCGCTCTAGGCCCGCTGCCACCGCCAGATTAAGCGGTCAGTCATCGACCTGTCAAAAACCTTCGCTCAGAATCGAAGGCTCGCGCCGCGATGTGCAATCTCGGCTGGGGCAGACCCGGCAATTGGCCCCGACCTGGGTCAAAGCCGATGCCCCTTCTTCCCCAACCGGTCGCACCAGCATAACCGACCGATAAGCCGGGTCCTGATCATAGCCTGGCACCGCATGAGGCCAAGCATAGGCGTGACATTCGAACTCAGCCGCACTGCGCCCCAACTGAGCGATTTGTCTGCGAACCGGCACCAGAGGGCGACTTAGGGCAGTGAACAATGGCCATAACGGACAAGCCTCGCCATGGCGCGGCATCACGAAACCGGGAAGCGGTTTCAGAAACAGCAGGCTGCCCGATGCATCGCACAAGGCAAGTCCTGCCGGGCGCATCAAATCCTGCTCTGGCACAAAGGCCAGACGCCGCAAAACCGTGGGGATGTCGACCGCGAAACGCTGCGCCAACGTGATGGGGTCAGGTTCGCCCTTGGCCAGAACTTGCTTTAGCTCGGCAAGCGGCATCGCCACCGCATCCCGTGCACACCATCGCAAAATCTCTAGGGCGACAGAACGGGCGGTGGCGGTGTTCAGCCCGTCTAGGGCAATGCTCTCAACCCCTACCCCCGCTTCGAGTTCGGGGAAACTGTAGTTTTGGGCGGCAAAGAAGCTCTCAACCTCTTCCAGCGGAACACTGCGCGGGGTCTTGGTCGCGTCGCTTTCATCCAGATAAGACACCAGCGCCTTAGAGCTTTCGGCCAGACGTTCAGCATCCTGATGCAGGTTCTTGTGAAACCGGTCCTGCCATTCGGCTTCGATATCCTGTGTGTCCGCCAAAATCGATGCGGTAGATCGTATTGCAGCGGCGGTCGACAAAACCTCGTGCATCGACGCGGCCAGATGCGGGTCATGCGTTAACCGGTCCGATAGCGTCTCGACCGTGCGTTCCAATGACACGACGCGCTGATGCATTTGCGCCAGAACCTCGGCCCAGCCGGGAAAGCGACCGGCAAATTCCTCCAGCCCGTCAACCTCGGCCCGTTGTCCGACTGCATCTGCCGCCGCCTCTCGCAGTGCAGAAATCAGCGTCGCCTCTATACCCTGGGTCAGCAGCGAGGGCTCCACATCCAAGGCATCGGCAATATCGACCAAAAGCTTTCCACCGATCCTGCGGCGGTTATGTTCAATCAAGTTCAGATATGACGGCGAAATTCCAACACGCTTTGCAAGCTCGGATTGCCTGAGGCCCGAGATCTGACGGCGTTCACGGATCCGGCTGCCGGTAAGCGTATCGCGCATCAATGGCTTCTCCCTCGCCAAGCTTTGAATCACAATTAAGTGTTTTCAAGATATCTTATTTAATCAATGCAGTTAAGGCAGAGTTTTCAGGCGAGATTTACAAGATTAACAAAAGCAACAGCAAATCATCCACTTCAAATCCACAGCAAATTCTCATGACCTCTTCTATTTCCAACCAATTCCCGGCACGATACAACGATGAGTGACCCCGCCTTCGAATATGCCCCAATTGGGCTGGTTGAACTGGAAAACCGGATCATCCGGCGTTGCAATCTGCAATTTGCCCGGACCTTCGGAGGGGGTGAGAGCGACTATCGCAACATGCCGCTGCTGCACCTTTACCCCTCCGTCGCGGATTGGGAAAGGATCGGCGCGCGTAGCTTACAGGTGATGCGGGATACCGGCTATTACACCGATGAACGGGTGATGCGGCGACGCAATGGCGATTTATTCTGGTGTCGCGCGCGCGGCAGGTCGCTGACACCGGATGATCCGTTCCGTCACGGGATCTGGAGCTTTTCAGACATCTCGGAAGAACGCCCCGTGGTCGAACTGACTGTGCGGGAACGCGAGGTGGCGATCCTGTCCTGCCGCGGCCTCTCGGCCAAGGAAATCGGTGCCGAACTCGGCCTCAGCTATCGCACGATCGAAGCCTACCGCGCACGCCTGCTGGAAAAGTTCGGCGCGCGTAAATTATCGGAGCTCGTGGCGAAACTTTCGGGCATGCCGCTCTAACTGCGCTTTGCCCGCACAAATTCCTTGAATCACGACTTCAGACTGCGCTTTTCATGGCCCGGCGCTTAGCTTATAACGCTGCGTAATCAGACCAAAGCCCGCAGGTTTAGATGGGCCACTAGGGGAACCGTCGAGGACACTCATGACAGATACCAAACACGAAGCGGATGTAGCATTCATCAAGGCACTGGCCGAATTGCTGCGCGACAACGACCTAACTGAATTGCAGGTGAAACGCGAGTATGGCGAAGAAGACAGCCTGAATGTGCGCGTCAGCCGCATGACGCAGGCTGCCGCTGCTCCGGTTCAGGTCGCTGTTCCTGCCGCTGCCCCGGCAGCCCCCGCCGCCGCACCAGCCCCTGCTGCCGCTGCGACCGAAGCCCCACAAGATGACCCGGCCAGCCATCCTGGCGCGGTCACCTCGCCCATGGTTGGCACTGTTTACATGCAGGCCGAACCTGGCGCGCCGTCGTTCATTTCCGTCGGCGGAGCGGTGTCCGAAGGCGACACGCTGCTGATCGTCGAGGCGATGAAGACCATGAACCACATCCACGCGCCCAAATCGGGTACCGTCAAACGCATTTTGGTTGGCGACGGCGATGCTGTGGAATTCGGCACCCCTCTGGTCATCATCGAGTAAGGCGGGCCCATGTTCGACAAGATCCTGATTGCCAACCGAGGCGAGATCGCCCTGCGCGTCATCCGCGCCGCTCGCGAGATGGGGATTAAGACGGTCGCCGTCCACTCCACCGCCGATAGCGACGCGATGCATGTGCGCATGGCGGACGAATCGGTCTGCATCGGTCCCCCGCCCAGCCCGCAAAGTTATCTGTCCGTCCCCGCCATTATCTCGGCCTGTGAGATCACCGGCGCGCAGGCGATCCATCCCGGCTATGGTTTTTTGTCCGAGAACGCCGAATTCGTGCAGATCGTCGAAGACCACGACATCACCTTCATCGGCCCCACCGCCGAACATATCCGCGTGATGGGCGACAAGATTACTGCCAAGGACACAATGAAGGCGCTGGGTGTGCCGTGTGTTCCCGGTTCCGACGGTGGCGTTCCCACGTTGGAAGACGCCAAGCGCATTGGTGAGGAATTCGGCTATCCCGTGATCATCAAAGCAACCGCCGGGGGTGGCGGACGCGGCATGAAAGTCGCGATGAGAGCGGATGAGATGGAAAGCGCCTTCATGACCGCACGTGCCGAGGGTAAAGCTGCCTTTGGCAACGATGAGGTCTATATCGAAAAATACCTGACCACGCCGCGCCACATTGAGATTCAGGTCTTCGGCGATGGCAAAGGCAAGGCCGTGCATTTGGGTGAACGCGATTGTTCGCTTCAGCGCCGCCATCAGAAAGTGTTTGAAGAGGCCCCCGGCCCCAGCATCACCCCCGAAGAACGGGCCAGGATCGGTAAGATCTGCGCTGACGCTGTGGCGAAGATCAACTATATCGGCGCCGGCACCATCGAGTTCTTGTATGAAAACGGTGAGTTCTATTTCATTGAAATGAACACCCGCCTGCAGGTGGAACACCCGGTAACCGAAGGCATTTTCGGCGTCGATCTTGTGCGCGAACAAATCCGCGTCGCCTCGGGCCTGCCGATGTCATTCACTCAGGATGATCTGCAAATCGAAGGCCACGCCATCGAGGTTCGGATCAATGCTGAGAAGCTGCCCAACTTCTCCCCCTGCCCCGGTAAGATCACGGCGTATCATGCGCCCGGCGGTCTGGGCGTACGGATGGATTCGGCGCTTTATGACGGGTATTCGATCCCACCCTACTACGATTCGCTGATCGCAAAGCTGATCGTACAAGGGCGCGATCGGACCGAGGCACTGGCCCGTTTGGAGCGCGCTTTGGGAGAGTTGATCGTTGACGGCATCGACACCACCGTTCCGCTGTTCCACGCCCTACTGCAGGAACCCGACCTGCATAGCGGCGAATACAACATCCACTGGCTGGAGCACTGGCTTGCGGAGAATATGGCAGACTAACCTGTCTGGAAGGCCGGATGGAACCACTCCTCCGGCCTTGGGGTTTTTCTCATGAGCCTGACTGCGGAGCTTTTGCTGCATGGTTACTCCATCGGCATTTTTCCCATGGCTGAACATCGGGATGACCCTGAGTTGTTCTGGGTCGATCCGAAATACAGAGGTGTGTTCCCTCTGGACGGGTTTCATATCTCGCGCAGTCTGGCCCGGAGCCTGCGCAGATCCGGCTTTGACATTTCGATCAATCAGGATTTCAACGGCGTTGTTGATGGTTGCGCAGACCGCGCAGATACCTGGATCAATACCGAGTTGCGGCGCCTCTACGATCAATTACATATGAGAGGTCACGCCCATTCACTAGAGGTTTGGGACAACGACCAACTGGTTGGCGGTGTCTATGGCGTCGTGTTGGGGGCCGCTTTCTTTGGGGAAAGCATGTTTTCGCGGCGCACAGATGCTTCAAAAATCGCCCTCACCTATCTGGTCGACCGGCTTAGACAAACGGGTTTCAAGCTGTTTGATACACAGTTCCTGACAACTCACCTTGCGTCACTTGGCGCCATCGAAATTCCACGCGGTACATATCGTGAAGCACTTGAGGAAGCGATCAACGCAAGCGCCGATTTTTCCGCTGATATTCCTCAGTCAGCGGATGGTGTGATACAGCGGATCACCCAGACGTCATAGCGCGCATGATCCAAAGCATTCAGCGCTGGTGATGTCGCAATCATCCAACCGTCAAACAGCTGGTCTGCCTTGCCTTCTTCCCAGATCGTCAGATAGGCAAACGCATCACCTGTGGGGTTGTCCGCCGGGTACCTGCAATCCCCCAAGGCTACATCCAATCCAAACACGGGCTGGGTGTCGCCGTTTTGCATTTCGATATCAACGGTCTGGCCGTTTACTTTGTCCAGGCCCCGCAACATGGCGCCAGGACCAGATTCGACCTTCTGCTGCGCAGATGCAGCCGTTGCGCAAAACGCCATCGCCATTAGCGCCAAATACTTCATTCGCCGCTGTCTCCGGCCACGAATTTGACAAGTAGCGAAATCAGGCTGACCGCGCCTTGGGTATCTTCGATCTCATCACCGGGCTCAAAAAAGAACGGTGAGCCGCCCGGCATAACCTCGACAAAGTTGCCGCCCAAAAGTCCTTCAGACGAGATCACGATAGCACTGTCATCAGGCACAAGAATCCCATCCGCAATCGTAAAAGTCGTATCGGCGCGATAGGTATCCGGGTTCAGATTGACGTCTGTGACGGTGCCGATCTTGACCCCGGCCAAGCGCACATCGGTACCCACGCCAACCCCTTCAAGCGACCGGAAGGAGGCCCCCAGCTCATAACCCGCGCTGCTTTGCGACAGGCCCGTTGACTGGCTGGCATAAACGCCAAATGAAATGGCAACAGCCAGAACGGCACCACCGACGATGACTTCGGTCCAATTGTGGGTCGACATTACTCGCCTCTGTTATTCGGGGCTCCAGGCCTCGTAGTCTTTGCGCTCCACCGGGTCGGGCCGGCGCAGCGACCCTGCCGGGGTATAGGCCAAAACTGTCCCTGTCAGGTTTTCCTGATGCGGTTTTTCCCAGGACTTATGAGGCAGCGGCTTATCGGTTGGAGGTTCATCCCAAGTGCGATGCAACCAGCCATGCCAATCGGGATCAACGCGGCTGGCTTCGGCCTCACCATTGAAGATCACCCAGCGTTTGCTGTCATCTGCGTTGCGATAGAAGACGTTGCCTTCGTTATCCTCACCAACTTTCACACCTTTTCGCGCGGTATAAATCTGGGTGTTCAAGGTTGCTCCATTCCACCAGGTCACGGCCCGCAAAAGAGTGTTCAGAATGCCCATCAGGTGCCTCCGGCAAAGTGCTCGGCAATGGTATGGACCAAAGGCGCGCTAAGGTCCAGTACTACAGAAATCATCAGCGTTTTTCCGGCAACGCGGCCGTTACTTCGATTTCAATACGATCCTGTGGCGTAATCAGATTGCATTCAATGACTGTCGCTGCTGGAGGGTTGACGCCAAAGGCCTCTTTTAGGAGAGGCCAGCATTGTTCAAATTCTGACATATCAGGCAGGTAATAGTTTACGCGCACAACGTCTTTAAAACCTGCGCCCGCCTCAGCCAGAGCTTTTTCGATAGCGTGCAATGACGATTTGCATTGAGAAGCGATATCTTTCGGGATTTTTTCACCTTGCGCACACGTCCCTGCCACAAATACGAAGCCATTCGCTACCACCGCTCGGCAGTACCCAACCTTCTCTTCATACTCTCCGCCAGAATGAATTCTTCTAATCATTTAACCCTCCTACACTGAAAAACGGCACGGGTTTGCCGTGCCGTTGCATCAATTCGGTCGAACTGTTCAGCCAGCTGACGCAGATTCTGCCGCCTCGGCGTAGATGATCAAAGGTTGCGCAACAGAGGTCACAGCTTCTTCGTTCACGACCACCTCGGTCACGTTCTTCATGCCTGGTAATTCGAACATCGTGTCCAGCAAGATATCTTCGAGGATCGACCGCAACCCGCGCGCGCCGGTCTTGCGTTCGATTGCCCTTTTGGCAATCGCCTTCAGCGCATCATCGGTAAAGGCCAACTCGGCGTCTTCGAGTTCGAAGAGGCGTTGATATTGCTTGACCAAAGCATTCTTGGGCTTGGTCAGAATGGTGACAAGTGCGTCTTCGTCCAAGTCTTCCAAAGTTGCCAGAACCGGCAAGCGGCCAACAAATTCCGGGATCAGGCCGAATTTCAGTAGATCCTCGGGTTCCAACTCCTTGAATATCTCACCCACGCCGCGATCATCGTTGTCGCGCACATCAGCACCAAAGCCCATGGCCGAGCCCTTGCCACGCTGTGCAATAATCTTGTCCAACCCCGCAAAAGCGCCGCCGCAGATAAACAAGATGTTGGTCGTGTCCACCTGCAGGAACTCCTGTTGCGGGTGTTTGCGCCCCCCCTGGGGCGGCACACTGGCCACGGTGCCTTCCATCAGTTTCAGCAGTGCTTGCTGCACACCCTCACCTGACACGTCACGCGTGATCGAAGGGTTTTCTGATTTGCGCGTGATCTTGTCAACCTCGTCAATATAGACGATCCCGCGCTGTGCGCGTTCAACATTATACTCGCTGGCCTGCAGCAGTTTGAGGATGATGTTCTCGACATCTTCACCCACATAACCTGCCTCGGTCAGCGTGGTTGCATCTGCCATGGTGAAGGGCACATCCAGAATGCGCGCCAGCGTCTGGGCCAGCAATGTCTTGCCGCAGCCCGTAGGGCCGATCAGCAGGATGTTGGATTTGGCGAGTTCAATATCACCGCCAGCCTTCTGTGCGTGGTTCAGACGCTTGTAGTGATTGTGGACCGCAACTGAGAGAACGCGCTTTGCCGTGGCCTGACCGATGACGTAGTCGTCCAGCACCTCACAAATGTCCTTGGGCGTCGGCACCCCATCAGAAGATTTCAGCCCGCTGGCTTTGGTCTCTTCCCGAATGATGTCCATGCAAAGCTCGACACACTCATCGCAAATGAAAACGGTCGGGCCTGCGATCAGCTTGCGCACCTCATGCTGGCTTTTTCCACAAAAGCTACAGTAGAGCGTGTTCTTGCTGTCACCGCCTGAATTCGTCGCCATGATCTACCTTTCGGGCTTCGTCCACACGCCCCATCCTGAGGTCGCGCTTGCGCATGTTCATGCAGCTTAGGCCAGCACTGTGGCGGCTACAATCTCAAAAATGCGCCCGACGCCGATGGCGCCAGGCATGTTTCTTAGGCTTCTTCCGTGTCCATCTTGGCGCGGTTCTCGACGATCTCGTCGATATGGCCCCAATCTTTCGCCTCTTCCGGGCTCATAAAATTGTCACGATCCAGCGCTTTTTCAACCGCCTTTTTTGTCTGCCCTGTATGGCGCACATAGATATCATACAGGCGATCTTTCAGTTTCTGCGTCTCGGCCGCGTGGATCATGATGTCGCTGGCCTGACCCTGATAGCCGCCGCTGGGCTGGTGCACCATGATGCGGCTGTTGGGCAGCGAAAAGCGCATTCCCTTCTCACCACCGGCCAGCAACACCGACCCCATCGAGGCCGCCTGACCGATCACCAATGTCGAACATTTCGGCTTGATGTACTGCATTGTGTCGTAAATCGACAAACCGCTGGTCACCACGCCACCGGGCGAATTGATGTAAATCGAGATTTCCTTGTTCGGGTTTTCCGCCTCAAGATGCAGCAGCTGCGCCACCACAAGATGGCTCATCCCGTCATGGATCGGACCGTTGATGAAAATGATCCGCTCTTTCAGCAGACGCGAGAAAATGTCATAGGCGCGCTCACCGCGGCTGGTCTGCTCGACAACCATGGGGACAAGCGTATTCATATAGGTGTCTACGGGATCGAACATTCTTAACCTGCCTGCTTTGCTATGGATCGGGAGAGTATCCCAACAAGTGTTACCCGAGTCTTAGTGTTGCCTTTGGGGGGCTGCAAGGGGTGCGCCTCACTTCGCAGGTCGATTGTGAGATTGTTGATCGCTGGCGTTGCCTCAGGCCATATTCAACCGGGCTTGCCGCTTTTGTTACGAACAGCGTTGCTGATGCTGGTCCCGCTTGTGAAAAGGTGCTACCGAAATCATGATCGACCACCAAGGAGACGAGTATGATCCGAGCAATCCTGATTGGCCTGAGCCTGTTTGCCCTGACCGCCTGCGAAACCGCCAAAGGCGCGGGCAAAGATATCGAAAACGCCGGGGATGCAATCCAGAATGCGGCCACTGAGGTTCAAGAGAACATCTGACCGGCCCAGTATATTGCGGAGCCGCCCCAAAATTCATCAACATATTGTTGATCTCCTGATCCAAAGCCACTAGTCTTGCGCTACAGGTGCATAGACGCGGCATTGCATCATCTGACGCAAAGACGGGGTTCTTTCGTTCGCACGAAGGAACCCCGTTTCCATTCGAAGGGGTCTTGAATGATGCCTGTATGGAACCAGAATAGGAAAAGGCGTCAGGTGCGCAGACGCGGTCTTTGCATGTATCCTTGCGGACACTCCTGACGCCTTGCCGGGTCAGCACACCCCGAAGGGCACCCTGATCCAGTTGCCTCAGCCCCTTTCGAAGCTGCGACTGCCGTTTCGACCCGAAGGCCGTCACAGCGCACAAGATCCATTTTGAGAAGCTGATCTATCAACCCGGGATCTGACACCCAACTCGACTGTCCAGCAACCGGTAAACCCCTGCAAATCCGCGTAAATCCTAAAATCCACCCGATCCTGCGTTGGCCCCTGGCCCTTGCGCCCCGCTGCCTGTTCCGAGGAAGTGCTGCGGTAACCTTACTGTTACATTGACGCCCAATACCGGCAAGAAAATAGCACTGCAGCATGAAAATTAGACGGGGATAACCTGTTGATATCCGCCGGGAGGACGATGTGGATAAATCGAGAAGTTTTGCAAACTGGCCTGCTTGCGCGTGGAAAACTCCGAACAGATCGAAAACGCGCAAATTTCAGGCAATGCTGCACCTGCGAAGGCCATGTTCAATCGCAAACCGACGAATCCCGCTTTGGTTGAGCCCGAATCGAAAAGCGCCCAGCCCTGCGGATTGGCGCTCTGAGAAGCGTCCCGACCTGATCATAAATACCTACTAAACGCTGCCCGCTTAGGCAGCTGGTACCCCCTACTCTCGATCAGGCCGGAGACGCTCCGGTTCGCCTGTCAGTCCAGAACAGTGCTGTAGGTCGTTCTGATCCGCAGGCTACGGCGTAAATCCCCGCTGCCCTGTTAAACAGATTGGAAGGGCACCTGCCGGTTACAACTTTTCTAAGGAAAGCTTCATCTGCGCTTCAGCGCGGCTTTAGTCGCTGACAGCGGTCGATCATCAGAACTGAGGGCCGCGACCGACCCGAGGGGAGGCGCAAACGCGCCGCCCCATGGGGGCGGGTCGGCGCGGCCCGGCGGTGCCGCCGGGCGGGTGGATGAAACTTAAGCTCCTAGCCAATGTGACTTCACCAGAGAATCAAGTTGAACATTAGTCGAACAAAAACGATGGAAAACAGAAATTCAGATAAAGTCCATGTATTCTATTTGACACTATATATTGATTGGACTCGATATTATTTACCATATATATATCTTGAGTCCCCAATTTTATCCACAGAGACTTTACCCGTTGCCATTCTTGGCGTCGAAGTCTAATCTAGTCTCAAGAGGATTTGATGATGAGTAATGAACTTGATCTTTGGCAATACTTAGAGCAACGCGAAGAAATGATCGTTCGCAAGCGCAAAGAGCTACTAGTTGAACTAGAAGCGCTTCGCAAAATGCGCGCGAACTTGGAAAACACTCAGCGCTCCAAAGACGATGAAGATCAGCGTGAAAAACTGACAATCAAAGAGATGATACGCAACGTCCTCGCCCGCAATCCCGAAGGGGGAACTTCGGATCAGATCATCCATTGGATAAGTCAAATGCACAACGCCGAAGTCGCTCGCACTAGCCTGTCTCCACAACTATCGCGCCTAAAAGCAGACGCAGAGGTTAGCTTGGACGAAGGTACAGGAAAGTGGAGTTTAACGGATCCAGTTATGGCACTATCCCAACGTGCGCTTTTGGAGAGATCTAGAGCCAATTTGGAAAAAGAAATGCAAGACTACAGACCACGGTATCAGAGCTACCCAAGGAGGAAGTAAGAAACAGACTCACAAATAGAAAAGGCCAGCCAAAAGGCTGACCAATCCTATCAACTGGCGAGAATCTCTCGAAGTCGATCTAGCAATTCAAGCTTCGCTGATTTTCGCCTAAATTTCAACTGCCGCCAATCATGAAAGGATTGAGGGATGGCACGTTACTACGTGAACAAAAATCAGCAAGCGAATGGCGACCATGAAGTCCATAAAACCGGATGCAGCTGGATGCCGCAGCCTGAAAATCGGATTTACCTTGGCGAGTTCGCCACATGTGGTCCGGCCGTAGCAGCTGCACGCCACTACTACAGTCAAGTTAACGGTTGCTACTATTGCAGCCCCGCTTGCCACACCAGCTAAGGAGAAAATCATGGCTACTAACCCGCCATCAGGTGACGGGCGTCGAAAGGGAATGGTCAAAGGCCGCTCTCAAACCAAAACGCCATCCGGCCACTATGTGAAGCGCGACACCTCAAATGGTCGCTTCATGGACGTCAAAACCTCCGACAAGAAACCCTTCAAGGGTGTTCGGAAGGAAAAGTAGTGGGTTGAGCGACGGCGGTCGCTCCCCCAACCCACCGTGTGGGCACGCAGTTGGCTGCGCCAACCGCTTTCGCCCACCCGCCGCAAAAATGGCCAGCTGTTAACTGTCCATCTTCAAAGCGGAAATAAACGCCTCCTGCGGGATATCGACCTTCCCGAACTGGCGCATCTTCTTCTTACCCGCCTTCTGCTTGTCCAGCAGTTTGCGTTTCCGCGTGGCGTCGCCTCCGTAGCATTTGGCGGTCACGTCCTTGCGCAGCGCCGAGAGGGTCTCGCGGGCGATGACCTTGCCTCCGATGGCGGCCTGGATCGGGATTTTGAACATGTGGCGCGGGATCAGGTCCTTGAGCTTTTCGCACATCGCCCGGCCCCGCATCTCGGCCCGGTCGCGGTGAACCATGGTCGACAGCGCGTCGACCGGTTCGTCATTCACCAGCACCGACATCTTGACCAGCGCGTCCTCGGTATAACCGGTCATCTGGTAGTCGAAGCTGGCATAGCCCTTGGTCACTGATTTCAGGCGGTCGTAGAAGTCAAAGACAACCTCGTTCAGCGGCAGGTCATAGACGACCATGGCGCGGCTGCCCGCATAGGTCAGGTCCAACTGGATGCCGCGGCGGTCCTGACACAGTTTCAGCACGTCGCCGAGGTATTCATCCGGAACCAGGATGGTCGCCTTGATGCGCGGCTCTTCGATATGGTCGACCTTTGAAGGGTCGGGCATGTCGGCGGGGTTGTGCAGCTCGATCATTTCGCCGTCTTTCATGTAGACGTGATAGATCACCGAGGGTGCGGTGGTGATGAGCTCGATATCATATTCGCGTTCGATGCGGTCGCGGATGACCTCAAGGTGCAGAAGGCCGAGGAAGCCGCAGCGGAAGCCAAAGCCAAGTGCGGCCGAAGTTTCCATTTCAAAGCTGAAGCTGGCGTCGTTCAGCGCCAGTTTGTCGATCGCATCGCGCAGGTCTTCGAATTCGGCCGAGTCCACGGGGAAGAGACCGCAGAACACCACCGGCTGCGCGGGTTTGAACCCGTCCAGCGCGATTTCAGTCCCGTTGCGGTCATTGGTGATCGTGTCACCGACGCGGGTGTCGCGGACCTGTTTGATCGAGGCGGTCAGGAAGCCGATCTCACCGGGGCCGAGGCTGTCAACCATCTCCATCTCGGGGCGGAAAACGCCGACGCGGTCGACATGATGCAGGGTGCCGTTCGACATGAACTTGACCCGCATGCCCTTTTTCAGCGTGCCGTCCATAATGCGGACCAGAACGATCACGCCGAGATAGGCGTCGTACCACGAATCCACCAGCATCGCCTTGAGCGGCGCGTCGAGATTGCCTTGCGGTGCGGGCAGTTGCTGGACGATGGCTTCGAGCGTCTCATGAATGCCCTGCCCGGTCTTGGCGCTGACCTGAATTGCGTCGGTCGCGTCGATGCCGATCACGTCCTCGATCTGTTCCGCCACGCGGTCACAATCGGAGGCAGGCAGGTCGATCTTGTTCAGAACCGGCACGATCTCATGATCGGCGTCGATGGCCTGATACACGTTCGCCAGCGTCTGCGCCTCGACCCCTTGGGTCGAGTCAACGACCAGCAGCGAGCCCTCGACCGCGCGCATGGACCGGCTGACCTCGTAGGCAAAATCCACGTGGCCGGGGGTGTCGATCAGGTTCAGCACGTATGCCTCGCCATTGTCGGCGGTATAGTCGATGCGAACCGTGTTGGCTTTGATGGTGATGCCACGCTCCCGCTCGATATCCATGCTGTCGAGCAGCTGTTCCTTCATGTCGCGATCCTTGACCGTTCCGGTCTCTTGGATGAGCCGGTCAGCAAGGGTGGATTTGCCATGGTCGATATGCGCGACGATGGAGAAATTGCGGATATGAGCGAGGTCTGTCATGAGTTGGGGATATGTAGAGGAATCGTGGGTTGGTCAAGGTGGCAACAATTGGTATCTTGATGTTCATAATATTGAAGTTAGTAAATGGACAGTTTTGAAGAAATTGGAGAACTTTCAGCATCGTTGACCGAAGAGCAAAGACTAGTGCTTGCAATTCGTTCAATCCTGAGAACTTTTGATACTGCAGATGCCAAAACGTGGTCTTTAAATAAAACCAACTTGTTCTCGCTTAGAAGGATTCTAACGGTTGTAGCCTATGCAGCTACACGCGACCGTGTCTTAAGGGATAAAATTACGAACTTGGGCAGCAGCGTTCGACCAAAGATATCACCAACCGGATTAGATCGTCTCGTGCATGTAATGTCTAATTATGCATTGAGAGCAGCGATCACTCCCAGCCCCAATTTGCTGCGAATAATCGAGCAGGATCGACAGTATTATTCAACATACATTACCGACATGGGAGCTAATGTAGCAGACGAACGTCACCGAAGGGCTGCCCACCTAGCGGAGCTTACAGAAGACTATGTTCAACTATCACAAGGAGGCAGGGCCGACGGAGTAATTTATTCTCCACTTTGGCGCGACCAAGCCAGCAAGTTGACCCATTTTGAACCCTTACTGACCCGGTCAGCCGACTACGACACTGCTGAATTTTGGAGCAATTGGTACCTCAGCTTGCTCGATGGAGCCCCAATCAACTGGGACATTCAATTCAGTATTGCGATGATCGACAATGTAGTTTGGAAGCGTGGCCCCGAAGCAATAGCCATAGAAATTCGACAGATTATGGCGATGGCTCTCTCGAAGAGCCTGCCTCAAGCAGAGAACGTTGAGCTGAATCCGACAACTAATAAGTTTCGCGCAGTCCCAATACCTGTTTTAAACGAACCGCTTGTTACATCACTGTTAGCTAATGTTTCGGATGCACTGGACGATGCCCTGCAAGGGGCCAACGGAATTTCTGAAAGATCAAGCGAGCACCGCAAGATTACGCGAGCTGTCACCCGTTACAGCAACAATCCGCAGCAAGCAGAATTGACGCTAACCTTAGTTGCCAAGGGGCTAAGGCGACAAATACATGTAAGCAACGAGTTGCCCGACAGTGAAGACAATCTCGCGCTTCTTGAAGCGGTTGAGGAAGGTGTGCGTGGTATTCGGGCAAATCACCCGGAAGTATTGGCCAATCGTGAACAGTTAGCGCTGCAGACGTTTTCAGAACTCGACGATGACGCGAAAAGCTTGTTGCAAAAAGCAAAACCTGTGTTGATCGATTTGAGTGAAGGAGATTTGGCAGATGATTTTGCTGAGGATATTCCATCTCTAGTCAACGATAGTCTACTCCCGTTGCCGGTTGGTGCACCACCTCTGCACGGTGCTGACGCAGCAATACGGGTTTTTAATCGAGCGTCGAAAATGAGTCTCCTGATAGATAAGGCGGCGGAATTTCATGATAGCAAGGGCAACAAGACAGTACGACTCGCGATGCAAGCCGGCGGCGCGACGGGAATGTTGTATGCGGTCGTGCAACTCGGTTTGAAAATTTTTGGTGTCCTCTGAAAAGAAATCAACTGATGCAATTTTTGTGAATTGATCCACATCCTCGAATGATTCATACTCTGCCGCAGACCGAGAGGGGCATAAGACCCGTCCGGGCAGGCAAAAAACGAGGCTCGAGTATGAAACAGTTCCTCCTCATCGCATTCTGTGCGGCATCGCTGACGGCGGTGGCACCGGCGGCAGACGCGTCGCAGATCAAACGGGCGTGTCTGGCCTCAGACCGTCAGGCGGCGACACGTGATCGTTGCAGTTGCATTCAGCGTGTAGCCGATCAGGCGTTGACGCGCAGTGATCAGAAGACCGTGTCGAAATGGTTCGAAGACCCCCATCAGGCGCAGCAGTTGAAGATGTCGCAGACCGCGCGCGATGATGCGCTGTGGGATCGGTATCAGAACTTCGGCCAGATGGCGCAGGCGATCTGCAGCTAACCCCTGTCAGTCCTTGACCTGATGCACGCTGCGCCCCAGAAATGGCGCAGCGAAAGGTATGTGCGATGGTGATGAAAGGGCTGACCCTGCGGGGCCTAGAGGTGTTTGAGGCTCTTGCGCGGACCGGATCGGTGGCGCAGGCGGCCAAGATCACGGGGCTCAGCCAGCCCTCGGTTTCCCAGCAATTGCGCAATCTGGAAAAGGCCTTGGGCACCGATCTGGTCGATCACGGGCGGCGGCCGATGCGGCTGACCCAAGCCGGGCGCAGCTTTCTGACCCGCGCGCAGGCAGTGCTGGGTGAATTGCAGATGGCACAGAGCGAGCTGACGGTAATGGATCTGGGGCATCTCACCACCTTGTCCATCGGTCTGATCGACGATTTCGACAATGACCTAACACCTCGGCTTGCGACACTGCTGGCTGACAGCCTGACCCGATCAAAATTCAAGCTGATCACCCTGCCCAGTCTGGACCTGTTTGCCGAGTTGGACGCACAGCGCCTGCATCTGGCCGTTTCCGCCCATAGCGGCGAAGTGCTGGAAGGTGTTATTGAATATCCGTTGGTGCAGGATCCATTTATACTGGTCGCCCCGGCTGGCGCGGGTGATGCGCAGACCGTCGTGCAGGACCTGCCTTTTCTGCGCTATGCGCGCGAGCAGCTGATCAGTCGCCAGATCGAAGGCCACCTGGCACGCCAGCAAGTTGAATACGAAGAACGGTTCGAGATCGGCTCACACCTGGCGTTGATGGCGATGGTTGCGCGCGGTCTGGGCTGGGCGATCACAACGCCGCTGGGCTATATGCGCGCGGCGCGGTTTCACGAAGAGATGCAGGTCCATCCCTGTCCGTTTGGCGCATTTGCCCGGACCATTTCATTGTTCACCCGCACGGACTGGTCAGATCAGGTGCCGCAAGAGGTGGCAGGCATGATGCGGCGGCTGATGCAAAGCCAGATCATTGACCCGGCGACGGCGAAACTGCCCTGGCTCAGTGATCAATTGAAGGTGCTGGACGATCCATCCAGGTGATCGGCAAGCCCAGCGACGGCGATCTCGATCAAGTCCAACGCCCCGTCAAAATCCCGCGTATAGTAAGGATCTGGTACGTGATCTGCACCGGCCTGAGGAGCGAACTCTGTCAGCAGCCGAACGGGCGTGTTGTTTCCATCCGGCCTAAGGGCCTCGATATTCGCGATATTGTCGGCATCCATTCCTATGATCAGATCGAACTGATTAAAATCCTTAGCCACAAACTGCCTTGCGCGAAGATCACCCAGTTCGACATCGCGGGCGCGAGCCGCAGATAGCATGGGACCATAGGGCGGGCTGCCAATATGCCAGCCCGCGGTTCCGGCACTGTCGGTTGTATGATGTGGGGCGTTGGCGCGAAACACGCCTTCGGCCGCAGGTGACCGACAGATATTGCCCAAACACACAAAGAGGATACGCTGTGTCATAAGCAATCTTCTACCGCGCAGAGGGCACATGGAAAAGATCGTCATTCTCACCGGAGCAGGCATTTCCGCCGAAAGCGGGCTCAGCACCTTTCGGGATGAAGGCGGGCTTTGGGCACAACACAGGATCGAAGACGTCGCGACGCCCGAGGCGTTTACCCGGAATCCGGCTTTGGTTCAGGGGTTCTACAATGCCCGCAGGGTTCAGGCTGTTCAGGTCCACCCCAATGCCGCGCATAAGGCCCTTGCCCGGTTGCAACAGGATTGGTCCGGCGATGTGGTCATCGTCACACAAAACGTAGACAGTCTTCACGAGGCTGGCGGCGCTTCAGGGGTGATCCACATGCATGGTATCCTGTCTGGTGCATTGTGTGGGGATTGTGGCCATCGGTGGACAGCACCGCCAGAAATGGCCCCTGATGAGCCCTGCCCGGCCTGCAATGCCCCATCCGGGCGGCCCGATATCGTCTGGTTCGGTGAGATGCCGTATCATATGGACCAGATTTTCGATCATCTCGCCACCGCTTCGATCTTTGCCGCAATCGGCACGTCTGGTCAGGTCTACCCCGCCGCCGCTTTTGTACACGAAGCACACGCAGCCGGGGCGCATACCGTTGAGATCAATCTGGAGTCGACAGGCGGTGGTTTCGATGACCGCCTGCTGGGCAAAGCAACCGAAACCGTGCCAAAATGGGTTGATCGGTTGCTGATGACAAAGACATAAGAGGCAAATCGCACTAACACATGCATCACCTCATTCAGGGGAAACCACACCATGACAGATCAAGACCCAAGAATCGGTGAAATTCTCGACGATGGCAGCATGGCCAATCGCGACCGGCTCAGCGCTCAGCTGTCCAGTCTTTGGTGGACCTTCTTGGTTCGCAGTGTTTTGGCCGGTGCTGTTGGCATTGCCGCGCTGTTCTGGCCCTCTGGCAGCATTGCTTTGCTGCTGCGCTTGGTTGGTGCTTTGCTGATCATTGATGGCGGGTTGACGCTGCTGGGGGTCGGCCGCAGAGGCCTGTTGGGCGGCGCAGCGATCGGCGCGGTGTTGATCGGCCTGATTTTGCTGATTTGGCCCGAGGGCACAGTAAAGCTGGCCTTCTTCCTGTTGGGGGCCTGGGCGTTGATCATCGGCATTGGCTCTCTGGCCGCGTCACAGCAAATGAATGAGCGCGATCCGCAACGCCGCTCGATGCGCGGCTCTGGGATTGCGGCGCTGATCGTGGGCCTCGTGCTTATGATCTGGCCCGCCATTGCTCTGGACGCGCTAGGATGGGCGATTGCCTTTTCAGCGCTTGCCATTGCAGTTGTCATGTTCTGGCTGGCAAATCGTCTGCGCAGCGCCAACGACCGGGTCGGCATGAAGACCATTCATCGCTAGGAACTAACACGAGCTACACTGCAAGCAGGCCGGGCATTGCCCGGCCTGACGCATGGATGACGGCCGCAAAGCGGCCCGAAGACAGGCGTTGCTGCTAGTTCGAATGGGATCCGTGATCGTGGCCATGCTTGTCCTGGCGCTCCAGATCCACCGGAACGTCCAGCACGATCTCTCCGGCCTGCTCAAACACCAGCGTAACAGGCACTGTTGCACCGTGCTCGAACGGGGCTTTCAATCCCATCAGCATTACATGCGCACCACCGCGCTTGAGCATGTAGGTCTCGCCTGCCGGGATGGCAAAACCTTCCTCAACATGGACCATCTGCGCCACGCCATCATCGTTGATCTTATGCGTGTGCAATTCTACCCGGGCTGCGGCATCTGATGTTGCGCTGATCAACCGATCATCCGTATCGCCCTGGTTCTCGATCATCATAAACGCCGCCCCTGCCTTGGCAGTTTTGCCGGATGAACGGGCGTAGGCATCGTCAACCACGATCTGGCTGTCAGCAAGGACCGGAACGGCCAGAAGGACAGTTGCAAAAGTGGCGAACAGGGTTGTTTTGAGGGACATTGCGCCTCTCCTTATCTGTTTGGTGGTCTGAAAAACTATCGTGGGGTCAGACCAAGACGGGAGGCGCGCGCGCAGGTGTGTCCGGGACGGGAGGGGCAATAAGATTGCCCTTATCGCGCGATGGCGCGGGAGGCCGTTGAACCGAAGCATCGGGTTGCGCGGGTTGCGCATCTGCGACCGCCCCCAACAAGGTCAGCGCATAGTCGGGACAGTAATGTGGTGGGGCTGTTGGCTGTCCGTTGGCGTCAACATAAACAACAACGGGGCCGTTTCCGGTACACAGGACCATCTGGCCTGTGGCCATATCTACGCCGCGCGACACCGCAAGGCTCTGCCCGGTCAGAACCAGCAGCAGAGACACAATTATCGGCAGAAACTTATGTAACGTAGATCTCATCGTGACCCGCATATAGGCCAGACAGATGAAACGCTTCAAGCGCCAAACAGTCGCGCTTGAAGCGTCTCTTAGTAATCCAGCCCAGGCCGTTTAACGGCCCCTTTGGTCAGACTGGTATGGGAGCGATTCACCTGACGCTGAATGCGCGTGCAGGCCAAAATAGATTTTTTGAAAACGGTCGAAAGCAACAGGAAAATATAGAAACTCTTTAACGACATCACTCGGCCCCCGCCCAAAGAATGCAATCAAAATACGCATTGTGTCCTCGCGCGTATGTGAACTATTTCACGGTTGTTACAATTTATTTCAATTTTTTCACCCCAAGCAGAATCGCAAAATGAAAAACCCCGCACCAATCGGGTACGGGGTCATTCAAACCGTAGGTAATGAGAAGGTTACGCCGACGCTTGCGCCTTGACGATTTCCTTTTTCACTTTCAATGCGTTCGTAGACAGATCCTCGTCCTTGGCTTTGGCCAGGAACGCGTCCAGACCACCACGGTGGTCGACAGAACGCAGCGCAGCCGCCGAGATACGCAGCTTAACGCCACGACCCAGAGTTTCGGACTGCAGGGTGACGTCGTTCAGATTCGGCAGAAAACGACGACGAGTTCTGTTTTTGGCGTGGCTGACATTGTTGCCAGTCATCGGGCCTTTTCCGGTCAGTTCGCAACGGCGCGACATGGTTTCTTCCTTTGTTTCTGGAGGCCGGGCAAAACGCCTGCGGCCAAATCACAAGGGGCGCAACCCGAAGTCGCGCCCGAAAACTGGTTGGATGCGTGTAGTGGGAATCGCAGGTAGGGTCAAGACAGGTTAGGCGGAATATTTGCACCCCCTGTATCTTCCCCGAACGCAGGCGCGCCCGGCGCATGCAACAGCGGTTTGTTGTTCTTCAAATGACGCGAAACCAGCTTGGCCTGCAACTTGCCACGCGGGATCAGCCGCGCCGGGTCGGGGCTGTGATCGTGATCCGCCAGTTCTGGAAATATCTTGAATATCTCACGCCGCGCGGCGGTGCTGAGCGATTTCAACGCCTCAGGCCCAGTATACAGGCTCTCGCTCGGGGCGCCTTCGGCATAGATAACCTCGTGACGGTCAAACAGCAGGTGAAAATACTCGACTGATTGCACGTCGTGATCAACGTAGATACCCGGCAAAGAGGTCAGTTTGATCGCCGGAATCAGAACTTCAGTCGCGCCAAACATGCGTTGCGCGATTTTGGATTGAACCAGCATCCGATGCTGGCGCGAGACCAGCAAATCGCGGTTTGGCACCCCCTGTCCCAGAGCACCCGCCACGATGCGCACCGGGCGTAATTTAGGGTCCTGCTCAAGGTCATGGGTTGTGAACGCCCGCTGTCCGGCCCAACGCACAGTTTGTGACCCCAGACCGACCGTCCGAACCCGATCCCCGGCCTCGATGTTCTGAATAGGGCAAAGCCCGCAATCCGTCGCGATCAGAGTATCGCGGGTAAAGCACGGAAACCCGGCACCATTTTCGAACCCTGTATACGTGACCGTCGTTCCGGACGGCAGGGTAAACGACCCGCTGGACAGCGAATAACTGGTGCCTGCCTCGACCGTGATTGTGCCAAACGTGCTGTCGGTGATCACGGTACCTTCAGGCAGGTTCAGCGTATCGGTACCCCCCCCGCCGTCGACTGTACCTGACACATTGGTGCTTTGGAAATCCAGCGTATCGTTGCCATTCCCCAATGCGATACTGCTGATGTCGGACCCACGCACAACGACGGTATCCGCGCCCCCTCCGGCATTCAGTGTTCCAACTGTGCTGCCGGTGATGGTGATGTCGTCACCACCCCCGTTGCCACGTACAACTCCGACA
Source organism: Ruegeria sp. YTSA075 (assembly GCF_059610245.1). Taxonomy (NCBI): domain Bacteria; kingdom Pseudomonadati; phylum Pseudomonadota; class Alphaproteobacteria; order Rhodobacterales; family Roseobacteraceae; genus Ruegeria; species Ruegeria sp. YTSA075. The sequence goes on along the minus strand of NZ_JBXWNG010000001.1, from coordinate 79,613 downwards.
ACCGTGCTGTTCGTGACGGTGATCTGGTCGCTGCCACCACGGCCGCGAATATTATCGATCGGCGTACCCTGAGGCGTTCCATTCAACGTCCCGTTGTCACCGGTAACGTCGATTATGTCATTGCCGTTGGTACCCCTTATATTGGGCATGGTCCTCTATTCCCAAGCAACAGGCAGGTCTAAGATAGCAACCATTTACACGACCAGATCGGCATGATCGGATACAATACACACCCATAGTGCGATGAGACGCCGCGCGCATCAAGGTCCAGGTCAAAACGCCCGAACACTGATCAGGTGGCGGAGAGTTTTGACAACATATGCCGCGCGGCGACCGTGGGGCTGAGCGTACCTTGGCCCACCTCCGTGCTCAGCTCATCCATTTCCTGGCGTGCCTCGGGCGTGTCCAGGCGGGCCAGCAGGGCATGCCGAACCTCTTGATCGAACCAGTAGCGGGCCTGCGCAGCCCGGTTTGTCGTCCAAAACCCGTTGTCCCGTCGCCATTGGCTGAGCGACTGTATCTCTGACCAGGCTTGATCAAGGCCATGTTCTTCTATGGCTGATACTGTCATCGCTTTGGGAAACCCATCCGGGTCCTGTGGGCGTTTGCGCAACAGACGCAGGGCACCGGCATAATCCGCGCAGGTGCGCGTTGCCGTCGCCTTCAGGTCGCCATCTGCCTTGTTGATCAGGATGATATCCGCCATCTCCATGATACCGCGTTTTACGCCCTGCAACTCATCCCCGCCCGCCGGAGCCAACAACAGCAGGAACAGATCGGAGAGTTCAGACACCACGGTTTCCGACTGGCCAACGCCCACGGTTTCGATCAGCACGACATCATATCCTGCCGCCTCGCACAGCGCGATGGCTTCGCGCGTGCGACGGGCAACGCCCCCCAGCTGGCTTTGGCTGGGCGAGGGTCGGATAAAGGCATTTGGGTCACGGCTCAGACGTTCCATCCGGGTCTTGTCACCCAGGATCGATCCCCCTGACCGGGCCGAGCTTGGATCGACCGCAAGAACAGCAACGCGCAGCCCCTGACCCGTCAACATCATGCCAAAGCTTTCGATGAAGGTGGATTTCCCCACGCCCGGTGTCCCCGACAGGCCAATGCGCAGCGATTGCCGGCCAGATTGCGCCAGATAGTTCAGCAATTCCGAAGCCTGTTCCCGATGATCTGCACGGATGCTTTCGACCAGCGTGATTGCCCGGGCAAGCGCACGCCGTTCCCCGTTCAAAATGCTGTCACCTAGGCTGTTTATGTCCATCTTGACCCCGATCTTTTGCGGCATCTCTACTTGCCGCGGCCTATGGCGATTTGTCCAGCCCGGACCCTTCAGGAATTTTGTCCGATGACGATTGTTCGAAAGAGACTGCTACTTTTGATCCTGCTCTGTCTGCCGGTTTCGGCGGCGGCCGAGCAAAGCCGCTTTGCCCTGCGCGCGCTTGGGGTGAAGGTGGGCGAGATGGTGTTGGCCTCAGATGTAACGCAAAGCCGTTACGCCGTGACCGGCCAGCTGTCGACCACCGGATTAGTCGGCACCCTGAAGCGCATTCGCTTCATACTTGAAACGCAGGGAAGACGCGAAGGCAGCAGGTTCATGCCCGCCCTGTATGTCGAGGACATGGATACCGGCCAACGCGAATCGCGCGTCCGGCTTGAATACAATGGCGGTGTAGCGCGGGCCAGCGGGCCCGAGATTGAGAACCGCAGCCCTCACGCGGTAACCGACACGCAACAACGCGGCGCGGTTGATCCTCTGACCGGTATTTTCGTGGTGCTGCGGGATCAGGACCCCGAGGACCTGTGCACCTTGCGCCAGAAGATCTATGACGGAGAAAGGCTGACCGAGATTTCGCTGACGCAGCGCAACGATAGTGCCGGTCACGTCAGATGCAGCGGAGCGTTTAGGCGCATTGCCGGGTACGCGCCGGGCGATCTGCGGCAGGGCAGCCGGTTTCCCATAACGGTGACTTATGCACGCGTCGGCTCCATTATGCGAGCTGTGAGGGTCGAGGCGCAGACGATATATGGTGCCGCCGTCATTCTGAGAAAATAGCGGGAACTGGACCTCTGCAAAGACATCGCGGATAAAGCCCGCATGACGACACTGCCGATTGACGATGCTATTCCCGAGATGCTGGACGCCCTAACAAACCAGCGACGGGCTGTTCTTCAGGCCCCGCCCGGCGCGGGCAAGACCACGCGTGTCCCCCTGGCAATGCTCAAGGCCGGGTTGTGCACCGGCAAGATCATCATGCTGGAACCGCGCCGTCTGGCAGCCCGCGCAGCGGCTGAACGCATGGCGGAAACGCTGGGTGAACGCGCGGGGCAAACCGTAGGGTACCGGGTTCGCGGTGATGCCAAAACCTCGAACACCACACGGATTGAGGTCGTGACCGAGGGTATCCTGACCCGGATGCTCCAATCTGATCCTGATCTTCCAGGGGTTGGGGCCGTGATTTTTGATGAGTTTCACGAACGATCCCTGAATGCTGATCTGGGTCTGGCGCTGTGCCTTGAGGTCGCCGGGGCGCTGCGCGATGACCTTATCCTCGTGGCAATGTCGGCCACGCTGGATGCTGAGCCGGTCGGGCGGTTGATGGAGGCCCCTCTTGTGACCTCGGAAGGGCGCAGCTATCCGGTTGAAACCCGCTGGCTGAACCGTCCGCTCGGCCCACAGGCCAGACGGTTGGATGCGCTGATTGATCTGGTTGAAACGGCTGTGTCCGAAACACAGGCGATTGGTGGCGGCGTTCTGGTTTTCCTGCCCGGTGAAGGTGAAATCCGACGGGCCGAAGCCGCGCTGAACCAGCGTCTGCCGAAGAATTGCACTCTGCGCCCGTTGTTCGGCGCCCTGCCCTTTGCTGCCCAGAGCGCGGCCATAGCGCCGGTTGAGGCTGGCCGCAAAGTGGTGTTGGCAACGTCGATTGCCGAAACCTCGCTGACCATTCCCGACATCCGCGTGGTTGTGGATATGGGTCAGGCACGGCGGGCGCGGTTCGATCCGGGCTCTGGCATGTCGCGGCTGGTAACCGAACGCGTTACAAGGGCCGAGGCGACGCAGCGGGCTGGTCGTGCGGGCCGTGTCGCCGAAGGGGTCTGCTATCGGTTGTGGTCAAAGGGCGAGGAAGGTGCCTTGCGTGCCTATCCTCCCGCAGAAATCGAGGCCGCGGATCTGACCGGAATGGCGCTGGAACTTGCCTTATGGGGCGCAGATGCAAGCGATCTTGCGTTTCTGACCCCTCCGCCTGATGGCGCGTTGTCCGAGGCGCGATCCCTGTTGCGGATGCTGGGCGCGCTGGATGACAAAGGACGTATCACAGATCACGGGCGGCGTTTGGCCACCCTGCCTCTGCACCCGCGTCTGGGCCATATGCTGGCTCGTGCCGGGACACAGGCAGCCCCGCTGGCCGCGTTGCTGGCCGAACGAGACCCGCTCAAGGGCGCCCCGACCGATCTGACCCTCAGGATGGCTGCGATACGCGATACGCGGGGCTTTCAAAGGGATAAGCCCTGGCAGCTCAACCCAAGCGTTGTGGATCGGATCAAGGGTGAAACGAAACGTCTGCGCCCGATGATCGAACCTCAGAACGGCAAGCACAGCGCCGCCGCGATGGCGGCGCTCGCCTATCCCGACCGGATCGGACAAAGACGCAAAGGGGATGCGCCGCGCTATGTCCTGTCGGGTGGCAAAGGCGTGGTGCTGGAAAACGACGATACTTTGGCCGCTGCGCCCTATCTTGTTGTGCTCGACACCGATGGGAACCCGCGCGAAGCCCGCGTGCGGATGGCTGTGCAAATTACCGAACGCGACATCCGCGACCAGTTCGCCGACCAACTGTGTTGGGTTGATACCTGCGCCTGGTCCAAGCGCGAACGGCGCGTGATCGCCCGACAGCAGGAACGGCTTGGCGCCATCACCCTGAGCGACCGCCTTTGGAAAGACGTTCCCGATGACATCGCTGCACAGGCCATGCTGGACGGCGTGCGCGATCTGGGGTTGCGTCTGGAAGGCGCCGCCGCGCGTTTTGCGGCACGGGTCGAACTGGTACGCGCCGATGGAGTTGATCTGCCGGATTTTTCAATCGATGGGCTGATCTCCTCTCTCGAAGATTGGTTATTGCCCATGCTGTCCGGCGTGCGCAGCGCCGAAGACTGGAAACGCTTTGACCTACTACCCGCGCTCCGGGCGCGGCTGGATTGGGTGCAGATACAAGAGTTGAACAAGCGCGCGCCGGGGTCTTTCACCACGCCATTGGGACGCAAGGTGCCGATTGACTATGGCAGTGACGTACCCGAAATCGCTGTTCGCCTACAGGAGCTTTTCGGGGTTGCGCAACATCCCCTTGTCGCGGGCGCTCCGCTTAAGATCACCTTATTGTCTCCCGCGCAGCGCCCTATTCAGATCACGCGGGATCTGCCCGGGTTCTGGGCCGGGTCATACGCGGATGTACGCAAGGATATGCGGGCGCAGTATCCAAAACATCCCTGGCCCGAAGATCCGACCCAAGCTGACCCAACCCTACGTGCTAAACGCAGAACAAGCTGAACCGGATGTCAGGCATTGCCAAAATCCCACAAAAAGACACAAATTTCCTTAAAAACAGACCAAAACTTAGTCTTTTGGTCACAGATTTGTTGAAAACTCTTGGTCCAATGGTTACCTGAGCGGACTAGAATAGTGAAAAAGAACCTGAAAATCTGACTATGTCAAATTGGTTTCGCAACATATGGGAAGAGGTCGCAAGACCCCTGTTTCTGCGCCCCCGCCGGGTGCAGTTCGCAGCCCTGTGCACGCGGCAAACCGATGCGGGCCCTGAGGTTTTGTTGATCACCAGCCGCGATACTGGGCGTTGGGTGATCCCTAAAGGTTGGCCGATCGACGGGTTGGATGGCGCGGAAACTGCGGCTCAGGAAGCATGGGAAGAGGCTGGCGTTCGGGCGGACAAGGTCGACAAGACCCCTGTTGGCCAGTTCAGCTATGACAAGATCCTCAAAGATGGTTCCGCGCAACCGGTTTTGGCCAGCGTCTTCCAGATTTCGGTTGACGCATTGGCGGATGACTTCCCCGAAATTGGCCAGCGAGAGCGCGATTGGTTTGCACCTAAAACGGCGGCCACACTTGTCAGAGAACCCGAATTGCAGGCCCTGCTGCTGAAAATTTAACACAGACCCGGCGAAGTCAGTCCGAACAGGTTGCCCCCACAATGGGAAATCGCTAGCCCTGTGCGACCAACCCAAGACTGAAACCGAGTTGATGCCCGAGCCTAGCCCCAAAACACGCTGGCAGGCGCTGGATAGCGACCTGCACCGGATATCGCGCGTTGAGACTGCAAACTCTCATGTTGCGCGACGGCTATTGGCGCCCGGCGTTGCACTGGCGTTCATGGCCTTGGCAGGGCTGACCGCCGCGGTGTTTTTCGGCAAGGCAGACGGCGCGTTGGTCGTTGTCGCGGCGGCGATTTTCGGGGCCTATATGGCAATCAATATCGGCGCCAACGATGTGGCCAACAACATGGGGCCAGCCGTGGGGGCCAGCGCACTGACCATGGGAGGTGCGATTACAATCGCCGCCATCGCCGAAAGCGCGGGCGCCCTGTTGGCAGGGGGCGATGTTGTTACCACCGTTTCACAGAACATTATTGATCCAGATGCCCTGCACAGCGCCTCGGCCCTGATTTGGGCCATGATGGCTGCCCTGATCTCGGCCGCACTTTGGGTCAATCTGTCCACCTGGATCGGCGCGCCGGTCTCCACAACCCATTCGGTCGTGGGCGGCGTCATGGGGGCAGGTATTGCCGCCGCCGGCCTGGCCGCCGTCAACTGGAGCACGATGAGTGCCATTGCCAGCAGCTGGGTGGTTTCTCCGCTCCTCAGCGGCGCGATTGCCGCCGGGTTTCTTGCGCTCATCAAGGTCACAATTCAGTATCAGGACGACAAGATCGAGGCCGCCAGGCGCTGGGTACCCATACTGGTCGCGATTATGGCCGGGGCGTTTACCACCTATCTGGCCGTGAAAGCAGTCGACAGGGTCGTGCAGATCGATCTGAGATTGGCGCTTGTGATGGGCCTAGCGATTGGCGTGCTGGTCTGGGTGATCACCGTGCCCTGGGTGCGCCGCAAATCCGAAGGCATGGAAAACCGCACAAGGTCTCTGAAATCCCTGTTTGGATTGCCGCTGGCCATCTCGGCCACATTCCTCAGCTTTGCGCATGGGGCCAATGACGTGGCCAACGCTGTGGGCCCACTTGCGGCAATCGTTTACGCAGCCGAATTTGCCAGTTTCGCAGACAGCGTCTCGATCCCTATTTGGGTGATGTTCATCGGAGCGTTCGGCATCTCCTTTGGTCTGTTCCTGTTCGGCCCCCGGCTGATCCGGATGGTCGGCAGTCAGATTACAAAGCTGAATCCGATGCGTGCGTTTTGCGTGGCCCTTGCCACGGCAACAACCGTCATCCTTGCAAGCTCGCTGGGATTGCCTGTCAGCTCAACCCATATTGCGGTCGGCGCCGTGTTTGGGGTTGGGTTTTATCGCGAATGGCATCTGGACCGGCGTTGGAAAAGCTCAAACCGTCAACGCCCCCGTGAAACGCGACTGGCGCGGGAAGAACGCCAAAGGCGCAAGCTGGTCCGGCGGTCGCACTTCATGACCATCATCGCCGCTTGGGTCGTGACGGTGCCTGCAGCCGCAACCATGTCGGGACTGATCTACCTGCTTCTGACCGCCTTTGCCTAGGGCCGTATGTCCTGTGGCCGCATGGGTGACTTGGGCCACTGTTTGATCAAATCGGACACGCGATTGCAAATTGGTGTCGGCGTTCCCGTTTGTTGCGCGAGGCGCATGATCTCACCCTGAAGGCTATCAATTTCCGTTTTACGGCCCTGCATCAAGTCATAGGCCATTGAGGTGCGCGCGGTTGGATCAATTGTCAGCATTTTTGATGCAACACGCATGAAGATCGGCGTCGGAAGGCGCAGGATGAAAGGTGTCAGGCTGGCTGGCAACGGTGTCGTCGATGCGACCGGCTTACCGGCGGTTTTTAACGCCGCCAATGCCTCGGCCATCTGATCGGCCATCAGGCGGCGCCATTCCCGATTTTTTAGCTGATCCACCAATGTCAGCCCCGACAGGGCGTTCAGCGCATTGTTCAGATTGATGACCAGTTTGCCCCATTGAACCGCCTCGATCTGATCGCTTGCCGAGATTGGCAGATTAGGGCTGTTCAGGTGTTCAGCCAGGTTTCCGGGGCCGGTCTGAACTACGATGTCACCGGATGTCGCACAGTGGTAAGTTGCGCGTTCAGTCGGCACCACGTTAAAGGGCACCATGCCCGCGCGCACATCGTAGCCCGGCAAAGCTGCGCTGAGGGTTCGGGCATTCTGCATCCCATTTTGCCAAGATAGAACGGGCACCTCTTGTGTCGCATGGGCAGCAATCAGATCTGCCATTTCAGGCGTGGCCCCTGATTTTACCGTCACGATGATAGCTTCGGCACGACCGAGGCACGCGGGATCATCGCTCAGACTAAGCTTCTGTGCGGGCAGATGGCGATGCAGCCCCGCATAGTTGGTGACCGTCAGGCCCTGTTCCCGAATCGGATTCAGTACCCGGGCACGCCCAAGCAATGTGACCTCATGACCGGCTTCAGCCAGCAACGCGCCGCAATAGCATCCGATACTGCCAGCCCCAGCGATGACAATCTTCATGGTGGTCCCTCCGCTCTGGAAAGGATCACCGGGTTCTCAGCCTGGGACAAGCCCATCGCCCAATGACGTCGCGTTCACCGTGCCAGGCGGGGTTTGGTGCGTCCCAATTCCTCTGAAATCGGAATGAACTCCTGATCATCCCCGGGCGGCAGATGGAATGCGCCATTGGCCCAATCTGCGGTTTTCCATTCGCGTGTTGCGGTTTCGATCTTCTCTTTCGATGAGGACACAAAGTTCCACCAGATATACCGCTCCTCATTCAGTGTCGCCCCGCCCAACAGCATGAGCCGCGCGCCAAGAGGCCCCGCCGTGACCGAAAGCTTGTCTCCGGGACGGAAAACCATCATGCGCCCCGCGTCGAACCTATCTCCGGCGATCTCAACCTGACCTTCGGTGACATAAACGCCCCGATCTTCATGATCGTCGGGCAGCGGGAACGATGCGCCGGGGTCGATCTCTACATCCAGATAGAAGGTTTCAGACAGCATGGTCACCGGGCTTGTCTCACCATAGGCTGAACCCAGGATCAGCCGCGCGCTGACCCCGGCATCCTGAATATGAGGCAATGCAGCCTGTTTGTGGTGCTCGAAATCAGGGGCCATGTCCTCATGTTGTTCTGGCAGTGCGATCCAGGTCTGGATACCGAACAGACTGTTTCGCTTGCCTCGGGTCTCATCGCTGGTGCGTTCTGAATGGGTCACGCCGCGCCCGGCAACCATCCAGTTGACCTCACCCGGATAGATCATCTGGTGGGTTCCCAGACTGTCGCGGTGCTCGAACTCACCCTGATAAAGATATGTCACAGTCCCCAGTCCGATATGGGGGTGCGGGCGCACGTCAATCCCGCCTTCGGTGATGAATTCAGCCGGGCCCATTTGGTCGAAGAAAATGAAGGGCCCCACAAGTTGCCGCTGAACCGAAGGCAAAGCTCGGCGCACTTCGAACCCTCCCAAGTCGCGTGCGCGCGGGATGATCAAAGTGTCCAATGCCGGGTTTTCGGAAAGGCATTCGGGATTGTGGGTCGGGTTCCAACTCATTCCTTTTCTCCCAGTCAGGCGGCCTGCGGGCCGGGTTGCGTTCGCAGATGTGAATGTATAGCCAAAGTGGTACAAGAAAGGCGCATCAATGCACAGTTTCGGTGCGGAGAGATGTCAGTGTTGGCGACAAGCGCTGACCCTCACAGAGGCGTGAGGCGAAACCCAGCGATTCCAATCGACGCGACCTCGGAATCGCTCGCGCATGTGCTATCTTTGGATATTGAGGCCATTGAACGCAGGACTGCATCAGGTTCGATAGGAGAGCATCCATGACCCATTTACTGATCACGCGCCGGAACCTGATCGCTACCGGAACAGCCGCGTTGGCAGGCGGATTTACACCGGCGCTGGCGGCCGGGGTTGATCCTACGCCATCGATGCGCGGCGGGTCCAACAACTATCGTCCGGGCGCTCCGATCGTTGAACGGATCGGTGGTGGTGGCTTCTGGATGACAGGCACGGTGCGTCGCGCGGGCGACGGAGCGCCCCTGCCCGATCAACGCATCCAGATCTGGGCGCATACCACCGAAGGGCACGAGCGCGATCCCCAAAGCCACGGCGCGACCCTAACGGATGCAAATGGTGAGTTCCGGCTGGAAATGCCACAAATCGTTCCCGCCTTTGGTCAACCGCATGGTCACCTGGCCTATGACAGTGGCACATACGAGACTGTGTTCCTACGCCCAGTGATGTCCAGTTCGAAGGACAAAACACTGGCTGCACATTTCGTGTTGCAACCAATCTGACCTTCGTGAACCGCAAAATCGCAATCTGGGCAAGCCTGTTGGTCGCGCTTGCCGTCCCATTGGCAGTCGCGGGTTTCAGCCCTTTACTGGCATGGCGCGACCCTGTCTACATTGCGGCTGGTTTTGCGGGGATCATCGGCCTATGTCTGCTGTTGGTTCAACCCCTGCTCGCGGCCAGAGACCTTCCTGGCCTGCCGCCAATGACCAGCAGAAACCTACATCGATGGTTGGGTATTGCGCTGATCATCGTCATTATGTTGCATGTTGGAGGGTTGTGGATCACCAGCCCGCCCGATGTTGTTGACGCGTTGTTGTTTGTCTCACCAACACCGTTTTCCACCTGGGGCGTTGTTGCCATGTGGGCCGCTTTTGGCGCCGCCGTGCTGGGCCTTTATCGAACGCGCCTAAGCCTTCGGTTTCGCATCTGGCGTCTGGGTCATACCGGGCTGGCAATTATCACCATTCTGGGCAGTGTGATCCATGCGATGCTGATCGAAGGCACGATGGGAGCCATAAGCAAGACTGCACTCTGCGTGCTGGTTGTTTTGGCGAGCGCGCGGGCGCTCGCCAAATTGCGGGTATGGGATGTGAAGCGAAAGGCTTAAACGCCCAGACACCAGCGCATCACCGCCTTTTGCGCATGCAGGCGATTTTCAGCCTCGTCGAAAATGACCGAGTTTGGTCCATCCATAACTTCGGATGTTGCTTCTTCTTCGCGATGTGCGGGCAGGCAATGCATGAACAGCGCATCGGGTTTCGCGTGGGACATCAGTTCGGCATTGACCTGATAAGGGCGAAGCAGGTTGTGGCGACGTTCTTTCGCGGATTGAGAATCATGCATGGACACCCAAGTGTCCGCCACAATGAGGTCGGCCCCTTCGACCGCCTTATATGGGTCGCGTTCAACGGCGACCTTTGAGCCCTGCTGTCGTGCAAAACCCATGAACTCTTCCTCAGGGTCGAACTGGGCGGGTCCGGTAAACGTGAAATCAAACCCGAACTGCCCGGCGGCATGCAAGAACGAGGCGCAGACATTATTGCCGTCACCCGTCCAAACCACCTTTTTGCCCTTGATGGGTCCACGATGTTCTTCGAAGGTCAGGACATCGGCCATGATCTGGCAGGGATGGGTCCGGTCGGTAAGACCGTTGATCACCGGCACGTCCGAATATTCGGCCATCTCTGTCAGAATGGTTTCGTCAAAGGTCCGGATCATGATCATATCGACATAGCGCGACAGAACACGGGCGGTGTCGGCGATGGTTTCGCCGTGACCCAGCTGCATGTCCTTCCCTGACAGAACCATGGTCTGCCCGCCCATCTGACGGACGCCAACGTCAAATGAGACGCGCGTCCGGGTCGATGGTTTTTCAAAGATCAGCGCAACCATGCAACCCTTGAGCGGTTGTTCATCATCCGGTGCGGCTTTGCCGCGGCCCAAACGGGCCTGTTTCATCGCGCTGGCCTGATCGATCATCGACCGCAGGGATGCGGTGTCAGTTTTGTGGATATCAAGAAAGTGGTTCATGATGTATCGCTTTTGGTTGTCGGCGGACGGGGGCTCTGCCCCCGAACCCCCGAGGTATTTTTGAACAGAAGAAGGGTCAGGCGCTGGCAAGTTGGCCTTCGACCTGTGCGGCGGCCTTGTCGAGGCGGATCAGGGCTTCGGCAATGTCACCCTCGCTGAGCGTCAGAGGCGGCAGCAGGCGGATCACGTTGTCGGCAGCAGGGACGGTAATGACCTGGTTGTCATAGCCCGCGTTGACGACATCGATATTGGTCACCTTACATTTCAGGCCCAGCATCAGGCCGGATCCGCGCACCTCTTCGAAGACATTCGGATGATCCGCGACAAGGCCTTCGAGCTTCTGGCGCATCAAGCCCGCTCTGCGGTTGACGCCTTCCAGGAAGGCGGGTGTTGCAACGTGATCAATAACCGCACACCCCACAGCGCAGCCCAGCGGGTTGCCCCCATATGTCGAGCCGTGAGTACCAGCAGTCATTCCGCTGGCCGCCTCTTCGGTGGCAAGCACCGCACCCAACGGGAACCCACCGCCGATGCCTTTGGCGATCATCATGATATCCGGGGTGATACCTGCCCATTCATGCGCAAACAGTTTGCCGGTGCGGCCCACGCCACATTGCACCTCGTCCAGGATCAGAAGCAGGCCATGGTCGTCGCAAATCTGGCGCAAGGTTTTGAGTTCGGCATCGGGAACGGGCCGGATACCGCCTTCGCCCTGAACCGGTTCGATCATGATTGCCGCTGTTTCTTCGGCAATCGCATTAGTTACGCCGTCCAGATCTCCGAACGTGAGATGCATGAAGCCGGGCAACAGGGGGCCAAAGCCTTTGGTCATCTTCTCGGAGCCAGCGGCAGCGATACCAGCCGAGGAGCGGCCGTGGAACGAGCCGTCGAAGGTGATGATCTCGACCTTCTCGGGATGGCCTTTGTCATGGAAATACTTGCGGGCCATTTTCACGGCCAGTTCGCAGGATTCGGTGCCCGAATTCGTGAAGAACACAGTGTCGGCGAATGTATGTTCGACCAACTTATCAGCCAAGGCCTGCTGCTGCGGGATGTTGTAGAGGTTCGAGACATGCCAGAGCGCGTGCGCTTGCTCGTTCAGCGCAGTGACTAGCGCCGGATGTGCATGACCCAGCGCGTTTACCGCGATACCCGCCCCGAGATCCAGAAAACGTCGGCCATCCGCCTCGATCAGCCAGGCGCCTTCGCCCTTCACGAAAGTCAGGGGCGCACGATTATAGGTAGGCAGAACGGACGGGATCATCGGATCATCCTTTTCAAGTAGCTTAAGCCCTGTGAGTGATACACAAGAGCCATGGTCGTCAACTGATTTGGTGGGGTTTGCGGCGTTGAGAACGGCGCACAGAGATCAAACTAAGCGGTTACGCAGAAAAGCGTCGGCGTCGGAGACGCAGGATATAGGTAAGTTTGATCATGCAGGCCGTATAGCGGCCCATAGCGGTTCTGGAAACCCATAATTTGCGTCGCGAGAGAAATACTGCTCAGCATCGCTGCGCCTTGCAGTTACGTCTTGCCATTCTTGGCGCGCTGCCTCACCGGTAGACCATGTTCGAACCCAAGGATCAGAATCCGCCGCTGGCCGCGCTGCTGATTTTCGTCGCCAGTGCCTTTATTGCTGCAACCACCTTGTTGGCCAAGGCGCTGGGAACAGAAACGCTCGGCCCGCCTCTTCACCCAATGCAAATCAGCCATGGACGATTTCTGTTTGCGTTTGTGGTGATTGTCAGCGCGGTAGGAATTCTACGCCCGCAGTTGCGGCGCCCCCATTGGGGACTTCATATTGGTCGAACAAGCTTTGGCTGGCTTGGCATCACGCTGATGTTTGCATCGGTTGCGTTCATTCCAATCGCAGATGCAACCGCAATTTCCTTCTTGAATCCGGTCTTTGCCATGGTGCTTGCAATTCCATTGCTGAAAGAGGGTGTTGGACCGTGGCGCTGGTTGGCTGCTGCCGTTTCGCTGACAGGCGCGTTGATCCTGCTGCGCCCAACCCCTGAGAGCTTTCAACCCGCGGCGTTGTTGGCCTTGGCGGCTGCGACCGTAATAGGGATGGAACTGATTTTCATCAAAAAACTCTCAGGCAAGGAAAATCCCACCCAAATCCTACTGGTGAACAACTCGATGGGATTGGCCATTGCATCCGTTGCTGTCGTCTTCGTCTGGCAAATGCCTAACCCAGCACAATGGGTTGCGCTAATTGGGATCGGTGTCTTGATGGCCTGCGCCCAGGCCTGTTTCGTGAATGGTATGGCGCGTGCGGATGCCTCATTCGTGGCGCCAGTTAGCTATGCAACACTGATCTTTGCTGCGATCTATGATTTTGCTGTGTTTCGCGTCGTTCCTGATACAGTCAGCATCATTGGGTCGTCGATCATCATTGCCGGAGCATTGATCCTGGTCTGGCGTGAAGCACGGCAGCGTCAGGCCTTGAGCCGGTAACCCTTGCGCAACATCCACCATGTCATCGTACAGACCAGCAGAGTTGCGAGGCTGCACACAATGGCCCCCAAAACGGGAGAACTGTCGGACACACCGATCATGCCATATCGCAACCCGTCGATCAGATAGAAAACCGGGTTTACATGGCTGATCGCGTTCAAAACCGGTGGCAGGGCGTCGACGGAATAGAAGGTGCCTGACAAGAACGCCAAAGGTGTGACGATGAAATTGGTGATCGCGGCCATCTGATCAAACTTGTTGGCAAAGATACCGGCAAACAGACCCAACGCGCCCATGAAAGCGCCACCAAGTAAGACAAAGACCAAAGTGACCAGCACGTTCTGTGGCGCGATAGACAGGAACACCCAAAAAGCCACTGCGACAACACAGGCGATCAACGCGCCACGCGCGACCCCGCCTGCCAGATAGCCCAGCATAATCTCAAGCGGAGACAGGGGCGGCATCAGCGTATCGACAATATTGCCCTGCACTTTGGCGATAACCATAGAAGAAGAGGTATTGGCAAAGGCGTTCTGAATCACCGTCATCATCATGATACCCGGCGCAAGAAAGGTTAGGAATGGAACACCCATTACATCTGGCCTGCTGGGACCGATGGCGATTGTGAAAATCAGCAGAAACAATCCAGCCGTCACCAGAGGGGCCAGCAGGGTTTGCGTCCATACCGCCAGAAAGCGCAGGGTTTCACGCTGCGCAAGCGTGTAAAGCCCCATCCAATTGACCGCACCAAACCGGCGCGTGCCCTGATCCACAAGATTCTGCATGTCTGCCCCATAGCTGATTCGAAGACCGCTTGTAACTCGGCCCGCAGTGATTAGAATAGGGTGCTGAAACGAATTCCCAAGGCGGCCCGAATCCGGGGCCGCTTTCCGCTTTTGAAAGGCAAATGATGTCCTGGACTGACGAGCGTGTAGAGCTGCTGAAAAAGATGTGGGGCGAGGGCCAGTCGGCCAGCCAGATCGCAAAGGAACTGGGCGGCGTAACCCGCAATGCTGTGATCGGCAAGGTACACCGTCTGGGCCTGTCGAACCGCGCAACCGGCGCAGCTCCGGCGAAATCCGAGCCTAAGGAAAAGCCAGCCCCCGCGCCCAAGGTCGAGGCCAAGCCCAAACCTGCACCCAAGACGGAGCCCGCCCGCCCCGCACCTGCCCCGGCGGCCGAGACAAAACCTGCCGTGCCCGCCCGCCGTCAGATCATCCCGGCCGGTCAGCCGTTGCCGCCGCAACCTTCGGCCAATGAAATCAGCCCCGAGGCATTGGCCAAGGTCAACGAGATTGAGAAGAAGGCCAAGAAGCTCTCGCTGATGGAACTGACCGAAAAGACCTGCAAATGGCCCGTGGGCGACCCGGCGACCGAGGATTTCTGGTTCTGCGGTCTGCCGGTTGAGCCCGGCAAACCCTATTGCGAGGCGCATGTGGGTGTGGCGTTCCAGCCCATGAGCTCGCGCCGCGACCGGCGGCGTTAAGCCAATGCGCCAGGTCTCCACAGCGTTAGAGGATACCTGGCTCACCCGCGCAAAACGCCTGTTAGCGCTGGCCGAAACCGGCCAGCATTTCACCAAAGACCCGTTTGATCGCGAACGCTATGACGAGATCGCAGCCATAGCTCGCTCCATGCTGGCTGATCTTAGCCAAGTTCCATTGACCAAGATCGAAGGATTGGCAGTCGATCACACAGGTGGCTATGCCACTCCCAGCGTCGACATTCGCGGCGCCGTCATCCGCGATGGGCACATCCTGCTGGTGCATGAGCGCAGCGATGGCAAATGGGCCCTGCCCGGCGGATTTGCAGATATCGGAAGCTCTCCTGCAGAGAATATCGAACGTGAAGTCTGGGAAGAGGCAGGCCTGCGCGTTCAGGCCCGCCATCTGTACGCGTTGCGCCACAAGGCTCGGCAT
This sequence comes from Ruegeria sp. YTSA075, assembly GCF_059610245.1. NCBI lineage: Bacteria > Pseudomonadati > Pseudomonadota > Alphaproteobacteria > Rhodobacterales > Roseobacteraceae > Ruegeria > Ruegeria sp. YTSA075. The sequence continues at coordinate 64,210 of NZ_JBXWNG010000001.1, read as the reverse complement.
CCCTATCCGCCGGATGTTCGGGATTTCTACAAACTGTTCTTCCTATGCGATGTGTTGCAAGCCCAGAACCCAAAGCCCGGCCTGGAAACCAGCGAGGCTCGGTTCTTTCCGGCGACGGCTCTGCCCGATCTCTCGTTGACTCGAAACATCGAAAACGACATCGGTGCCGCCTTTGAAGCTTCTGATGCGGACAGTCCGAGTTTACAATTCGATTAATCGCAGTACGGCCGCTGAACCGGATCGGCGCGGCTGGATTTATCGCGCCGGATAAGAGGCTTCGTCTGACATCGGGACCCAACCCGGAAGGTCCTCGGGTGACACAGACACATGCAACTGCTCGGACCGATCCCGCCCTACTTTGCGATGCTTGCGCAACAGGAATATCTTGCCCCACCCGCGCCACGTGCCAACCGAAGGCGCGCTGGCATCTGTCGGAAACCGGTCCCTCCACCCGTCTGGCAGAGGCAGCCCATGCCGCTCGGCCTTATCCAGCAACCAGATCAAAGAGATATTGCTAAGCGGTCGAGCCTGTTCGAACCCGTTCAACTGACCACCTACGTCTCCATGGCTGCCACGGAACCAGACCTGCTCAACATGGCCTTTGAAATCGGGTTTGCACTGCCAGAGCACGGGCTCATAGACCTCGCGCGTTTCATCCAGGGCCATGGCATGATAGCCGTGGCGCGTGGCCTGACCCAGATGATGGTTGTGAAACGCGTGCCTGTCTTCCGCCCAGCGCCACACCAGTGGCAGACGCAGCCCAAGCGCCTTTACCGTATCCCAGACGCCAATCATCTCGATGGCAAGGTCGTCATGGCAGAACTTTCGCCGGAAATCCCGTGCCGCCGTTCCCGAAGGGTTGCACTCATAATGCCGGTAGGCCTGTTTGATATTGCGCTCGGTCGCGTGCTCGGCCTTAAGCAGACCAATCATATCGATCACCCCGGCCAGGCTGCGCACCCCATAGGCACCACGCGAATAGCCGATGAAATAGATCCGGTCTCCCGGTTTGTACCGCGACGCCAGATATCCATAGGCCCGTCTGATTTGCCGGTTGATCCCACGCCCCATCATAACGTCCAGTGACGACTTCCAGCTCTCCCATTGAACGCCGGCCTCATAAAACACCGACACCTGACTGCCCATCTCTCTACAAAGCCGAAAAGTCTGACCCGCATGGGTTTCAAACCCCGGTTCGAGCGTAGACATGGTCCCGTCCAGAATGATGACATGGCTGATCGGCTCGCGGTGCCGCGCCTCAGCAGAATGCTCGGACCGCAATGGCCGCCCAAGCCATCCCAGAACCTTCCTGCTCAGCCGCGACAAATCCATATCTCAGCCACTCCTGTACTCTGCAAGGTTGCGCGCGCGCCTCAGCATCGCACCTCCTCTGACCCCGGTCGCAGGCGCACCAATCGCTTCTGCATCCGTATCTGCCCCCCACAACACCCACGAGCGTCAAGCTTAAGGCGCGCTAATAAATGCGGCATGGAGTTAAACTTAAGGATGGGCATCCTGCCCCTGCCGGGCAAGGCACCCAACGAAACCGTGAGCCTCTGCGCCATCATCTCGATCCTAGTCAGCCATCTGGGCATCATCATGGCCAAACCTCTCACATCATTCCGCTGCTTTAATACGACCACCATATGTCTGAAGATATTACGAAAGTTCAAAACCGTTGCAAAATCCCTGAAACCGTCGGTCAGCCGGTCACGAAACTGATAGCAATGCCGCGCCTGGCCCTGCCACATCGCCCTATGTCGACGCCGTAAGAGTGTGACCGATCCGATCACCCGTTGTCTGTGGCGTGGTTCACGGTCGCAATGACCTTCGCCGCAGGGGGAATTGGCGGCAAAGCCTTCCCCTTTTGCAAAGCTTTCGCTATTGCAGGCGCTGACCCTCAATTCGATGACGCAGGACGCATCCCATGGCGATGGAAAAGACATTCAACGCGGCCGAGGCCGAGGCCCGCATTTACGAGGCCTGGGAACAGGCCGGAGCCTTCAAGGCAGGCGCGAACAAATCGCGTGACGAAAGCTTTACCATCATGATCCCGCCGCCCAACGTGACAGGCGCTTTGCACGTGGGCCATGCGTTCAACAACACGCTGCAAGACATCCTGATCCGCTGGCACCGGATGCGTGGGTTCGACACACTATGGCAACCTGGTCAGGACCACGCGGGTATCGCCACGCAGATGCAGGTTGAAAAGATGCTGGCCGCAACGCAGCAGCCTGGTCGGCGTGAGCTGGGTCGCGAGAAATTCCTTGAGAAAGTCTGGGAGTGGAAGGGCGAATATGGCGGCACGATCATCGAGCAGTTGAAGCGCCTCGGCTCCTCCTGCGACTGGTCGCGCAATGCTTTCACCATGGCCGGTGCGGCGGGCGATCCGCGAACGGGGCATGAGAATTCGGCCAATTTCCACGATGCCGTGATCAAGGTTTTCGTCGATATGTACGAAAAGGGCCTGATTTATCGCGGCAAGCGTTTGGTCAACTGGGACCCGCATTTTGAAACTGCGATCTCGGACCTTGAGGTCGAGAATATCGAAGTCGCAGGCCATATGTGGCACTTCAAATACCCGCTGGCGGGTGGTGAGACCTATACCTATGTCGAGAAAGACGAGGACGGGAATATCGTGCTTGAGGAAGAGCGCGATTACATTTCGATCGCCACGACCCGGCCCGAAACCATGCTGGGCGACGGCGCGGTTGCCGTTCATCCCTCGGATGAGCGCTATGCGCCCATCGTCGGCAAGCTGTGCGAAATCCCGGTTGGTCCGAAAGAGCATCGCCGCCAGATCCCGATCATCACCGATGACTACCCCGATCCTGATTTCGGCTCGGGCGCGGTGAAAATCACCGGCGCGCATGACTTCAACGACAACATGGTCGCCAAGCGCGGCGGCATCCCAATGTATCGCCTGATGGACACCAAAGGCGCGATGCGGGCTGATGGCGCGCCCTACGCCGAGGCGGCGGATTTGGCGCAGGAATTCGCACGCGGCAAAGAGTTCACAGAGAACGAGATCGACGCGATCAACCTGATCCCCGACCACCTGCGCGGGCTCGACCGGTTCGAGGCGCGCGCGAAAGTGGTCGAGGAAATCACCGCCGACGGTCTGGCCGTGATGACCCGCGCCGACAACCCGGTTCTGGGCACCAAACTGGGCGAGGATGACGACCCGGCAGCACTCGTCCCGCTGGTCGAGAGCAAACCGATCATGCAGCCCTTCGGCGACCGCTCAAAAGTCGTGATCGAACCGATGTTCACCGACCAATGGTTCGTGGATGCCGAAAAGGTTGTCGGCCCCGCGCTGGATGCGGTCAAGAACGGTACGGTCAAGATCATCCCTGAATCGGGCGAGAAGACCTATTACCACTGGCTGGAAAACATCGAGCCCTGGTGCATCTCGCGCCAGCTGTGGTGGGGACATCAGATTCCGGTTTGGTATGGGCCTAAGGTTGTCGAAGGTATAATTGTACTGGATGAACTTGAGGTATTTTGCGCTCCCAACGAGGAGGATTTGCACTATCTATTGGTCGACTACTACCCAGTTGACTACGTTTTTGTTGAAGATAGGGAAGTCTACAAAAAGCACGTTAAAGCGATGCCAGCGCGCATTGAGAACGCCCAATATCGGGATGTACCAATCTACCGCGACCCCGACGTTCTCGACACGTGGTTCTCCTCCGGCCTCTGGCCCATCGGCACGCTGGGCTGGCCCGAGCAGACCGAGGAGCTGGAGCGCTACTTCCCCACGGACGTTCTGATCACCGGCTTCGACATCCTGTTCTTCTGGGTCGCCCGGATGATGATGATGCAACTGGCCGTGGTCGATCGGATCCCATTCCACACCGTCTACCTGCACCAGCTCGTTCGCGACGAGAAGGGCAAGAAGATGTCCAAGACCACCGGAAACGTCATCGACCCGCTAGAAATCGTGGACGAATTCGGCGCCGACGCGCTGCGCTTTACCAACGCCTCGATGGCGGCGATTGGCGGTGTGCTGAAGCTGTCCCGCGAACGCATCACCGGCTATCGCAACTTCGGCACCAAACTGTGGAACGCCGTCCGCTTTGCCGAGATGAACGAGGTCTTCACCGACGCCGTGCCGCAACTGGACGTGGCTGATCTGAAACCCAAAGCTGCGGTGAACCGCTGGATCATAGGCGAAACCGCCCGCGTGCGCGAGGAAGTTGACGCAGCGCTGGAAAGCTATCGCTTCAACGATGCCGCCAACGGGCTCTATGCCTTTGTCTGGGGCAAGGTCTGCGATTGGTACGTGGAACTGTCCAAACCCCTGCTGCAGGGCGACGACGCCGAGGCACAGGCCGAAACCCGCGCCACCATGCGCTGGGTTTTGGATCAGTGCATGGTCCTGCTGCACCCGATCATGCCTTTCATCACCGAAGAGCTCTGGGGCCTGACCGGCACCCGCGCCAAGATGGTTGTCCACGCCGACTGGCCGACTTACGCCGCCGCCGACCTGATCGACGCGGATGCAGATCGTGAAATGAACTGGGTGATCTCGGTGATCGAAAACACCCGCTCCGCCCGTTCGCAGATGCGCGTTCCAGCTGGCCTCTACGTGCCGATGCTGGTAACCGAAATCGACGCCAATGGACAGGCGGCATGGGACCGAAACGAGGCGCTGATCAAACGTCTTGCGCGGATCGATAGCCTGACCAAAGCCGATGAACTGCCCAAAGGCACCATTTCCATCGCCGCCCCCGGCGCCTCCTTCGGCCTGCCGCTGGCGGACATCATCGACATCGGTGCGGAAAAGGAACGGCTGGAAAAAGCCAAGGGCAAGCTGGCCAAGGAACTGGGCGGTTTGCGCGGGCGTCTGAACAACCCCAAATTCGTGGCCTCGGCCCCGGAAGAGGTTGTGGCCGAGGCCAAAGCCAACCTTGCCGCCCGCGAAGAAGAAGAGGCGAAGCTGAACGAGGCGCTTGCGCGTCTGGCCGAACTCGCCTGATCTTCATCTTTTCACAATCGCACAACTCAGAAACCCCGCCACGCGCTTTGGCGGGGTTTTCCTTTTCTCTGACGCTTTTGACCTTGTTCCCTGCAGGCTGCGATTGTTAGCAAATGCAAGTGGCAACCCCTGAGGACGCAATGACACAGCGCTTTCCCCCGATGCAGACCGTTTCAACCGGGTTGGTGGTCGCTATCGTTGGGTTCTTTAGCTCATTCCCGATTGTCTTGCAGGGGTTGGCCGCCATGGGTGCCTCACCCGCGCAGGCCGCTTCCGGCCTGATGAGCGCGGCCATCGCAATGGGGTTGGCCGCCATCATTCTCAGCACAGTCTACAAGCTGCCAATCAGCGTCGCGTGGTCCACGCCGGGGGCTGCGCTGCTGGCCGTCTCGGCCACGCCGGTGGAGGGCTACTCCGGCGCTATCGGAGCGTTCTTATGCGCCGGGGCTCTGACGGTTCTGGCCGGGCTCTGGAAACCGCTGGGACGCCTGGCGGCGGCGATCCCGACTACGCTGGCTCAGGCGATGCTCGCTGGCGTGCTTTTGCCGCTTTGTCTGGTGCCTTTCAAAGCAGTGGTGGAGATACCTTGGCAGGCCCTACCGGTGATCCTGACTTGGTTCATTGCAGGTCGTTTCAATCGACTATTCGCCGTTCCTGCCGCTGTGATCGCGGCGGCCATTGTGGTGACGTTGAATGCCGGGGACGCCCAGTTGCTGCCCGATCAACTGGTGGCCGCTCCGGTCTGGTCCACGCCTACGTTTTCAGTCGCGTCCGCAATAGGGATAGGCGTGCCGCTTTTCATCGTGACAATGGCCACTCAGAACATTCCAGGTGTCGCCGTGATCCGCAGCTTTGGCTACAAGCCAGACGCAGGACGGTTGTTCTCAGCCGTTGGGGGCGCAAGTCTGCTCTCTGCTCCCTTTGGCGCACCGGCAACCTGCCTGGCCGCAATTACCGCTGCGATGTGTTCGAACGAAGACAGTCACCCCGACCCTGCCCTGCGCTATTGGTCCGCGATCATGGGGGGCGTGATCTACTGCCTGTTCGGTATCTTTGCGGTGGCGATCACCAGTTTCGCCACACATGCAGATCCGTTGCTTATGGGTACTCTGGCCGGTGTAGCCCTGATAGGTGTAATGGCCAACTCAATGCACGCAGCACTGGACGTGCCCGCCGAGCGAGAGGCCGCCATTCTAACCCTGGCTATCACTGCCTCGGGCATCACCGTGTACGGGTTGGGGGCTGCGGTCTGGGGGCTGCTGGCAGGTGGAATCGCGTATCTTGTGTCAATCCGCGTGCGCTAGCGACTTTTACCAGCGCTTTATCGCATGTAGACTGCAAACATGTTTGGATCATTGGCAAAACTGGTGGAACACCAGATCAAGAAGGCGCAGACTGAAGGCCAGATGCAAGACCTGGAAGGCGAAGGGGCGCCTTTGCCAGATCGGTCAGGCGAGGCCCAAGGCGATCCCGCCATTGCGATCGGGCATCGGATCATGGCACAGGCCGGGGTGCTGCCAGAAGAGTTCAACATCAAGAAGGAACTGGACGCGGCACGCAAATCCTATGCTGATCTCATGGATCCGTTTGAGCGCAAATCTGCAATGGCAAAAATTGCCGACCTCGAGATGCGTTACCATATGGCACGTGACGCACGACGCGCCTTTATGCGCTAGATTTGGTCAGAAAACGCCCGACTAGATACAGAAATCGAATTTTTTGAAGGGTCTTTTGCGTTGGCAAAATCATACCCGTCCGCATGATGTATAGCGCCGAATTCCAAACCATTCTCATTGGCACGTGCACAGAAGGCCGCGACGTCATCCACATCGAACACCAATTTGATCGCGACCTGTCCTTCGCGCGCAGATTTTGCCGCAGGGTGCAAGAGAAGGCGCAACCCGGTGTTTGGAGGAACCAACTCCACAATGCGATCCCCAGCGGTTTGTTGAGCCGAGTACCCAAAATACGTTTCATAAAATCGGATCATTTCATCCATGCGTTTGGTATAGATAATGATCCGAGCTATCGTGGCGGTAGTCATTTGAATTCCGGCTTTCGACCTTGCATCTGGGCCATAACAACCTCCATCTGGTCGGGCTTTCCGATCAGGTCCACTTGCTCTGAAGATTCTGCCAACAAAACATCCTGACGGCCCCTGGATTCGGCAACCTCGATCAGCCGTTTTGCGGCCCGGATTGCTGAGGGGCTTTGGCCTGCGATGTTTTCAGCCATCGCGAGGGCCTCGGTGAGGGGATCGTCAGACAATTTTGTCACCAACCCCCAGTCCGATGCCTGAGGCGCGCCGATGGGACGGGCAGTATAGGTCAACAGACGCAGCACATCAGAGCGAACCAACCGAGGCAGCAGGACCATGCCGCCCATGTCGGGTATGATGCCCCATTTCATTTCCATCACGGCCAGTTTGGCCTCGGGATGCGCGATGCGGATATCTGCACCCATTGCGATCTGCAGCCCGCCGCCATAGGCCACGCCCTGAATGGCGCAGATCACTGGAACCGGAACGCGGCGCCAGATCAGGGCAAGCTCCTGCATCTCATTGGCGTCTTCGTGGCTGCGGGTCATCAGCCATTCGGTTGGGTCTTTATGCGCCATGCTTGCAAAACTGGCCATGTCGAGTCCGGCGCAGAAACTTTTGCCCTCGCCCGACAGGACAACAGCGCGTGCATCGGATGTGGCGACCTCTTGCCCGGCACCCAACAAGGCCTTGATCATCGCGTCGTCCAGCGCGTTCATCTTGTCGCCCCGCGTCAGGGTGACATGGGCAATGTGATTGCGGTATTCGACGGATACGCGTGCCATGATGGCCTCCCAACATTGTTTGGACCAACATGACCCAAAATGGGGGTTCAGTTCCACTGCGACGTCAGGGCAATGCAGATGCTTGCCCCGACTGTGCGCATACGTTTATCTGCGCCTATGACTGGACCACGCTACACATCGCTTGCCCAAACCCTGCCCGCAACCGTGCCGTTTGTCGGCCCTGAAACCCAGGAACGTCAGCGCGGTGCGCCGTTTTCGGCGCGCCTTGGCGCAAATGAGAACGTGTTCGGCCCCTCGCCCCGTGCGATTGAAGCCATGCGTGGGGCCGGTGCAGAGATTTGGATGTATGGTGATCCCGAAAACCACGATCTGCGAAACGCCCTGGCGGATCATCATGGGATCGCCCCCGAAAACATCGTTGTTGGCGAAGGGATCGACGGGTTGCTGGGATACCTGGCGCGCCTGATTGTCGAGCCAGGCGATACGGTTGTGACCTCGGAAGGGGCTTATCCGACCTTTAACTACCACGTCGCGGGCTATGGCGGCGTTTTGTACAAGGTGCCCTATGCTGGGGATCACGAAGACCTAAAGGCCTTGTTTGCAAAGGCAACCGAGGTTGACGCCAAGCTGGTTTATATGGCCAATCCTGATAACCCAATGGGCAGCTGGCACAGTGGCGCAGATATTGCCGCTACGATGAACGCCCTGCCTGAAGGCTGTCTGCTGGTGTTGGACGAGGCCTATGTGGAATGCGCCCCAGAAGGCACAGCAGCTCCGGTGCAAGCAGATGATCCGCGCGTCATCCGGATGCGCACATTTTCAAAGGCCTATGGCATGGCAGGCGCGCGGGTTGGCTACGCGATTGGTGCGCCCGAGTTGATTCTGGCCTTTAACAAGATACGCAATCACTTTGGCATGAACCGCGCTGCCCAAGCGGGGGCACTGGCCGCGCTAACAGATCAAGCTTGGCTGAGTGAGGTGCAAAACCGCATTGAAACCGCGCGCAGCCGCATTGGCGTGATTGCACAAGAGAACGGGCTGATCGCTTTGCCTTCGGCCACAAATTTCGTCGCAATTGATTGCGGTGAAGATGGCGATTTTGCCAAGGCGGTGTTGGCATCCCTCGTGGCGCAAGGCATCTTTGTTCGGATGCCATTTGTTGCGCCGCAGAACCGGTGTATCCGCATCAGTTGCGGTACCGAAGATGATTTAACGGCCTTTTCCAGGGCTTTGCCGATCGCGCTGCAGGCTGCGCGACCGAAAGGGTCATCCGGTTGAGGCAGGGGGCTCTGCCCCCGCCGCACTGCGCGCGCCTCCCCCGAGATATTTATGGCCAGATGAAGGGGATCAGGTCGGCTCGGCCAAGGTTGCCGCCGCGGCCTCAAGCGCACCAGCGCCGCGCGGGATGTTCAAGGCCGCCATGGCGGTCTCCACACCGCCCAACATCGCCATGACCATCTGAGCGTTTACATGACCCATATGGCCGAGGCGGAAACAGCCGTCCCAGTCCTCCATCCCCAATCCTATGCCGAGCGTCAGCCCGAGGTGGTTTTCTGTAAAGTTGCGCAGCGCTGTGCCACGCCCTTCGGTCAGGCGCAGGGCGGTGACCGCATGACTGCGAAAGGCCGGATCGGTGACATTGAAATGGAGAGCACCGCCCTCCGCCCAGACCTTGCAGGCGGCCCAGATCGCTTTGGCGAGGTGTTCGTGGCGCGCCCAAACGTTTTCGATACCTTCCGCGTGAATGAGATCAAGCGCGGCGCGCAGGCCGTAGAGGTGATGAGTCGGCGCGGTGCCGTCAAAGTATTGGTAGAACAATTCAGGATTGGCGCGCGGTTGCCAGTCCCAATAGAGCGAGACACGAGGCATTGCGGCCCGTTTTGCCTGCGCTTTGTCGTTAAAGAAGACAAAGCCCATGCCGGGCGGTGTCATCAGCCCTTTTTGGCAGGCGGTGACTGTCACATCGACGCCCCAAGCGTCCATTTCGAACCGGTCGCACCCGAGTGAGGCAATGCAATCCGCCATAAGCAGCGCCGGATGGTTCAACTCGTCCAGCAGCGCGCGCAAGGCTGGGATATCATTACGGATCGAGCTGGATGTATCCACATGGACGGCAAGAACTGCCTTGATCTCATGTGCTTGGTCGGCGCGCAGAACATCCGCAATTTGGTCAAAATCCCACGGAGAAGATGTGCCAAAATCAATCGTTTTGACCTTGGCGCCGATCCCTTCGGCCATCTCGGCCCAGCCATAGGTGAAACGACCAGAGGCCGGGGCCAGAACGGTTTCGTCGGGCGCGATCACGTTCGACAGAGCGGCCTCCCATGTGCCGTGACCATTGGCGATGTAGATGGCGACATTGTGGTTGGTGCGAGCCACCCGCTTTAGGTCCTGCGTCAGCGCAGGCATCATCTCGATCAGCTCGCCGTCGTAGATGTTGGGCGACGGGCGGTGCATGGCCTGCAGCACCGCGTCAGGCATGACCGAAGGGCCGGGAATGGCCAAATACTCGCGCCCATGTGCGAGGGAGTGTTGGTTTTTCATGAGGGCAACCTGCTTAACTTGTGGCCTACCCTAGCGTTTCGCCTTGCGGCGTCAATCCGTCAGGCCAGCGGCCTCGCGCGCAAGGGTTTCGACCCCGGACCAATCGCCGTTTTGGACCATCTGCTTGGGTGCAACCCAGCTGCCACCTGCGCAGATTACGTTGGAGAGAGACAGGTAGTCGCGCGCGTTTGAAGGCGATACACCGCCCGTGGGGCAAAAACTGATTTGCGGCAGCGGCGCGCCGATGGCTTTCAGTGCGGAGGCTCCGCCCGAGGCTTCGGCGGGGAAGAATTTCAGCATATCATACCCCTTTTCCAGCAGGGCCATGGCTTCGCTTGCAGTGGCCGCTCCGGGCAGAAGCGGCAGGCCTTCGGCTTCGCAGGCGGCGATCAGGGTATCGGTCGCACCGGGTGAGACACCGAATTGCGCGCCAGCCTCTTTGGCAGCGCGAACATCGTCAGGGGTGACCAGTGTGCCGGCGCCGACGACACCACCGGGCACTTCGGCCATAGCGCGAATTGCATCGAGTGCGGCAGGGGTGCGCAAAGTGACTTCGAGCGCGGGAAGACCGCCTGCAACGAGCGCCTCGGCCAACGGGCGGGCGTGGGCGGCGTCATCCACGACCAGTACCGGAACGATGGGGGCTAGCGCGCAGATCTCGCGGGTGCGTTGGGTTTTGGACATGAGTTAAACTCCGAAAATACTGGCACCAGTGTCGGCGGAGCCGACATTTTGGCGGAACGCACCGAAGAGGTCTCGGCCAACGCCGTGCTGGTTGGAAGACAGATCAGCGGTCGCTGGGCTGCGGTCGAGGACGCCGGGGGTGAGAATTTCCAGCTCTCCCTTTACGGCGTCAACGCGCAACAGATCGCCGTCTTGAAGATAGCCGATGGCGCCACCATCCAGCGCCTCGGGGCAGACATGGATGGCTGCGGGAACCTTGCCCGACGCGCCTGACATACGGCCATCGGTGACCAGAGCGACCTTTTGGCCGCGGCCCTGAAGGATCGATAGCATCGGTGTCAGCGAATGCAGCTCGGGCATACCGTTGGCCTTCGGGCCCTGGAACCGAACAACGACGATAATGTCATCGGTGAACTCTCCGGCCTTGAAGGCGGCTTTGACGTCGTTCTGGTCGTGGAACACACGGACGGGCGCTTCAACCACTTGGTGTTCTGGTGCCACGGCCGAGACCTTCATGACGCCCGTACCCAGATTTCCCGTCAGGCGCGACAGGCCACCGGTAGGCTGGAACGGGTCCTTGGCGGGGCGGACGATCTTTTCATTCAGGCTGTGGCCAGCACCCTCTTCCCAGACCAAGTCGCCGTCTTTCAGCTTGGGTTCCTTGGTGTAGTTGTGCAGCCCCTGCCCCGCAACGGTCAGCGTGTCGGGGTGCAACAGCCCATCGTCAAGCAGCGTGCTGATCGTAAAGCCCAAGCCCCCGGCGGCATGAAAGTGGTTCACATCGGCCAAACCGTTGGGATAGACCCGCGCAACCAGAGGTACCACGGCGGAGATGTCGGAAAAATCCTGCCAATCCAAAACGATACCGCCCGCGCGCGCCATGGCGATCAGGTGGATCAGCAGGTTGGTCGACCCGCCCGTGGCCATCAAGCCAACGATACCATTGACGAAAGCGCGTTCATCAAGGATCTGACAAACCGGCGTGTAGTGATTGCCCAGCGCGCTGAGAGACAGGGAACGGCGTGCGCCTTCCTCGGTCAGGGCATCGCGCAGAGGCGTGTTGGGATTGACGAAGCTGGAACCCGGCAGGTGCAGGCCCATGAACTCCATCAGCATTTGATTGGAATTGGCGGTGCCGTAGAAGGTGCAAGTGCCGGGGCCGTGATAGGCGGCCATCTCAGCCTTCATCAGTTCATCGCGGCCAACTTCTCCGGCGGCGAATTTCTGACGGATATTGGCCTTTTCATCATTGGGCAAACCGCTGGTCATAGGACCTGCGGGCAGGAAGACGGCTGGCAGGTGACCAAAGGCCTGCGCGCCGATGACCAGGCCAGGGACAATCTTGTCACAGACGCCCAGAAACACGGCGGCGTCATAGGTGTTATGACTCAGCGCTACGCCTGTCGCCAAGGCGATCACGTCCCGCGAGAACAGCGAGAGTTCCATCCCGGCTTCGCCCTGGGTGACGCCGTCGCACATGGCGGGCACGCCGCCCGCGACCTGCGCGGTGCCGCCTGCTGCGCGGATCGCATCGCGGATCAGGGCCGGGTAGCGTTCGAACGGCTGGTGCGCGGACAGCATATCGTTGTAGGCCGTGACGATGCCGAGGTTCCCAGCTGTGCCAGTGGCCATCGATTGCTGATCTTCGCCCGCACCAGCATAGGCATGGGCTTGTCCACTGCAGGACAGATGCGCGCGCGCCGGGCCCTTGGATTTGGCCTGTTCCATCCGGTCCAGATGTGGACCGCGCAGATCGGCGCTACGATCGACGATGCGCTTGGTAACGTTGGAGATAACAGTGTTGACCATGATTACCCTCCGATCTGGCGCCAGCGGCGTCCATCGCGATGCATCAGCATCAATGCTTCTTCGGGCCCTGAACTGCCCTGATCGTATTTCGCAGGTTTGTCGCCGCGCTGTTCCCAGCCGTGAATGATGGGATCGACCCAGGCCCAGGCGGCCTCGGCCTCATCCCCGCGCATGAACAAGGTCTGATCCCCACGGATCACGTCCATGATCAGGCGTTCATATGCATCGGGGGACTGACCATCATCGCCCAGCGCGTCGGCAAAGCTCATATCCAGCGCTACGTCTGACAGACGGAAACCGCCCTGCCCCGGTTCCTTAATGGTGGTGCGCAGGGTGATGCCCTCATCCGGTTGCAGGCGGATCACCAGCACGTTGCCGTGCAAAGGACCTACGTTGGGGAAAATCGTATGGGGCGGGTCGCGGAAGAACACGGCGATCTCGGATTCACGCGCCCGCAGGCGTTTGCCCGTGCGCAGGTAGAACGGCACCCCAGCCCAGCGCCAATTGCCGATATGCGCCTTCAGCGCGATATAGCTTTCGGTGCGGCTGGCGGGATTGCCCACGTGATCCAGATATCCATCGCCGCCCTTTTCGGTGCGATATTGACCGCGTGCGATATCCTTGGGCTCGACGGGCTCAAGCGCTTCGATCACTTTGACCTTTTCATCCCGCACCGCGTTGGGTGCGAATTTCGAAGGTGGCTCCATCGCCGTCAGACACAGCAATTGCACCAGGTGGTTCTGGATCATATCCCGCATCGCGCCGGATTGATCATAGTAAGCGCCGCGCCCCTCGACACCAACAGTTTCGGCCACGGTGATCTGGACGTGATCGACATGGGTGGCATTCCAGAGCGGTTCGAACAAAGAGTTGGCAAAGCGCAAGGCCATCAGGTTCTGCACGGTTTCTTTGCCCAGATAGTGGTCGATACGATAGATCTGATGCTCTTCAAAACAGGCGCGCAACCCTTCGTTCAACGCCTTGGCCGAGACCAGATCATGACCAAAGGGTTTTTCCACCACGATCCGGCTGTCTGGTGTGGCCAACCCATGATCGTGCAGACGTTGTGCAATGCCCGAAAACAAGCTGGGGCCTACCGACAGATAGAAAGCGCGCACCGCGTCAGAACGCAGCGTTTTCGCCAAATCAGGCCAACCTGCATCGCCCAGCGCATCCACCGGGACATAGTCGACACGTGACAGGAACCGGTCCAAAATGCCCTTGTCATATTTAGGGGCAAACTCATCCATCGACGCGCGCAGTTGTTTGCGAAACCCTTCACTGTCCATGTCCGAACGCGCCGTACCGATGATACGCGCATTTTCGGGCATCTGACCAACCTCAAATCGGTGATATAGCCCTGGCAGGATCTTGCGCTGCGCCAGATCGCCCGTCGCGCCGAACAGCACTAGGTCGAACGGATCGACTGGAATTACACGTGAGACCATGGCCTGGTTCCTTTTGCATCCACCTATGCCAGCCTATCATGACCCATGCTTTGGGAAGGTGACACTGCCATCATGAGAATGTTATCGCTAACATTTGTGGCCGTAATAAGAAGATAGACCCAAGAAATCAAGTATGGATTTGCGCAAAGCCCCAGGTTTTCCGGCTAGCCCTGGCTGCGCAACCATTCCATCACCGAAGGTCGAACGGATTGTTCGCCCCGGTGGCGCGCATCGGCGATGATCTTGCGCACCTCCTGAAGGTTCGAACGCAACAACAGGCTTTTCACCGGACCAATCGAGGCTGGACGCATCGACAATGTACGAATTCCCATCGCCGCCAGGCACAGGGCTTCAACGGGCCGGCCCGCATCCTCACCGCAGAAACTGAGCGGCGTATCGGAGATATCGCATCGTTCAACCACGCGTTCGATAAAGCTGAGGAAGCTGACATTCAGGGTGTCATACCGCCTGCGCACTAGCTCGTTTTCGCGATCGGCTGCAAAGAAGAACTGTTTCAGGTCGTTCCCACCAATGGAAATGAAATCGACCTCGTCAAAGAACTTCTGCGGAGCAAACCCCAAAGACGGTGTCTCAAGCATCGCACCAACTTCCAGCGTTTCGGGCAGCGCATGACCCAGCCGCTTTTCCCGCTCGATGGTCTTGTTGACCTCCCATCGGGCTTCACGGTACTCATCGGCCTGCGCGACGAAGGGAAACATAACGGTCAGGGGCCGCCCATTCGCGGCACGGATCAGCGCCTGCAACTGCATGCGCATCACGCCGCGCTTGTCCAGACCCACGCGGATCGCGCGCCAGCCAAGGGCCGGGTTCGGTTCGGCCACATGTTTCATATAGGGCAGTACTTTGTCTGACCCGATATCCAGTGTGCGGAACACCACACGTTTGTCGCCTGCTGCATCCAGTACGCGCTGGTACTGTGTCACCAACTCGGACCGCTTCGGCATCTGGTTTCGGATAAGAAACTGAAGCTCGGTGCGGAACAACCCAACCCCTTCGGCCCCCGAGTTATTCAGCGACGGCAGGTCTGCCATCAGGCCCGCGTTCATCACCAGGTTCATCCGCGCGCCGTCCTGCGTCACGCATGGTGTTTCGCGGATCGAAGCATAGCGTTCCTGCGCTTTGGCCTGCATGGCGATCTTGTCGCGGAAGGCGCTGACCACCGTATCCTCGGGGCGCAGGTGCACAACACCTTGGTCGCCATCAACCAGAATATGGTCACCATTCAGCGCCTCGGTCGTGATGCGCCCCACATGGACAACCAATGGGATCGCCAACGCTCGCGCAACGATGGTCGCATGGCTGCCCACAGATCCTTCCTCGAGCACGATCCCTTTCAGCGAGCGGCCATATTCCAGCAAATCACCGGGGCCTATATTGCGCGCAACTAGAATCGGATCAGGTGGCAGGTCTGAACTGTCAGTCTTACCCTGCCCTGTCAGGATTCGCAGCAGGCGGTTGGACAAGTCATCCAGATCGGCCAGACGCTCTCGCAGATACGGATCGGTCACCTGCCCCATACGGGCCCGCGCCTGTGATTGCTCTTTCTCAACCGCCGCTTCAGCGCTCAGGCCCAAAGCGATGTCTTCTTCCATCCGGCGCATCCAGCCTTTGGAATTGGCAAACATCCTGTAGGCTTCCAGTACTTTCAACTGGTCAGAATCCCCGCCCTGGGAAATCTCCAGCATCTTGTCGACGCCAACGCGCAGTTCTTCGACCGCCTCGATCAGCCGCTCCCGCTCGCGATGTGGATCATCGGCAATCGGGTTGGTGACAACAACGCGCGGCTCATGCAACCAGACATGCCCTTCGGCCGATCCTTCCTGTGCCGGTCCGCCCCGCAGCAGCACGGATTGCTGGTGCAACGGCGAGAGTGCAGCCCCTTCACCGACGAACGCGCCCAGTTCGGCCATTTCAGCCAACACCATGGCGACGACTTCCAGCGCATAGACCTCATCGGCGGAAAACTCGCGCGCCTCACGCGACTGAACGACCAGAACGCCCAGCTTCTGGCCTAGTCGTTGAACGGGCACACCCAGGAAAGACGAGTACCGTTCCTCGCCGGTTTCCGGCATATAGCGGAACCCCTTGGCCGAGGGCGCGTCAGCCGTGTTGACCACTTTGCTGTACTTGGCCACACGGCCAACCAACCCTTCGCCCATGCGCATGCGGGTTTTGTGAACCGCCTCCGGGGACAGCCCCTCAGACGCACACAGCTCCAGCGTTTCTTCATCACGGAACAGATAGATCGAGCAGACCTCGCACCGAATGCTATCCGCGATCAGATGAGTGATCCGGTCAAGCCTTTCCTGACCGGCGGCCTCGCTCGCCATTTCTTCGCGCAGCCGCCCCAGCAGCTTGCGGGATTCTGTTTCGGTGCCGTCTGCCATGGCCCAACCAATTTAGTGTGTCAGGCGAGATCCTTGGCTGATGTGCTCAGGCCGCCTTGTCCAGTTCAAAGGCATCATGCAGTGCCTGAACAGCAAGTTCCATGTATTTCCGATCCACCAGAACGGAAATTTTTATCTCAGAGGTTGTAATGACCTTAATGTTGATCCCCTCATCCGAGAGTATCTTGAACATTTTGGCCGCAACACCGGACTGAGAGCGCATCCCAATTCCAACCACCGAGACCTTGCAGACGTCATTATCAGCAACCAGTTCGGCATAGTTCAGATCTCCCGCATCCTTGATCGCCAGCAGCGCTTTTTCAGCGCGCGCCACCTGATCGGTTGGGCATGAGAATGTCATGTCCGTGCGCCCTTCGTCCGAAATATTCTGTACGATCATGTCGACATTGACGCCCTCATCACTGAGCGCGGTAAAGATGATCGACGCGATCCCCGGGCGGTCAGCCACCGACACCACAGTCATCTTGGCTTCGTCGCGGGAATAGGCCACACCGGCCACAACATTGGATTCCATGATATCCTCCTCGTCGCAGACCAGCGTGCCTGCATTGTCGGATTGTTCTTCGAAACTGGACAGCACCCGCAGGCGCACCTTATAGCGCATCGCCAACTCGACCGAGCGGGTCTGCAGAACCTTTGCGCCAAGAGAGGCCAGTTCGAGCATTTCCTCGAACGAGATTTTCTCAAGCTTGCGCGCCTTCTCACAGATACGCGGGTCCGTCGTGTAAACCCCATCCACATCCGTGTAGATGTCACAGCGCTCAGCCTCGAAAGCGGCGGCAAACGCCACGGCAGTTGTGTCTGACCCACCCCGGCCCAGCGTTGTGATACGCCCTTCAGGGCTCAGGCCCTGGAACCCGGCCACAACGGCCACTTTCATGCCCTCACCAAACTTCTGGTTGAGGTTGTCAGTCGGGATCTCCTCGATCCGCGCTGAGGAATGGGCGCCATTGGTCAGCAACGGCACCTGCCAGCCTTGCCAGCTGCGTGCCGGGATATCCATTTCCTGCAGCGTCAATGCCATCAGGCCTGCCGTCACATTCTCACCCGAAGACACCACCGCGTCATATTCTCGCGCATCGAACAAGGGAGAGGTTTCGTTGACCCAGCCCACCAGTTCATTCGTTTTACCGGACATGGCCGAAACAATGACGATCACGTCATATCCCTTGGCCACCTCAACGCCCACGCGCTTTGCCACGCGGCGGATGCGATCAAGATTGGCAACCGATGTGCCACCGAATTTCATCACGAGTACGGGCATGAGGCCAACTGTCTCCGTGCCTTGGGCTGTTAGTTCCGTGCCTCATATGCGAGGGGGGGATCAAGGGCAAGGCCGCAATCAGGCTTTGCCTGCGACGCAGAGCCGCTTTACAATCCGCGGGTACAATGTCAGCCTGCCCTTCGCAATCATTCCAAGAGGTTACTCATGCTCCGCTTTGCCGCCGCCTTCGCCGTTCTGTGCTCTCCCGCCTTGGCGCAGGATGCAAGCGTGGCCGGAACCGATGGTCAGAACGCTTTGGGCACTGTCCCGTGCGCGGCCAATGCCGGTGACCCGCTGCAAAGCTGCAATGCAGAACTTCGCCGCCGCGATGATGGCAGCGCCACCCTGGCAGTGGCCTTGGGCAATGGCGAGGTGCGCAACATCTATTTCACCGATGGCGTACCGGATTCCAGTAGTTCGCCTTCGAAACTCAGCTATGAAACACGCGGTGATCTGTTGATCATCTTCATCGAACCCGGAGAGGTTTACGAGCTTCCCAAGGCGGCACTGAGCGCTCAGTAAGCGTGCGGCTGGCCGTCATAAGTTTCAAAGCAGCCGGTATTGTCCAATGAGAGCGCGCCAAAGCGTTTGATGAGGCCCGAAACGGCCTGATCCACATGAATATCCGCTGACGATCCGCCCATATCCGTCTGCACCCAGCCCGGATGGTAAATCCCGACGGCTACCCCGTCGGCCTTCAGATCCGTTGCCAGATTGCGCCCCAGATTCAGCGCTGCCGCCTTCGACGCGCGATAGATGTAGCTGCCGCCCGGCGCACGGGTATGTGACGCCATTTGCGAGGAGAGAATGGCGATCCTTCCGCCAGCGGCCCGTATGTTCGGCAGCAAAGCTTGAACGGTCAGGAACACCCCGGTGACATTCGTCGCAAAACTCTGCGCCCACATGTCAGCCGGATAGCCCTCAAGGCCCTGCCCCTTGTCAAGATAGACGCCAGCGTTGCAGATCAACAGGTCCAGAGGCTGCCCCTGTAGCTGCTGCGCCATGGCCTGATGATGCGCGGTGTCCGAGACATCCAGCAGTATCTCTGCACTGTTGTCTCGGGCCGTGCCGGTGACACTATGCCCGTCGGCGCGATACCGATCTGCCAGGGCCTTGCCGATACCACGATTAGCCCCGGTGATCAGAACATGCATGGGTCAATTCGTCTTTCTGCTGGGCATAAAGGGCAATGGTGCAACGGGCACGCCATCTTCTATCAGCGCTTTCGCCTCATCAGGCTTTGCCTCACCATAGATCGACCGTTCGGGTGCCTCGCCCAAATGAATCTTCCGGGCCTCGCTGGCAAAATCTTTACCGACATAGTCCGAGTTCTCCTCAACCTTACGGCGCAGCTCGGCCAGAGCTTTCTCAATTTCAGGTGCGGGAGTCGCCACGCTGATCTCATTGGAACTGGCGGGCGGCGATGCCTCGGGTTTTGGCGCGGCCTTGCGCGCGGGGCGTACCCGAGGTGTCATGATCGCTTTTTCCACCTGCGAACATCCGCAGACCGCACAGGTCACAAGGCCAGCAGCTGCCAGCTTGTCAAATGCTTCGGCTGACTGGAACCAACTGTCGAATGTGTGGCCTTCGACGCATTTCAACGCGTATTGAATCATTTTTCACCCAAAAAAGCGATGGCCGAATAGATACCGACCAGCAAGGCAATATCAAGCCCTACGTAAGGCGTATCAATGCAGGCGCGACTTAAAGGCACGCAAAATGGTGGCAAGTTCGGGCGAGGCCACCTTGGATGCCGCTTTCTTAAGAGAGCACCATTGCCGCTTGCGCTGCCCTTTTTCCGGAAACTCCTGGGCCACGGTTCTCACGTATAGCGGGTAAACATCGACCATACACAGAACCGGCCCCTTTCTGGGTCGCATCTTTATGAAAGGGAACTGTCCCAGCGATTGGTCACCGCATTTTCCGACGACACCTGCCTCTTCCCAGGCTTCCCGCGCCGCGGCTTCGGATGCTGTCAGTCCAGGCATCAACCAACCTTTGGGGATGATCCAACGCCGGGTCTGTCGTGTTGTTATCAAAAGAACTTCGGGTTGGCCGCGCTCTATCCGATAACACAAAGCGGATACCTGCGGCAAAATCGCAAGCTTTTCCGTACCATGCCATAAATCGGATGAAAGTCCGGCGTCTATCACGACATCCCTTTCACAAGAGGTTCAAGCCTGTCTGCGAAGCCGCTATTCTTATCTTATTTTGCGGCCCTAGTGACCTTTGATACCACATCATGCGGTTCAAGCCAAGGTTCCCGGTGCCAAGCTACATCCTAGATGACAGCATCCGAACCAGCTGGTCGTGCGGAATATCAGCGTCAATCGCCAGCCGACGCAGACCAAAATGTACATGTGCGATCTGCTGATAGTAGCGGGTATAGATATAGTTGGTTCCACCACCAGCCAATGCTCCTAGAACCGGCACAGACTGCGCGGCAAGTTTTTGCCCCAGAACGATCGATAGCCGCGGCGCAACCGCTGCGATCAGGCGCTGCATGGCTGGTCCGGTCAGCGTCAGTCGAACGGAAAAGAACCCCAAATCAGCCCCATCATCATATGACAATGGGCCTGCTGCCGACAAAACACGAACGCAATCGAATTTGACGTTTTCCTCAGCCGGGTCAAAGCCTTCGCGCGCGGCCGCTCCCTGGATGGAACGCAACAACATCGCCGTGGTTGCTGGCAGTTCGACCAATGACGTCGACAAGCCACCAATGCCACCGGCCGCGCCCATTGCGGTGGTAACTGCTGTATTCACCCAAGGTGCTTGATCCGGAACAGCACGCCTTGACCCTTGCGCAGCCCGAATGGCCAACCAAAGTGCGCTCTCGGTTGCTCCGGTTAGACCCTGGCGTACGGGATCAGGCAGTTGGTCGATCAGGGATTCAGCCGACCCACCCAGTGCATTCAGCAGTCGAACCCCGGCACCGCCCGCGGTTCTATAATGCTGCGCCAAGCGGTCCAACTCTGCCTCGGCATCTATGTCTTCAACAAGAACCACGTCCTGCATCTGATCCCTCCGTTCTTTGAACAGATCGGGGTTTGCAGTCAGAGTTTCAATAGGTCAGCGTGTCCATCTTGTGACGAAACCCGCCACATTATCCCATCCGTCAGGGCTCAAATCCAACCCCAGAATACGATCCGGATTCGTTGGAGGCGGCATCTCGACACCTCTCAACCGGGCGAAGCCGAACCGGGAATAGTACGGTTCATCGCCCACCAGCATGACGCGCTGCCATCCCAGATCGCGCCCGGCCTCGAGACCGGCGTGGATTAGAAACCCACCCAAACCTTCGCCTTGGCGCGTCGGGTGCACGGCGACCGGCCCCAATAACAGCGCATCGTCTGTGCCGATATGGACCGGCCAGAACCTGATAGCACCCGCCAGAATGCCCTGCCCATCGCGCGCGATCAGAGACAGCCCGGAAACAGGCGGAACATCGTCGCGCAAGCGATAGGAAGACAGTGCCTCCCGACCTGGCGCAAAGCACAGGTCATAAAGGGCTTCAACCTCCCACCAATCGTCCGGCTCTTCCGGCCTGATCCCGAATTGCTGCACGCCTGCCCTCTTTTCCTTGCTGGCATTCGCCCTAGCACTTCGATACGCCTTGGGCAAACGCTTGGAGATCAGATGTTCTATCGCCCCGAAGACGGCCACGGACTGCCGCATAATCCTTTCAACGCCATCGTCACCCCGCGCCCGATCGGGTGGATTTCAACGCGCAGTGCTGATGGTATCAACAATCTGGCCCCTTATTCCTTCTTCAACGCCGTCGCCTATACCCCGCCGCAGGTTATGTTCGCCTCAACGGCGTCTAAGCCGGATCAGGATGGTACCAAAGACAGCGTTGCCAATATCGAAGCAACCGGTGTGTTCTGCGTGAACATTGTGGCTCAGGCCCATCAGGATGCCATGAACGCAAGCTCTGCCGCACTACCGAAAGACACGGATGAGTTTCACCATGCGGGCCTCACGCCGGAAGAATGCGAAACCATCCCCTGTGCGCGGGTCGCCAATGTCCCCGCGGCGCTTGAATGCAAACTGACCCAGATCGTCACCCTGCCAGGCGAAGCAAACCGAGTTGTTTTCGGCGAGGTTATCGGCGTGCATTTGCGCGATGACTGTATGAAGGATGGCAAGTTCGACGTGACCTCGTTTCAACCCCTGGCACGACTTGGATACCGCGACTATTCCGTGGTATCCGAGGTGTTCAGCCTATCTAGGCCCGATGAATAATGCCCCTGCCCCACGCCTCACGCCGATACCCGGTGACCCTGCCCAATGGAACCGAACATCCGGGGACTGTGTTCCTGAACCAGGCTATCGATCATCCTTGCATTGTTGCAGGTGACTACAGCTATGCCTCGGATTTCGACGCGCCAACGGATTGGGCCGCCCGCCTGGCTCCGTTTCTATTTCCGTTTTCGCGCGAACGACTCGTGATCGGAAAATTCTGTCAAATCGCCCATGGCACCCGCTTCATAACGTCATCTGCCAACCATGCGATGGATGGGGTGACGTGCTATCCCTTCCCGGTTTTTGATCCAGAGAAGCTGTTGGAGTATCAGCCAGACACGCGAGACACCGTAATCGGCAATGATGTCTGGATCGGTTACGGTGCCCTGATCCTGCCGGGTGCGAGGATCGGGGACGGGGCAATCATCGGTGCCGGATCGGTGGTGCGCGGGACGATCCCGCCATATGGCATCGCAACGGGTAACCCTGCCGAGGTTCGGAAGTTCAGGTTTCCGTCCGACATCATCGAGCGGCTGCTTGCCTTGGAGTGGTGGAATTGGCCCGCCGAGCAGATCGCGCGTGCCGAAGATGCGCTAGTATCAGGCGATGTTGATGCGTTGGAACGTATCGCGCGTTAAGAAAAAGGCGGCCACAATGGCCGCCTTTTTGGATCAGTGCCCGCCCAGAATTCCGGTTCGGACAGAGTAATCCACGGCCAGACCATAGTCCGGGTCATCGTCGCTATCGACCATCAGGTGACCCGCCTTATTGAGCAGCCTGTGGCAGTCGCGGCTGAGATGGCGCAGCATGACGCGTTTGCCGGCAGCTTCGTACTTGCCAGCGATGTTTTCGATGGCCTGCAGAGCGGATTGATCCACCACCCGGCTCTCGGCGAAATCCACAACCACGATATCGGGGTCGTTTGACACATCGAACAGTTCAACGAAACCGTCAGATGATCCGAAAAACAACGGGCCTTGGATTTCATAAACCTTGGCCCCTTTTTCAGTCTCCGAGTCGCGGGTAACAGCATGGATGCGCTTTGCGTTGTTCCAGGCATAGGCCAGCGCCGAGACGATCACGCCGACAACGACCGCAACCGCAAGGTCTTCCATTACCGTCACAACCGTGACCAGCACGATGACAAAGGCATCCGTCAACGGCACCTTTCGCATGATCTTGAATGAGTTCCAGGCGAAGGTGCCAATCACCACCATGAACATCACGCCAACCAGCGCAGCCAGCGGGATTTGTTCGATCAGCGGCGAGGCAAATAGAATAAAGATCAGCAGGAACAAAGCCGCCGCGATCCCGGCAATCCGCGTACGACCGCCGGATTTCACGTTGATCATCGATTGCCCTATCATCGCGCAGCCGCCCATGCCGCCGAAAAAGCCAGTTACGATATTTGATGCGCCCTGGGCGATACACTCCTGCGAGGCCCCGCCGCGTTTGCCCGTGATCTCGCCCACAAGGTTCAGGGTCAGCAGGGATTCGATCAGACCGATGGCCGCCAGAATGACCGCATAGGGCAGGATGATCTCAAAGGTTTCCCAGTTCAGCGGAACCATCGGAATGTGAAAGGCAGGCAGACCGCCCTCAATTGACGCCAGATCGCCAACGCGCGGAACATCCAGACCGAAACCGATCACAAGCGCCGCAACAACCAGGATGCCTGCCAGAGGCGCGGGGATGATGCGCGTGACACGCGGCATCGCCCAGATCACCGCCATGGTCAGCGCCACAAGACCCAGCATGGTATAAAGCTGCATCCCCGACAGCCATTCACCGCCGCTCATCCCGTGGCCGGTGTTTTCCATGGTGCCGGGTACTTTGAACTGGCCCATCTGGGCCAGAAAGATCACAATCGCCAGACCGTTCACAAAGCCCAGCATCACCGGATGCGGCACAAGGCGAATGAAGCGGCCCCAGTGCATGGCACCAGCGATGACCTGCAAGATGCCCATCAGAACAACGGTCGCGAACAGATACTCGACCCCATGCTGCGCGACCAAGGCCACCATGACGACAGCCAAAGCCCCCGTTGCACCCGAGATCATACCGGGGCGACCACCGATCAGGGCGGTGATCAGGCCAACCAAAAAGGCCGCGTAGAGGCCGACCAGTGGGTGAACTCCCGCAACAAAGGCAAAGGCCACCGCTTCGGGAACCAGAGCCAGCGCAACGGTCAGACCTGACAACAGCTCGATCCGCAGGCGCGAGACGGTCAACCCCTCATCCGGTACCCAACGCAGATCAGGTTTGGCTATACGGTTGGCAAAGCTTGCCAGCATGGCTCGGGGCATGGGACGGTCCTGTGGATCATTATGTTCGCGCGAAAGGGGCCTTCTACCGGTTAAGGTCCGGTTGAGATACCACATCAGCGGGAATCCGATATGCGCTTGACGCATAGCTAGGTAAGGTTTGCTCGATGTCGCACACAAACGGTTGACTGCACTTGCCAATTCGCCCGCCGCCCCGCAGAAATCGGGTATCAGATTTTCGCAGCGGAGGCCAAACGTGACCCAAACCAAAATCGCCGTCATCGGGGGATCAGGCATTTATGACATCGATGGGCTGGAAAACGCAGAATGGGTATCGGTTGACACCCCATGGGGCGCCCCATCGGATCAGATCCTGACCGGGTCGCTGGACGGCGTCGAGATGGCCTTTCTGCCTCGTCACGGACGTGGGCACGTGCATTCGCCAACCGAGGTGCCCTATCGTGCGAATATTGACGCACTGAAGCGTCTAAAGGTGACTGATGTCATCTCGGTCTCGGCCTGCGGATCGTTTCGTGAGCAGATGGCGCCCGGTGACTTCGTGATCGTTGATCAGTTCATTGACCGGACGTTTGCGCGCGAGAAAAGCTTCTTTGGCACAGGTTGCGTGGCGCATGTGAGCGTTGCCCACCCGACGTGCCCAAGGCTCAGCGATGCGTGTGAGGCCGCCGGTAAGTCCGCAGGCATCACCATCCACCGCGGCGGTACCTATCTGGCGATGGAGGGGCCACAGTTCTCAACACTTGCCGAATCCAAGATGTATCGCGAACAATGGGGTTGTGATGTGATCGGCATGACCAATATGCCTGAAGCGAAATTAGCTCGTGAGGCCGAGCTCTGCTATGCCTCAATTGCGATGGTTACGGACTATGACAGTTGGCATCCTGACCATGGCGAGGTCGATGTGACGGCCATCATCGCAACCCTAACCGGAAATGCCGAAAAAGGCCGCGCTTTGGTCAAAGGCCTGCCCGCTTTGTTAGGGGCTGGGCGTGCGCCCTGCCCGCATGGCTGCGACAGGGCGCTGGAATATGCGATCCTGACAGCGCCAGAGAAGCGTGATCCTGCCTTGCTGTTCAAGCTGGATGCGGTGGCAGGCCGGGTTCTATGACCCTGGCCCTGCCACCTGTCTCACGTTAGTTCGACGCCATTGCGGTCAGCAAGTCCTTCTCGCGGATCACGTTCAGGAAGTCACGAACCCGCACATCCATTGTTTGCCCATAACTGTCCGGGCATTTTGGGTTTGGATCGAGACGCGCCTCGGGGTTCACTCCGCGGCAATGGGAGAGTTGCGAGAAGTCCCCAACCGAAATCCCATCAGAACGGAACTTTACTCCAATCGTGACACGCTGGATGCGCTCACGCCCCGGAACAAGGGCCTGCTCGTGTGAGAGCAGTTGAGTTTCGATCAATGAGTTCGTCACGATGCACACTTTGGCTCTGGCCATCAGCGCACGGGCCAGTTCGCAGGCACAGCTATCCTCGGTATGCGGCATCACGTCATCTCTTTCGAGGCGAGATACAGTACCGGTAAACCGAATGCGTTGACTGCCTTCAAACTCCTGCAAATCAGGTTCAATCTCGTCGCCAGAAAAGCGAGCGTGCGTACGTTCGACCAGTTTGACAAACCCAGGCAACGTTTCTTTCAGCCCGTTAACGTATTCACTGTTTTTGTAATAAGTATTCTTATCCCCCGTTGAGATATTCATCTGACATAACCGCGTCATTCGCTGCCCATCCGCAGAAACACGAACAAGGTCTCCTGCTTCAAACGGGGCTGCGGTTAGCTGTACATTCATTCCGTGATATTTGATCACATCGCCCTTGTGCACATCAGACAGTATGAAGAATACAAACCAACCGGCAACAAACAGGCACGCAATCAAGACAAACACGGACAATCGAGCCGCAAGTCTGCGTGTCATCAGATCACCTATGAACTCGGGCAGCAAAAACCGCTGCCGCAAGCATATTTACCCTCACCGCAGGAAGCGAAAGAAACGGTTGGAACAAAGGTTAACACTGCGCAAATCAGCGCCTTAGAGAACAATTTCATATTAATTCCTTTCTTAAAAACAGAGCAATATTATCACATTCGCGCCCAAAAATCGAATCCGAGGGCGCTATTGTCCTGGTGCGATCTTGAATACAGGCCCTGAGCGCATGCATCTTTGCCCCTAACCAGCGACAACAACTGTGAGAAACGACCATGTCCCTCGACCTTTGGCTGGCTTTCGTTGCCGCATCCACCGCCCTGCTTTTGATCCCAGGACCGACCGTTCTGCTTGTGCTCAGCTATGCTTTGTCCAAAGGCCGCAGCGTGGCAGTGGCTTCGGCCACCGGGGTGGCTTTGGGCGATTTGATTGCCATGACCGCCTCGCTATTGGGCTTGGGCGCTTTGGTGCTGGCGTCGGCCACGCTCTTTTCCATTCTGAAGTGGATCGGCGCAGCCTATCTGGTTTGGCTTGGGATCAAGCTGCTGCGCAGCGCACCGTCCGCCGGGTTGGCCCCTGCGGAAACTGGCCGCGATGTGACCGCGCGCAGCGTTTTTGGGCACGCTGCCGCTGTCACGGCCCTGAACCCGAAATCCATCGCATTCTTCATTGCTTTTGTCCCGCAATTCATACGCCCCACAGACCCGCTGAGCCCGCAATTCGCTATTCTGATCGCCACATTTGTCGGGCTCGCCGCACTGAATGCGCTGGCCTATGCGTTGCTGGCAGATCGGTTGCGGATGATGGTTGGACGCGCAGGAGTGATCACCGCTTTGACGCGTTTCGGTGGGGTCTCGTTGATCGGAATGGGGCTGGCGACCGCTGTCCTGCGCCGCCCAGCCTAGGCTAGTCTTCGGCGTTTTCTTTCATGAAACCGCGAATGAAGCGGCGAATTTCGCGTGCGGCCGAAGTGTCCAGCTCTTTGCACAGTTCAACAAACGCATCGCGTTCATCCTTATCCAGACGCAACACTAATTGACTGTTTTTCTTAACAGAACCTTTACCGTCTTTCTTCGCCACGCGTCTTATTCCCGTCAAAACCTTGATTCTCTGTGCGATGCAATGTATATACACAGCATAGAGGTTGTAGATATCGTGCACCTAACAACAAAAAAAGGAATATGGCAATGAACCTTCAAACCGCCCAGGCATTTCTTTTGAGAGATCAGCGCAATTGGCGCAAACCACACCTGTCGTGGCTACCGGCTTCATTGTACCGCTACTACAGCCTGCCAAACGCCATTTCCAAAAGCCGCAAATAGGCACAATCACGCAGTCTTATCTTGCATGGTCGGCCCCGATAGGCCAAACACCGCCGGGTGTTTTGTCGCCAAAGGGTTGCCTCATGTCCAGAACCAAAACGGTCAAAGATTACATCCGGACCATTGTCGATTTCCCACATGAAGGGATCATGTTCCGCGATGTGACAACGCTGTTTGCCGACCCACGTGGCTTTCGCATGGCCATCGACCAAATGCTGCACCCTTATGCAGGTGAACGCATTGATAAAGTCGTCGGTCTTGAAGCACGCGGATTCATTCTGGGCGGCGCGATTGCGCATCAGCTGAGCGTTGGCTTTGTGCCCATTCGCAAAAAGGGCAAGCTGCCCGGCACCACAATCAGTCAGGACTACAAGCTGGAATATGGCGAGGCCATCGTAGAGATTCACGATGACGCCATCCAACCGGGTGAAAAAATCCTAGTGGTCGACGATCTGCTGGCCACCGGCGGCACCGCTGCTGCCGGGATCAAGTTGATCGAACGGTTGGGAGGCGAGATCGTCTCATGCTCGTTCATTATCGATCTGCCCGAACTTGGCGGCCGAAAAGTGCTGGAAGAGATGGGCATGGATGTACATGTCCTGTGCGAATTCGACGGGCTCTGACCCGAAAGAAATCACATATTTTTGAGTGGAAATCTGAAAGGGCGCGGGCTTAGCCCGGACAAGGCTGTTTTCAAGCCAATTCTTTGCGCGTTTGCTTTGATCTGTTTCCATTGATGACCGTATTCCGTGTGATGCTACTGAGAGCATCCCAACTTAGGGAGACTACGTCATGTTCCGCAAATTCGCCGCCGCAAGTGTTGCAACAATCCTTTTCAGCACCTCGGCCATGGCCGATGGTCACGGCAAAGACATCGTGGACACCGCTGTCGCCGCTGGCGGCTTTGAAACACTCGTTGCCGCTGTGCAAGCCGCCGAACTGGTCGATACGCTGAAAGGCGAAGGCCCGTTCACAGTGTTTGCCCCAACAGATGAGGCCTTTGCAGCCCTGCCCGAGGGCACGGTTGCTGACCTGCTGAAGCCAGAAAACAAAGACCAACTGGTGGCAGTTCTGACCTATCACGTTGTTCCAGGCAAAGTGATGTCTGGCGATCTGTCTGACGACATGACTGCAGCCACCGTTCAAGGCGGCGACATCACCATCGATCTGGATTCGGGCGTTATGGTCAATGACGCAAATGTGGTTCAGGCCGACATTGAAACGTCAAACGGCGTCATCCATGTCATCGACAAGGTGATCCTGCCGGAGTCGTAAGCAATTACGGATCACGGCCCGGTCTTATCTGGGCCGTGATCACATCTTTAGAACCGCGCCCGGGTTCATGATCCCTTTAGGATCTAAGGCGGCCTTGATCGCGCGCATGGTGGACAGTTTGGTTGGGTCGGAAAACCGTTCCAGATCATCTGTCTTCAAACGCCCGATCCCATGTTCTGCACTCACCGAGCCCTCAAAAGCATGGACAAGCTCGTGTACGGCCTGTTTGACCACCACGCGATCGTCTTCAAAGTCCGACCGGCTTTGCCCTTTGGGTGGAAAAACATTGTAGTGCAGATTGCCATCCCCCAGATGACCAAAACAATTGATACGGAACGGTCCCAATGCGCTGATGATCTCGGCCCCGTGCTGAATGAACTCAGGGATTGCCGAGATCGGCACAGAAATGTCGTGGCTGGACACCGACCCAATCAGGCGATTGGCTTCGGGAATACGTTCACGAACGGCCCAAAGTTCCAGGCGCTGCGTTTCGCTTTGCGCCACCACCCCGCCATTGACCAGGCCGCTTGCGTTTGCGGTACTGAACAGAGCCTCCAGCACCTCAACGGGATCCTGCCCCTTTGGCAACCCCAATTCGATCAAAACCGACCAATCCGGTGTGGTTTCAAAGGGTTGACGCACATCCGGCAAAACCTCAGCCAGAAAGTCAAACCCCTGCCGATGGATCAGCTCGAATGTGCTGACCGTCTCGCCCACCTGATCCCTCGCAACGGCGAGCAGGTCAATCGCAGCCGCAGGGGAGGCCACCTGAAACATCGCCGTCCCAGTTGCCGCAGGTTGCGGATACAGCTTCAGTGACGCCGCCGTAATAATCCCCAACGTTCCTTCGGACCCAATCAGAAGGTTGCGCAGATCGTAACCCGTGTTGTCCTTTCGTAATCGGCTGAGACCATGCCAGATCTCCCCATTTGGTAGCACGGCCTCAAGACCGAGACAAAGATCGCGGGCGTTCCCATAGCGCAGCACATTGACGCCACCGGCGTTGGTCGCAAGGTTGCCACCAATCCGGCAAGAGCCCTGCGCGGCCAGCGACAAGGGAAACAACCGATCTACCGCCTCAGCCGCGGCTTGAGCATCCGACAGAATGGCGCCTGCTTCGACGATCATGACGTTTTCTGTGGGATAGACATCTCGGATCGCGGTCATGCGTTCCAGTGACACCAACAGCGGCGCTGGACCATCGCTCATCACCTGCCCACCAACCAAACCTGTGCCTCCACCATACGGCAGAACGGCAACCGCCTCGTCAGACGCCAAGCGGATAAGCGCAGATACCTCTTCAACCGTGCGCGGCAACGCCAGCAGCCCCGCCTGCCCGGCAAAACGACCGCGCGGCTCTTCCAGATACCGTTCTGAGATCGGGCGCAGCACATCAATGCCCACAGAGGCCCGGATCAGGTCAGCAATTCTGTCATCAGCAGGGTTCAGGGTCATAACTCTTACTTGCCCAACGTGCGCTGCACCCACAAGCCTTATTCCAGGTCAATCAGATATTCCGGTTCAAGCACCACAACGGTTGGCCGATCCGGCAACGAGCGCAGTGAGACGGTGATCTCTGAGACGCCCTCGCGTACAACCGGGAATTCACCCCGGATATCCACCAGGAACCGATCCAGCGAGAAACCGGAAAACCAATGCATCGGGATAATGACCGAGCTTTCCAACCGCTTCAGAACCGTGATCATATCCGGCAAAGGCATGGTCGTGCCCCCATCCACAGCTGCCATGACCACATCCAGCCGCCCAAGGGCCGCGAATTGCGCGTCTGATGGCACATGATGCAGATGCCCCAAATGGCCGATGCACAGGCCCTCAACTTCGAACACAAAGATCGAATTCCCCCGCTCCTCAACCCCGCCATAGGCAGACCGAATATCGGTAGAAACATTCCGCACCAGCATTTCACCCAAATCAAGGTGATGATCAATGCCTTCACCAAACTCACCCCATCCCGGCAAGACATGTGGGATTGCAGGGTCCGGGTTTGCGGTCCAATGTGTACTATGCGCGTGGTTCATCGTGACAACGTCCGGAATCAGATCGGCGCTCCCAATGAAACCCGTGAAATCTGTGACAGCATTCAAGCCGCCCCGCGTTTGAATCAAAAACGACGCATGCGCCACATAGCTGATCCGCACCGAATACACCGGCACAGGATCCTGCCAGGCGGCCTTGTGAACAAACGCGATCCCAGGTGCGGCATCCGCTATGGCGATGCAGTGGCTCGGCCGCCGCTCCTGCGCAAACGCCCCACCTGAAGCCACCATCAATGCTGCAACCAACCAGCGCATGACCTAACTGTAGCGCAGAACGCCACCAAGTCATGCGTTTTCGCTGAGCCGTCTAATCCACGCGAAACACCACCGGTCTCACGCAACCGATCGCCTGCTTCATCTGGCCAAAAATATCCCGGGGGAGTCGCGGCCCGCCGCGATGGGGGCAGAGCCCCCTATCCCGCGTCGGTCTTGCCGCGCCGGTCCGAACGTAAGCTGGCATACAAAACATGCGTCCGCCACCGTCCATCAATCTGCAAATACGATTGCGCAACGCCTTCGTATTTGAATCCGGAACTTTCCAGCAACCCCCGAGAGGCCGCGTTTTCGGGCAAGCAAGCCGCCTCGATCCGGCTCAGATCCAGCCGTGTGAAGGCGTGATGCACAATCGCGCCAATCGCTTCGCGCATATACCCGTTGCGGGCAAAGGCCTGGCCGGTCCAATACCCAAGTGTTCCTGCCTGAGCCGGGCCGCGCCGGATATTGTCCAGCGTGATCGCTCCGATCAGCACGTCATCTTCGCGCCGAAACAGAAACAGCGGAATCGCAGTTCCACTGGCGACAGAACGTTGAGCCCAATAGACCCGGTTGGTAAAGGACTTGCGGCTCAGGTGATCCTTAGCCCAAATCGGCTCCCATGGCGTCAGATAGTCTTTCGATGCCCGGCGCAGCGCGGTCCAGGCGCTGAAATCGGAATGCACGGGCGGTCGCAAGCTCAGCCGCTCGGTTTCGAGTTTCAGCTTGCGTCTGCCCAACAGCATCACGCCGCACGCCTCTCCTGCAGATCAGACAAAGAGGGCGCGCCCGAGACCGGACCATACAGCGCCAGAGCCGCTGGCGCATGTGCCGCCATTTGCTCAGCAAAAAGCCGCACATCCTCGGTGCCGACGGCATCGATCTTTGCAACGGTATCCTCAAGCGAGGGCACCCGGCCCCAAATCTGAACCAACCGCGCCAGACGCTCGGCCCGGTTCGAGGGGCTTTCCAGACCCATCAGCATCCCGGCTTTCATCTGCGCGCGCGCTCTGGCGACCTCTTCAGCACTCATATCCTCTGCCGCGCGCTTCATCTCGTCGATGGTGATGGTTGCCAACTCTCCCACCTGGTCCGCCGAAGTACCGGCATAGATCGTCGTCGTACCAGTATCCGCATATGCCCCGGTCTGGGCAAAAATCGTGTAACACAGCCCGCGCGTTTCCCGCACCTCCTGGAACAGGCGCGAGGACATGCCCCCGCCCAGGGCGGTCGAATAAATCTGCGCCGTATAGATCGCGTCATCGCGATAGCCGGGGCTTTCCAGCGCCAGCGCAAAATGCGCCTGCTCCAGATCTTTTTCCTGCCGCGCCTCACCGCCGGTAAACCGGGCTGCCTCTGGGATCAAACCTCTTCGTGGTTGCAGATGACCAAACATTTCTGCGGCCAGTTTCATCAGCAGATCGTGATCCACCGCACCCGCCGCAGATAGGATCATCTGTTCCGGCCCGTAATGCTCGGCCACAAAACCCGATAGGTCCTCGCGCGAAAACGCGCTGACACGTTCCGTCGGGCCAAGGATCGTCCGACCAAGCGGCTGATTGTGATAGCTCTGCTCTTGCAGCCAGTCAAAAATCACATCGTCGGGCGTGTCATAGGCCTGCCCGATCTCTTGCAGGATAACGCCACGTTCAACCTCGATCTCACGCGGATCAAACACCGGGTTCAGAACGATGTCACCGATCACATCAATCGCCAGCGCCACATCATCCTTCAGAACACGCGCGTAATAGGCCGTCACCTCGCGCGAGGTATAGGCGTTGATATACCCGCCCACATCCTCAATCGCCTCAGCGATTTGTAGCGCGGAACGACGCTCGGTTCCCTTGAACGCCATATGTTCAAGGAAATGCGCAATCCCGTTCTGCTCAATCCGCTCATGCCGCCCGCCGGCGGTCACCCAGATGCCGATGGCCGCCGATTGCAGCCCCGGCATATGTTCACTGACGATACGAAAGCCGTTCTTCAGCTGATCTTGTCTGACAGTCACTCAGCGATATGCCCTTTGATATGATCCTCAAGGGCCCCCAGATCATTGGCAATCCGGGTCACCCGTTCTGGACGTTCATACAGATCAGACATGCGGGATGGAAGAGGCGGATGTTCCCCGCTCGCCTTCTCGACCGCCGCGGGGAATTTCGCGGGGTGGGCCGTGGCTAAGGTAATCATCGGCACATCCGCAGCACGATGTTCCTCTGCAACCTTGATACCCACAGCAGTGTGTGGACAGACCAGTTCGGAGCTGTGAGCTAACGTATTTTTGATCGTCTCCAGCGTTTCGTCCTCGGACACACGGCCCGAATCGAAGCTCTCGCGCAGTGCTTCCATCGCGCCCTGGCTAACGTTGAAACCACCGGTCTTCAGTTCGTCCATCAACTGCGCTATGGCGCCGCCATCCTCGCCATAGGCATAATAAAGCGCACGTTCAAAGTTCGAGCTGACCTGAATATCCATCGACGGGCTGATCGAGGGGATGGTAGCGCCCTTGAAATACCCCTCACCCGACAGGCAGCGGTGCAGGATGTCATTCTGGTTGGTCGCCACTACCAGACGGTCGATGGGCAGGCCCATGCGCTTGGCCAGATAGCCCGCGAAGATGTCGCCGAAATTGCCGGTGGGCACGGTAAAACTGACCTTGCGACGCGGTGCGCCCAGGCTGACAGCTGCCGAGAAATAATAGACGATCTGCGCCAATACCCGCGCAAAGTTGATCGAATTCACGCCAGCCAGTTTCACGCCATCGCGAAAATCGAAATCGTTGAACATATCCTTCAACGCGGCCTGACAATCGTCAAAATCGCCATCCACGGCCAACGCATGAACATTGCTGTCCGAAGGCGTGGTCATCTGCCGGCGCTGCACCTCGGACACGCGCCCATGGGGGAACAAGATAAAGACATCCACGGCGTCCAACCCCCGGAACGCCTCAATCGCAGCCGAGCCAGTATCCCCACTGGTCGCGCCCACAATGGTCACTCGTTCCCCGCGCCGGTTCAACGCAACCTGGAACAGCTGCCCGATCAGCTGCATGGCGAAATCCTTGAAAGCCAGCGTGGGCCCATGGAAAAGTTCCAGCAGGAAATGATTCTCGTTCAGCTGTTTCAACGGCGCACGGGCATCGTGGCCAAAGCCCTGATAGGCACGGGCGATGATCGCCTTGAACTCATCTTCGCCAAACGAACCGTTGACATAAGGCCACATCACGCGAAAGGCGATCTCTTCATAGGGTTGCCCGGCAAGCGCTGCGATCTCATCCTGCGACATCACCGGAATCTCGGCAGGCAGGTACAGGCCACCATCCCGGGCCAGCCCGGTCAGCATCGCCTCTTCAAAGGTCAGTTCGGGCGCCTGCCCACGGGTCGAGATATATTTCATGGCTCGTCACTTTCAGAATTGGCACGGCTGCGCCACAGGAAGTACCCGGTCATCGCGGCCCAGACCAGCGCCAGACCAAACCAGGTGATTGCGTATTGCAGATGATCGTTCGGGATGCCCGCCGTATCGACCGGCAGCGGTGTTACATTCGGGTCGGTTTGCGACCGCGCGATCAGCATCACCGGCTCGGCGCCCAACGCGGCGGCCAAAGCGGGCACATCGCGTGCAAACCAGATGTTTTCTTCGATATCCGGTTCAGGCGTATAGCTGTCGATCTCGTCGGGCCAGTGCAGATTGCCTGTCACCTCCATCGGACCCGTCAGACGCTCGGCCTGCTTGGCAGTCGTCGGCACAAAGCCGCGATCCACCAGAACGGTGCGGTCCCCAGTGCGGAAGGATTGGACAATGCGGTACCCTGCCCCAACTTGCTTGACCGAAACCAGAACGTGAATTTCGCCGGGCTCCATTTCTCCAGAAACCGAGACCGGCAGGTATTTGTGTTCGCCTTCGGAAATCTGCGACGGCAGGCCAATCGGGGCGGCAGAGAGGCGCGCTTCGATCACGGACAAAACACGCTCTTTCCACGCCAGACGCTGCACCTGCCAAATGCCCAGCGACACCAGCACGCCCAACCCGGCGAGACCGAAGATCAGCAGAAACAAAGTGCGGCGCATATCAGACTATCGCTCGTTGCAGGAACCGGCGTCTTGTTACGGGGCGCGTGCACCGAAATGCAACCACGCAATTGTATGGGGCGCAATCTTGCGCCCCGAATAGAGAAAAAGCCGCCCCAAAGGGCGGCTTTTGCAATTGAACAGCCTCACCGGCATTACATCAGCGGGGCCTGACCCCAGATGTAGACGGCGAAGAAGAGGAACAGCCAGACGACGTCCACGAAGTGCCAGTACCAGGCCGCAGCCTCGAACCCGACATGCTTTTCAGGTGTAAAATCACCCTTGAGCGCCCGGATCAGACAGACCGACAGGAAGATGGTTCCGATGATCACGTGGAAACCGTGGAAACCGGTCGCCATGAAGAAGTTCGAATAGAATTGGTCGCCACCGAACTTCCAGTCTTCATGCGCCAGCAGTTCATAGTATTCAAACGCCTGCAACGCGGTAAAGGCGATGCCCAGAACAATACCGATGGCGAGACCATTGATCAGCGCCTTGCGGTCATTGTCATGCACCAGCGCGTGGTGCGCCCAGGTGATCGCACACCCCGACAGCAACAGGACCAGAGTGTTGATCAGCGGCAGGTGGAACGGGTCAACGGCGTGAATATCCGGCTGGATGTACTCGGTTCCTGCATAGTCATACATCGGGTACATGCGATGTTTGAAGAACGACCAGAACCAGGCAAAGAAGAACATCACCTCGGACATCACGAACAGGATGAAACCATAGCGCAGGCCGATGCGCACAACTGGGGTGTGATCGCCCTGACGGCTTTCGACCACCACTTCGGACCACCAGGCAAACATGGTGTAAAGAACGGCTACAAGGCCAGCCCAGAACATCCACGGGGTTACCCCGTGCATCCACAATACGGCTCCGAACAGCATCACAAACCCACCAATCGCGCCGACAAGCGGCCAGATCGAGGGGTTTAGAATGTGGTAGTCATGGTCTTTTGCGTGTGCCATCAGTGTCCCTCACCTAAAGGCGTTAGTTCGTATTTGTATCTGCCTGCACGTCCAGGGTTGCATAACCCTCGGGCAGGTCAATTTCGTAGAATGTATACGATAGAGTGATCGTATGCACATACTTCGCTTCCAGATCCTCGACCAGTTCAGGGTCGACGAAGAAGGTAACCGGCATCTCAACCCGTTCGCCAGGTTGCAGCACCTGTTCCTCAAAGCAGAAACAAGCGATCTTTTGGAAATACCCACCTGCCGAATAAGGCGCCACATTGTAGGATGCCTGCCCGGCAATCGGGCGATCGGTTGGATTGTAGGCCTCGTAGAAGGCCAGTCCGGTCTCACCGATGCGCACTTCCATTTCACGTTCGACGGGCTTGAACTCCCAAGCCATACCCTTGGCTTTGGAGGCGTCGAAGCGCACCGTAATCGTGCGGTCCAGAATGTCATCAGGGGCGGCCTCAGCCACACCCGTCGTGCCACCAAACCCGGTGACACGGCAGAACCAATCGTAAAACGGTACCGCAGCCCAGGCCAGGCTGCCCATCAGGATCACAACCCCGACCGTCTGCAAAACCGTTTTCTGAGGACCAGACATCGCCATCAGTTCTGTATCTCCTGCGTGGCCATACCGAAATCGGTACCGGACACTTTCACAACCGTCAGGCCAAAGATGATCACGATAAAGGCCGCCAGCGTCAGGCCGACGCCAAGATTGCGGCCAAAACGGCGCTGATGCAATTCGTGGCTTTTGCGCAGGCTCATGACCAACCTCCCAGACCGTAAGGCTTCAGCAATGCCTCAACCAGAATGGCACCGAAGTGAAGGAACAGATAGAGCAGCGACAACTTGAAGAAAGAGCGTTCAACCTTGAAGTTATCCGCCTCGGCGTCGTCTTCACTGCGACGCGATATCTGCCAGGCGCCGCGCAGGAACAAGGCGTTGAGGATGATGGAAACCGTCAGGTAAATCGGTCCACCGATGCCCGAGAACGCTGTGCCGATAGCCAGCAGGGCCAGCAGCACGGTATAGGCCAGGATATGCCAACGGGTCGATTTGCGGCCATGGGTCACGGTCAGCATCGGCACGCCCGCATCGTCATAGTCCGAACGCATAAACAGCGCCAGAGCCCAGAAATGCGGTGGCGTCCACATGAAGGTCAGCGCGAACATCAGCCAGGGTTCAATAGACATGGTGCCGGTCGCGGCGACCCAGCCAATCACTGGCGGGAACGCGCCCGCAGCGCCTCCGATGACGATATTCTGCGGCGTCGTGCGCTTCAGCCACATCGTGTAAACGACGACATAGAAAAAGATGGTGAAGGCCAGAAACGCGCCTGCAAACCAATTGGTTGCCAGCCCCAGCATGATCACCGACAGGCCCGACAGCGTCAGCCCCAGCGCCAGTGCTTCGCCTGCGTCGACTTTCCCCGACGGGATGGGTCGGGACTTAGTGCGTTTCATGACGCGGTCGATATCCGCATCCCACCACATGTTCAGCGCACCGGAGGCGCCGCCACCGATGGCGATGAACAGAATCGCGCAGAAGCCCACAAAGGGATGCACCGGGGTTGGCGCCGCCAGCAGGCCAACCAGAGCCGTGAAGACAACCAACGACATCACACGCGGCTTCAGCAGGGCGAAGTAGTCGCCAAAGCTGGCCTCGTCCGCCTTAGCGGTCGCAATGCTGGCATTGATGCTTGCGTCGGTCATTTCAGGTCCTTTAGGGCGAAAACTGCGCGATTTTCCGCGCAGCCTGCTCGTTCTTGGCAGATGGGCTTATCCCACCCGGATGGCTATCAGTTAGAGGCCACCTGATAGGCTTGCGGCAGCCCCGCATACTCATCAATGGCACCTTGCAGCCACTCTTCATATGCCTCCTCGCTCACCACTTTTACGGTGATCGGCATATAGGCGTGGTCCTTGCCGCAGAGCTCCGAACACTGACCAAAGTAGATGCCTTCTTTTTCGGCTTCAAACCACAGTTCGGCCAAACGTCCGGGTACACCGTCCTGTTTCACGCCGAAGGATGGAATGGTCCAGGAATGGATCACGTCAGAGGCGGTCACCTGCATGACAACAACCTTGCCAACCGGAACGACCACGGCGGTGTCGGTGGCCAGCAGCCACTCATCATCACTATAGCCCGCATCGGCCAGTTTAGCGCGCATGGCATCATCCAGAACAAACGGGGTGACTTCGGCATCTGCAGGGCGGGCACCTTCGTCCAAAGTTGCCGGGTGGCCCAGCAGATAGCTGTCAAAGGCAAAATCATGGTCGACATATTCGTAGGTCCAGTACCACTGGTTGCCCACAACCTTGATCACCACGTCCCCTTCGGGAATTTCCTGCTGCTTGAACAGAACCGGTAGCGAGAAGGCACCAATAAAGACCAGAATCACGATCGGACCCAAGGTCCATGCTATCTCGACCGGGGTATAGTGTGAAAAGCGCGCCGGGGTCGGGTTGACGCGCGAATTGTAGCGCACAATGCAGTAAACCAGCAGCGCCGCCACAAGGATACAGATGGCGGTGATGATCACCAGAATCATGTTGTCCAACTTGTGGATACCTTCAGCAAGGCTGGTGGCTGCTGGCTGGAACCCAAGGCCGCCATCGACCGGCTTGCCAATGATCTCAAGGTCCTGAGCCATGGCGGGAAGGCTGGAGAGGGCTGTCATAAACCCCGAAAGCATCAAAGCATTCTTCATGTTCTGTCCTGATCGTTTGATCTTTGCGTCTCTCGCGAAAAGGTGTGAATCGGTCGCACCTCTCCCGTTGTCTTTGGCCGCGTTAAAAACCATATTCCTGCTGGTAGATAAAGCAAAATGCTTGCGTCAAACAGACGCTATTTTTGATCTGGATCAAACCCGAAAGGTTCCACCCCATGACTCAGGCCCCGTTTCGCCCGTTTGAAAGCGCCCTTCCGCAGGATGAAGCGCTGGCAATTTTGCAATCGGCAACCGCCGGGGCCGAGGATGGAGAGCTGTTTGTCGAGCGTCGAAAATCAGAATCACTTGTTTTTGATGACGGACGGTTGCGCACCGCATCTTATGACGCATCCGAGGGGTTTGGCTTGCGTGCGGTCCAGGGCGATGTCGCGGGCTACGCGCATTCCACCGATGTCTCGGTCCCGGCGCTGAAACGGGCAGCCGAAACCGCGCGCCTTGCGGTCGGGGACGGCGGTGGGACGCTGGCTGAGGCCCCGCGCGCCACGAACACACGGCTCTATACAGATGAAGACCCGATAGAATCCGCTTCCTTTCCAGTAAAAATCGAAACACTGCGTGAGATTGATGCCTTCGCCCGCGATTTGGACCCGCGCGTTGTGCAGGTTAGCGCCACAATCGCGGCAACCGTGCAAGAGGTCGAGATTTTGCGCCCGGACGGCGTGCTGGTACGCGACGTGCGCCCCATGACTCGGGTGAATATCTCGGTCATCGTCGAGCAGAACGGTCGCCGCGAAAACGGCTCGGCCGGCGGCGGAGGTCGCGTGGGACTGAGTGGGCTGATCGACCCTGTCGACTGGCAGGGCAAAGCCCGCGAGGCTTTGCGGATCGCGCTGGTCAACCTTGAGGCTATCCCCGCCCCTGCCGGAGTGATGGAGGTGGCGCTTGGTCCCGGCTGGCCCGGCATCCTGCTGCACGAAGCCATCGGACACGGGCTCGAAGGCGATTTTAACCGCAAGGGCAGCTCGGCCTTTGCCGGGTTGATGGGCCAGCAGATTGCCTCAAAGGGCGTGACCGTTGTGGACGATGGCACCATCGCAGATCGGCGCGGCTCGATCAGTGTGGATGATGAGGGCACACCAAGTTCACGCACTGTGTTGATCGAAGACGGCATTCTGACAGGCTATATGCAGGATCGCCAGAACGCCCGCCTGATGGGGGTCACGCCTACCGGTAACGGGCGGCGCCAAAGCTATGCCCATAAGCCGATGCCTCGGATGACAAACACCATCATGCTCGGCGGCCAGGGCGATCCGGCTGCTTTGGTCGCGGCAATCAAAGACGGTATCTGGGCCGTGGGCTTTGGCGGAGGTCAGGTGGACATCACCAACGGGAAATTCGTCTTTTCCTGCACCGAGGCCTACCGGGTGGAAAACGGCAAAATCGGCGCGCCGGTAAAAGGCGCCACCCTGATCGGCGACGGCCCCTCGGCCCTGAAACGTATTCGAGGGTTGGGCAATGACATGGCACTGGATCCGGGCATGGGCACCTGCGGCAAAGACGGCCAATGGGTTCCTGTCGGTGTCGGACAGCCGACCGTCTTGATGGACGGGTTGACCGTTGGCGGCTCTGCCACCTGAGTCGGAATCATCAGTTTCCGGGGTGCTCTAGGTTAATGCGGCCTGCCTGAGCGGCAGCGCACCTAGGGCGGCCAGCCAAATGCGCCCAGAAAATCTGCTTGGGTTTTTTGTCTCGTTATCAGGAGGATAACGCAATTTAGTACCAATGGGTACAAACGAAACACAGCTAATTTTCATCGATTTACAGGCTGTTAACCCGCCCTGACGTAAACCAGTTTTGCAATCAGGCGGAGCATCGGATGACCGAAGAGCAGCTTTCTTCCAATCACCCCCCACTCCCACCCACCACGGAAGAGGACCGGTTTTCCTGGCTCCGTCTGTTGCGCTCACGCAAGGTTGGTCCGGCGACGTTTCGTCGGCTGTTGCGTGAACATGGCTCGGCGCAGAACGCGCTGGCCGCGCTGCCAGAAATGGCACGCGCTGCCGGGATAGAAGGGTATGAAATCTGCCCCCCCGGCGTGATTGAGGCGGAGCTCAAGGCCGCAAAAGCCGCAAAAGCGCGGCTTTTGTGCCTTGGGGCCGCCGATTTTCCACAGGCGTTGAATGATCTGAATGATGCCCCGCCGATCCTTTGGGCAATTGGCGATGTTTCGCTTTTGCATAAACCCGCCATCGCGATAGTTGGTGCCCGCAACTGTTCATCATTGGGCGCGCGGATGGCGCGCGGATTGGCGAAAGAGCTGGGGCAAAAGGATCATGTCATCGTTTCAGGCCTGGCGCGCGGCATTGATACTGCAGCGCATATGGCGTCGCTTGAGACAGGGACAATCGCCGTCATGGCGGGTGGTGTCGATGTCATCTACCCGGCCGAGAACACAGAACTCGCCCACACTATTGCGATCAAGGGCCTGCGGCTGTCCGAGCAGCCGATAGGCGTAACCCCACAGGCGCGACATTTCCCGCGCCGCAACCGGATCATATCGGGGCTGGCTCAGGCCGTGGTTGTCGTCGAAGCCGCCGCGAAATCCGGCAGCCTGATCACGGCGCGGGATGCTCTGGATCAAGGGCGCGAGGTTCTGGCGGTGCCCGGACACCCGTTCGATGCACGCGCCGCCGGATGTAACCCGCTGATCCGAGACGGGGCGACTCTGGTCCGATCCGCAGAAGATGTGATCGACGCGCTGCCACCAAATCAGTCCAATCTGTTCCCCCAAAACGAAACGGGAGGCGAGACAATCGACTCTGCCCCTGCCAAACCAGCGGATTTGCATGATGAGGTATTGCTGCGCCTGGGCCCGTCGCCCATAGCCGAAGACCAGCTGATCCGCGACATCGCCGCAAGCGCAGGCGAAATCG
Source organism: Ruegeria sp. YTSA075 (assembly GCF_059610245.1). Classification (NCBI taxonomy): domain Bacteria; kingdom Pseudomonadati; phylum Pseudomonadota; class Alphaproteobacteria; order Rhodobacterales; family Roseobacteraceae; genus Ruegeria; species Ruegeria sp. YTSA075. The sequence continues at coordinate 22,264 of NZ_JBXWNG010000001.1, read as the reverse complement.
GACCGGTCCTTGTTGATCTGGAGCTGGAGGGACGGATTCAACGCCAGCCCGGCGGGCTGTTGTCACTGGCCAGTTGACCGCTAAACCTATTGTTTCAATCCGTGCTTAATGGTGGGATTCGGCACATCAGCCCTGGCGCCAAAGGAACGCATTGACAATTCGATCTTGTCGCACACATCTTGCACGGCCATAAAACGCGCAAAGTCTGTCGAGCAAGGATTCCTCTTAAATGCCCGTAGTTGTTGTAGAATCTCCTGCCAAAGCCAAAACGATCAATAAGTATCTTGGTCCGGACTACACGGTTTTGGCCTCTTACGGGCATGTTCGTGACCTGCCGCCAAAGGATGGATCGGTCGATCCGGACCATGAATTTTCGATGACATGGGAAGTGGGCAATGACAGCCGCAAACATGTCAAAGCCATCGCTGATGCGCTGAAAGAAGACAACGCGCTGATTCTTGCGACTGACCCGGATCGCGAGGGCGAGGCGATCAGTTGGCACTTGCAAGAGGCGTTGACCAAGCGCCGCTCGATCAAGAAAGACACGCCGGTCAGCCGCGTCACCTTCAATGCCATTACCAAAGAGGCCGTGACCGAGGCGATGCAGAACCCACGCCAGGTCGACATGCCGCTGGTCGAGGCCTATCTGGCCCGCCGCGCGCTGGACTACCTTGTGGGGTTCAACCTGTCTCCGGTTCTGTGGCGCAAGCTGCCCGGTGCGAAATCCGCAGGCCGCGTACAATCTGTCTGTCTGCGCCTGATCGTCGAACGCGAGATGGAGATCGAAGCTTTCAAGCCGGTGGAATACTGGTCAGTTCGGGCGCTGTTCGAAACCCCACGCGGCCAGACCTATGAGGCCCGTCTGGTCACCTTAGCGGGCAAGAAACTGGACAAACACGATCTGGCCAATGCCACGCAGGCCGAACTGGCGGTTCAGGCGATCACCAGCCGCGCGCTGAGCGTGATCTCGGTCGAAGCCAAGCCCGCCGCCCGCAACCCCAGCGCGCCCTTCATGACCTCGACCCTGCAACAAGAGGCCAGCCGCAAGTTCGGCATGGGCGCGCGTCACGCGATGCAAGTGGCGCAGCGGCTGTATGAGGCGGGCTACATTACTTATATGCGGACCGACGGCATCGACATGGCCCCCGAAGCCGTGGCTGCCACTCGCGACACGATTGCTGACAGATATGGCAGCGAATACGTGCCAGACCGCCCGCGTATGTACAAGAACAAGGCCAAGAACGCGCAGGAAGCGCACGAATGTATCCGCCCCACGGATATGACGCGCGATGCCAAGGCGCTGAAGGTCACCGATGAAGATCAGCGCAAGCTTTATGATCTGATCTGGAAGCGGACCATCGCGTGCCAGATGGCAGCAGCGCGCCTTGAGCGGACAACGGTTGAGATCGGCAGCGACGACGGGCAGGTTGGCCTGCGCGCGACTGGTCAGGTTGTTCTGTTCGATGGCTTCATGCGCGTTTATGAAGAAGGCCGCGATGACGTGGCCGATGATGATGAAAAGCGCTTGCCACAGATCATGCAGGGCGATCCGGCGAAATTTGCCAAATCTTCGCTGAAGGATCAGGTCTCAAAGGCAGAAGACAAGGCCGCCATCCTATCCGATAACGAATCCGTTCTGGCCCTGCAGCATCACACCCAACCTCCGCCACGCTATACCGAGGCCACATTGGTCAAGCGGATGGAAGAGTTGGGGATCGGGCGGCCTTCAACCTATGCCTCGATCGTGACCACGATTCAGGACCGGGAATATGTGCGTAAAGACAAGAACCGGCTAATCCCCGAAGAAAAGGGCCGGATCGTCACGATCTTTTTGCTGAATTTCTTCCGCCAATATGTCGGCTATGAGTTCACGGCCAATCTGGAAGAAGAGCTGGACGACGTCAGCGCAGGCGGGCGCGATTACAAAGAGCTACTGGGCAAGTTCTGGCGTGATTTCTCGGCCGCGATTGGCGAGACGTCAGAACTTCGGATCTCGGAAGTGCTGGACAAACTGGACGAAGCGCTTGCGCCTCAACTCTATCCGCCACGCGAAGACGGGTCAGATCCTCGTATATGCCCGAAATGCGGGACAGGGCAATTGCATCTGAAAACCTCTCGCACCGGCGGGTTCGTCGGATGCGGCAACTATCCCGAATGCACCTATACCCGTCCGATTGCCGGAGAAGGCGCTGAAGGTGACGAGCGCCTGCTGGGCGAGGATGCTGGTGACGAGATTTGGCTGAAATCCGGACGGTTTGGCCCTTACGTTCAACGCGGCGAACCGACGCCTGAGAACAAGAAGCCCCCCCGTGCTTCGCTCCCACGTGGGTGGAGCAAGGATGACATGGACCTCGAGAAGGCCCTGACGCTGTTGTCCCTGCCCCGCCAGATCGGTGCGCACCCCGAGGGCGGCATGATCAGTTCGAACTTCGGTCGCTTCGGGCCCTATCTGATGCATCAGCTAGCGGATGAGGCCAAACCGGTCTACGCCAACCTCAAAGACCCCAACGATGTGTTTGAAATCGGCATGAACCGTGCCGTCGAGATGCTGGCCGAAAAACGGGCCAACCCGGGGCGCGGGCGCCGCGCCGCTGCAAAACCGTTGAAAGAGCTGGGCGAACACCCCGATGGCGGCGCGATGCAGGTGCTGGACGGGCGCTATGGCCCTTATGTGAAGTGGGAAAAGGTCAACGCGACCATTCCCAAGGACATCAAGCCCGAAGATGTGACGCAAGAAATGGCCATCGAACTGGTTAACGAGCGCGCGGCCAAGAAAGGCACCAAGAAAAAGGCGGCACCCAAAAAGAAGGCTGCCACCAAGAAAACCACCAAAAAGGCGGCCGGGTAGGTAGAAATACCACCACCCCCTTGGTTTCATTGACTTCCCAATGACGTGGCGGCACAACCTGCCCATCACCATGTCATTGGGGGAGTTTTCCATGAAGAAAGTCTATGCCAATGCCGCTGAGGCGCTCGACGGAGTGCTGTCGGATGGCATGCTGATTGCGGCGGGCGGATTCGGCCTGTGCGGCATTCCTGAGTTGTTGCTTGAGGCAATCAAGGATTCGGGCGTCAAAGACCTGAGCTTTGCGTCGAATAATGCCGGTGTGGATGATTTCGGAATCGGCATCCTGCTGCAGACCAAACAGGTCAAAAAAATGATCAGTTCTTATGTCGGTGAGAACGCGGAATTCATGCGCCAATATCTGAGCGGAGAGCTGGAGCTGGAGTTCAATCCCCAAGGCACACTGGCCGAACGGATGCGCGCGGGTGGTGCTGGGATCCCCGGTTTCTACACCAAAACCGGCGTCGGTACCGTGATAGCTAACGGGAAAGAGCACAAAGACTTCAATGGTGAGACCTACATCCTTGAAGAGGGTATCTTTGCCGATCTGGCCATCGTGAAGGCCTGGAAGGCCGATGACACCGGCAATCTGGTGTTCCGCAAGACCGCCCGCAACTTCAACGTTCCTGCCGCCACCTGCGGCAAGATTTGTGTGGCCGAAGTGGAAGAGATTGTTCCGCGCGGTTCACTGGACCCGGATTCTATCCATCTGCCCGGCATCTATGTGCATCGCATCATCCAAGGTAGCCATGAAAAGCGTATCGAACAGCGCACCACTCGCAAGAAGGAGGATGCATAATGCCCTGGGATCGGAACCAAATGGCCGCGCGCGCGGCAGAGGAACTGGAAGACGGCATGTATGTGAACCTCGGCATCGGTATTCCGACGCTGGTGGCGAACTATGTGGGTGACAAGGACATCACGCTGCAATCCGAAAACGGTATGCTGGGCATGGGCCCCTTCCCGTTCGAAGGTGAGGAAGACCCCGACCTGATCAACGCAGGCAAGCAGACGATCACCGAACTGTCCCGCACATCCTACTTCGACAGCGCGACATCCTTTGCCATGATCCGCGGCGGCAAAATCGCTGCAGCGATCCTGGGCGCGATGGAAGTGGACGAGAAAGGCGATCTGGCCAACTGGATGATCCCTGGCAAGCTGGTCAAGGGTATGGGCGGTGCGATGGATCTGGTGGCCGGTGTTGGGCGTGTCATCGTGGTGATGGATCACACCAACAAACACGGTGACTCGAAGGTTCTGAAAGAATGCACCCTTCCGCTGACCGGCAAAGGCGTGGTGGATCTCATCATCACAAACCTGGGCGTTCTGGACGTTGTCGAGGGTGGTTTGAAGATCGTCGAACTGGCGGATGGTGTCAGCGAAGACGACATGCGCGCTGCGACTCAGGCCAAAATCGTCGACTAAGTTATCGTATTCAACAAAAGGCCCGCACTGAGTGGCGGGCCTTTTTCAGTTGGCGGTTTGAAACACGCAACCGTCCGAGATCAGATCAGGCGGCGTCGCGCACAGCGCACGCGCGATCTGAAACGCGGCCAGAACCTTGGGAACGTAGTCGCGCGTTTCAACATAGGGTGGCACCCCGCTATGTTTTTTAACGGCCCCCTCACCCGCATTATATCCAGCCAACACCAGAATCGGATCGTTACCGAACTCTTCCATCAGCCAATTCAGGTATTTAACGCCACCAGCGATGTTTTGATCCGGCTGGAAACTATCATTCACACCAAAGCGCGCCGCAGTTGCGGGCATCAGCTGCATCAATCCCTGCGCACCGGCTGAACTGACGGCATCGGCGCGTCCGGCCGATTCGACTGCAATCACAGCAAGCACCAAAGCGGGCGAGACGTTTGTGCCGACTGTTGAGCGCAGAATATCCACGCCCTGTTGCTGTGCGATGGTCTGCAACGTCTGCAGCCTGGGCGATTTCACACTGGTCGCCGATAGGGCTTGGATTGCGTCTTCCAATCGCCCGGCCCGAGCCTGGGCCAAATCCGGCGAGATTCTATCCCAGAAGGCCTTGTATGAGCCCTTGGGGTTGCTTTTAACCCCGACATTCGGCGCCGTGGCTGGCGGAACTTTGGCTTTCTTGATGACTTCAGGCACGACAAGTTCGGCCCCTGTGCTGGGCGCGGATGGTCTTGAGGCATGCTCTTGCGGCGAAATCTGGACGGTCACGCGCGGGCGCTCACCGGGTTTCGGCGCCTTTATCCTTTTATATACACCACGTGGTTCGGGTTCGGTTGCCCCTAAAGGCGCAACACCAACTGTTAGGAACGCCAACACACCGGCGCATTTAAGTGCGTCCCGGAGATTCATTTGCCTGCCTCATGCTCTCTTTTTACGGAAGTTGAACCGCAAAACGCCTCGCAAGGCCAGAAAAACAAAGCGAATTGGGGCAATTTCGCCTCATTTGGCGCTTTTTTGCACCGCCCGGCACGGTGAAACAGGAGTGATCACATATTTTTTCTTATTGTTATCATGCTGTTAATCAATTCGTATCGAAAAAGTTAAATCAAACAGAAAAAAATATGGGTTTGGCCCAATTCCTGCCACGCGTACCCGTCAAACATAAGCCCATACCGAGACGGACTGGAGCGGACCGAGAGAGAAAGCTCTGAAAGACGCCAAGGTTCAACAGACTTTATTAGATCCTTTAGGAGGGACGTAACATGATCAAGTTCATCAAGAACTTCCGCAAAGACGAAGACGGCGCAGTAACAGTTGACTGGGTTGTTCTGACCGCAGCAGTCATCGGCCTGGCAGCCGTTGCATACCAGCAGATTTCGGCTGGCGCGACCGGCCTTGCTGGCGACGTGAACACCGCGCTGAACGGTGCAACCATCTCGACCGGCGACAACTCTGCCGCAGGTGGTGTGACCACAGCTGGTACCGCGACCAACTAAGCAATCGCTTAGTCTTAAGATTTGAAACCGCGCCACACATGGCGCGGTTTTTTATTTGCAAAGCGCTCGGCTGGATTGAGCTGTGCAGTGGGAGGAAAAATGCTAGCTTTCTATGGCGGAATGGATTTCGCACATGGCTGCCTGCACGCACCATTAGCTGTATGATTTTAGTCAATCTTTCACAAACTATGGCACCAAGTGCTATTTTTGGCCCTATTTCCGCCATTCAGATCACGCAAATATGATCTCGAAACTACAGAGTAAGCGACCCACTTCAGTGCCTGGGTCGTAGCAAGCTATGGGCTCGGAGGGGTGAGATGTTGAAGTTTATCAGGCAGTTTTCGCACGACGAAGGCGGCGCTGTAACGGTTGATTGGGTTGTGTTGACGGCCTTAATTATTGGCATCGGATCAGCCCTGTATCTGGCAATCGCATCTGCGACCAACAGCTACGGCGGGAACGTAAACACCGCACTTACATCCGCAACCGTCAGTACGGGCGACAATGACAATGCTGGCGGTTTCACGGCTGCGGGCACCGCTGGTGGCTCCTCATCGGGTGGCGGATCGTCCTCTGGTGGAAGTTCCAGCGGCGGTTCGTCTTCGGGCGGTAGTTCAAGTGGTGGCTCCGGCGATGGCGGCGGCTCGGGCGGCGGCTAAAACAAACTTAGCAACGGTCATTTACACCCAGAACAGAAAACGCCATTGCAAGCTACGCAGGGCGTTTTTTTGTTGCGTTTAGGTCTGTCCTTCGCTGGCCGGAGTTAGAGAACTACTCGTGCAACAGTATTAAGAATCCCGTGCGATTGACTAATTTGTCCCATATTTCGACACAATTGATCTGTAGGAATTATGCTGTTCAAAATTAGTGATACTGTCGCTAACCAGTCGACCGGCGAAAAAGTGAGGTACAAATATGCGAGCGGTATTCGGACTTGTTCTGATTGTCGGGGTGGCTCTGGCGGGGGGCGCTGTCTATATGGCGCGCAACTATATAGCTGAGTACCAGAACGAGCTGGCCCGTCAGAAGCAGGCGGCAGCCGAGGCATTGGCGAATGCTCAGGTCGAGGTCATCCCCACGGTAACTGTTTACGTGTCGAATCGGCCACTGAAGTATGGCGAAGCTCTGACACCGGAAGACGTTCGCGCCGTCGATTGGCCCGAAAACGCGATTCCCGAAGGCACCTTCACCGAGATGGCAGTCCTGTTTCCGGAAATTGGACCGCAGGAACGTTTTATCCTCCGCACGATGGAAAAAGACGAAGCGATTCTAGCGGTTAAAGTCACAGAGCCGGGCGAAAAGGCTGGCCTGACCTCGCGTTTGGAAAAAGGCATGCGCGCCTTCGCTATCAGCGTTGACGTGGCATCGGGCGTGTCGGGTTTCCTGCGTCCGGGCGACAATGTTGATATCTACTGGACTGGTTCGAGTGGCACCGCCGAGGGGTCAGCCGGTGGCATCACCCGCTTGATTCAATCGAATATCCAATTGATTGCTGTCGATCAGACTGCAGGTTCAGACGTGTCGCAAACGACAATTGCTCGAACCGTGACAGTTGCTGCAACACCCGAGCAAGTCGCGGCGCTTGCCCAGGCCCAGAACACTGGTCGGTTGTCTTTGGCACTTGTTGGTGTACAGGATGAATCGGTCGCATCTGCAATCGAAGTTGACCAAAGAAAGCTGTTGGGCATCGAAGAAATCGCGCCTGCGCCTGAAAAGGCGAAAGAGCAGGTCTGCACCACACGCATCCGAAAAGGCGGCGACACGTTCGAGACGCAAATCCCCTGCACAAACTGACGTCAATTCAGAACGTTATCAGATCAGGCCGCGCATCAAGCGCGGCCTATTTCTTGTCATTGTTGCCCATTGTCCACATAAACAAAATTCCAGAAACCATTGATTATTGCAATAAATTCGGTTTTCGCGCACTCTGTAATCCATCGGGCATCAGACCCAAAAAAACGAGGCGTGATCGGAGAGGCAGGTCACATGACAATACGTTCCTGGATCAGCGCAACCCTGCTGGGGTTGTCGCTTGTTATGGGCCCGGTCGGCGATGCCGCCTGGGCCGAAACCCTTCGTGTGGTAAAGAAGGGCACGGTGGAAACACTGGATGTTCCGATGAATCGCGCGATCGTTGTGGAGAGCGAACAGCCGTTTGCCGAGCTTAGCATTGCCAATGCAGGCATTGCGGATATCTCATCGCTTTCAGACCGGACTATCTATGTTTTGGGTAAGACACCGGGCATGACCACCCTGACGCTGTTTGATGGCGCAGGCATGCTGTTGGCAAATGTGCGCGTTCGTGTTGCGCCTGATGTTACAGAATTTAAAGAGCGTCTGCGTCAGATTCTGCCATCCGAGCCGATTGAGGTCCGCACCGCCAATGACGGCATTGTATTGTCGGGCACAGTTTCAAGCTCAGCCAAGCTGGCACGTGCGCTTGAATTGGCAGAACGCTATGCACCTGAACGCGTATCGAACCTGATGTCGGTCGGGGGTGTTCAGCAAGTCATGTTAAAAGTTCGCTTTGCCGAGATGAACCGCTCGGTTGCGAAACAGCTTTCTTCATCTCTTTCCTTCGGAGCCGGCGACGTTTCAGGTGGTTTCAACCCTCAGAACCTTGTTCCCCCTGTTTCGGTCCAAGACGGAACGTTGCTGTTCGGCTTCGGTGTGGGTTCGGCACAGGTCAATGTTTTGCTTCAGGCACTGGAAACAAAAGGTTTGGTGCGAAATCTGGCGGAGCCCAATCTGTCCGCCCTTTCCGGACAAGAAGCGGCCTTCCTTGCAGGTGGTGAGGTTCCAATCCCAGTTCCGCAGGACGATGGCGTCGTTGCAATCGAGTTTAAACAGTTCGGTGTTGAAATGAAGTTCACACCACGCGTGGTGGACGGTGACCTGATCAACCTGGAAATGGGTACAGCCGTATCGGCCATCGATACAAGTTCGAACTTCACGATCAATGGCGACATCGTACCCAGCTTTATCACGCGTCTGGCGAAGACGACGATTGAACTGCGGGATGGTGAGAGCTTTGCAATCGCCGGTCTACTCCAGGATAATTTCACCGATCAAAACAACCAGATCCCATGGTTGGGCGATGTTCCGATCCTGGGCGCGCTTTTCCGTAGCGCCGACTATCAACGTGAACAGAGCGAGCTTGTCATCATCGTGACTGCGCATTTGGTCAGCCCAACACGCGGCGAAGCCCTTGCGTTGCCAACTGATCGCGTCAAACCACCCAGCGATTTTGACCTGTTCGTCACGGGCCGTGTCGCACGCACGAATCGCCAAGGTGCGGGTGCTGCATCCGAGGTTGCCAAGCAGGACTTTGGCAGCTCCTACGGCTACGTCCTGGATTGATAAGGAGGATAGACCAATGAACAAATGGATTATCACCTTGGGTCTTACGGTTGCCATCTCGGCCTGTACGCGCGAGGCTGGATATGAGCTCGACCAGGGCGCATATGGCAACGCGACGCTAAACAATATTCAGGTCATGAATGGCGAGCTGACATTCGCTCAGATCCTGAGCCGCAGATTCGCTGCAGACGTACCGGTCCAGATCAACTTTGCCTTCAACAGCGCGCAACTGGATGCCTCGGCGCAGGCCATTCTGCGGCGTCAGGCTGACTGGATCAAACAATTCCCAGAAGCGAGGTTCCGCGTTTATGGTCATACGGACGCCGTCGGATCGACCAGCTACAACCAGAGCCTTGGTCTGCGCCGCGCGCAAGCAGCGGTTAACTATCTGGTTCAGCAGGGAATTTCACGCTCCAGGCTCGAAGCGGTGGTCTCGTTTGGCAAAACGCGGCCACTGATTGACACGCCGGATCGTGACCGGCGGAACCGTCGCACTGTTACCGAAGTATCGGGCTTTGCTGACGGCAGATCACAGCTATTGGATGGCAAGTACGCCGACATCATCTATCGCGAGTACATCGATAGCGCAACGCGGCCCAGCTATATTGAAGAATCGTCTAGCACCTCTGCCGACGGTTGATAATACACCCGAAATGGGCGACATCGTCGCCCATTTCCCTACAATTGGTTCTTTTGCGCCAAATTCTTGCCCAACTTCACAGCGACATTGTCAACAATTGGGTGACCTGCGGCCTGAATTGACCGCATAGGGGCGACAGCAAATCAATCGGCGTGATCTTCGTCCGCAAGAAATGCTGGCCTCTTTCAACGAGGGTAGTTTGTATGACCAGCGCGACGCCGCATGACGATAACACCGGTATTCTGGCCTGCACGATAAGCCGGGACGTCCAGAACTTCGATCTGTTGATCGAAGATATGGAGGCCGCTCTGGGTGAGCGATGGGGTGATCTTGGTTTTGCCGAGGCATTGGCGTTTTTCGGTCAACCCGAAGCCGATTCACTGCAATTCGTGGCCTTGGCCATTGATGGCGAAGACGAAGACAACCTTTCCCTGATGGGCGAAATCATCGCACAAGCGAAAGAAAAGAAAATCAAAGTAGTATTGATCGCCGAGGATGTCACACCCGCATCCTTGCATCAGCTTCTGCGAAAGGGGGCGGACGAGTTTGTCCCCTACCCCCTACCCGAAGGCGAATTGCAGGAAGCCATCGAACGCATGAACCAGCCCGACCCGGTTGCCGCTGCACACGCAGCGGCTGTTCCGTTGGCCGGCGGTGATGCCAAAGAAGGTGCAATGTTCGTCGTACATGGCCTGGCCGGAGGTGTCGGCTCAACAACCATGGCCGTGAACCTTGCGTGGGAACTCTCTAACGTGTCTGACAAGGAGGCCCCGACGGTTTGCCTGATCGATCTGGATCTGCAATTCGGCACAGTCTCAACCTACCTTGATTTGCCACGCCGCGAGACCGTGTTCGAAATGCTGTCTGACACAGCAGCCATGGATGATGAAGTCTTCTCGCAAGCGCTTCAAACCTATGAAGAAAAGCTGCAGGTTTTGACTGCGCCGGCCGACATGGTGCCGCTGGATCTGATTACGCCAGAAGACATTCAGCGGGTCATAGATATGGCGCGCAAGCATTTCGACTACGTCGTCGTGGACATGCCGAAAACGCTGGTTCACTGGTCAGAAACCGTTTTGCAGGCATCCCATGTGTATTTTGCCATGATCGAGCTGGATATGCGATCTGCCCAAAACGCATTGCGCCTGAAACGCGCCCTGCAAGCCGAAGAATTGCCGTTCGAAAAACTGCGTTTCGCGCTGAACCGTGCGCCCAAATTCACCGATCTGAATGGTAAAGGCCGTGTAAAACGCATGGGTGAAAGTCTTGGCATTTCCATTGATCTGCAACTGCCGGATGGCGGAAAACCTGTGATGCAAAGCGGCGATCACGGCCTGCCATTGGCCAACGCCGCAGCCAAGAACCCACTGCGCCGCGAATTCGCGAAGCTGGCGAAATCACTTCATAGCCTGGGCAGTAGTGACGCCGAGGCCGCATAAAACCATCCCAAGGGGGGATCAGTCGTGTTTTCAAGATACAAAAAACAGCCCGAAGCGCAGCCGGTGCAAACGCCGGCCAAAGCGCCTGCAGACGCCGCGACTGTAGATACCCCGACTCAAACCGCCATCGCCCGTAAGCCGGTTCAGAAGGCAGCGGCGGAAGCGGTCGGTGTTGATCGCGATCGCAAACGCAAAGAGCGGCTGAGCGAAATCAAGATCGAACTGCACCGCGAACTGCTAGAAAACCTGAATCTTTCCGCACTGGAAAACGCGGACGAATCCGAGCTGCGCTCAGAGATCAGCGCGATCGCCAGCGAAGTTCTCGAAGCGCGTAGCATTGTTCTGAACCGGGAAGACCGGACACAGCTGAACAAAGAACTTTATGACGAGGTTACAGGCCTTGGCCCCTTGGAAACGCTGCTTCAGGACGACACTGTCAACGATATTCTGGTAAACGGCCCGCAACAGATCTTTGTGGAACGCGCCGGTAAGCTGGAAATCAGTGACATCACGTTCAAGGACGAAAAACACCTGATGCGGATCATCGACAAGATCGTATCCGCTGTGGGTCGTCGAGTTGATGAATCCAACCCCTATGTTGACGCCCGTCTGGCCGATGGGTCGCGTTTCAACGCCATGGTGCCGCCAATTGCGGTGGACGGCTCATTGGTGTCGATTCGTAAGTTTAAGAAAGATAAACTGGGTATCGATGATCTGGTCAATTTCGGTGCGTTTACCGAAGAAATGGCCGTCTATTTGCAGGCCGCGGTGTCGACCCGACTGAACGTGATCGTTTCGGGCGGTACAGGTTCCGGTAAGACAACCACATTGAACGCCCTGTCCAGCTTTATCGACAATGCCGAGCGCATCCTGACCATTGAGGATACGGCGGAACTTCAGCTGCAACAAACCCATGTAGGCCGGATGGAAAGCCGCCCGCCCAACGTGGAAGGCAAAGGTGAGGTCAGCCCACGCGACTGTCTGAAAAACGCACTGCGTATGCGTCCTGACCGTATCATCGTGGGCGAGACGCGTGGCGCCGAGGTGATCGACATGTTGCAGGCCATGAACACCGGCCATGATGGTTCTATGACCACGATCCACGCCAACTCGGCCCGCGATGGTATCTCGCGCCTGGAAAACATGATCGCGATGGCGGGGATCGAAATGCCGATCAAAGCGGTCCGCAGCCAGATCTCATCCGCTGTGAACCTGATCGTTCAGGCCAGCCGTCTGCAGGACGGCTCGCGCCGCATGACCTCGATCACCGAGATCACCGGCATGGAAGGCGACGTTATTTCGATGCAGGAAATCTTTAAGTTTCAACGTGTTGGATTGACGCCTGACAACAAGATCATCGGCCACTTCACCGCAACCGGTGTACGCAGCCACTATTCGGAACGGTTCCGTTTGTGGGGTTTTGACCTGCCCGCGTCGATTTATGACCCAACCACAGTGTAGGAGAGCTTAGTATGAATGTGCCTATGGAGGCGATCATCTATGTCGCCATATTTGTGGGGGTCCTTGCCCTGGTCGAGGGCATCTATCTTGTCGCGTTCGGCAAATCCATCAGCCTGAACAACCGGGTTAATCGCCGTCTGGACATGCTAGAAAAAGGTGCCGGCCGCGAACAGGTATTGGAACAGCTGCGTAAGGAAATGCAGCAGCATATGAAATCGCAGAGCATCCCTCTGTATTCATTGCTTGCAGACAAAGCGCAAAAGGCCGCGATTGCATTCTCGCCACGGCAGCTGATCATGATCATGTGCTTGGTCTCTGTTGTCGCGTTCATGGGGCTCAGCATTGGCACTGCCACAGAAATCACCCTGCGCATCGCGATTTCAATCGCGATTGGCATTGGGGGCGTCTACGCATGGGTTAACCACAAAGCCAAAAAACGGATGAGCCTGATCGAAGAGCAGCTACCCGATGCCGTGGAGCTGATGGTCCGGTCCCTTCGTGTGGGCAACCCGTTTGTCTCGACAATTCAGGTGGTTTCGAACGAAGTTCAGGACCCGCTGGGAACCGAGTTCGGTGTGATCGCCGACGAATGCGCCTATGGTCGCGATGTCGGCGAGGCGCTGAAAGACATGGCAGAACGGTTGGATATGCAGGATTTGCGGTTCCTGGCTGTTGCTGTCGGCATTCAGCAGCAATCCGGTGGTAACCTTGCGGAAATTCTGGCCGGTCTGGCGCAGGTTATCCGCGCTCGTTTCCGGCTGTTCCGTCGGGTGAAAGCCATCACGGCCGAGGCGCAGTGGTCCGGCAAGTTCCTGTCTGGTTTCCCGATCGCCTGTCTGGTGTTTATTCTGGTCAAGGACCCCGGCTACTATGACGACGTCCTGGATCATCCCTGGTTCATTCCGGCCTGTTTTGTCGTTGGTATCCTGCTGACGTTGAACCTGATCGTCATGAAAATCATCACCAACATTAAGGTCTGAGGGCGGTCTCATGGAGTTTCTGAACAATATCAATGACCTGCTGACCCAGAACCTGGGTGAGTTTGGCCCCCTGATCGTTGTGGGTATTCTGGGCCTTGTTCTGATCGGCGTTGCTGTTTCGTTGATGATGAACCAGCCTGAGGATCCGCTGAAAAAACTTCAGCGTTCAACAGCCGCACCCAAAACGGCGAAGAAAGGCAAGAAGGACAGGCTGCGCCACGGCAGCCAGAACGAGCAGCTTGAGAAGTTCGCCACCTTTCTAGAACCCAAGGACCAGGAAGAGTATTCGGCCGTTCAGCTAAAGCTGCGGCAAGCGGGGTATCAGTCCAAGGATGCTGTGCGTTTCTTCCACTTTGCCCAGTTTGCCCTGGGTATTTCGGGTATTGTTCTGGGCGTCATGTTGATCACGGTGTTGGCAGGAGATCAGGAATACACCGGCCAGCAGCAGATTATCCGGGTCCTGCTGCCCGGCGGTATCGGCTATATGATCCCGAAATACTGGATCACACGCCGCGTCGCGGAACGGCAGGAGGCGATCACCGCCGGCTTCCCTGACACGCTTGACCTGATGTTGGTCTGTGTCGAGGCCGGGCAATCTCTGGATCAGGCCATTGTCCGCGTTGCCGGTGAGATGAAATCATCCTATCCGGATATCGCGCAGGAATTCGAAGTTGTCGCCTATGAAATGAAGGCCGGCAAAGACAAAGACACTGTTCTCCGCGACTTCGGCACCCGCTGTGGTGTGCAGGATGTCAGCTCTTTCGTGACGGTGATGATCCAGTCGGCCACATTCGGTACATCGATTGCCGAAGCCCTGCGGGTTTATGCCGGTGAGATGCGCGACAAACGCGTCATGCGCGCTGAAGAAGCCGCAAATAAGTTGCCTACGAAAATGACTCTGGTCACAATGATGCTGACGGTTCCACCATTGTTGATCATTCTGATTGGCCCCTCTGCAAATGTCATTTCGAGCTTTGGCCGCGGATAAAGCGCCAATGAACACAAATACCAGGTGTGTCCGGCCCGGACTTCGCCGACTGCTTCAAGCCACCGTGGTCATAGCCACGGTGGTTTCTTGCGATGATATCGGTCGGCCCAACGGGCTGGACGCGCCAGGTGTCGATCCCAATGGACAAACCAGCGACAACATTGCAACCGGCAACAGACTGATGGCCGTCGGAGAGTATGAGCTTGCCTTGCAAAGCTTTAGCCGCGCCGCACTTGACCAGGGGATGACGCCACAAGTCCTGACCTCGCTGGGTACTGCCAATCTCGGATTGCGGCGTTTGGGCCAGGCAGAACCTTTGCTAAGGCGTGCAGTCGAAGACGATACCGAATGGCCCATAGCATGGAACAATCTGGGGGTATTGCTGATGGAGCAGCAGAAATACCCCGAAGCCGCTCAGGTGTTTCAACGCGCCTTTGCCCTGGATAATGGCGAAAGTGACGCAATCCGAGACAATCTGCGCTTAGCACTCGCAAAAATGGAAAATCCTGTTAATACTGCTCCGCAAGAAGAAGAATATACACTGGAACAGCGCGGCGACGGGCAATTTACGCTGCGCAAACGCCAGTAACCGAGGCAAGAGCAGTAAAGGACGCAAAAATGCGCCAACAATTCTTGATTCCGTCACTCCTTCTGAGCGGGCTTGTTCTGGCCGCGTGTGAAAAAGAATCCGCCGAAGAACGGGTTGAACGCACATTTCAGGAAGTGAACGTCATCGACGAAACCAACCTGAACGACGTTCTTCTGAACGCCTCAGATCCCAACGAAGCGGTGACCTATTTTCAGGGCGCCGCCGCCAAGAACCCCAACCGAATCGATCTTCAGCGTGGACTGGCCGTTTCGCTGGGCCGGGCAAAACGTACCACCGAAGCAAGCGCTGCCTGGAAACGGGTGACGACCATGAAGGGAACAAACAGTTCCGATAAGGTCGAATATGCGGATGCGCTGGTTCGAAATGGCGATTGGGCGCAGGCAAAAACTGTGTTGGATTCGGTTCCCCCAACCTATGAAACCTTCAAGCGCTATCGGCTTGAGGCTGTTGTGGCTGATTCCAGAAAAGAATGGAAACGCGCCGATCATTTCTATGAAACAGCCATGGGTCTGACGACCCGCCCCGGCAGCGTCATGAACAACTGGGGCTACTCCAAACTGACCCGGGGCCAGTATGCCGAAGCCGAACGCCTGTTTTCCGACGCCGTTCGGCAGGACAGCTCTTTGTTTACGGCAAAGAATAACCTGGTTCTGGCCCGTTCGGCACAAGGGAATTACAGCCTGCCTGTTGTGCCGATGTCACAGGTCGAACGCGCGCAGTTGTTGAACACAATGGGTATCTCAGCCGTCAAACAGGGCGACATCAATACCGCGAAGAACCTGTTCCGCGAGGCGATCTCGACCCATCCGCAGCATTTTGACGAAGCCGTCAGATCTCTGCGCGCGCTTGAGAGTTCTACCTAAATGGAAATTCCTATTCGCGCGGCGATCTGGTTCTTGCCGTTCATCCTGCCGATCTGCCTGTATGTCGCCTTTACAGACATGAGGGATATGAAAATCAAGAACCATGCGGTTGTCGCCTTGGCGATGATCTATGTGGTGGTTGGGCTGATCGCCCTACCCCCTTGGTCTACCGAGGCAATCAGCGGCTCGCTTGGTCCCTTCCCGGTCGCCTTTTCCCCATATATCTGGCAGTTGCTGCATCTGCCTATTGTGCTGGTAGCGGGCATTCTTTTGAATGCCATCGGTGCTTTTGGTGCGGGTGATGCAAAGTTTCTGGCTGCTGCGTCGCCCTTTGTCTGGATTCAGGACCTGGGTGTTCTGATCGCGATACTGCTGGCAACGGTACTGGGCGCCGTTGCCACTCACCGGCTGGCCCGCCATACCAGATTACGCACCATCGCGCCCCATTGGGAAAGCTGGGATCGCGGCAAGAAGTTCCCGATGGGCCTCGCCCTGGCCGGGGCTTTGGTCATGTATCTGATTTTGGGCACTGTTTACGGATCGTAAACTATCATCTGTGCGCCATGCCGCTGCCTTGGTCCCGCCACAAAGCTGGGCCAGATTTCCCGCAAGTGGCCCCTCTGCGGGCATGTGTGTGATTTCTGGATAGACGAGCGCCGCGCATGAATATGCAAACCTCCGCCGTGATGGCCCCTCCTGCGCCTAAGGGATTGGGCGAAATGCAGCTTCCGCTGGTGATGATGCGGGACATTATGCTGAAAACGGTGTTTCGCAAGAATGCCAGCACCGTATCCGAAGTGGCCGAGGCGATCTGCCTGCCCGGCGCTGTCACACAGGAACTGATCGACATCGCGCGCGAACAGAAACTGCTGGAAGCCACGGGCACCCTGAACGCCAATAGCGGTAACGAGATGGGATATCAGCTGACCGACGCAGGCAAGGCCCGTGCCCTGGACGCGCTGAGCCAGTCAGAGTATTTCGGCGCCATGCCTGTTCCGCTGGATGTGTACCGCGAGCAAGTCAAACGTCAGTCTATCCGCAACATTCAGGTCACCCGTGACCAATTGGTCAGCGCGATGGGCCATCTGGTTCTGCCCGACAGCCTGCTGGATCACCTGGGCCCCGCGGTCAGCGCAGGGCGCTCAATCCTGATGTATGGTCCTCCGGGGAACGGTAAGTCCTCGATCTCGAACGGTATCCGCGATGCATTGGGCGACAATGTCTATGTCCCGTACGCCATCGAATATGCGGGTCAGGTGATCACCGTCTATGACCCGATTGTGCACACAGCAATCGAGCAGGAAGCCGATGACCCTAACAGCCTGCGCCGCCGCAAACGGTTCGATTCACGCTATGTTCAGTGCGAACGTCCGACCGTGGTGACAGGTGGTGAACTGTCGCTCAGCATGCTGGATCTGGTTTACAACCCCACCGCGCGAACCTATCAAGCCCCGCTGCAGTTGAAATCAACCGGTGGCATCTTCATCGTGGACGACCTTGGCCGTCAGGCAGAACCGCCACAGGCGCTGGTCAACCGCTGGATTGTTCCACTGGAAGAAAACAAGGATATCCTCGGCCTGCAATCGGGTGAGAAATTCGAGGTGCCGTTTGATACACTGGTTATCTTCTCGACCAACTTCCACCCGAATGAAATCTTTGACCAAGCCGCCCTGCGCCGGATCTTCTTCAAGATCAAGATCGATGGTCCGAACCAGGAAAACTTCCTGAAAATCTTCGCCATGGTCGCCCGCAAACGCGGCATGCCACTGGATGAGGCCGCGCTGGTTCATCTGCTCAAGGTCAAATACCCGACCATCGATAACATCTATGCGAACTACCAGCCGATCTTCCTGATCGACCAGATGATTTCGATCTGCGAATTCGAGGGCATCCCTTATCAGATGAGCCCCGATCTGATCGACCGGGCTTGGGCCAACATGTTCGTCAAGGACGAGAAGATCGTCAAATAACGCTGTGCCATTCTGACACAAGGGCGGTTAGTCTGCGGCCATGACGCAGATTCCCGCCCGGATCACCGATTGGTTTTCAGCCAAAGGTTGGTCCATCCACCCGCATCAGCAACACATGTTCGACCGGGCGCAGGACGCGGCCACCTTGCTGATTGCCCCCACCGGGGGCGGCAAGACGATGGCCGGGTTTCTGCCCTCTCTGGCCGAACTGGCGGAAGGCGGCCGCCAAGGGTTGCACACGATCTATGTCTCGCCGTTGAAGGCTCTGGCAGCGGACATCAAACGCAACCTGCGCGCGCCGGTGGAGGAGATCGGCCTGCCAATCCGCATCGAGGATCGCACTGGCGACACCTCGGCCACCCAGAAGAAACGCCAGCGGGCAGACCCACCGCATATTCTGCTGACGACGCCCGAAAGCCTGGCCCTGCTGACCTCCTACGAGGATGCGCCGCGTATGTTTGAAGGGGTGCAACGGGTCGTCGTGGATGAAATCCATGCCCTCGCTGAAAGCAAGCGTGGAGATCAGTTGATGCTGGCACTCGCGCGGTTGCAGACCTTGTGCCCGAACCTGCGTCGCGTGGGTCTGTCGGCAACGGTCGAAGACCCCGAAGGCATCGCCCGCTTTCTGGCACGGCATCCGGACCCTTGCCGCATCATTCAGGCCGATCCCGGGCCTGATCCTGATATTGCGATGTTGGAAACCGAGGACATGCCGCCGTGGTCCGGCGGCGGCGCGGCTTATGCAATCCCCGCGGTGCTAGACCAAATCCGCCAGCACAAAATAACTTTGATCTTTCACAACACCCGCGCGCAGGCCGAGATTTTCTTTCACAATCTATGGCTTGCCAATGATGAAGGCCTGCCCATCGGCATCCACCATGGCAGTCTGGACCGCCAACAGCGTGAACGGGTCGAGGCAGCTATGGTCAGGGGCGACCTACGCGCCATCGTGTGCACCGGCTCTCTGGATCTAGGGATCGATTGGGGCGATGTCGATCTGGTTATCCAGATCGGTGCCCCCAAGAATGTCAAACGGCTGGTGCAGCGGATCGGGCGAGCAAACCATCGCTACAACGCCCCGTCCAAGGCCCTGTTGGTGCCCGCCAATCGGTTCGAGGTGGTGGAATGCGTCGCCGCGCTAGAGGCCGCCAAGGCCCATGAACTGGACGGAGAACCACGCGGCGCAGGCCCCCGTGACGTGTTGTGCCAGCATATCCTGATCGCAGCGGCGGCAGGGCCGTTCGACGCCGATGCGCTGTTCGCGGAGATGACTTCGGCCGGGCCATTTGCCGAGCTGACCCGCCCGGAATTCGACGCCTGTCTGGATTTCTGCGCTACCGGTGGCTACGCCCTGCGCGCCTATGATCGGTGGCAAAGACTGCAACAGCGCCCTGACGGGTTGTGGCAGTTACGCGACCCCCGCGCCGCGGCACGCATCCGCATGAACCTTGGCACGATTCAGGACACGGATACGCTGAAAGTTCGGCTCAGGCGTAACCGAGGCGGCAAACCCCTCGGCGAGGTTGAAGAGGCGTTTGCTGCCTCTCTCACCCCTGGCGATACCTTCCTGATCGGCGGCCAGATCGTGCGCTATGAGGGGTTGCGTGAGATGGTGGTCGAGGTCAGCCGTCGTGCCGATAAGAAACCCAAAATTGCCACCTTCGCAGGGACGAAATTTGCCACCTCCACCCAGCTGAGCGACCGCATCCTGCGCATGTTCGCACAACCCGATTGGCCTCAGTTGCCTCATCACACTGCAGACTGGTTGGCCTTGCAGAGGGACATATCCCGACTGCCCCAACGTGATCGCCTGCTGATTGAGAGCTTTCCAAGCGACGGACGAGAGCACCTATGCGTTTACGGCTTCGCGGGACGCAATGCCCAGCAGACTTTGGGCTTGCTGCTAACCAAACGCATGGAAGAAACCGGGCTCGCACCCTTGGGTTTTGTCGCAACGGACTACGCGACCTTGATTTGGGGCTTGGATGCCGTGACCGATCCAAGCCCCCTGTTCCAACGCGACGCTTTACGAGAGGGTTTGGACACATGGCTGGCCGGCAATGCCGTCATGAAACGCACCTTTCGTGCCTCGGCCACAATCGCTGGCCTGATCGAACGCAACACCGGCGGGCAACGCAAAAGCGGACGGCAGGCCACGTTTTCGTCAGATATCCTCTACGATACGCTGCTGAAATACGACCCCGGCCACCTGCTGATGCAGATCACCCGAGAGGAGGCCATGCGCGGGCTGGTTGATTTTGGGCGCATCGAGGCAATGGTGGAGCGGATCGGCGACCGGATTGATCTGCTGCGGCTGGACCGCATCACACCACTGGCCGCGCCGCTGTTTCTGGAGGTGGGGAAGATCCCGGTCAAAGGTGCAGCTGAGGAGCGATTGCTGGCTGAAGAAAGCGCGCGCCTTCTCGAAGCCGCCGGGTTGAACCAGTTGTAACCTCTTGCGCGTGGCGCGGAATCAAGCAAAGAACGTACCATGAACGGTTTGGACTTTTTGTTTTGCGGACAGGCGCTGCGCGCCCTTCCCTCGGGTGCGTTATGGTGGGCGGAGCAGCGGATGCTGTGTGTTTCAGACCTGCATCTGGGCAAGTCCGAACGGCTGGCGCGGCGCGGCGGGTTGACCCTGCCTCCCTATGACAGCCGGGATACGCTGGATCGGCTATCGACCGATCTGGATGCGACAGGCGCACAAAACGTTCTGTGCCTGGGTGACAGTTTCGACGATCTGGTTGCCTCAACCACCTTGGCAGAATCCGAGAAGCTGCAGATCGCAGCGCTGCAGGCCGGTCGGGAATGGGTCTGGATTGAAGGCAACCACGATCCCGGCCCTATCGAATTGGGTGGGACACATCTGGCAGAATGGGCCAAAGGCCCACTGGTATTCCGACACATCGCTGAGGAAAATTCCAAGGGCGAAGTCTCAGGCCATTTTCACCCAAAGGTACGCCTGTCTATCCGAGGGCGATCAATTTCGCGCCCGGCTTTCTTGTTGGATCAGAAACGGCTTATTCTGCCCGCCTATGGCACCTACACGGGCGGTTTACGCAGCTCGGACATCACCCTGTCAGATCTGATGGCAAAGGATGCGATGGCCATTCTAACCGGGCCCAACCCGCAGATGATCCCGATGCCACGCGAGGGTTAGATCAGCCCGTCTTCTTCCAGCTTCGGCTTATATTTGCGGCTGACCGGCACCAGGTCGCCATTGACCAGACGCAAAAGCGTTTTACCTCCCGTCTTTTCAACACCCAAAATCGAGGCATCTGTGACCCAGTGCGAGCGATGCGAGCAATGGCCCGGCACAGGCTCCATCTCGGCAATCGCATCGGTAAACCGGGATCGGATCGAAAAGACACCGTCTGAGGTGACAACGTCCACATAGTGATCCCGTACGGTCAGCCGGTAAATCTGCCCCTCAAATCCTTCAGGCAATCGCCTGACCAGACGTGGCAACTCCGGGGGCATAGGTTCCCCGCTGCCAGCATGCAAATCACCGCGACGCACAAGCACAAGGCCCGTGGCAAACAGTGCGCCATAAGCGGCAACCGATTTAACCTCGGGCACCATCTTTCCGGTATAGGTGAACAAACACCAAGCCAGCAGCCACAGCAGCGGTGTCAGAAACACCAAGATCACCGCCGCGAAAGCCAGGTCGCGCAGCGGCAGTTTCACCAGTATCAGCTTGTCTCGCAAAAGCTTCCGGGTCACACAAATCGCGCCCAAAGCGATTGTCATCACGCCGACCCAGAACAGCAGGCGCAATCCAAATGAAAAACCCGTATCCATGAACGGTGGGAAGGCATATGCCAGCAACGGAAGAAAAATGAACGCGGCACACATGCGCTGAGGGGTAAGTGCCGTTCTGAGTTCACTGACTTTGGTATCCATACTTATCTTCAAATGCACCGCGCCGTATCAACACTAAACATATTGGCGAAGATGCAGACGTACCTCGTAACCATCTGGAAAATAATACTTATCACTATATACTTCACAAGGGAAGCTTTTCAAAGAAATACCACGCCCGTGGTCATGCGGGCGCGGTAAATCATGTCTTAAGCAATCTGGTTCCGGGTGTGGGCCCAGTACGCCGGCTCAGGCCGTCAGGCCTTCGGGTTCTGGCAGTTTGTTTGCGCGGCATGCTGCTGTGACGGTGTTTGCGAGCAGGC